>NZ_JACHZH010000002.1:0-580577 GCF_014193405.1 Sphingomonas sp. BK069 | reverse complement strand
CTGATCGTCCGTCAGCCAAAACAGGTCGCTCATCCGGGTCTCCTTGCAGAGCCTGAATCAGATCGCGACGCTCACATCAATGGGTCCTGACCCTAGAGCGGTGTCGGCTTGTCGCGTCGTCGAGGCAGATCATCGATGCGAGGACGCGCGCTGCGATCGTGGCCAGCAACGTCGCCCCATCTGCGACCCACGCCGATCGCCAGCGCACCTCATCGTTAACTACCCCTCAACCAAATTCCGTCATCTCCTCGCCATCACGGGTCACAGGATCGGGCGAGGGTGATGACGGCGATCGGCGCGACTTCTGCGGCACAGGCGGGCGAGACGGTGGACGTCGCCATCATCGGCGCCGGCCCGGCGGGGCTCACCGCCGCCTATCTGCTCACCAAGGCGGGCTGTAGCGTCGCGGTGCTCGAGAAGGACCGGCGCTACGTCGGCGGGATCAGCCGCACGGTCGAGCACCAGGGCTTCCGCTTCGATATCGGCGGGCACCGCTTCTTCTCCAAGTCGAAGGACGTGGTCGATCTCTGGAACGAGATCCTGCCGCACGACTTCATCGAGCGCCCGCGGATGAGCCGCATCTACTACGAGGGCAAGTTCTACAGCTACCCGCTGCGCGCGTTCGAGGCGCTGGGGCATCTCGGCATCGTCCGCTCCACTCTGTGCATGGCCAGCTTCGCCAAGGCGCGGCTGCTGCCTCGCCGGCGCGTGCGCAGCTTCGAGGACTGGACCGTCAACGCCTTCGGCCACAAGCTCTACTCGATCTTCTTCAAGACCTATACCGAGAAGGTATGGGGCATGCCGTGCGACGAGATGAGCGCCGACTGGGCGGCGCAGCGGATCAAGGGCCTGTCGCTCGGCAAGGCGGTGATCGACGGGGTCAAGCGCTCGCTCGGGCTCAACAAACGCCCCAACGACGGGATGCAGGCCAAGACGCTGCTCGAGAACTTCCGCTACCCGCGGCTCGGGCCGGGGATGATGTGGGAGGCGGCGCGCGACCGCGTCGTCGAGCGCGGCGGCACGGTGCTGATGGGCCATTCGCTGCGCCAGCTCCACCACCATGCGCCGAGCGGGCGCTGGACGGTGAGCGCGGACACCGACACCGGCATCGCGACGATCCACGCCGCGCACGTGATCTCCTCGGCGCCGATGCGCGAGCTCGCCAGCCGGCTCCACCCGTTGCCCGCGGCGCTGCCGGAGGCGGCGAACCTGAAGTATCGCGACTTCCTCACCGTCGCGCTGATGATCCGCTCGCCCGAGCTGTTCCCGGACAATTGGATCTACATCCACGATCCCAAGGTGAAGGTCGGCCGCATCCAGAACTTCCGCTCGTGGTCGCCCGAGATGGTGCCCGATCCCGCGATCGCCTGCGTCGGCCTGGAGTATTTCTGCTTCGAGGGCGACGGGCTGTGGACCTCGAGCGACGAGCAACTGGTCGCGCTGGCGACGCGCGAGATGGCGGCGCTGGGGCTGTGCGATCCGTCGCACGTCGTCGGCGGCACGGTGGTGCGGCAGGAGAAGGCCTATCCCGTCTACGACGAGGATTACGCGCAGAACGTCGACATGCTGCGGCGCGAGCTGGAGGGGCGCTACCCGACGCTCCACTGCGTCGGCCGCAACGGCATGCACCGCTACAACAACCAGGACCACGCGATGATGACCGCGATGCTGACGGTCCGCAACATTCAGGCCGGCGCGCGCGTGTACGACACCTGGGCGGTCAACGAGGACGCGGAGTATCACGAGAGCGGGCGCGAGGGCGAGGCCGCGGCGCTGTCCAGCCTGCGCCAGGTGCCCGGGCGGATCGGCGCGGACGTGCGCCGCGCGGCGTGATGCGATGACGCTGCGGCGGCGCCCCGCCGTGTCGGTGCTCGCCGGCTGGCTGCTGATGTCGCTGCTGCTGGTCGCGGCGAGCTGGGACGCGATCCGCGTGCGGATGTTCCTCGACGCCGACGACGCGATGCGGCTGCTCGAGGTGCGCGACTGGCTCGGCGGGCAGGGCTGGTTCGACGTTGCACAGCACCGGCTCAACCGCGGCGACTTCCCGATGCACTGGTCGCGGCTGGTCGACCTGCCGCTGGCGGGCGCGATGCTGGCGCTGCGCCCGCTGCTGGGCGCGGGCGGCGCCGAGCGGGTGGCGCTGGTGCTGGTGCCGCTGCTGACGCTGCTGGCGGTGACCGCGCTCGCCGCGCTGCTGACGCGACGGCTCGCGGGGCGGGCGCGCGTGCCGTACGCGGTGCTGCTGGTGGCACTGGCCTCGCCGCTCTTGTTCCAGCTGCGCCCGCTCCGGATCGACCATCACGGCTGGCAGGTCGCCGCCGCCCTCGCCACCGCCGCGGCGCTGCTGGCGCCGCCGACGCGGCGCAGCGGCGCGCTCGCGGGCGCGGCGCTGGCGGTGCTGCTGACGATCTCGCTCGAGGGACTGCCGATCGCCGCCGCCACCGTGGGCATCGCCGCGCTCGGCTGGGCGTGGCGGCCGGCGCGCGGGGCGATGGTGGTGACGCTCGGCTGGACGCTGGCGGGCGCGGCGAGCGCGCTCCACCTCGCCACGCGCGGGCCGCTATGGGCGCAGCCGGCGTGCGACGCGGTGGCGCCGGCGTGGCTCGCGGTGCTGTGGGTCGCCGCGGCGGGGCTGACGGTGGCGGTGGGGGCGGGGCGATCGGTCGGGGGTGGACCGTTCGCCTCGTTCCTCCGGTCATCCCGGGTAGGATCCCAGCTCTTTCGGTCAGGACTCCTCGAGCCGGACGGTGGCGTTGTGCCCGATGGCGCAGGGGACGCGCGCCGCTCGCCGCTTCGCCTTCCTGCCTGTACAGGAACACCCGCCCAGCTGACGCTCCGTCTCCTTCTCCTCGCGCTCGCCGGTGCCGCCGCGGCGGCGACGCTGCTCGCGCTCGCCCCGGCTTGCCTCGCCGGGCCGTTCGCGACGCTGCCGCCGCTCGTGTATCGCCTGTGGTATCTCGACGTGCTCGAAGGCCGACCGCTGTGGGACCAGCCGTCCGCGCTCGCCGCCGCCGCGATCGGCCTGCCGCTCGCCGGGCTAGCGGGCACCGCGCTGGCGCTGCATCGCCTGCCGCCGCGCGGGCTGACCGAGGCCGCGCGCGAGCGCTGGTGGCTCTACCTGCTGCTGCTGCTCGCCGCGACCGCGATCGCCGTCTGGGTGAGCCGCGCCGCCGCCACCGCCAACGCGCTCTCGGTGCCCGGCGCCGCGGTGCTGCTCGCGACCTTGCTGACGCGCGCGCGCCGGCTCACCGCGCCGTTGCCGCGCATGCTCGCCACGCTCGGCGCGCTGCTGCTCGCCTCGCCCGGCCAGGTCGCCGCCGCCGCGCTGTTGCTCGTGCCCGGCCCGGTCGAGCGCGCGCGCGACGACTCGCGCCGGCCGAGCTGTGCCACCGCCACCGACGTGCGCGCGCTCGCCGCGCTGCCGCCCGGCATCGTGTTCGCGCCGATCGACATCACCCCCGAGCTGCTGGTGAGCACGCGTCACCGCGCGATCGCGGGCGGCTATCACCGCGGCGCGCGCGCGATGGAGCGGGTGCTGCTCGGCTACACGCTGCCGCCCGATCGCGCGCGCGCGATCGTGGCGGCGAGCGGCGCCGACTATCTGATCGCCTGCCCCGGCCTGCCCGAGCTGGCGCAATATCGCGCCGCCGCGCCCGACGGCCTGTGGGCGCGGCTGGAGCGCGGCGAGCGGGTCGCCTGGCTAACACCGCTCAAGGTGCGCGGTCCGGTGCTCGCGTGGCATGTCGCGCGCGACCCCTTGCCCGCGGGGGCCGCGCGCCCTTAAGGCGCTCGCGATGCAGGCAGACCGGCTCCATTGGTGGCAGACGCGGTGGTTCGTGCTCGCCGCCATGGTGGCGGCGTGCGTGCCGCTGCTGTGGCCCGACATCCCCCCGATCGTCGACCTGCCCGGCCATATGGGGCGCTATCGCGTCCAGCTCGATCGCGGCGCGCACCCGTGGCTGATCGACTGGTACCAGTTCCGCTGGTCGCTGATCGGCAACCTCGGGGTCGACCTGCTGATCGAGCCGCTCGCGCCGCTGATCGGGCTGGAGCCGGCGGTCAAGCTGATCATCCTGACCATCCCCGCGCTCACGGTCGGCGGACTGCTGTGGATCGCGCGCGAGGTGCACGGGCGCATCCCGCCGACCGCCTTGTTCGCGCTACCGCTCGCCTATGGCTATCCGTTCCACTTCGGCTTCGTGAATTTCGCGCTGTCGATGGCCTGGGCGCTGTGCCTGTTCGCGCTGTGGCTGCGGCTGGCGCGGCAGGGTCGCTTCACCTTGCGCGCTTTGCTGTTCGTGCCGCTCTCGTGCATCCTGTGGGTATGTCACACCTTCGGCTGGGGCGTCCTGGGTGTGCTGGCCTTCTCGAGCGAGCTGATCCGCCAGCACGACCTGCGCAGCGCGCGCGGCGCAGGCTGGCTGGAGAGCTGGGTGCGCGCCGGCCTGGGCTGCGTGCCGCTGGCGCTGCCGATGGTGTTGATGGTGGCGTGGCGTTCGGGCGCCGACGTCACCGGACAGACCGCCGACTTCTTCTATTGGAACACCAAGATCGCCTGGATCGTGATGGCGCTGCGCGACCGCTGGATGTGGTTCGACGTCGCCAGCGTGGCGGTGATCTACCTGGTGCTGTTCAAGGCAGTGCGCGATCCGCGGATGGGCTATTCGCGCCACCTCGGCCTCTCGGCGCTGTTCATGCTGCTGGTGTACATCCTGCTGCCGCGCATCGTGTTCGGCTCGGCCTATGCCGATATGCGGATGGCGCCCTTCATGGTCGCGGTGGCGGTGATCGCGATCCGGCCCAAGCCCGGCGCCGACCTGCGCCACGCCGCGCTGCTCGCCGCGGCGGGGCTGAGCTTCTACGCGGTGCGCCTCACTGCCACGACGATCAGCTTCGCGCGCTTCGACGCCGACTATGACGCCGAGCTCGCGGCGCTGCCGCACGTGCCGATCGGAGCGCGGCTGATCAGCTTCGTCGGGCACAATTGCGTCAACGCCTGGCGCATGTCGCGGCTGGAGCATCTGCCCGCGATCGCGCTGGAGCGGCGGCTGGCCTATACCGACGACCAATGGTCGATGGCGGGGGCGCAACTGCTGACCGTGCGCTACGGCGAGGCGGGGCCTTATGCGCATGATCCGACGCAGATCGTCACCTCGGTGAAATGCCCGTACGAATGGTGGCGCCCGGCCAATTACGCGCTGGCGCGCTTCCCGCGCGACGCCTTCGACTATGTCTGGCTGATCCGCCCGCCGGCGTACAACCCGCGCTTCACCGCCGGCCTGGTGCCGGTGTGGCGGTCGCCGTCGAGCAACTCGGTGCTGTTCCGCGTCGACCATGATGCGCCGCCGATCGAGGCCAGCGACGAGGAGCTGGGCGTGCCCAAGTGGCTGATCGAGCGGATGCAACGCCGCCGCGAGCGGCTCGAGCGGCTGCGCGAGCGGCAGGAGCGCGAGCAGGAGCGGCTCGAGCGGCTGCGGGTGGAACAGGAGCGGTAGCAGGCCGGGACGGCGACGGATCGCCTATGATGACGGGGAGAACGTGCCTTGAGTTGATGGGTGCACGATAAATCGTTGCGACGGCGCGCGCGTGATTGTACGACCCCCATGAAGATCGAGCTCGACCCGGCCAAGGATCGCGCCAATAAGAAGCGGCACGGCCTGTCGCTAAAGGCTGCCGCAGCGTTCGACTGGGAAACGGCGCTCGAACGCGAGGATGACCGTTTCGACTACGGTGAGGTTCGCTTCGTGGCGCTCGGATTCATCGCGGACCGGCTGCATGTGCTGGTGTTCGCTGAGGGATCTCACGATCTTGCGATACGCGCCATCAGCCTGCGCAGGGCGGAGAAGCACGAGGTGAGATTCTATCATGGCCTCCGTTGACACCGAGCACGACGATAATCCGCCGCTAGATGCGGCCTTCATGGCAGGGATGACGCCGTCGCGGCGCCGTCGGCCGCGATCGGAGGCACCGAAGGTGGAGGTCAAGATTCGCTTGGACGCCGCGACGGTCGCGCACCTGCGCGCGAGCGGCCCCGGCTGGCAGACCCGGGTCAACGCGGTGCTCGGTCGCCTGGTGTCGGCCGGCGAGATCTAGCGGGCCATCCAACGTCGGTCGTGCTCCGGCGCACGCCGGAGCACGTCAGCTCCGATGGCAAGGATCGTGGCATGAGCGCTACCGCTCGCTGGTGCGGCCTCACCCCCGCCGGAACGGGGTCATCTCGCCCAGGAACTCCTGCTCCTGCGCCACCGCGGCGCGCTCGCGGACGAGGAAGTCCGCCACCGCGCGGCGGAACGACGCGTCCGGGATGTAGTGCGCCGACCAGGTCGGCACCGGGACATAGCCGCGCGCCAGCTTATGCTCGCCCTGCGCGCCCGCCTCGACCGTCTTCAGCCCGCGCGCGATCGCGGCGTCGATCGCCTGGTAATAGCACAGCTCGAAGTGGAGGAAGGGCACCTCCTCGGTGCAACCCCAGTAGCGGCCGTACAGCGCATCGTCGCCGATCAGGTTGAGCGCGCCCGCGATCGGCACCCCGTCGCGTTCGGCCAGGACCAGCAGCACGCGCTCGCCCAGCGCCGCGCCGAGCAGCGGGAAGAAGGCGCGGGTGAGATAGGGGCGGCCCCATTTGCGGCTGCCGGTGTCCTGGTAGAAGCGCCAGAAGGCGTCCCACTCGCGCTGCCCGATCGCGGCGCCGCTGAGATGGCGGATCGTCAACCCCTCCGCAGCGGCGGCGCGCTCCTTGCGGATCGCCTTGCGCTTGCGGCTGGCGAGTTCGCCGAGGAAGTCGTCGAAGCTGGCATAGCCCTGGTTCTGCCAGTGATATTGCGTGCCCTCGCGGATCAGCCAGCCGGCGTGCTCGAACGGCGCGATCTGGTCGGGGGCAACGAACGTGGCGTGCGCCGAGGAGAGGTCGTGCCGGTCGGCCACCGCCTCCAGCGCGGCGATCAGCGCGGGCGCGGCATCGGGATCGCGCAGCAGCAGCCGCGGCCCCGGCACGGGGGTGAAGGGCACCGCGATCTGGAGCTTGGGGTAATAAGCACCGCCGGCGCGCTCCCACGCGTCGGCCCAGCCGTGGTCGAAGACATATTCGCCCTGGCTGTGGCTCTTGGCATAGGCCGGTGCGATCGCGGCGGGGGTGCCGTCGGCACCGTCGACCACCACCGGGATCGGCTGCCAGCCGCTGCGCCCGCCGACGCTGCCCGATTCCTCCAGCGCGGCGAGGAAGGCGTGGCTGAGGAAAGGGTTGGCGGTGCCGGCGCAGGCGTTCCACTGGTCGGCGGGGACGGCGCCGACCCCCTCGGCGATTCGCGCGGTGAGCGAGGTCATCGCCGCCTAATTAGGGCGGCGCGCGCTGGGGTTAAAGGACGCAGGCGCGGAGAGTGCGGTTTCGTCCGCCGGTTCGGTGCCGTCGATCGCCCCGCCCATCACCGTCATCCCGGGCTTGACCCGGGATCCATGGTGCCGGGCACGCATCGGCCGACGCTCTTGAGGAGAGATGGATCGCGCCTCGAGGCCGGGATGACGGTGATCACCCGGGCAGAGCGCGTCACTGCCCCTGACCGTCCAGCGTCAGAGCGAGGCGGCGACCTCGACGATGGCGTCGACCTCCACCGCGGCGCCGAGCGGCAGCGCCGCCACGCCCACCGCCGAGCGCGCGTGCTTGCCCGCGTCGCCGAACAGCTTGACCATCAGCTCGCTGGCGCCGTTGGCGACCTTGGGCTGGTCGGTGAAGTCGGCGGTGGAATTCACGAACACGCCCAGCTTCACCACCCGCGTGACCTGCTCGAGCGAGCCGAGGTGCGCCTTGAGCTGCGCCACCAGCATCAGCGCGCAGCGCTGCGCCGCGTCCTGCCCCTGCTCGAGCGAGACGTCGTCGCCGAGCCGGCCGGTGACGACCGCGCCGTCCTTGAAGGGCAGCTGGCCCGAAACGTGGAGGAACCCGCCCGCCGCCACGACGGGGACATAGGCGGCCACCGGGGCGGCGGCCTGGGGCAGCGTCAGGCCGAGCTCGGCGAGCGCGCGGTCGATACGATCGGTCATGCACTGTCCCTGCGGCGCGCGCCCGCGCGGGTCAAGTCGGGGACGGTCGAGTCCGGGTCGACGCCGCATCGCGCCGAACGCCGCGCCACATCGCGCCGGCTCAAAATTTCTCGCGACGCGCCGGGGCCCGCACGCCGCCCTTCCTATCATGGCCTCAGTTCGAGTGAGCACGTCCCGGTCCGGCAGCGCGCAGCGTCATGCCGGCGAGCGAAGGGGCGGCCGGGAGGGGGTGACGGAACATGGCAGACCAATCCTCGACTGATTCCGCCGTCGCTGTCGCGCACGGTACCGCAGCGATCGCGCGCCGCGAGGTCGTCCTCGCCGGCCTGGGCCTCCTCTCCAGCGCGAGTCTCGCCGCGGTGCTCGGCGGCGGGCGCGACGGCGACGTTGCGGCCGCTGGCAGTGAGGCGCTGGGCCCGATCGAGCGGCTTTCGCTGGGTGCGGGGGCGGTATCGCCCGGCGAGGTATCGGGTGCGGCGCCGATCCTGCCGCTGCTGCCGGGCGGCGCGACCGATGCCTTCGCGCGGCTGATGGCCTATGATCCGGCGGCCGACCCGGATGCGGCCTATTTCCGCTCGACCATGCCGCTCGCGCCGCGGATCGCGCCCTTCGCCGCCACGCAGGCGCACCCGCGGCTCGACCCGCGCGCCGGCGCCGCAACGCTGGCCACCACCAACCGCACGATCGCGCCCGACGTGCCCGACGTCTGGCGCGCGGTGCGACACGCGACCAGCCCGGCGGGCGGGGTGCAGGTCGCGCGGCGGCTCGGCGTGCACGATATCGTGGTGCAGTGGGGCGGCACCGGGATCGTCCCCAACCCGGCACTGACCGACGCGGCGCATCGCAACGGCGCGCTCTGCCTCGGGACGATCTGGCAGCCCGACGCGCGGCTGTTCGACGGCAGCGTGGTGCCGGTCGAGCGCGTCGCCGAGAAGCTCGTCGCGCTGGCGCGTTACTTCGGGTTCGACGGCTATTTCGTCAACCACGAGCTCGGCTCCGCCCAGGCCAAGGCGCAGGTCGCCGGGCTGATGGCGGCGATGCACGCGGCGGCGCGGCGCGCGCGCGTCGCGCCGTTCCATCTCCAGCATTACGACGGGCACGGCGACCTCAGGGACCTGTTCGCGCCCGACGCGAGCGGCGCCCCCGCCGCCGACACCGTGATGATCGACCAGGGCTGGAGCGGCTACAACGGACCGGGCGGCTGCTGCACCAGCTGGCCCGCCGACCCGGCGACGCTCGCGTCGGGCGCGAGCGCGTTCCAGCGCGCCCCCGAGGACGTCTTCTTCGGGCTGCAGCTCTATCCCGGGCCGGGGTTCATCGGCGTCGCGGCGCCGCGCGTGATCAGCCCGAACGGCGGGACCGGCCAGGAGGGGGGGACCGCACGCGGTGGCGGGCTCCAGCTTTACTCGGTCGACGACGGCTGCCTCAACCTGTGGCGCGCGCGCCAGGCCGGGCGCGGCGCCGCCTTCCTCGACGCGGCCGCCGACGTCGCGACGATCGAGCGGCTGGTCTACAGCGGCCAGACGCAGAACCCTGCGCTGTCGAACGCGCCGAGCGAAGCGCAGCAGGCGATGTACGACAGCGGCCGGCTCAGCTGGGGCGACACGACCTTCTACCGCCTGTCCGAATGGGCGACGACCGACGGCACGCTCGCGCGCTTCAGCCCCGACCAGGCCGACCTGCCGATCACCTATGGCGTGGCCAATTTCATCGCCGAGCGCTCGGTGATCGGCGCGGCACCGTTCGCCACGCATTTCAACGAGGGCGAGGGGCGGTCCTTCTTCGTCGAGGGGCGACGCGTCGGCGACGCCGCCTGGTTCAACCTCGGCATCCAGGACGTGCTGCCGACCTGGCAATGGTGGCGCGCGCCGTTCGACGGGCTGACCGATCGCGCCGCGGAGGCGCCCGGTCTGCTGGAGGTCGGCCTCGATCAGGCGATCGCCTATGACGGCGGCTCGTCGCTGCGCGTGCACGGCCTGCTCGGCACCGATGCGGCGACGCGGGTCCATCTGTTCAAGACCGACATCGCGGTGACGGGCGCGACCGCGGTCGAGCTCGTGACGCTCGCCAGCGCGGCGGACCGCGCGCGCACCCGGCTCGGGCTGATCTTCGCCGACCGACCCGACCAGGCGGAGTGGCTGCCGCTGCCGCCGGGCCGGCCGGCCGCGGGCGAGGGCGGCTGGACGCTCAGCCGGCTCGCGCTCGGCCGCTTCGTCGGCCGCCGCGTGGCGAGCATCCTGCTCGGGTTCGAGCCCGGCGACAACGGCGCCGCGCCGTTCGACCTGCGCGTCGGGCGCTTCGCAGTCACCGCCCAGGATCACGTCTCGTTCGCGGCGCCGCGCGGGTTGCGGCTCGATCGCCGCGTCGTCGACGCCGCGACCGGCGCGATCGGGCTCGGGCTGCGCTGGGACGACGACGGGCGCTTCGACGTCTTCCGCGTCGACGCGCCAAGCGGCGCGCGCCGCTGGCTCGGGCGCATCGACGGTCGGTGTTTCTACGGCCCCGCCGCGCTGCCCGCGGGAACCACGTCGGCGATCATCGAGGTGCAGGCGATCGGCGAAAGCCGACGCGGCGGCGCGGCGCGGCTCCGCGTCTGATCCGGGGGGATCGCGGCCCGACGCGCGCGCCGGGCCACCAGTCAACGAGAGGGGAGACTACAATGACCATCCTGCGGCGGCTCGCGCTTCTGGCGAGCGTGTCCACGCTGACCCTGCTGCCGGCCGCCGCCTCGGCGCAGCAGCCCGTCGCTCCGGCGGCGGACCGCGCACCTTCCCCGCACGGGGACGAGACCGGCGCGCAGGATATCGTCGTCACCGGCATCCGCGCCAGCCTCGCCTCGGCGCTCTCCGCCAAGCGGCTCGCGCCCAACGTGATCGACAGCATCTCCGCCGAGGACGCGGGCAAGTTCCCCGAGGTGAACGTCGCCGAGTCGCTCCAGCGCGTGCCCGGCGTGCAGGTGGTGCGCGGCTTCGGCCTGGGGCAGCAGATCGCCGCGCGCGGGCTGGGGCCGGACTTCACCAACGTGCTGCTCGACGGGCGCACCCTGCCGTCCGACACCGGCGCCTGGTCGGCCGACGGCGGCGGGCGCGGGCGCAGCTTCAACTTCGACGTGCTGCCCGCCGACATGATCTCGCGCATCGACGTCAACAAGACGATGCTGCCGAGCCTGACCGAGGGCGGCATCGGCGCCACCGTCAACATCCTCACCCCGCGCCCGCTGACGATCGGGAAGAGCTATGGCGCGCTGTCGCTCAGCGGCATGACGGTGGAGCGCGCCCACACCGTCCGCCCCAATGTCAGCGGCCTCTATTCCTGGGTCAATCCGGCCAAGACCGTGGGCGTGCTGGTGTCCGGCTCCTACGCCGATTTCCGCATGTCGGGCGATTATGCGCGCATCAACCAATGGGATGCCGCCGCCTTCCACGTCGTCCGCGGCGGCGCCGCCGCGCCGGCGGTCACCTCGGAGCAGCTCAACGGCCCGCGGCAGGCGAGCTACGGCACCTATGACGGCGGCACAAAACGCTATTTCGGCAGCATCGCGCTCCAGGTCGCGCCGAGCGACCGGCTGACGCTGAGCGCCAACGGCTTCTACACGCGGCTGGACCAGAAGATCGGCGACTCGATCGTCAACCTCGTGTTCGGCAACACGATCATCGACCCGACGGTGAACCGCGACGGCATCGTCACCGCGGGCACCTATCCCGGGCAGGCGTCCCTGAATGCCCCCGCGGTCGCCGCCGCGCTGGCGGGGAGGCAGGTGGCGCAGCCGCAGAACCTCTCGGTGATCCGCTCGCGCGACCGGCTCGCGGAGAGCTATGACCTCGGCCTCAACGCGGCGTGGCGGCCGAGCGACGCGCTGACGATCACCGCTGATGTCTCCCACGGCCGCGCCACCGGCGACAAGCGCTTCGATCCCTATGTGCTGATCGGCAACTACGCCGCCAACGACGTCAGCTACGCCTTCAAGCAGGGCAATCCGCAGATCGCGACGAGCGACACGGTGTTCACCGATCCCGCGCGGATCCGGCTCGGCTATTCCGGCAATTGGGGGCAGACGGTCGACGATCGCCTCACCGAGGCGCAGCTGGGCGCGCGCTGGCGCCCGGGCGCGTCGGTGATCGGCGCGATCAGCCTCGGCGCGGACTATCAGGACCGCACCAAGGGGCAGGACAATGACAGCTCGCGCTCCGATCCCTATGACACGCTGACCTTCCCGGTCGACCCCTCGCTGCTGCGGCCGATGACGCTGGGCGACGACTTCCTGCACGGCGCGGTCAAGCCGCCGAGCCGCCAGTTTTTCGGCTATGATCCGCACCGGCTGATCGCGTGGCTGTCGCAGCCCGCGCAGCTCGACCGCCGCGGCCAATATAGCAGCAGCTACCTGCCGACGCGCGCCGCCGATGGGACGACCAGCTGCACCGGCAATTGCGCGCTGATCGGGTCCGACCCCAAGATGCCGGGCGGCCCGCTCGCGCTGGTGTACGATCCCGGCGGCAGCTTCGCGACGCGCGAGCGGGTCGCCGCCGGCTATGCCGACGCGACGCTGGCCGCGGGCGCGCTGTCGGGCAATGTCGGCGCGCGCCTCGTCCACGTCGACACCGAGTCGCGCGGTTACGGCTCCACCGTCACCGCGATCACGCTGCCGCCGGGCGGCACCAATTACGTGTTCGCCTATTCGCCCGCCGGCCCGCAGGCGCAGGGCGCGCGCTACACCGCGGTGCTGCCCTCGGCGAACCTGAGCTACGAGATCACCCCCGAGCTGCTGCTGCGCGGCGCGGTGGGGCGCGCGCTGAGCCGCGCCGACCTCAACGATCTGCGCTACGGCGAGTCATGGGGCGGGCAGGCCGGGCGGCTGACGCTGGGGCTGGGCAACCCGGCGCTCAAGCCGCAGTTCGCGACCAATTACGACCTGTCGCTCGAATATTATCTCTCCAAGGTGAGCTACGTCTCGGTCGCCGGCTTCCGCAAGGATCTCTCCGACCTGTTCCAGTCGCGCACGATCGAGGCGACGCTGCCGCTCGCGCCCGAGCGCGTCTTCGTCACCCAGACGGTCAATCTGGCGCGCGGGCGGGTCGACGGCGTCGAGGTGGCGGCGCAATATACGCTGGACGATCGCTTCGGCTGGCTCTCCGGCCTGGGCGCCAGCGCCAATTACACGCATGTCGACGCCACGACGCGCGGTGCCGCGGGCGCGTGCGGCTTCACCGGCATCTCGCCCGATTCGTACAATGCCAGCGGCTTCTACGATGACGGCCGGCTGGAGCTGCGCGCCTCGTACAATTGGCGCTCGCGCTGGACGATGGCGTGCGACTGGGGCGGGGCGGGGGTCGACCAGGTCCACGCCGCCTACGGCCAGGTCGATCTCGCGCTGCGATACAATTTCAACCCGATGCTGCAGCTCTTCGCCGACGTCACCAACCTGGGCGACGCCGACAGCCTGATCTACGGCGGGGTGGAGTCGCGCTTCATCGAGCGCGGCATCTCCTATCGCCGCGTCAACGCCGGGGCGCGGCTGCGCTTCTGACGGACGGACGGTGGCGCGCGCACGCGCTGGTCATGCCCGTGCCGCCGTCGTTTCCGCCGCGGGCGCGGGCTCGCCCGCGGCGAAGCGCTCGTCGATCCAGGCCTCGGCCGCGCGCCAGTCGTCGATCCGCGCGTGCGCCAGCGGTGCGGCGGGCACGCCCGCGGCGAGTGCGGGCTCGGCGATCATGTGGAGCCGCCACACGCCGGGCGCGTGCTTGGCCACCGATTCGTGGTGGTGCGGCAGGTCGTCGACGAAGACGGTGACCGGGTCGCCGTGCTCCGCCACCAGTCGTGCCACCGGGGCGCCCTTGCCGCCCTGGTTGCACTCGACCCGATGCGCGATCCCGAAGCGCTCCAGCTGTTCGATGCGATGGGCGCGGCACTGGTCCTCGAGGTTGGTGAGGATGACGATGTCGGCGCGCTCGGCCAGCCGCGCCAGCGCCTCGCCGGCGTGCGGCACCAGCGTCTGGCGCGCCATCTCGGCGGGGAAGAAGCCGCCGAGATAGCCGAACATCTCCTCCTGCGTCAGCGGCGCGCCGCCGCGGCGGCGCATGTTCTTGGCCAGTTCCCAGCTGTCATAACGGAACTCGATGTCGTGCGCTTCGTCGAGCCAGGTGGCGAAGTGGCGCACCATGTGGAGTAAGACCTCGTCGCAGTCGCTGATCAGCAGCGGTCGGGTCATCGTGGCGCTTCCTCCAGTCGGGCGCGCGCCGCGACCAGCGCGGCCGGGGTGGTACCGGTCGCCGCGGCGCAGGCGAGAAGATCGGGTTCGTGCGCCTCGAGGAAGGCGAGGCACGCGGCGAGAACGGCAGGGTCGCGCAGCCGCGCGCGCAGGTCGTCGGGCGCGAGCCCCGTCACGCCGATCAGTCGCTCGGCGCGCAACGGTTCGTTAAGCGTCCAGGCGAGAGCGTCGAGCGCGATCGTGGCCGCGTCGGACTGGTTTGGATCGGTTCGGACCATTATCTATCTGGCGTCAGAGGAGAAAGCGGCGCGTGGCCAAGCGGGTGCTCGTTGTCGAGGACAATGAACTCAATCTCAAGCTGTTCTGTGACCTGTTGCGGGCGCACGACTTCGCGGTCGAGCCGGTGCGCGACGGGCGCGAGGCGGTGGAGCGCACCCGCGCCTTCATGCCCGACCTGATCGTGATGGACATCCAGATGCCGCACGTCACCGGCTATGAGCTGATCCTCGAGCTGAAGGCCGACGCCGCGCTGCGCCATATCCCGGTGATGGCGGTGACCGCTTATGCCGGGCGCGAGGACGAGGATCGCATCCGCGCGGCCGGGGCGGACGCTTACATCTCGAAGCCGATCACCTTGGCGCGCTTCATCACCGCGGTGGGGGCGCTGGTGTGAGCGGGGGCGGGGTGCCGCTCGCCCGCGGCTGAACGATACTCTCTGCCTCGTCCCTGTTCCCCGGCGAAAGCCGGGGTCCCGTTGGGGGACGCTGATGAGACCCACCGCCGCCTTCCCACCGGGGCCCGGCTTTCGCCGGGGAACAGGCTCATGAGGCGAGGTAGAGCTCCGCGACCGCCCGCCATCGCCTCTACCCTACAGATCGAGCGCCCAGCCGTCGCGCCCGCGCGGGTCGGGCGCCTGCTCCGGCACGTAGCGGGTAGCGCCCGCGCCCAGCCGCAGGATCGTCCAGTCGCCGCGGCGGTCGACCGCCTCCAGCGCGCAGCCGCAGCGCTCGAACGCCGCCACCACCTCGCCGCGCTGCGTCTCGAGCAGCCCGGCGAGCACGATCGCGGCGCGCGGCGCGGCGATCGCCGCCACCTCGGGCGCCATCGAGATCAGCGGGCCGGCGAGGATGTTGGCGATCACCAGGTCGTAGGGCGCGCGCGCCGCGATCGCCTCGGAGAGCGCGCCGTCCGCCACCACCAGCGCGATGTCGTCGACCGCGTTGGCCGCCATGTTCTCGCGCGTCACCGCGATCGCGGCGGGGTCGATGTCGGTCGCGGTCACCTGCGCCGCGGGCCAGAGATGCCGCGCGGCGAAGGCGAGCAGTCCGGTGCCGGTGCCGAGGTCGATGACGTTGCTCACCGTCCGGTCGGCGAGCGAGTCGAGCATCGCGAGGCAGCCCGAGGTGGTGGCGTGATGCCCCGTGCCGAACGCCTGGCCCGCGTCGATCAGGAAGGCGCGCCCGCCCGGCGGCACCTCCACGGGATGCGCGCTGGTGTGGACGACGAACCGCCCCTCGCTGATCGGCTCCAACCCGGCCTGGCTCAGCGTCACCCAGTCCTGCGCGGTGAGCGGGGTGACCGCCGGCTCGGTCGCCGCCGCGCTCGGCACCAGCGCGCGCAGCGCGGCCAGCATCGCGGCGTCGGGCTCGTGCTCCATGTACGCGTCGAGCCGCCAGCGCTCGCGATCGTCCTCGACCTCCTCGCTGGTCATCAGCACCGCGTCGATCGCGAGATCGTCGGCGGCGTCGATCGCCTCCGCCTCGGCGCGGGTGCACGGCAAGGTGACGCGCCAGCTGTCGATCGCCTCAGCGGACATAGCTGGCCCCGTTCACGTCGAGCACCGCCCCGGTCATCGACGGTGGCGCCTCGAGCGCGAGGAAGCGCGCCACCGCCGCCACTTCCTCGGGCTGGGCGACACGGCCGAGCGGGATGTCGGCGAGCAATTTGTCGCCGCCGCGGCTGGCGAGATAGTCGTCGGCCATGCCGGTCATGGTGAAGCCGGGGCAGATCGCGAAGGCGAGGATCTCGTCGCGGGCATAGCCGCGCGCGATCGTCTTGGTCATCGCCACCATGCCCGCCTTGGCGGCGGCATAATGCCAGTGTGCCGGGCTGTCGCCGCGATAGGCGGCGCGGCTGGCGACGTTGACCAGCCGTCCGCCGCGGCCGCCTTGCTGCCAGTGGCGCACCGCGAGCCGGCTGAGCTCGGCCGCGGCGGTGAGGTTGATCCGCAGCGTGCGCTCCCAGTTGGCGACCCAGTCGTCCGAGTCGAGCGGGTTGGCCTCGAACACGCCGGCGTTGTTGATCAGCACGTCGACGCGGCCGCCGAGCCGGTCGAGTGCGGCGTCCCACAGGCGCGCGGGGGCGGCGGGGTCGGCGAAGTCGGCGGCGAGGTCGCTCGCGGTGGCGTGACGCGCGAGCACGACATCGGGGGTGGCGTCGAGCGTCGCGGCGATGGCGGCGCCGATGCCGCGGCTCGCGCCGGTGAGGAGGATGTTGACCATGCGGCCGCGATAGGACGGAAGCTGGGGGCGGGGCCAGAGGGTTGCGCGGGCGGGGGTGAGCCGGTTTGCCGCGAAGCGCTCTCGCCACGAGCGGGCGGTGCTTCGAGGCGCCGCTTCGACGGGCTCAGCGGCTCCTCAGCACGAACGGTGGGTCATTCCTTCGTTCGCGGCTCGGCGGCTCCTCAGCACGAACGGAGGGGTATGTTGTCCCGTTCGCGTTGAGGAGAGGCTGAGCCTGTCGAAGCCTCGTCTCGAAGCGTTATCGCACGCACCCTTACCCCTCGCTCGCCGAGAAGCTCTCGGCCGAGTCGCGCAGCGTGTCGAAGCGGTCGCCGATCTGCTCGAAGGCGTGGCCGAGCGAGACGATCTCGCCGGTGACGTCGTTGGTGTCCTCGCGGATCGCCGCGATCGTGTGCGACATCGAGTCGGCGGCGAGCGCGGTCTCGTCCACCGCGGCGGTGATCGCGGTGACGGTCTGCGCCTGCAGCTGCATCGCCGCGGTCACCTGCACCGCCGAGCGCCGCACCTTGCCCACCGTGTCCTTGATCGAGGCCGAGGTGTCGACCGTGACTCGCGTCGCGGCCTGGATCGCGGCGATCTTGGCGGCGATGTCGTCGGTCGCCCGCGCGGTCTGGCTGGCGAGGCTCTTCACCTCCTGCGCCACCACCGCGAAACCGCGCCCGGCGTCGCCCGCGCGCGCCGCCTCGATCGTGGCGTTGAGCGCGAGCAGGTTGGTCTGCCCCGCAATGTCGCGGATGAGCCCCAGGATCGACTCGATCGACTTGGCATGGTCGCTCAGCGCCGCGCTGGCGCTCACCGCGTCCTCGGCCTGGGCGTTGGCGTCCTCCAGCGTGATGGTGCAGGCGCGCATGTCGTTCTGCACCGAGTCGATCGCGCGGATCAGCCCGGCCGCGGTCGCGGCGGCGTCGCGCATCGCCAGCGCGGACTGTTCCGCCGCGGTGGCGACCTCGCTGGTCTTGTCGAGCATGCCGCGGGTCGAGCCCGCCGCGGCGCGCGCCTTCTCGCGCACGATATGGCCGCGCGCGGCGATCGCGCCGATGCCGTCGCTGATGCTCGAGCGGAACGCCGCCGAGCGCTCGGCCCGGGCGGAGCGGACCGCGTCGAGCGAGAGCTCCCCCAGCCGCGACGCCATCAGGTCCGATTCCATCATCGCCAGCCGCAGCACGACATTGCTGAGCCGCTCCAGGCGGGCCGCGTCGCCGGCGCAGCCCGCGGCGAGCAGCGACAGCGTGTGGCCGTGTGCGCGGGTCAGCGCGGCGAGCAGCAGCGTGAGGGGCACGCCATTGGCCTGCGAGACGTCGACCTGACCGACCACCATCGCGTGCCAGCGGTCGCTGAACGGCTCGGTGTAGCGCAGCCGCATGTAATGGGTGGCGCGGCCGAGCTGGTCGGCGAGCCGCTCCGGGGGGATGTCCCGCGTCGCCGCGGGCAGCGTCGGCAGCGCCAGCAGATGGTCCCAGAAGGTGCGCGCGACCTGGCGCCATCCGTCGGTGGCGTCGAGCAGGTCGGCGATCTCGCGACACGCCGGCAGGATGCCGCCGTCCCAGTCGAAGTCGCCGACGCGATCGGCCAGGCCGCGCTCATCGTGGTGGACCATCCGCATCGACGCTCACTCGGACCGGGGAAGAGGGATCAGGCCGCGACCTTGCTGGCGAAGTCGCCGGCATGGCCGTCGAGCGCGCCGAGCCGGCCCGCGAGCGAGTCGAAGCCGGCGCCGAGCCGGTCGATCTCGGTCGCCACCGTCTCGGTGTCCTCGCGAATCGCGGCAATCGTGTGCGACATCGAGTCGGCGGCGAGCGCGGTCTCGTCCACCGCGGCGGTGATCGCGGTGACGGTCTGCGCCTGCGACTCCATCGCGTGGCGGATCCGCGTCGCCGAATCCTGCACCTCGGCGACCGTCGTGCGGATCGAGGCGGAGGTGTCGACGGTGACTCGCGTGGCGGCCTGGATCGCGGCGATCTTGGCGGCGATGTCGTCGGTGGCGCGCGCGGTCTGGCTGGCGAGGCTCTTCACCTCCTGCGCCACCACCGCGAAGCCGCGCCCGGCGTCGCCCGCGCGCGCCGCCTCGATCGTGGCGTTGAGCGCGAGCAGGTTGGTCTGCCCCGCGATGTCGCGGATGAGCCCCAGGATCGACTCGATCGACTTGGCGTGGTCGCTCAGCGCGCCCGAGACGTTGACCGCGTCACCCGCCTGGCCGGCGGCACGAGTCGCGATGTCGGCGGCGACCTCGACCTCGGCGCGCGCGTCCTCGATCGCGCGGATCAGCCCGGCCGCGGTCGAGGCGGCGTCGCGCATCGCGACCGCGGACTGTTCCGCCGCGGCGGCGACCTCGCTGGTCTTGCCGAGCATGCCGCGCGCCGCCGACGAGGCGTGCGAGGCCTGGGCGCGGAGATGGTCGCCCTCGCGGGTGGTGTCCTCCACCGTCACCGCGATGCCGTCGCGGAACTCGGCGGCGAGCCGGTCGCGCGCCACCTGCGCGCGATGCTCGCGATAGGAAGCGTACATTTCCACCGTGATCTCGCCTTCCAGCGCGGAGAGCCGCATCAGCGTGTCGAGCATCTCGGGCAGGCGCGGATCGTCGCGCGCCACCGACGCCATCAGCACCTCCAGCGCGGCGCGGTCGCTGGCGCTGATCATCGACAGCAGCGCCATCGGGGTGACGTCAGCGGCATAGGCGCCCGCCACCGAGCGCTCGATCGACTCGATCCAGGCGCGCTCGCGCGTGCGCAGGAAGCGGTTCTCGAGGAAGATGCAGCCGAGCTCGATCATCCGCTCGCTCTCGTGCTGTGCCCAGGAACGGCGGTCGGCGAAGCAGCGCTGCCACTGCTCCCAATAGGCCTGCGCGATCGCGCGAGCGCGCGGTGCCAGCGCCTCCCACACGTCGCGCGACGCCTGGGTCAGCCGCCCGTCGACGTCGAACACGCGGAAGCGGGCGGTGAGGTCGAAGGCGGCGGCGACCGATCCGATCGGCGGCAGGTCGTGGGACAAGGAGCGGCTCCCGCTGGGGTCAGAGTCGCGACCGTAGCTACCGCTCCCGGGTTAACAGTGGGTTAGGCAACCACCGTCGTTTCCCTCGGGGGACCCGGCACCAAGCTTGCATCGGCGCGCCGCTGGACGCATAGGCAGCGCCAAATCTGTCCGTCGTTTTCGTCACCCGAGGAACCCAGCGCTTGGCCTCCAAACCCGCCCGCCCGCGCAGCCCGCATCTGTTCAGCGGCCCGCTGCGGCTGCACTATCGCTGGTCGCCGGCGATGACCGCCTCGATCTTCCACCGCGTCACCGGCGACGGCATGGCGACGGTGGGCACGCTGCTGCTCGTCTGGTGGCTCGCCGCGATCGCCGCCGGGCCGCAGGCCTACGGCGTGTTCCTCGACGTGTTCACCACCGCGAGCGGCGCGCTCAACCCGCTCGGCTGGATCGTCGGCGTCGGGCTGACCTGGTCGCTGTTCCAGCACATGATGAGCGGCATCCGCCACCTCATCCTCGACACCGGCGCGGCGTTCGAGCTGAAGGTCAACCGCACGCTGGCGGTGCTCACCTTCGTGATGTCGGTGCTGCTCACCGCGGGCTTCTGGTTTCTCCTCGTGGGGATCAAGTAAATGACGACCGAGATCGGCCGCGTCCGCGGGCTGGGCAGCGCGCACGCCGGCGCGCATCACTGGTGGCACCACAAGATTACCGCCGGCACCAATTTCCTGCTGCTGGTGTGGTTCCTGGCGTCGATCGCCATGCTGCCGTCCTATGATCACACCACGGTGCGGCTGTGGCTCTCCTCGGCCTGGGCGGCGGTGCCGATGGCGCTGCTGATCGCCTCGGTGTTCTACCACTTCCGCCTCGGGCTGCAGACGGTGATCGAGGATTATTCGCACAAAGAGAACCGCTTCGTGCTGACGATCCTGCTCAACGTGTTCACCGCCGCGACCGCCGGGGTCGCCATCTTCTCGATCCTCAAGGTCGCCTTCGGAGCCGCCGCCTGATGTCCGACGCGTATAAGATCATCGACCACACCTATGACGCGGTGGTCGTCGGTGCGGGCGGCTCGGGGCTGCGCGCGACCATGGGGATCGCCGAGAGCGGGCTGAAGACCGCCTGCATCACCAAGGTGTTCCCCACGCGCAGCCACACCGTCGCGGCGCAGGGCGGGATCGCCGCCTCGCTCGGCAACAACTCGCCCGATCACTGGTCGTGGCACATGTTCGACACCGTCAAGGGCTCCGACTGGCTCGGCGACCAGGACGCGATCGAATATATGGTCCGCGAGGCGCCCGCCGCGGTCTACGAGCTGGAGCACGCCGGCGTGCCGTTCAGCCGCAACGACAACGGCACGATCTACCAGCGCCCGTTCGGCGGCCACATGCAGAACATGGGCGAGGGCCCGCCGGTGCAGCGTACCTGCGCCGCAGCGGACCGCACCGGCCACGCCATGCTCCACGCGCTCTACCAGCAGAGCCTGAAGTATGACGCGGACTTCTACGTCGAATATTTCGCGCTCGACCTCATCATGGAGAACGGCGCCTGCCGTGGCGTGATCGCGCTGTGCATGGAGGACGGCTCGATCCACCGCTTCCGCGCGCACGCGGTGGTGCTCGCCACCGGCGGCGGCGGGCGCGTCTACCAGTCGGCCACCTCGGCGCACACCTGCACCGGCGACGGCAACGGCATGGCACTGCGCGCCGGCCTGCCGCTGCAGGACATGGAGTTCGTCCAGTTCCACCCGACCGGCATCTACGGCGCGGGCGTGCTGATCACCGAGGGCGCGCGTGGCGAGGGCGGCTACCTCACCAACTCCGAGGGCGAGCGCTTCATGGAGCGCTACGCCCCCAGCGCCAAGGACCTCGCCAGCCGCGACGTGGTGGCGCGCTCGATGGCGATGGAGATGCGCGAGGGCCGCGGCGTCGGCAAGGAGAAGGACCATATCTTCCTCCACCTCGACCATATCGATCCCAAGGTGCTGCACGAGCGGCTGCCCGGCATCACCGAGACGGGCAAGATCTTCGCGGGCGTCGACCTGACGCGCCAGCCGCTGCCGGTCACCCCGACGGTCCATTACAACATGGGCGGCGTGCCGTGTAACTATCACGGCGAGGTCGTGCGGCTGCGCGACGGCGACCCCGACTCGGTCGTCCCCGGCCTGTTCGCGGTGGGCGAGGCGGCGTGCGTCTCGGTCCACGGCGCCAACCGGCTCGGCTCCAACTCGCTGATCGACCTCGTCGTGTTCGGCCGCGCCACCGGGCTGCGGCTGAAGGAGACGCTCAAGCCCGACACGCCGCACAACCCGCTGCCCAAGGGCTCGGAAGAGATGGCGCTGAGCCGGCTCGACCATTTCCGCCACGCCTCGGGCGGCACCCCGACCGCCAAGCTGCGCGGCGAGATGCAGCGGACGATGCAGCGCCACTGCGCGGTGTTCCGCGACTCGGCGCTGCTGGCGGAGGGCGTCGAGAAGATCGAGGCGATCTACCAGGGCGTCCAGGACGTCGGCGTGACCGATCGCTCGCTGATCTGGAACACCGACCTGGTGGAGACGCTCGAACTCGACAATCTGATCGGCCAAGCGGTGGTGACGATGAAGAGCGCGGCCAACCGCAAGGAGAGCCGCGGCGCGCACATGCACGAGGACTTCCCCGAGCGCGACGACGCCAACTGGATGAAGCACACGATCACGACCTTCGAGGGCTGGGGCGGCAAGAGCGGCGCCACCGCGATCGATTATCGCCCGGTGCACGACTACACGCTCACCGACGACGTCGACTACATCAAGCCGAAGAAGCGCGTCTACTGATCAACGCGCCTTGGTCGAGCCCTTAGAGGCTAATTCATCGAAGCTGAAGCGTGCTCCGGCGAACGCCGGAGCCCAGGGCGCCAGGGATGGCGCTCGTGGCTCTAGGCTCCTGCGTGCGCAGGAGCACGCTCGTGCTTCGATCAGATCCTGGCCGTGCCCGACCCGACCGCGGCGGCGCAGGAGCATTGCCAGCGTCGCAGGTGAGAGCGCCTCAACCGCGCCATGTCGCGCACCGCAAAGGCGAGCAAGGCCATGATGCGGACGGCCGGGCGCGGCTCGGATTAGGCGGCGCCGTCGAGCCGTTCGGCGAGCCAGCGCGCGATCAGCGCTTGGCGGGTGGTGCCGCTATCGGCGGCGAGCTGGTCGAGCCGGCGGACGCGCCACGTGGGCAGGTCGAGCGCGACACGCTCAATGTCGTTGATCCGCTCCGCCGCACTCCAGTCGATCAGGTCGCTGATGTCGTCCACCGCGTCGAAACGTCGGTCGAAGTCCTCACTGCTCATCTGCCCGCTCATAGGCTCTCGCTTCCTCCGGTCGCGCGCGGCGCACCGAGTTGATTCGGATCCGGTCGCCGCGCTCGGTCACCACAGCCGTCCGTCGATATGGCCGACGACCAGCCAGCGCGGCTTGACGAGGCCGATCGTCTCACCGGAATACGCAACGCCAGCGGATCATGCCACAGCGCCCGCGCGGTAGGAAAGTCGATGCCGAGCTTGAGCCGGTTCGCGGCACTCTTCGCGGCGTTGAACTCGAACACGCTCTGTCATAGACACGCGGAACGAGCCCACCTCCACCGCGCCCACGTTTTCTGCGCCGTAGGGAACCCTCGCCCCCGCCGTCGCTTACCGCCGCCATGACCGACAGCAACGCCGCTCGCTACCCGCTCCTCGCCATCCCGCACATTCAGCTCCACGGCACCGTGGACGACATGATGTATGCACGGTTCAAAGAGCAACTCGCCGCCGTGCCCGCCGGGGGCCCGATCGTCGTCTCGCTCACCACGCTCGGCGGCGACCCCGAGATGGCGCGCGCGATGGGCGACTCGATCCGCCTGCTGCGCGAATATACCGGCCGCGAGGCGCTGTTCCTCGGCAAGGTCGCGGTCTATTCCGCCGGCGCGACCTTCATGTCGGCCTTCCCGGTCGAGAACCGCTTCCTCACGCGCAACTCACGCCTGATGATCCACGAGCGCAGCATGACAAGCACGATCCAGCTCTCCGGCCCGCTCAATACGATCCCGCCGATCCTCAAGGCCAAGCTCAACGAGATTGCCGACTCGATCCGCATCCAGGAGGAGGGCTTCGCCGACCTCGTCCGCGGCAGCCAGGTGACGCTCGACGAGCTCAAGAAGCGCGCGCCCGACAATTGGTACATCGAGGCGAACGAGGCACGTGACCTCGGCCTGGTGCTCGACGTCATATGACGTTCCCGCGGTGGGTCAGCCCCTGCGCTGACCCACCGCGGCGCGCCTCACGCGAAGGCCGGCGCCTGGCGGAGCTGGTGATAGGCGCTGATCACCTTGGCCAGCATCGCCTCGTGGCTGCGGTCGCCGCCGTTGCGGTCGGGGTGATAGCGGCGCACCAGCTCGGAATAGCGGCGGCGCAGCGCGGCGCGGTCCGCGTCCGCCGCCAGACCGAGCGTCTCCAGGGCGCGCCGGTCCTCGCCCGACAACAGCTTGCCGTCGCTCCGCTCGGGCGCGGCGGCGCGGCGGAAGCGCGCGCCGATCGCGTCGAGCGGGTCGGTGAAGTCGGCCCAGCGCGGGCCCTGGTCGCCGCCGCCGGCGCGCGTGAAGGCGCGTGTCGCGTTCTCCCAGCCCGCCAGCGGGCGTTGCGCGTGGTGGATCTCGTCCGCTGTCATCCCGTCGAAGTAATTGTAGCCCGCGTTGAAGGCGCGGATATGGTCGAGGCAGAACCAGCGGAAGCGCGGCGGTCCCTCGCCGTGGCCCGCGCCCTCGAGCGGCGGCGCGCGGAACTCGCCCGGCTCGGTACAGCCGGGGTGCGCACATTCCTGCGCCGCGCCCTCGACGCGGCCGTGGAATCTCGTCTGCGGTCGATCCTTGTGGGGCTTCACTGAACTGCCGTCGCTTCCCGGACAAAGGAGGGTATATGGGGGCGATGACCGACGCTTCCACCGGGCCGATCGCGGCCGAGATCACCGCCCGTCTCACCGCGGCGCTCGCCCCGTCGCGGCTCGAGGTGATCAACGAGAGCGCGCTTCACCGCGGCCATGCCGGCGACGACGGCAGCGGCGAGAGCCACTTCCGCGTGCTGGTGGAGAGCCCCGCCTTCGCCGGTCGCTCGCGCGTCGAGCGCCAGCGGCTGGTCAACCGCGCGCTCGCCGAGCTGCTCGCCGACCACGTCCACGCGCTGGCGATCCGCGCCACCGCGCCGGGCGAGCCGGCGTGAGCGGCTACCGGCTGTGGTACTGGCCGACGATCCAGGGCCGCGGCGAGTTCGTCCGGCTCGCGCTCGAGGCGGGCGGGATCGCCTATGAGGACAGCGCGCGGGTGCATGGCGTCAAGGCGATGCTCGCCGACATGGCGGGGCACGCGCCGTTCGCGCCGTTCGCGCCGCCCTATCTGGTAGCGGACGGGCGCGCGGTGGCGCAGGTCGCCGACATCCTGCTCTACCTCGGCGACCACCACGGGCTGGCGCCGGGCGACGCGGCGACGCGCTACTGGCTCCACCAGCTGCAGCTCACCGTCGCCGACCTCGTGGCGGAGGCGCACAACGTCCACCACCCGGTCGCCGCCATGGCCTATTACGAGGAACAGAAGCCCGAGGCGGCACGCGCCGCCGCCACGTTCCGCGACGAGCGAATCCCCAAATTCCTCGATCACTTCGAGGCGGCGACACGCGTCATCGAGGGCGAGTGGGTCGCGGGCGGGCGCTGGAGCTATGTCGACACCTCGCTGTTCCAGGTGATCGCGGGGCTGCGCTATGCCTTTCCGCGGCGGATGGCGACGCTGGCGCCGCGCTACCCCGGTCTGGCGGCGCTGCACGACCGCGTCGCCGCGCTTCCCGGGGTGAACGCCTATCTCACCAGCGAGCGGCGGCTGCCGTTCAGCGAGGAGGGCATCTTCCGCCACTATCCCGAGCTCGACGGGGATTAAGCCGATCCTCCCCGCGGCGCGGGGAGGACTTCGGCGTCACCCCCGCAGCGAGTCGGGGACGATGCCGCCGCTCTGCTCCAGCGCGCGCATCACCGCGCGGTGGAGCCAGATGTTCATCTCGGCCGAGCCGTCGAGCTGGCCGGTATAGCCGAGCTCGGTGGCGAGCTCCTTGCGGTTGGACAGGCTCGAGTCGATGTCGAGCAGCTTCATCAGGTCGACGATCGAGGTGCGCCAGTTGAGGTCGGGGTTGCCCTTCGCCTGCGCGGTGGCGGTGAGCACCTGCTCGACGTCGACCGCGGCGGCCGGCGCCGCGGGCGCCGCGGGCGCCGCCGGTGCGGCGGGGGCAGCCGGCGTGGCGGGCGCGGCCGACGTGCCCGGCGTCGCCGGCGTGGCCGGGGTCGCCGGGGTGGCGGGTGCCTCCTTGTGGCCGCCGAACTGGCCGCCGAGCGGGCCCTTGTCGCCGAAGATCGCGCTCTTGATCGCGCCGAAGATGCTCATGTCACCAACTCCCATCTGATCCAGGTCGTCCCCGGCAACGTCGCGTCGCCACGAAGGTTCACCGTCGCATTCCGCCAGCAGCGCGTCCGCCTCGGCGATGCCCTCCTCGTAGCTGCCCCAATTGTCGGGATCGATCTCCTCCGGCGTCGGCGGCGTGCGCGCCGCCGCGCGGATGCGGCGGATCAGCTCGACCTGCGTCGCGCTGAGCGGCGCGCCGCCGCGGCGCCGGTCCCACGCGCCCGCGGCCTGCTCGTCGCGCGTGCTCCGCGCGGTCGGGGGCGGCGGCACGCCCGCGCGCGCGGCGGCCGCGGTGAACCAGGCGTCGCGCGCGTCGAACAAGGCGTCATATTCGTCGTCGTCGTAGCGATCGGGGTTGGGCCCCATCGCGCGCGCCTCGGCCGGGGTGAGCGCGCGCGCATAGGCGCGATCGCCCGGCAGCCCCTGTTCCTCGCCGACGAAGGCGTAGGGCGGCGGGAAGCGCGTGCGCCAGTCGCGCGCCGCCTCGTCCCACCACACCGGCACGCCCGAATGTTGCGAATGTTGCGCCTCGGGCGAGTCCGCCGCCGGCGCCGGATCGGGGGCGGGCGGGGCGAGCACCACCAGCCCCGCCGCCTCGGCGCGCGCCCATTGCGCCGCGCTCCACGTGTGACGCG
This sequence comes from Sphingomonas sp. BK069, assembly GCF_014193405.1. NCBI lineage: Bacteria > Pseudomonadati > Pseudomonadota > Alphaproteobacteria > Sphingomonadales > Sphingomonadaceae > Sphingomonas > Sphingomonas sp. BK069. The sequence continues at coordinate 553,771 of NZ_JACHZH010000002.1, read as the reverse complement.
CCGCGGCGTCGAGGTCGGCGACGTCGACCTCCACGGCGCGCGCGGCGCCGACGCGCTGGAACCGGTCCGCCGCGGCGAGCGCGAGGATCGGCGCGAGCTCGCGCGCGAGCGCGTCGGCGGCAGCGGGGTCGGGCGAAGCGGCGGCGGCGGCCGCGTCGGCCGCGGCGGGATCGGCGGGGGCGGCGCCGCCGAGCAGATCGCGCAGCGCGCCGCTGCGCCGCGCCAGGAACAGCCCGGCGCGCGCGGCGCCGCCCTCGGCCGCGACGCAGTCGAGGAAGGCGTCGAACTCCTGCGCGACCAGCCGCGCCGCCTGCGCGTCCGCCGCCGGCGCGGACTCGACCTGGCGGTCGAGCCGGTGGAGCAGCCCGAGCGCGAGCCGGTTGTCGTGGCGGTGGCGCGTGACGGTGGTGCCGTCGGCGCGGACATAGCTGTCGGTCTGGCCCTCGAGCGCGCGCACCATCAGCGTCTCGGCGACCGCCTCGCGCGCGACCAATGTGGCGGCGCGCCAGCCGAGCGCGAAGGCGCTGCCCTTGGCCGAGCGGCGGAAGGCGAAGGCCGAGGTGGCGGAGAGCCCGACGCGCGCGGCGGCGCGCTCGACGCCGTGGCCTTCCGCGATGGCTTCGAGGAAGGCGCGCTGGCGCTCGGCGGACCAGCCGTCGGCGCGGCGCGAGGCGGTGAACGGGGCGGCGAGCGGGTCGGTGAGCGAGTCGGGGGCGGGGGGCTTGTCGGCCCGGCGGGCGGGGGCGGTGATGCCTTCCATCGGGGTCATGACGGTCATGGGCGCGGCTCGCTGCGGCTGGGGGAGGCGGCGAGGGTGCGCGGTGTTGGACGGTGTAGGACAGCGGGCGCCGCGATGGGTCGTCGAAAGATGCGCCAGAGGCTTGTCGGGGATTGTGTAGCTACATAATGTAGGGATGGAGATCAGCTTCGATCCGGAGAAGCGGCGGAGGACGCTCGAACGCCGCGGTCTCGACTTCGCGGACGCGGTCGCGGTGTTCGCCGGTCCGGTGGTCGAGTTCGAGGACGTCCGCTTCGCCTATCCGGAGCGCCGCTTCGCCACCTACGGTCTGCTCGACGGCCGCATGGTGGCGCTGGTGTGGACCGAGGCGGCGAATGGACGCCGCGTGATCTCGATGAGGAAGGCCAATGAGCGAGAACGTGCCCACTACGGACCCCGGCTGGCTCGACCCGGCGGATGACGCGCCCGAGATGACCGACGAGCTGTTCGAGATCGCCGAATTCTCGATCGCCGGCAAGGTTATCCGGCCGGCGACGGGCTATCTCGGCCCGAACGGCGTGGTGCGCGGCCGACCGCCGCAACGCGCGCGCGCCAAGCAGCAGGTGACGCTGCGGCTCGACCCCGACGTGGTCGAGCGCTTCCGCGCCGATGGGCCGGGGTGGCAGGGGCGGATCAACGACGCGTTGAGGAAGGCAGTGGGGCTTGGCTCATGACGATTACGCCCGAACTACGGTCGGCGTGTCACTTGACAATTCAATCTCATGCTTCAGAACCCTAATGGAGAGCTCAAGTCCTTCGTCAACAATCTTGCGCTCATCATGGTTTAGAACTGTTCGGCCACTATGAACTACCTCAGATCTAACCTTATAAAATTCAATAAAAAATTTGATAAGGTCTTCTCTTTCCTTATTACTTTTTCCTAAGGCGTAAGCGCACCTATTTGCGATAAGCTTAGTAAGCCCGATGCGGTCACTTGTCTCCCTGTCGCCCATTAGGACCTCAATCGTAATAGCCGACTCAAGAATCTTATCTAGACCGCGCCTGCTTAGATGAGCTCGCAGCGCCCATGTCGAAGCGGTTTTAAGCTTAACATGATTGTCAGAGTTAAAGACAGCCTTTATCGGTGTAAGAACCTCTTCAAGCGAATTTCCATTTTTAAGCTGACGATCAGTTTTCATGGAAGTTTCGAGAGCGGCGCATGCGACCACATCCTCGTCGCAACGCTCCACGTAAGCGAAGCTCTCCACGCCATTATGTATGCTATTGCCTATAAGAAGAGGCGTTATCTCCTCCGACCATCCTCCGTGTTCATAGAAAATGCCGTTTGCTATGCATGCTCCGTAAAACGCCCTAATCTCATCGTAAAACTCACTAATTGCTCTTGAACTTCTTCGACGTGCCAAATAGCCAGTTGTACGAAATTCCAGATACAATGCATTGTCCTGAAATTGTTCTTCAATTTTATCCGAGTGATATCGGTTAAGATAAGCGTTGATTCTGCTATTTGTGTGTTTCAAGACAAATGACTTTGGTATCATGTCAAAGGATAGAACGCGAAGTCGATCCGACAGTTTTACGTCTACACCTGAGCAGGTTATCCGCTCACCTAGCTCCTTAGATATGCGAGTGATTAGCCTGTATTGAGCTGGCACCCTTTCAAGATTAGCGACAATAATACGAGCGGTGGAGAGCGCATCTTTGAAACACGTAAGCTCAGTAAGGCGGATAGGCGTCTTAGGCGATGGAACGCCTGACTCAAGGCGTATAAACTCAAGGCTTTCCTTGACAAACGCCTCAAAGGACGAGCCGTCTAGTGACTTATTCAATGCGGAGCGAAATTCGTCCGAAAGGGCAACTAATGTCTTTTCTTCCCATCCTTTCGGAAAATCAATAAGCCCGTATTGTAAATGTTGTCCGTCCTGAATTGCTTCTGTTATAGCAACCAGCAATGTACTGCTTACCGCTTGATTGATTTTCATTGGAGAAGCATGAAATCACCGAATGTGCTCGTCAAGAGGTTATCGGGCCGAAGTGAATGAAATGAACTGGATAAATTTCGGGCAAACGCCTCACTCCGCCGCTTCAGCTTCCGCCTTCACGCCCGCCCCGCGCTTCCGCAGCAGCGGCGCCAGATACCGCCCGGTATAGCTCCGCTTCTCCTTGACCACCGCCTCCGGCGTGCCCTCTGCGACGATCTCGCCGCCCTTGACGCCGCCCTCGGGCCCCAGGTCGATGATCCAGTCGGCGGTCTTGATCACGTCGAGGTTGTGCTCGATCACCACCACGGTGTTGCCCTGCTCCACCAGCGCGTGGAGCACCTCGAGCAGCTTGCGCACGTCCTCGAAGTGCAGCCCCGTCGTCGGCTCGTCGAGAATGTACAGCGTGTTCCCCGTCGCGCGGCGCGACAGTTCCTTGGCGAGCTTGACCCGCTGCGCCTCGCCGCCCGAGAGCGTCGTCGCCTGCTGGCCGACCTTGACGTAACCCAGCCCGACCTCGACCAGCATCGCCATCTTGTCGCGGATCGGCGGCACGTTGGCGAAGAAGCCCGCGGCGTCCTCCACCGTCATGTCGAGCACGTCGGCGATCGAGTGGCCCTTGAACTTCACCTCCAGCGTCTCGCGGTTGTAGCGCGCGCCGTGGCACACGTCGCAGGTGACGTAGACGTCGGGGAGGAAGTGCATCTCGATCTTGAGCACGCCGTCGCCCTGGCATGCCTCGCAGCGCCCGCCCTTGACGTTGAAGCTGAACCGCCCCGGCTTGTAGCCGCGCGCGAGTGACTCAGGGAGCCCGGCGAACCAATCGCGGATCTGGGTGAAGGCGCCCGTGTAGGTCGCCGGGTTCGAGCGCGGGGTGCGGCCGATCGGCGACTGGTCGATGTCGATCACCTTGTCGAGATGCTGCAGTCCGGTGATCTTGTCGTGCTTGCCCGCCAGCACGCGCGCGCCGTTGAGCTGGCGCGCCGCCCCCGCGAACAAGGTGTCGATGGTGAAGCTCGACTTGCCCGAGCCCGACACGCCGGTCACGCAGGTGAAGGTGCCGAGCGGGATCGAGGCGGTGACGCCGGTGAGGTTGTTGGCGCGCGCGTTGTGCACCGTCAGCTTCTTGCCCGAGCCCTTGCGGCGCTTGGCCGGCACCGGCACCTCGCGCACGCCGTTGAGATAGTCGGCGGTGACCGATCCCTCGCTCGCCAGCAGCTCGGGCAAGGTGCCCTGCGCCACCACCTGGCCGCCGCGCACGCCCGCGCCCGGCCCCATGTCGATGACATAGTCGGCGGTGCGGATCGCGTCCTCGTCATGCTCGACCACCAGCACGGTGTTGCCGAGGTCGCGCAGCCGGCGCAGCGTGGCGAGCAGCATGTCGTTGTCGCGCTGGTGCAGCCCGATCGAGGGCTCGTCGAGCACGTACAGCACGCCGGAGAGCCCGCTGCCGATCTGCGAGGCGAGGCGGATGCGCTGGCTCTCGCCCCCTGAGAGCGTGCCCGAGGTGCGGTCGAGGTTGAGATAGTCGAGCCCGACGTTGTTGAGGAAGCCGAGCCGCTCGATGATCTCCTTGAGGATGCGCTCGGCGATGGCGCGCTGCTGGTCGCCGAGATGGTTCGGCAGGTCGGTGAAGAAGGCGAGCGCGTCGACCACGCTCAGCCGGGTGGCGTGGCTGATGTCCTCGCCCGCGATCTTGACCGCGAGCGCCTCGGGCTTCAGCCGCGCGCCGTGGCAGGTCTCGCACGCCTGCGACGACTGGTATTTGGCGAGCTCCTCCTTGATCCACGCGCTCTCGGTGGAGAGCATGCGGCGGTTGAGGTTGCCGATCACGCCCTCGAACGGCTTCTTGACGTCGTAGCTCTTCTTGCCGTCGATGAAGGTCAGCGTCACCGGCTGGCCTTCCGTGCCGTAGAGGATCTTGTCCGCCACTTCGGGGTGGAGCTCGCCCCAGGGCGTGTCGAGCGAGAAGCCGAACTCGCGCGCCAGGCTCGCCATCACCTGCATGTAATAAGGCGAGGGCGGGTTGCTCTTGGCCCAGGGCACCACCGCGCCCTTCTTGATGCTGAGCTCGTGGTTGGGGACGATCAGGTCCTCGTCGAACACCAGTTTCTCGCCGAGCCCGTCGCACGCCGGGCAGGCGCCCTGCGGGGCGTTGAACGAGAAGAGGCGCGGCTCGATCTCGGCGATGGTGAAGCCGCTGACCGGGCAGGCGAACTTCTCGGAGAAGACGATCCGCCCCGGCGGCGCGTGGTCGCCCAGCACGACGCTCTCGGGGGTGCGCGGCTCCACAGGATCGGCCGGGTCGACATAGGCGAGCCCGTCGGCGAGCTTGAGCGCGGTCTCGAAACTGTCGGCGAGCCGCGTCGCGACGTCCTCGCGCACCACCAGGCGATCGACCACCACCTCGATGTCGTGCTTGTACTTCTTGTCGAGCGCGGGGGCCTCGTCGATCTCATGCACCGCGCCGTCGATGCGGACGCGCGTGAAGCCCGCTTTCTGCCACTCGGCCAGCTCCTTGCGATACTCGCCCTTGCGCCCGCGCACGACCGGCGCGAGCAGGTACAGCCGCGTCCCCTCGGGCAGCGCCATCACGCGATCGACCATCTGGCTGACCGTCTGCGCCGCGATCGGCAGCCCGGTGACGGGCGAGTAGGGCACGCCGACGCGCGCCCACAGCAGCCGCATGTAATCGTAGATCTCGGTGACGGTGGCGACGGTCGAGCGCGGGTTGCGGCTGGTCGTCTTCTGCTCGATCGAGATCGCGGGGGAGAGCCCCTCGATATGGTCGACGTCGGGCTTCTGCATCAGCTCGAGGAACTGGCGCGCATAGGCCGACAGCGACTCGACGTAGCGGCGCTGGCCCTCGGCGTAGATCGTGTCGAACGCCAGGCTCGACTTGCCCGAGCCCGACAGCCCCGTGATCACGGTGAGCGTGTCGCGCGGGATGTCGACCGACACGTCCTTGAGATTGTGCTCGCGCGCGCCGCGGACGGAGAGGGTGGTAAGGGCCATGCGGTTGTTTGTTCCAGATTTGTTCGGGCAGGTCCAGCGCCGGGCGCTTGCCCGCGCGATGTGGGACGCTAGGCTGCGGGCGACAAGGCGCGCACGGGCACGCGCCGGCACGGGAGCAAGCGATGCGGCAGGCTGAGCGGCGGAGCGGGCGGGCGCGCGGGCGAGCTGAGCGGCGCGGGGCGACGGCGGCGCGCGCGCTGGCCGGCGCGGCGTTGCTGGGGAGCGCGCTCGCGCTCGCTGCCGCGGCGCCGCCCGACCCCGCCCCGCTCGCCCCCGCCCCGCTCGCACCGCAGGGCAAATGGGTGGTCAATTACGGCGAGCGCGGCTGCGCGATGGCGCGCGCCTTCGGCGCGGCGGACGCGCCCGTGATCGTGGCGTGGCGCTCGCTGCCGTTCAGCGACCGCGTCGAGCTCAGCGTGCAGCGCCGCCTCGGCCAGCGCGGGCTACGCCGCGGCGTGCTCACGATCGCGGTGGAGGGGCGCGGCGACCAGACCGTCTACGAGGCATTCAACGGCACCGGCGACAAGCTCCGCACGCTGCGCGGCTGGACCAACCCCGCGCTGTTCGCCGATCTGCCCGAGCGCGCGGTGCTGACGCTCACCCCCTCGAGCGAGCCCGCGCTGGCGGTGTCGCTGGTCGGCACCGCGCGCGCGCTCGCCGCGCTGGCGCGCTGCAACGACGATATCGCGCGCGGCTGGGGCATCGCCCCGGGCGAGCGCGCGGCGGTGGCGACCGAGGCGCAGTCGCGCGGCAGCCCGACGCGCTTCATCGGCCCCGAGGATTACGCCAAGGCGGCGGTGGCGCGCGGCGAGCTCGGCACCTCGGCGCAAGTGTGGACGATCGCCACCGACGGCCGTGTCAGCGAGTGCCGCACCGTGATCCCGAGCGGCAGCGAGGCGCTCGACAAGGCCGGCTGCGACGCCGCGCGGCTGCGCGCGCGCTTCACCCCGGCGGTGGGGCGCGACGGCCTGCCGATGACGAGCCACACCACCCAGGTGATCAGATGGGAGCTGCCCGGCGCGTGGCAGGACGATCCCGCCTATCGCGCCTATGTGCGCCAGCGCCGCGAGGCCGCGCGCGCCGAGGGTTGATCGCCCGCGCGCGTGTCTTACCTCTATGGCACACAGGAGGTGCGCATGGGCAAGAAGAAGGGTGCGGACGGCAAGGGGTCGGGCGGGGGCGCGGGCGCCGGCAAGGACGCGGGCAAGAGCGCGGGCCGGTCGGCGAAGCTGCCCAAGGAGCTGTTCGGCGTGAAGCTGCCCAAGGAGCTGCGCCGCCAGGGCGAGGCGTGGATCGAGCGCGCCCAGTCGCCCGCGGGCCAGCAGGCGATCGCGAGCGCGCTGACCGCGGTGGCGGGCATGGCCGCGAGCGCGGTCGCGGCCAAGGCGGCGGAGAAGGCCGTGAGGAGCGCGGCGCCGGCGGGCGGCGCGGGGGAGGCGCAGGGTGCGGGCGCGGGGGCCGCGGCGGCGGGCGCCGGTGGTGGCCAGCGCACGCGCGAGCAGGAGATCGGGGACGCGGTGACGCGCGTGGCGACGGCGTTCTTCGGTGGGTTGAAGGGGCGGGGGTAAAGCTTCTGAGCTCCTGATTAGCTTGTACTCAGAGGCTTTGCAAAGTCTCAATCACCTTTTTGGTGACCTCATCGATTGCTGAAGTCGACAGATTTTGAGTTGCCTTCTTAAGGAATCGCCCTTTGATCCCTTCAGGAACGCCTCGGCCAAAAAGCCATGCAGGCGTTCCCCGCTCTGCGTCGCGCAGCTTCAAAAAGATTTCCTGCTTTAGTGGTCCAAAGTACTGTCCGTTAATAGTATTCCACCAGCTTGAATCGACGCGATCATGATTTTCCTCGGCCAGATTAAGACATAGATCGGTCGCTGCCTGGCTTGGGAATAGAAACTCAAGTGTAAAAAAGGCTTGTTCGTCTTGGATCTGATGGTTCGCTAAAAATTCCTTGAAATCGTCAGAGAAGGGCAGGCACCAAGCAGCTTGTCGGCTTCCTAGCGCGGTCGGCGCTTGTCGATTTAGGTTGCTAGAAAGTTTTGAGAAGGCTGCCCGGCCAGGTTTGTCATTGTCAAAGAGAAAAATAGTCGGAGCAGATGATGACAGACCTCCTTGCTGCAAAACAGCATTCAAGATACCTCCGATTGATGAGGGCGTGCCGCCTAGCTGCTTTACCGACACATCTTCTGCGTGGCCCGATCGTGAAAGCGCTTCGCGTAAAGCTTCAACATCAAACTTCCCTTCTACAAAAATAGTAGGCTTTTGCAGGGACGACAACTTCACGTTTAGCTTCCCGGCAGCTTCCCTATGTTTTTCTATTTCATTTCGCTGTTCTTTGATAAGACGGATTATGAACGGTAGTTGAAGAAGTCCTGCTTTTTCCATCTTTGCTTCGGCATCTTCAAGAAGATCAATCTTGGAAGCTGCGTTTGATGGGTTTACGACACCGCTTTCGTTTATGCCTTGTTTTGTTATGAAGTAACGGCGGATTTCTGATGATGAGGATGTTTCTGACAGGTAGAAGGCAGGCGAGTGGCTGGTTATAAAGATTTGAGTGTCTGAACGCTCTGCAAAAGATGCAAAACGTTGTGCTTCGAGCTCTGCGGCATTTAGATCTAGCGAATTTTCTGGCTCTTCAAACCCCCAAATGAAGCGCTTCGCACGCTCTTCGGTTTCATTGATAAAGCGTAAAAGTTCGGGCAAGTGCCTAGCTTTGATACCATCTCCCTTTTGCCTCAAAAGAGAGTGTTTATCATCGCCATATGAAAAGTCTAAATTTCGAAACAGACGCTTCATCTCCGTTGGGGGAGCGAGGCTCGCACTAGTGCCGAATAACAAAGCAAGCTGGCTTGACAGCGAATTTGTCTTCTCTCCTATGGCGTCCACAAAGGTGTCAGTTGCATCTTTCAGAACGCCGGTATCCGCCGCTGCGCCGTACATCCTTTCGATCAAATCTGCGTAGACGTTAATATCCTTGATGGCAGGAATGTAGGTGTAATCTATGTCATTAAGAAACCTAGTAAGTCTTGCCTGCCTTCCTGGGCTTGAGGATGATGGGAAGACGGTCTCGTTCATGTCACCATCTCGGTTCCACTGCCTTTTTACAGCGATCTCATCGCCCAGCGCAGATTGATAATTCGGCGGAACATTAAAGGTGACCTTTATCCATATAAACTGTCTCCCCTTCGCCTCCCTTGCAACCTTCTTGCGCTCGTCTGATATCTCTATTGAAAAATCAAATTCATGCTGAGTGTCAGTCACATCATTGAAAAATAGGTTTAATGCTCGTAAAAAGTTTGACTTGCCGCTATCGTTTCTGCCGAAAACAACGTTTAGATCGCCAACGTCGTCAAGATTGAGGCTGTAAAGCGATCGCAAGTAGTTTACTTCTACTTTTTTGATTAGCTGCATTGGAGGCTCGCGCAATGATCTGTGTGGATGGTACGTGACCGCCGCCCACCGTCAATCGCCAACATGCGACGAGCGAATTTTTTGATCCAGATCGGATTATGGGGCTTTGTAACAAACAAATGTATGTCCCACCGAAGCTCGTGCTGTCGGCGGGTTTCGAGTAGGTCACGATCAAATGGCAAACGAAGCTAACGACAAACGCCTCGCCGCCGAAGCCGCCGTCGCCGAGGTCACCCCCGGCCAGCGCGTCGGGCTCGGCACCGGCTCCACCGTCGCCTATTTCATCGACGCGCTCGCCGCGCGCGTTCGTGACGGGCTCGCGATCCGCGCCGTCGCCACCAGCCTCGCCAGCGCCGAGCGGGCGCGCGCCGCGGGCATCGCGGTCGACGACTTCGCCGAGGTCGCGCACGTCGATCTCACCGTCGACGGCGCCGACGAGCTCGACCCGCGCTTCTACGCCATCAAGGGCGCGGGCGGCGCGCTGCTGCGCGAGAAGATCGTCGCCGCCGCCTCGGCGCGGATGGTGGTGATCGCGGACGGCGCCAAGCAGGTCGCCGCGATCGGCGCCGCCAAGCTGCCGGTCGAGGTGATCCCCTTCGCGCGCGCCTTCGTCGCCGCGCGGCTCGCCGCGCTGGGCGCCGCCGTCACCCCGCGCGACTCGCTCACCGACAACGGCAACCTCATCCTCGACGCGCGCTTCGCCGCCTTCCCTGAGCCGCGCGACCTCGCCCGCGCGCTCGACGCCACCCCCGGCGTGATGGGGCACGGGCTGTTCCTCGACGAGGTCGACGCCGCCTACGTGGCGCGGGACGGCGTCGTTACGCGACTGGAACGCGCCGCGCCGAGGCGTTAAGGATGCGGTGAATCGGGCAACCGGCGGTGCGCCGGTGCGTTCGAGTGCGCGAGGTCCGGGGCGGTGACGTGCCCGGCGCGCGCCTATATTCTCACGGTGCGATCGAACCTGTTGCGACTAGACGAGGCGAGGGGCTGACATGACTGATACCGCTACCATCAACGCGGACGTCCATGAGGACGGCAGCCCCGAGCGGCTCCAGATCGACACGATCCGCACGCTGTCGATGGACGCGGTGCAGAAGGCCAACTCGGGCCACCCCGGCACGCCGATGGCGCTCGCCCCGGTGGGCTGGACGCTCTGGACCAAGTTCCTCCGCTACGATCCGCGCCACGCCGACTGGCCCAACCGCGACCGCTTCGTGCTGTCGGTCGGCCACGCCTCGATGCTGCTCTACTCCCTGCTGTATCTCGCCGGGGTCGAGGAGATCGATGCGGAGGGCAACAAGACCGGCCAGCCCGCGATCAGCCTGACCGACATCGAGCAGTTCCGCCAGCTCAGCTCCAAGACGCCGGGCCACCCCGAGTATCGCCACACCACCGGGGTGGAGACCACCACCGGCCCGCTCGGCGCCGGTTGCGGCAACTCGGTCGGCATGGCGATCGCCGAGCGCTGGCTCGCGGCGCGCTACAACCGTCCGGGCTACGACCTGTTCTCGCATGACGTCTACGCGCTGTGCGGCGACGGCGACATGATGGAGGGCGTCGCGGCCGAGGCGGCGAGCCTCGCCGGGCATCTCAGGCTCAGCAACCTGTGCTGGATCTACGACAGCAACCATATCTCGATCGAGGGCGGCACCGATCTGGCGTTCGACGAGGACGTCGGCGCGCGCTTCCAGGCCTATGGCTGGAACGTGATCCATGTCGACGACGCCAATGACGTCGGCGCTTTGTCGGCCGCGATCGAGACGTTCAAGAAGACCGACGACCGGCCGACCTTCATCGTCGTCCACTCGGTGATCGGCTGGGGCAGCCCGCGCGCCGGCACCGAGAAGGCGCACGGCGAGCCGCTCGGCGCCGAGAATGTCGCCAAGACCAAGGAGGCCTATGGCTGGCCGGTCGACAAGGACTTCTACGTCCCCGCGGGCGTCAAGGAGGCGTTCGGCGAGGCGGTGGCGTCACGCGGCGGCAAGGCGCGCGACGAGTGGGTCGCGCTGTTCGACCGCTATCGCGCCGAGTTCCCCGAGCAGGCGGGCGAGCTCGACCTGCTGCTCAAGGACCAGCTGCCCGAGGGCTGGGACAGCGAGATCCCGACCTTCGACGCCGACGCCAAGGGCGTGGCGAGCCGCGACGCGGGCGGCAAGGTGCTCAACGCGATCGTCAAGAAGGTGCCGTGGCTGGTCGGCGGCTCGGCCGACCTCGCCCCCTCGACCAAGACCGACATCAAGGGTGCGCCCTCGTTCGAGCCGGGCAATTACGGCGGCACCAACTTCCACTTCGGCGTGCGCGAGCATGCGATGGGCGCGGTGGTCAACGGCATGGCGCTGTCGCACCTGCGCGCCTACGGCTCCACCTTCCTGGTGTTCCTCGATTACATGCGCGCGCCGGTGCGGCTGGCGGCGATCATGGAGATCGGCGCGGTCTACGTCTTCACGCACGATTCGATCGGCGTCGGCGAGGACGGGCCGACCCACCAGCCGATCGAGCATCTCGCGACGATGCGCGCGATCCCGGGGCTCGACACGATCCGCCCGGGCGACGCCAACGAGGTGGCGGCGGCGTGGCGCGCGGTGATGAAGTCCGCCGACCACCCGACCGCGCTGGTGCTGTCGCGCCAGGCGCTGCCGACGCTCGACCGCTCGAAGTACGCGAGCGCGGACGGGGTCGAGCAGGGCGCCTATGTGCTGGCCGACGCGGCCGAGGGCGGCGTGCCCGACGTGATCCTGATCGCGACCGGCTCGGAAGTGGGGCTCGCGGTGGCGGCCTATGAGCAGCTCGTCGGCGAGGGCGTGAAGGCGCGCGTCGTCTCGATGCCGAGCTGGTTCCGCTACGAGCGCCAGGACGCCGCCTACAAGGAGAGCGTGCTCCCCAAGGCGGTGACCGCGCGCGTCGCGATCGAGATGGCGGGCTCGCTCGGCTGGGACCGCTATGTCGGGTTCGAGGGGCGGCAGATCACCATGTCGACCTTCGGCGCCTCGGCCCCGCTGGCGAAGCTGCAGGACAAGTACGGCTTCACCGTCGAGAATGTCGTCAAGGTCGCCAAGGAGGCGATGGGGCGGTAGTCCGCAAGGGCGGCGAGCGGGCGGTCGTCGTGCCGGCGACCGCGCACGTCCGTCATCCCCGCGCAGGCGGGGATGACGTGAGAATGGAATGACGAGAGGGCGGGAGGGCGGCGCGGGCGCTCACCGCGGCGATAGAAGCCCCGCGCCCCGCACAGGCTTATTCTACGCCCCCGCCGCCCCTATATCGGCGGGACGCGCGACGAGATGGAGGAAGGCGAATGAGCAAGCTACAGGACCTCAGCAAGGCGGGCACCGCGGTGTGGCTCGACTTCGTCGACCGCAAGTTCCTCGCGCAGGGCGGGCTGCAGAAGCTGGTCGACGAGGACGGCCTGACCGGCGTCACCTCCAACCCGACGATCTTCGAGAAGGCGATGGGCGCGGGCGACGCCTATGACGAGGGCTTCGCCGCGTTCGATCGCGCCAACCCCGGCGCCGAGCCGATGGCGCGCTACGAGGCGCAGGCGATCAAGGACATCCAGGCGGCGTGCGACACGCTGCTGCCGGTCTACCAGCGGCTGAACGCGGCGGACGGCTACGTCAGCCTCGAGGTCTCGCCCTATCTCGCGCTCAGGGGCCCCGAGACCGCCGAGGAGGCCGAGCGGCTGTGGGAGGCGGTCGACCGCCCCAATCTGATGATCAAGATTCCCGGCACCGACGACGGCGTCCGCGCGATCCGCGACACGATCGCCAAGGGCATCAACGTCAACGTGACGCTGCTGTTCGGCGTCGAGGCGTACAAGCAGGTCGCGCACGCCTATGTCGAGGGGCTCGAGGAGCGCGTGAGCAAGGGCCTGTCGATCGACAAGATCGCCAGCGTCGCCAGTTTCTTCGTCAGCCGCATCGACAGCAAGATCGACGACAAGATCGATGCGGGGGTCGGCGGCGAGGAGGCCAAGGCGCTCAAGGGCAAGGTCGCGATCGCCAACGCGAAGCTGGCTTATGCCTGGTACGAGGAGTTCATCGCCTCCGACCGCTGGCAGACGCTGGCGGCGAAGGGCGCGCGCCCGCAGCGGCTGCTCTGGGCCTCGACCGGTACCAAGAACCCGGACTATCCCGACACGCTCTACGTCGACCAGCTGATCGGGCCCGACACGGTCAACACCATGCCACCCAAGACGATGGACGCCTTTCGCGACCATGGCACGGTGGCGCCGACGCTCCAGCGGGACGTCGAGGACGCGCGCCACGTGATCGCGGAGCAGGCGCGGCTCGGTCTCGACCTCGACGCGGTGACCAAGGAGCTGGTCGACGAGGGCGTGGCGAGCTTCTCCAAGTCGTTCGACGAGCTGCTCGCGGTGATCAAGTCGAAGCAGCCCGCCGCGGCGTGATGCCGGGGTGAGCCGGCAGGGGAGCGGCGGCGGCGGCGGGCGTGGCCGGCGCTCCGCTCCGGATCACGACATATCGCGGGCGAGCGCCTGGCAGAGGCTCGCGCGTCCGTGCCCTTCGCTCCGCTGCCTCACCTATTCCCGTCATCCCCGCGGCGGCAGGGGTCCAGACGCGCTGACGTCTCGGCTCTATCGCCAGGTCCGCGCGTCTGGATTCGTGCCTGCGCAGGGATGACGAGGTGCGGGCGACGACGCATCCCCGAGTCACTCACATCGGCTGCGCACCCCCAAGCCCTCGGTCTCCGCCGCGGCCGCCCCACGCCAGCGGCCCCACCCACGTCCGCCGCCGTCAGAACTGCGGACTCCGCGCCACACCCGCGCTTGTAAATTACCGTCGCGTCAAGTTCGGAGCGGCAGCGCTCCTGTCCCGACTTGACACGCGTCGAGCCAGCGGCAAGACATCGTCGAGTGGATGACTTTATACGATGAACGGTGTCGCACGGGACTTTGCACGGGATGTCTGATGACCAGCGCACGCCAGTGATCCTGGTGGTGGACGACGAGCCGCTGGTGCGCAGCACCGTGTGCGAGCAACTCCAGAGCACCGGCTACAGCGTCCACACCGCTGCCTCGGGCGACGAGGCCTATGACATGATCAGCGAGGGGGTGCATTTCGACGTGCTGCTCACCGACGTGCGCATGCCCGGCACGATCGACGGCTTCGGGCTGGTGCGTCGCGTGCTCGCGCTGCTGCCGGACGCGCGCACGATCGTGATGTCGGGCTTCGTCGGCGACGACCATCTCGAGACCCGCGCCGCCGACCGCTTCATCGGCAAGCCCTTCACCATGGCGCGGCTGCAACGCGAGCTCAGCGAGCTGCTCAGCCCGGGGATGTGCTGAGCGCGCCCCCTTTCCCCAGCCGGCGCGCGACCCCATCTGACGCGCATCAAGCTCGGCGGATGGTTATCGGATCGCTGATGTGCTCCTGCACACGCAGGAGGCCGGAGCCGCGAGCATCTCGTTCCGTAATCTTGGGCTCCTGCGTGCGCAGGAGCACGGTTGAGCTTGGTGGGGCCGGCGTTTAGCAGCGCCGGGACCGCAGCGCGCCGTCTCGACGCCCCGGCGCGCGCACACGTTCTCCCGCGTCCACGGAGCCGCCCGCTTATGCCCGACTACGATTACGACCTCTTCGTCATCGGCGCCGGCTCGGGCGGCACGCGCGCGGCGCGCGTCGCCGCCGCGCACGGCGCCAGGGTCGCGGTGGCGGAGGAATATCGCGTCGGCGGTACCTGCGTGATCCGCGGCTGCGTGCCCAAGAAGCTGCTCGTCTACGGCGCGCATTTCGCCGAGGACCTGCGCGACGCGCGCCACTTCGGCTGGGACGTGCCGAGCGACTGCGCGTTCGACTGGCAGCGGCTGCGCGACAACGTGCTGCGCGAGGTGGATCGTATCAACGGCGCCTATACCCACACGCTGGAGAACGCGGGCGCCGAGATCATCCACCAGCGCGCCACCGTCTCCGGCCCCAACGAGGTGACGCTCGGCGACGGCACCACGCGCACGGCGAAGACGATCCTGATCGCGGTCGGCGCGCATCCCGCGGTGCCCTCCTGCCCCGGCCACGAGCACGGCATCACCTCCAACGAGGCGTTCCACCTCGATTCGGTGCCCAGGCGCGTGCTGATCGCGGGCGCGGGCTATATCGCCAACGAGTTCGCGGGCATCTTCCACCAGTTCGGTGCGCACGTCATCCTGATGAACCGCACCAAGGAGATCCTGCGCGGCTACGACCTGCAGATCCGCGACCGGCTGCTCCAGATCAGCATGACGAAGGGGCTGGAGTTCCGCTTCGACGCCACCTTCGAGGGGATCGAGAAGATGGACGACGGCTGTCTCAAGGTCAGCATGAGCGGGCACGAGCCCGCGATCGTCGACCTCGTCATGTTCGCCACCGGGCGCCGTCCCAACACTGCCGGGCTGGGGCTGGAGAGCGCGGGCGTCGAGCTCGACGAGCAGGGCGCGGTGAAGGTCGACGACGACAATCGCTCGACCTGCCCCTCGATCTTCGCGGTGGGCGACGTGACCAACCGCATCCAGCTCACGCCGATCGCGATCCGCGAGGGTCAGGCCTTCGCCGACCGGATGTACGGCGGCAAGGACACGCGGGTCGACTACGACTGCGTCCCCTCGGCGGTGTTCAGCCACCCCCCGATCGCGGGCGTGGGGCTGACCGAGAGCCAGGCGCGGCAGCAGCTCGGCTCGGTGAAGGTCTATTCGTCGGACTTCCGCCCGATGAAGAACGTGCTGGCGGGGCGCGACGAGCGCGCGCTCTACAAGATGGTGTGCGACGGCGAGACCGACCGCGTCGTCGGCATCCACATGATCGGGCCGGACGTGCCCGAGATCATCCAGGCCGCCGCGGTGGCGGTGAAGGCGGGGCTGACCAAGGCGCAGTTCGACGCCACCGTGGCGCTCCACCCGACCATGGCGGAGGAGCTGGTGCTGCTGCGGTGAGGGGGCGGTATGTTGCGATGGCGACGTGACGCTCGGGCATGAGGCGGGCGAGCGCGGCACGTGATGCCGGAGACGACATACCCGCTTGCCCCGTGCCGTTTGCGCCGAGGAGCGGCTGAGCTTGCTGAAGCCTCGTCTTGAACCACGCTTGCCGGTAGCGGCGGGGTGCTTCGAGACGCCGCTTCGACGGGCTCAGCGGCTCCTCAGTACGAACGGGGGGCGAACAGCTTCTCCGGTCGCCGCATCCAGGAGGACGCCGGGCGCGATCGCGCGGCTTCCGTGCCGCCGCACGAACCTCATCCCCGCCGCCGCCGATGCGCCAGGAAGAGCGGCAGCGCGGCCAGCCCGACCGCCCAGTGCGCCAGCGCCACCGCCGCGCGCGAGTCCTCGTCGGCGAGATAATAGAGCAGGTCGCCGCTGAGCGCGAGCGCGACCCCGGTGCCGAACAGCGCACCGCCCGACCAGCGCCGCCGCCGCGCGCGCCAGCCCGGTGCGACGTGGAGGCCGTAGAGCAGCCCCAGCAGCGCCACCGTCGCGGTCGCCGCCACGCCGTGCACGCGCAGCGCCCAGGGCTCGGCGGCGCTCGGCTCGGGTCCGAACTCGCCGGCGCGCTGGCCCCAATGGTGCAGCACCAGCCACGCCGCGCCGCTCGCCCACACGCTCAGCAGCACTGCCTGCGCGACCCGGCGCAGCCCGCGCGTCACGCCACGATCTCCTGCCACGCGCGGCCGGGGCGGTGGAGGAAGGCGCGCGCGCGCAGCCGCGCCACCAGCGGACCCGCCGCGGTGCCGCGGGCCAGCACCACCTTCGTCAGCGCGTCCGCCACGGCGCAGCGCGGCGCGGCGACGCTGGCGAAACCGCGAGGCAGCGGCGCGCCGCTCGTAGGGTCGCGGTGCTGCGGCGCGCCGCGGTCCGCGGTCGCGGCGGCGACGTCGCTGCTGGCGAGCGCGCCGTCGGCGATCAGCACCGCGACCGGCGGCGCGGCGTGGCGCGGCGCGAGCGCGACCCACTCGTCCGACCCGTAGCTGCGCAGGTCGCCGCCGGCGTTGACCGTGGCCGCCGCCACGCCGGCGCGGCGCAGCGCGGCGATCGCGCGATCGACCGCGAAGCCC
Source organism: Sphingomonas sp. BK069 (assembly GCF_014193405.1). NCBI lineage: Bacteria > Pseudomonadati > Pseudomonadota > Alphaproteobacteria > Sphingomonadales > Sphingomonadaceae > Sphingomonas > Sphingomonas sp. BK069. Next base: position 536,608 of record NZ_JACHZH010000002.1, on the reverse strand, counting down.
TTGGCGATCCCGCCGAGGTCGAGCCGCAGCGGCCGCGCCACCGCCACCGCGCCGCGCGCCAGGTGGAGGTCGCGCCACGACGCCGCGCGCGGCGCCCCCGCCGGCGCGGGTACGACCGGGTCGAACGCGCCGTCGCTCGCGCGCGCCAGCGCCAGCGCGAGCCACAGGCAGCGCGCGGTGAGCGGATCGACCGGCACGCGCTCGCCCGCGCCGAGCCGCGCCACCGCGGCGAGGTCGCTGTCGTCGCGAAAGGCGCTGAGCCGCGTCTCCACCTCGGTGATCGCGGCGAAGGCGGACTCGACCGCGCGCTCCAGCTCGCCCGTCCCCTCTGCACGCACCGCGACGAGCGTGCCGAGCAGCGGACGGGCGCGCTCAATGCGGCGCAAAGACGATCCGGTCGGTGGCGAGCAGGCGGCGCACGCCGTCGGCGACGTGGCGCGCCGAGAGCGTACCGCCCGAGTTGTTGCGAATGTCCTGCCCCAGCGCGAGCGGCGCGCCGTCGCGCTTGCCAGTGAACTGCGCGCGCCACGCCGGGTCGCGCACCTTTCCTCCGTAACTCTCGCGATAGTCGAGGATCTCGAGCGCGCGCACCGCGCCGGCGGGGTCGAGCGCGAGCGCGAGCGTGATGTTCTCGTGCTTGCCCAGCACCTGGTCGACGATCAGCCGCGCCCCGTCGGGCGCGCCAGCTGTGCACCGTGCGCGCGTGGACGCTCACCCCCGAGCGCGCGCGGATCGCCGCCGCCTGCGCGTCGGTGAGCTCACGGTCGTCGCGCACCAGCGCCACGCCGGGGAAGAGCGCGGCCTTGGCCTGGTCGACCGTCATGTAGGTGGTCGCCCAGGCCGGGCTCGCCAGCACCGGCGCGGCGGCGAGCAGGACGAAGCGGCAGCGCATCCGAGCGGGCCTCAGAAGGGGATGCCGTATTTGAGCGTCACCTCGTCGCGCTCGTGGCTGCGCAGGAAGAGGTGGCGGCCGATGTCGCGACCGTCCTCGTCATAGCCGGGATCGCCCGCGACCTGGTGCAGCCAGCCGAGTGTCGCCCAGCCGTGCTGCCCGGCAAAGTGGAGCGTCGGCCCGACCCAGTAGACCGAATGCTCGTGGTGGATGAAATTGCCGTATTCGTTGTGGTTGCGCCCCTCGAGCCCGAGGTAGACCTTGGGCGCGACGCGCGCGGTGACGCCCAGCTCGTTGTTCCAGTCGAGCTCGCTGTTCGTGTCGTCGCGCCCGGCGAAGCGGATCGACTCGGCCTCGAGCACGAGGTTGTACGCGACGATCACGCGGTCCTCGGCGAAGTTCTTCTGCACGATCGCGCGCGTCTCCAGCTCGAACGTGCCCGGCGCGTAGCGCAGCCCGTTGTGGAGATCGTGGAAGTCGTACTCGGGCTCGATGTAGAGCGCGAGCCCCCAGCCGCCCTTGTTCTTGTACGGGCTGAGCGCGCGATAGACGAACTCGGCCGAGACGCTCTGCGGCGCGAAACGGTGGCGCGTGAAGCCGGTGTCGGCGCTCGGGTCGTCGTCGTCGGGCGCGCCGGTGGCGTGCATCCGGTTCGAGTTGACGTAGAGCGAGGCCTGGAGATCGTCGGTGACGCCGACTTCCAGCTCGCTGCGGAAATCGGTGGCGTCATAATGGCCGAAGCGGCGGCCGGCGCGCTCGCGCACCACCTGCTCGACCTCGACATGGCCCCTGGGCGTGAGATCGGTGGTGTAGAGCCGCGAGAACATGCCCTCGCCGGCGCGGGCCGGCGCGGCGGCGAGGCACGCGCCGGCGAGCAGCGCGACGCCGAGCGCGCGCGCGTGAGATGTCATACGGATGGTCCCCCGTGTCGGTTCTTGCGATCGGCTCGCATGTAGGCGGGGGTCGGGCGCGGTCACAAGCGACGGGTGACCCGCGGTGGGGAGGGGGGCGGGGGTGCTGGCAAATCCTCCCCGCATGGCGGGGAGGGGGACCGCCGGCCGCAGGCCGGTGGTGGAGGGGGCTCTCCGCGGGCGGGACAATCGCCAGTGCAATAACTCAGCGCGGCGCCTGCGGAAGCCCCCCTCCACCATCGCTCCGCGATGGTCCCCCTCCCCACGAGCGGGGAGGAATTGCGCTTGCCCCTTCACCCCGTGCCGAATGGCAGGATCGTCTCGTAGCGCGCCAGCTCGGGTGCGCCCGCGACGGTGGCGCCGCGGCGCAGCAGGAAGGCGTGGCGGACGATCTCGGCCTGCTGCTCCAGCCCGTAGCGCTCGAGCGGCCAGCCGGGGTGGATGGTGTAATGGTAGCGGCAGAACGGATGGCGCGCGAGCGGCAGGCACACGCCGCGCTGGTGCTGCCAGACGTGGCACAGCTCGTGGACGAACAACCCCTGCAGCCCCAGCGGCGCGGCGGCGAAATCCTCGCGCCACAGCTCGCCCGCGGGGTGGAAGTGGATCGTGCCGCGCGGTGCCATCACCACGTCGCGCGGCTGGAAGAACGCCCATTTCCGACGCGCCAGCCGCACCGGCGCAAAATCGATCGCGTCGCCGTAGACCGAGCGCGCGAGATCGATCTCGCCGGGGGTGAGCGGGCGGGTCATGTGCGGGTCAAACGGGCGAGGCGGAGAAAGGGAGGCGCGCTCCGCCCCGTTTCGTGCCCCGGCGGACGATGCCGCGGCCGCCCTCGCCAACTCCGCCGCACCGCGCACCGCGGCTCACTCCGGCACGGCATCGCCCGCCGCGATCACGCGCGCGTCGGCGCGCACCGCGCTGCCGTCGGCGAAGCGAAGCGTCAGCGGCAGCGTGCCGCCGGGCGCGACGCTGGCGGGCAGGCCGAACAGCATGACGTGCTGCGCGCCGGGTGCGAAGGCGACGCTGCCGCGCGCGGGCACGCGCACGCTCGGCAGCGAGTCCATCGTCGCCATGCCGTTGCCGGTCATCCGGCTGGTGTGGAGCTCGGCGCGCGCGCCGCCCGGCGCCTCGACCTGCACCAGCGTGCTATCCTTCGCGCCACCGTGGAGCAGGAAATAGCCCGCCGCCGGCCGCCCCGGCACCGCCGCGAGCCGGACATAGGCGTCTCCCGCTACCGGTGCGCTCGGCTGCGCCGAGCAGGCGGCGAGCGACCCGGCCGCGAGCAGCGGCGCGGCGAAGGTCCATCGGCGTGCGGTCACGTGAGCGTCTCCTTTCCAGCGGTGTAGGTGCACCGAGCGAGCGGGGCAACGGCGGACCGCGGGGTGCACCACTCCATGGCCCTTGCCCGCGCCACGCGCCGCGATGGTGGGTCGGGCTTCCTCCCGGGCGCGGCTGCCGGACGCGAGTTGCACAGGGCGCCGAAAACATCCCAGAGTGACCCTATGATGAAGGAAGCGCCGTGCGACCGTCGTCCGCGCAGTCGTGGTGCGCGCCTCGTCCGCCTCTCGCCCGCGCCCTGCGGCGCGACCGCCACAGGAACGTGCCCCGTATGGTAGCCATCGGACGACCCTTGATGATGGCGCTGCTCGCGCTTCTCCTTTCCGGCGCGGTGAGCGGGGCGGAAGCCAGGCGGCATCACAGACGCGGCACGCACCGCCCCGCTCATCATCGGACAGCGCCGGTGACCCGGCCGACCCCTTCCGTTCCTGTTTCCGTTCCCGTCGCCGCGACGGCCTCTCTCCCGATCGTCGGGGCGATCACACCGGCCATGATGCGCGGTGGGCTGGTCGCGGCGCTGCTGTCGGTCGTCGGCGCGGCCGCGGGCTGGTTTCACAGCCACCGCGACCGCCGCCGCCTGCTGCTCGCGGATCGAGAGTGGCGGAGGCGGGTCGCCGAGCTCGAGACGAGCCTCACCGCCGAGCGAAGCAGGGCCGCCGCGCTGCGGGTCGAGCGCGACGCGGCGCGGCAGACGCTGACCGAGTGGGAGCACCGCCGCGAGCAGGCGCAGGCGAATAGCGTGCAGGACACGGAGAACCAGCTGCGCTTCATCGGCGGAACCAGGCTCCACCCGAAGCCACTGCTAAACGACGGAGAGGGACGACAGTTCTGGGCCTGTCTCGACTTCGTCCGAGGACGCGGCATGAAGGTCTGTCCGCAGGTCAACATGGGTGAATTCATCGGCACCGAATGGGGCGATCACAGCGGGAGAGCCTTCCGATCGTTCAACAGCAAGCGGGTCGACCTGCTGATCTGCGGCGAGGACTGGCGGCCCCTCATCGCCGTGGAGCATCAGGGCAAGGGTCACTTCCAGGGCGACGCGGAAGACCGCGACCGCGTCAAGCGGCTTGCCCTTGACCGCGCCGGCATCGGCCTGGTGGAGACGTACGACGAGGACCATCGAGGGGCCGTCCTTGCCGCGCTGGAGCAGGAGCTCGCTAGGATCCTCGACGATCGCGCCGATCGCGCCGATCGCGGCGGATCAGGCGCGCCGCGACGTTGATCGCTCGCGCCCCGCCGCGCCCCCGCCATTGCCAGCCGCGCCCCCGCCACCTAGGTCCGCGCGATGGCCGCACCCATCCTCTCCTACGAAGACCTCGGGCTGGTGCAGGGCGCCGGCTGGCTGTTCCGCCACCTCGACCTGTTCATCGGCGAGCGCGACCGGCTCGCGCTGATCGGGCGCAACGGCGCCGGCAAGTCTACGTTGCTCAAGCTGATCGCCGGCGCGATCGACAGCGACGAGGGCCGCCGCACGATCGTGCCGGGCACCAAGGTGGTGATGCTCGAGCAGGACCCGGACCTCGCCGGCTTCGCCACCCTGGCCGATTACGTCCTCTCCGGCGAGCACCCGCCGCAGCCCTATGAGGCCGAGGCGATCGCGGGGCAGCTCGGCATCGACCTCACGCGCGAGGCGCAGTCCGCTTCCGGGGGCGAGCGTCGCCGCGCCGCGATCGTGCGCGCGCTCGCGCTCGATCCCGACGTGCTGCTGCTCGACGAGCCGACCAATCACCTCGACGTCGCCGCGATCGAGTGGCTCGAGGACTGGCTCAAGCGCTTCAAGGGCGCCTTCGTCGTCATCAGCCACGACCGCACCTTCCTCACCCGGCTGACGCGCCAGACCCTGTGGCTCGACCGCGGCGAGCTGCGCCGCGCCGAGGTCGGCTTCGGCGGCTTCGAGGCGTGGACCGAGCAGGTCTATGCCGAGGAGGAGCGCAACGCCGCGCGGCTCGACGCCAAGCTCAAGATCGAGGAGCATTGGCTCCAGCGCGGCGTCACCGGGCGGCGCCGGCGCAACCAGGGCCGGCTCGCCAAGCTCAAGGAGATGCGCGCCGAGCGCGCCGCGATGACCGGTCCGCAGGGCGCCGCCGCGCTGTCGATCGCGAGCGACGACGTGAAGACCAAGGTGGTGATCGACGTCGAGCACGTCTCGAAGAGCTACGGCGAGCGTCCGATCATCCGCGACCTCAATTTGCGCGTCGCGCGCGGCGACCGGATCGGCATCGTCGGGCGCAACGGCGCGGGCAAGACGACGCTGCTGCGGCTGCTCACCGGCGAGATCGCGCCGGACGAGGGCACGATCCGGCGTGCCAAGACGCTCGACGGCATCGTCATCGACCAGCAGCGCAGCCTGATGGCGCCCGAGAAGACCGTGCGCGACGTCGTCGCCGACGGCGGCGAGTGGATCGACGTGCTCGGCACGCGCAAGCACCTCCACGGCTATCTCAAGGAGTTCCTGTTCGATCCCTCGTTGGCCGAGGCGAAGGTCGGGTCGCTGTCGGGCGGCGAGCGCTCGCGGCTGCTGCTGGCGCGCGAGTTCGCGCGGCGCTCCAACCTGCTGGTGCTCGACGAGCCGACCAACGACCTCGACCTCGAGACGCTCGACCTGCTCCAGGAAGTGATCGCGGATTACGAGGGCACGGTGCTGATCGTCAGCCACGACCGCGACTTCCTCGACCGCACCGTGACGGTGACGCTGGGGCTCGACGGCTCGGGCCATGTCGACGTGGTCGCGGGCGGATACGAGGATTGGGAGCGGCAACGGCGCCCGCGCGTCGAGGCGGCGCGCAGGCCCGCGGCGAAAGCGGCGGCCGCGCCACCGCCGGCTGCGCCGCCGGCGCGCACCAAGCTCAGCTACAAGGACCAGCGCGACTATGAGCTGCTGCCCAGGCGCATCGAGGAGATCGACGCTACGATCGCGCGCGACGAGGCCGCGATGGCCGATCCGGGGCTGTACGCCCGCGATGCGGCCGCGTTCGACCGGCTGAGCAAGGGCATTGCCGCGCTGCGCGACGAGAAGGAGGCGGCCGAGCTGCGCTGGCTCGAGCTGGCGGAGAAGGTGGAAGGGTGAGGGGAGGCGCGCGAGGGGCGGGCGACTCGATCCTCTCCTGTAAGGGGAGGTGGCAGGCCGCAGGCCTGACGGAGGGGTGACCCGGCTGGTTAGGGTCGGCGGACTCACGACTGGCGACACCCCTCCGTCAGCGCTGACGCGCTGCCACCTTCCCTTCCAGGGGAGGACGAGTTGCACGCCGTCACCGCCATCCCTACCGCCTCAGTCGTGCAGGATCGGGCCGAGCGCGTTGATGGTCAGCTGCAGGCTCAGCGCATGTTCCATCTGCGGCCGCGCGCCGCCCAGCCCGAAGCGGTACTGGTTGAGATAGCCGATATCGAGCATCACCTTGCGGCCGACGAAGGGCAGGGTCACGCCCGCCATGTTGCGCATCCGCTCATAGCCCGAGCGCTGGCCCCAGGCGGTGCTGTTGGGGACGATGAAGCTCTCGTGGCTGGCGTAGAGCGCGTAGCCGCGCGATCCCAGCGGGTGATTGTAGCGTGCCAGCGGACGGACGCGGACACCGATCTCGCTGCCGCCGGGATTGAAGCGCTCGTCGACGCGCAGGCGCCCGAGCAGCCGCCCGCGGGTCAGCACCACCTGCTGGCGCAGCCGGTTCTCGTGCACCGTCGGCCCGGAGGCGCTGTACAGCCCGACGTAGCGGTAGCCGATGCCCAGCTCGATCGCGGAGCTGAGCTTGTAGCCGAGCAGTCCGCCGACCTCGGTCTGGGTCAGACCCTCGATGCGGTCGCCCCAGCGGCCGATCTGCTCGAGCGTGACGCGCACCTCGGGGGTGAGCGGCACGACGAGGTTGACCTGCTCCCACAATTGGCGGTCCTCGACCTGCGCGGCGGCGGGCGCGGCGCAGAAGAGCAGGGCGGCGAGCGGCGCCGAGAGCAGCACCGCCGCGCGACGAGATGGCACCACCGAACCGTTCCTCCCCCGGATGAGCCGCGCGGCGCTACACGCGCCGGCGCCCGCTTGCCAGAGGCGAGCCGCGCGGCTGCGCCGATGCGGAACACAGGAAAGGGTGAGGCCGTCGCCGGCCCCGCCCTCGCTCTCCCCCGCACGGGACGCCACTGGTGCGGTCGGTCGCGCTAGGCTCCCTTCGCGACCGGAGCCGGGATCAGAAGTGCGCCACGATGCCGAGCGTCGGGCGGAAGCTGTTGGTCCAGCCGAAGGTCGAGACCTCGCCGCGCAGGCGGATGCCCGAGTTGCCGGTCAGGCCGCCGAGACCAATCTCCTTCGGGCCGACCTCGAAGCCGATGCCGTAGGTGACGTCGTGGAAGTCACGGTCGGTGTTCACGCGCTTGTCGAAATTGACCCACTGGTAGCCGACCTTGCCGTAGATCAGGCCGCTCTCGCCGGCGCGCAGGCCGAAGCGGCCGGCGGCGCCATACTGCCAGTCGATGTCGCCCGAGATGCCCTTGGCGACGTTGCCCTCGGCGCCGACGAAGAAGGCGCCGAGCGGCACGTTGGCGCCGACCAGTCCCTCGACCAGCGAGCCGTTCAGCTTGTTCCGGTTCGGCGCACCCGCGACGCTGTCGGTCTGGAACTCCTCCCAGCCGCCGCGCACCGCGACATAGGGCTCGAAGCCGAACGCCTTGCTGCCGTCGGGCGCCTGTGCGGTCGAGCTGTCGACCGGGGCGCTGGTGTCGGTCGCGGTGGCGTCCTGTGCCAGCGAGGGGGTGGCGACGAACGCGGCGGACGCGGCAACGGCCGCAAGAACGAGCTTACGCATACGGATTCCTCAAGATCAGTTTCGTTGTCCGGTGTGTGACGCTGCAGGCGCCCGGACCGGGGACCCACTGAACCGCGCGCGTTCGGCTTGGTTGCTGCGAAATCGTGCTGCGATGCGACGTGATCCCGAGGTGTGGCCGAAGTGACACGCTTTCTGTCGGAACCATGAACGCGACCGCGCCAATGTGGCGGAGATCGGGCGGCGATGCGGCGGGCGCGCCGCGGTCGTGGCGGGCATGGGGCGGGCGTGTGAGGGAGACTGCGTGGCGGCTCGGAGGGTCGTGCCTGGCCCAGTCGGCGACCGCTCAGCCCACCGCCGTCATCCCCGCGCAGGCGGGGATCCATAGGCGCTCATGTAGTGCCTCTATCGACAGGTTCGCGCGTCTGGATCCCCGCCTTGGCGGGGATGACGATGGGAGAAGGAGGGCGCGACCGGCCTGGAGCGATCGGCGCGCTCAGCCCCGCTCACTCCGCCTCGTACTTGATCTCCAGATAGCGCCGCTTGGTCGCGAGCGCGTCGAGATCGCCTTGCGCGAGCTCCTCGCTCGTCGCCGCCAGCTCGCGCTCGATCACGCCGAGTCCCTCCACCAACTGCTGGTCGGGGGTGCGGCCGCCGCGCGCGGTGCCGCGCAGCGCCGGCGGGACGCGCGCATAGTCGCGCACGAAGTCCGGCAGCTGCTCGCCGATCAGCCGGCGCATGTCGGCCGCGGCGGGGGAGCCCTCGTCGAGCGCGGCGAGCTGGACGCCGAGCGTGTCGAGCCGCTGCTCGATCCGGTCGACCACCGCCAGCGCGGGCGCGGGCAGCGAGGGGCGCTGCGCGTCGAGCCAGCGCGCGGTCTGCGCCGGCAGCGCCTTGAGTTCGGAGCGCGCCAGCCGCTCGGGCGTCGGCACCGGCGTTGCCGGCGCGAAGGCGATCGCCAGCGTCGCCGCCAGCATCACCATGATCGCCGCCACCCCGCCGAACAGCCCGACGCCGAGCAGCGCCGCCACCAGCAGGATCGCGCCGTTCACCGCCGCGATCAGCGCCAGCCGCGCCTTCGCTCCCCCACGCCCGCGCCGCGGACGGCGCTGCACCGTCAGCACGCCGCGCCCGCTCACCCGGTCCGCCGCGGCGCGCGCGCCCGCGATCGCGGCGTCGGTGTCGTGGCTCGGCGGCAGCGTCACAGCGCCTCCAGCTTGAACTGCTCGGCCGGGCTGGCGAGGCTGTTGCGCGCCGCGCCCTCGGCGCGCGCGATATAGCCGCGCGACTTGTCGACCTCGCGCCCGAGCGTCTCCACCGTGCTCTTCATCGTGTCGAGCGACTTGAGCTTGAACGTGTCGATCGCGTCCATCGTGTCGTAGATGTTCTGGAAGGCGCGCTGCAGCGTCTCCAGCGGGATGGTCGAGGCCGCGGCCTGCTCGTGGATCGCCGCGGTGTTCTGGCGCAGCAGCTTGCCGGTCGAGTCGATCAGCCCGGCGGTGGTGGCGTTGAGCTGCGTGACCTGCTCCAGCACCAGCTTCTGGTTGGTCAGCGCCTGCGCCACCGTCACCGCGGTGCGCAGCGCCGCCACGGTGGTGGTGCTGGCACGGTCGACGCCCTTGATCAGCTCGACGTTGTTCTTCTTGACGAGGTCGAGCGCGAGATAGCCCTGCACCGTCACCGCCATCTGGGTGAGCAGGTCCTGCGTGCGCTGGCGCGCGTAGAAGAGCGCGGTCTCGCGGATCGCCTTGGCCTTGGCCGGATCCGTCGCGTCGAGCTCGTTGGCCTTGTCCTCCAGCCGCGCGTCCATCGCGCGCGCGAGGTGGATCATCTGCTCGAGCCGCCCCATCGACGCCCAGAGGTTGGCGCGCTCGGTGTCGATCGCGGCATTGTCCATCAGCAGCTCGTCCTTGCCCGAGCCGAGGCTGCGCAGGATCGCGGCGATATGCGTCTGGCTGCTCTTATAGCCGTCGAAATAGTCGCGCATCTTCGAGCCGAACGGGATCACCCCGAACAGCTTCTGCGGCTTGGAGAGATTGCCGCGGCGGCCGGGATCGAGCTGTTCGACGGTGCGGCGCAGCTCGGCGAGGTCCTTGCCGACGCCCGCCTCCTTGTCCATCGCGCGCACCGGGCGGTCGAGGAAGCGGTTGGACTGGCCCGCGGCGTCGCGGATCTCCTTCTGTCCCATCGCGGTGATCGCGTCGACGCGCTTGCCGAACTCGGGCGAGTTGACGTCCTCGGCGAGCAATTGGTCGACGAAGGCATCGACGCGCTTTTCCAGCTCGCTGCGCGTGCCGGGATCGACTGGGACGAGGCCCGCGGCGCGCTCGCTCGGGACCGCGGGGACGGGATCGGGCGGGGTCAGCGTCAGCGCCGGCTCGGTGTCGGTACCGGGGGAGGTCGCCATGCTCGTCTCCTTCGTGCGTCGCGCGCTGTTGTCTCGCGGTGGCGCGCGCTGTTCAAGTGTGTTGTGGATGTAAGACGGTGCGGCGGGCTTGTCGAGGTGTGTGGGTGGCGGTGTCGACCGGTCCATGTCGCTCGTCGAGCGGCAGAGCGGCGAGATGGCCGGCGTCGCTTCCGATATCATCGACCTCACCCCGATCGCCGCGCTCGCCTGACCCGTCCGGCCCCGGCGCCCCATGCTGCGGGCGCGAAGGCTGGCGCCCGCGCTCACTTTCGGCTATGCGCGCCGGCGACATCGCCTGCGGCCGCCGCGGGCCACCTCAGGAATCCGTATGAACCTGCGCAACATCGCCATCATCGCGCACGTCGATCATGGCAAGACGACCCTCGTCGACCAGCTCTTCCGCCAGTCGGGCACGTTCCGCGACAACCAGCGCGTCGAGGAGCGCGCGATGGACTCGAACGACCTCGAGAAGGAGCGCGGGATCACCATCCTCGCCAAGCCGACCTCGATCGTGTGGAACGACACGCGCATCAACATCGTCGACACCCCCGGCCACGCCGACTTCGGCGGCGAGGTGGAGCGCATCCTCTCGATGGTCGACGGCGTGATCCTGCTGGTCGATTCGTCCGAGGGCGCGATGCCGCAGACCAAGTTCGTCACCGGCAAGGCGCTGGCGCTCGGCCTGCGCCCGATCGTGGTGGTCAACAAGATCGACCGTGCCGACGAGCGCACCCAGGAAGTGCTCGACGAGGTGTTCGACCTGTTCGTCTCGCTCGACGCCACCGACGAGCAGCTCGATTTCCCCGTGCTCTTCGCCTCGGGCCGCAACGGCTACGCCTCGACGGACCCCAAGGCGCGCGAGGGCACGCTGACGCCGATGTTCGAGAAGATCGTCGAGCACGTCCCCGCGCCCAAGGTCGATCTCGAGGCGCCGTTCACCTTCCTGGTGACGCTGCTCGACCGCGACAACTTCCTCGGCCGCATCCTGACCGGCCGCGTCAACTCGGGCGTGGTCAAGCTCAACCAGCCGATCCACGCGCTCGACAACGACGGCAACATCGTGGAGGCGGGGCGCGCCTCCAAGCTGATGTCGTTCCATGGGCTGGAGCGCGTGCCGGTCGAGGAGGCCCGCGCGGGCGAGATCATCAGCCTCGCCGGCCTCACCGTCGCCACCGTGGCCAACACGATCGCGGACACGTCGGTGAGCGAGCCGCTCCACGCGCAGCCGATCGACCCGCCGACGCTGTCGATGCGCTTCGCGGTCAACGACTCGCCGCTGGCGGGGCGCGAGGGCAGCAAGGTGACCAGCCGGATGATCCGTGATCGCCTGATGCGCGAGGCCGAGTCGAACGTCGCGATCAAGGTGACCGAGGCGGCCGACCGCGACAGCTTCGAGGTGGCGGGCCGCGGCGAGCTCCAGCTCGGCGTGCTGATCGAGACGATGCGCCGCGAGGGCTTCGAGCTCGGCATCAGCCGCCCGCGCGTGCTGTTCGGCGAGGACGAGGACGGCAAGAAGACCGAGCCGTACGAGACCGTCATCATCGACGTCGACGAGGAATATTCGGGCACGGTCGTCGAGAAGATGAACCTGCGCAAGGCCGAGCTGACCGACATGCGCCCGTCGGGCGGTGGCAAGACGCGCATCACCTTCTCCGCGCCGAGCCGCGGCATGATCGGCTATCACGGCGAGTTCCTGTCGGACACGCGCGGCACCGGCATCATGAACCGGCTGTTCGAGAAGTACGGCCCGCACAAGGGGACGATCGAGGGCCGCAAGAACGGCGTGCTGATCTCCAACGGCGCTGGCGAGGCGCAGGGCTATGCGCTCGGCCCGCTCGAGGACCGCGGCATCCTCTTCGTCGGCCACGGCGAGACGCTGTACGAAGGCATGGTCATCGGTGAGAACGCCAAGACGGACGACCTCGAGGTCAATCCGATGAAGGCGAAGCAGCTCACCAACTTCCGCGCGAGCGGCGGCAAGGACGACGCGATCCGCCTGACCCCGCCGAAGAAGATGACGCTGGAACAGGCGATCGCCTATATCGACGACGACGAGATGGTGGAGGTGACGCCGAAGTCGATCCGCCTGCGCAAGCGCTACCTTGACCCGCACGAGCGCAAGCGCGCCAGCCGCGCCAAGGTCGCCGCGTAAGGGGAGGGGGCGGGCGCACTCCTGGTCGCCGGCTTCATCGCATCGTTCCGGTCGTATCCCCGACGATCGTCATCCCAGCCTTGAGCCGGGATCCATGTTGCCGCGCGAGCAACGCTTCCGGTACTCGCGGCCGCCTGGATCCCGGATCAAGTCCGGGATGACGGCTGGTTGAGCCGCCCCGCACACCTCAGGACGAGATCCAAGGTGCCGCCCAGTGACCGACGGAACACATCGAGGACCGCGGAGATGCGCGACAGGTCCGTGCGGGAGAGTCTTTCTCGCCCAAAGCCCACCTAGGTTACCGAAACCTTGCCGCGCCGCCCGCAAACCGGCTAACGCGGCAGAATGTCCGCCGATTCCGTTCCCTCCGATCCGTCCAGCCACGATGACGTCGATCCCACGGGTCTCGCCGCCGGCAAACAGGCCGAAGGCACGATGGACACCGGCGCCAACGAGCCGACCGAGCGCAGCGGCCTGCATCACTGGCGCGAGAGCACGATCACCGATCCCGACCTGAACGACCGCGGCGGCGTCTTCTTCGCCGCGATCGAGATGACGCGGATGCCGATGATCCTCACCGATCCCAATCTGGACGACAATCCGATCGTCTTCGCCAACAAGGCGTTCCTCGACCTCACCGGTTACGAGGAGGAGGAGATCCTCGGGCGCAACTGCCGCTTCCTCCAGGGCTCGCAGACCGATCGCAACGCGGTGGCGGAGCTGCGCCATGCGGTCGAGAACAAGTCCGCGGTGGCGCTCGAGCTGCTCAACTATCGCCGCGACGGCACGCCCTTCTGGAACGCGGTGTTCGTCGGCCCGGTCTACGATACGGGCGGGACGCTGCGCTATTTCTTCGCCAGCCAGCTCGACGTGACGCGCCGGCGCAACACCGAGCAATCGTACCGCCAGGCCCAGAAGATGGAGTCGATCGGCCAGCTCACCGCGGGGCTGGCGCACGACTTCAACAACCTGCTCCAGGTGGTCAACGGCAATCTCGAGCTGGTCGCCACCGCGAAGGACCCCGCGCGCGCGCAGCGCTACGTCGCCGCGGCGCAGTCGGCGGCCGAGCGCGGCGCCAAGCTGACCCGCCAGCTGCTCGCCTTCGCGCGCAAGACCCGGCTGGAGCCGCGCCCGCTCGACCTGACCCAGCTCGTCTCCGAGTTCAGCGACCTGATCGAGAGCTCGGTCAACAAGCAGGTCGAGATCCATCTCAGCCTGCGACGCGGGCTCGCGCCGGTGGTGGTCGACCCCGACCAGCTCGAGATGGCGCTGCTCAACATCGTCAACAACGCACGCGACGCCATGCCCGACGGCGGGCTGGTGACGATCGCGACCCGCCCGCTCAAGCTCCAGCCGGTCGAGAATGGCGACGGCACCGGCGGCACCGCGCTGCGCGACGGGGTCGAGCTCGCCGCGGGCGACTATGTCGTGCTCGAGGTGCAGGACGAGGGCCATGGCATGTCGCCCGAGGTGATCGAGCGCGCCACCGAGCCTTTCTTCACCACCAAGGGTGTCGGCAGCGGCACCGGGCTGGGGCTGGCGATGGCGAGCGGCTTCGTGCGCCAGTCGGGCGGGCGGCTCGAGATCGAGAGCCGGCCGGGCGAGGGCACCACTGTCCGCATGCTCTTCCCCGGCAGTCACGCCGAGAAGCGCGAGTCGGCCGCACCCGAGCCGCACGTCGCCGCCAGCGCGATCGTCGATCCCGACACCGCGCGCCACATCCTGGTGGTGGAGGACAGCGACGAGGTGCTCGCGATCGCGCGCGAGATCCTGGAGAGCGCGGGCTATCACGTCTCCACCGCGACCAACGGCGAGCAGGCGCTGCGGCTGTTCGAGGAGATCCACCCGCGGGATCGCGTCGATCTGCTGTTCACCGATCTGGTGATGCCGGGCGGGATGAACGGGCTGGTGCTCGCCGACGCGGTGGTCGAGCGCGACGCCTCTGTCTCGGTGCTGATGACCACCGGCTATAATGAGGAGCTGGTGATCAACGGCCCGCGCGCGCGCGCCACCGACGTGCTGAGCAAGCCCTATCGCCGCGCCGAGCTGCTCGACCGCGTCAGCCAGGCGCTCAACCGTCGCGGCGAGCGCGGCGCGCGACGGCGCCGTTCCGACTTCGGCGCCGCGCAGGTCTGACGCGCGCGACCGCCGCCGTCGCGAATCTTGATGTCGATCAGTATAGCGGGCCGTGTCCGTCGGGCTGCCGTTTCCTGCACGAGCGGATCACGATCTTCGTTGGTATAAATGGTTTAACGCTGAACGTTGATGGTTCGTCTTGCTTTGGTTGCTGCGTGGGAAGTCCGTGTAACTCTGTAAATTACTCATTTCGACGAGACGTATGCCGAAGGACGGCGACGCTATTGGTTTCGTAAACTGTTGCTGGCACGAGTCGCCTATGAACGCGGCCTCGTCCCTCCATGCCAAGCGCGAGCGTGAGCGACTCGGTGCCCTCGCGCGGCTCCGGACCCTCGACACGCTGGCGGAGCCGATCTTCGAACGAGTCACGCGCGTGGCCGCGCTGGTGATGGGCGTGCCGTACAGCGCGGTGACGCTGCTCGACCAGCATCACGCGCGGTTCACGTCGCATTTCGGCCTTCCCTCGTGCGAGCTGCCGCGCGACGACTCGCTCTGCGCGCATACCCTGGCCTCGACCGAGCTGATGGAGGTGCTCGACCTGGCCGGGGACCCGCGCTTCGTCGATCACCCGATGGTGGCGGAGCATCCGGGGCTGCGCTTCTACGCCGGCGCCCCGCTGGTCACCTCGGACGGACATCATCTCGGCTCGCTCAATGTGCTCGACTCGCGTCGCCGCGCGCGCCTGTCGCTCACCGAGCGCGAGGCGCTGATCGCGCTCGCCCAGATCACGGTGGAGCTGATCGAGACGCGGCTGGCGCGATCCGCCGGCGAGATCGCGCGGCAGATGGTGGAGAGCGCGCCGGTGGCGGTGCTGTACGCCGACATCACCGGCAAGATCATCTACGCCAACGCGCTCACCGCGGCGATGCTGGGGACGCACCCGCTCGAGCTGATCGGCCGGTCGGCGGAGTCGCTTCTCCCGCACTGGCACCAGGAGGTGGCGACGCTCGCGCAGGACACCGGCGCCAGCACGCATCACGCCAGCGAGGCGCGCCACGCCGCGGGCTGGACGATCCCGGTCGAGCTGACGCTGTCGAGCTGCAAGCTCGGCGAGCAGATCGGCGGTTTTGGCATCGTCATGCGCGACGAGAGCGCCCAGCGCGCCCTGGAGCGCGAGAACGCCGAGGCGCACGCCTTCCTCGACACGATCATCGACCATCTGCCCGCGATGCTGTTCGTCAAGGATAGCGCGACCGGCCGCTACCTGCTGACCAACCGCGCCGGCGAGGAGCTGATGGGGCGGCCGCGCGAGGAGATGATCGGGCGCACCGCGCGCGAGCTCTATCCGGCGTGCGGCAGCGCCTATGAGGAGCAGGATCGCGCCGCGCTGGCGAGCCCCAGCTCGGAGCAACGCTTCGATAACGAGTTCACCCGCTCCGACGGGCGGCGTGTGAGCCTGCGCACCACGCGGATCGTGCTCGACGGCCCCGACCGGCCCGCGCAATATCTGCTCGGCCTGTCGGAGGACGTCACCGAGGTGCGCCGCGCCGAGGCGGAGATCCTGCGGCTGGCGCATTTCGATTCGCTCACCGGGCTGGTCAACCGCCACAGCTACGTCGACCGGCTCAACGAGCTGATGGCGTCGGGCACCGAGCTGGCGCTGCTCGCGATCGATCTCGATCGCTTCAAGTCGGTCAACGACCAGTTCGGCCATGTCACCGGCGACTTGGTGCTCGCCGCGGTAGGCGAGCGGCTGCAGGGGCTGATCGAGCCGACCGACCTGGTCGCGCGCGCCGGCGGCGACGAGTTCATCGTGCTGGTGATCGGCGATGCCCCCGCCGCGCGCGCGCGCGCCGTGGCCGAGGGCGTGATCGCGGCGATGGCCCAACCCTTCCCGACGGCGATGGGCACCGCGCATCTCGGCGCCAGCGTCGGCATCGTGCTGGCGCCGACTCATGCCGCCACCACCTCCGAGCTGCGCCACTGCGGCGACGTCGCGCTGTACCAGGCGAAGAGCAGCGGGCGCGGCACGATCTGCTTCTACCACCCGTCGCTGGACGAGGCGGCGCGCGACCGCCGCGCGCTCGAGCTCGACCTGCGCGCGGCGATGGAGCGCGGCGAGATCACGCTGGTGTACCAGCCGGTGCTCCGCGTCGATACCGGCGCGATGGCGAGCGCCGAGGCGCTGGCGCGCTGGACCCACCCCACGCGTGGCCCGATCCGGCCCGACCTATTCATCGCCATCGCCGAGGAGAGCGGGCTGATCGTCCCGCTCGGCCGCATGCTGCTGCGCCAGGCCTGCATCGACGCCGCCACCTGGCCCGACCATCTGGCGGTCGCGGTCAACCTCTCGCCGGTGCAGTTTCACGCCGGCGACGTCTACGACACGGTGATCGCCGCGCTGGCGGACAGCGGACTACCGCCGCACCGGCTCAAGCTGGAGGTGACGGAGAATGTCGTGATGCACGACGTCGAGCGCACCTTCGTCGAGCTGGAGCGGCTGCGCGCCGCCGGGATCAAGATCCTGATGGACGATTTTGGCACCGGCTATTCGTCGCTCAGCTATTTCGAGCGCTTCCCGTTCGACAAGGTGAAGATCGACCAGTCGTTCGTGCGCGGGCTCGATACGTCGCGCGCGGCGGGGGCGATCATCAAGGCGATCGTCGGGCTCGGCGAGGCGCTCGGCATGGCGATCGTCGCCGAGGGCGTGGAGACCTGCGCTCAGCGCGACGCGCTGGTGCTGGCGGGCTGTACGCACCTCCAGGGCTATCTGTTCAGCCGCCCGGTGAGCTCCGCCAGCATCGCCGCGCTGGGGGCCGCCGGCCCCCACGCGCGCGCGCTCGCCGCCTGAGCTGCGCTCTCACATTTCGTCGTGCGCGCGCCACGCCCGGTCGCGCCGTTCGCCTATGATGCGCTCATAGCCCGCCGCGCGGCGGGCCGGGGGGTGCGAGTGGACGAGTGGATCCGGCCCTGGCGGCTGTATGCGGACTTCGACGGGCGCGCGACGCGGCGCGACTATTGGTTCTTCCATCTCGGTGCAGCGGGCGCGCTGGTCGCGGTGGGCACCTTGTCGCGGCTGGTCGAGGACTCGCTCGCCTGGCTGATCGCGGCGCTGCGGCTCGGTGAGAGCAATGCCGCGGCGCTGCTGCTGTTCGCGATCATGCTGATGCCGCTGCTGGCTGTGCCGATCCTGCTGGTGCCGAGCCTGGCGGTGAGCGCGCGCCGGCTGCGCGACCTTGGCCGCTCGCCGCGCTGGCTGCTGCTGCTGGTCGCGCCGTTCGGCGGCGTCGCGCTGCTCGCGCTGCTGGGGCTCGGCCGCGGGGGCGCGGCCGACGCCGAGGCCTTGACGCCGGCGTCGCCCGCCGCGAACGGCGCCGGCGTCTACGAGCTCGCCGAGCATGCGCGCCTTCCCGCCTGAGTCACGACGATGGAGGTTCCGATGCTGCCCGCTTATGTCACGCGACCGTTCCGGCTCTACGCGGTGTTCCGCGGGCGATCGACGCGGCGCGAATATTGGTGCTTCGCGGCGGTGGCGCTGGCGGCGATGCTTCTCGCCCTCATCGTCGCCGAGGCGCTGGAGCGCGCGCTCTCGCTCGGCGTGGCGACAAAGGACCTGATGGTGCTCCTTTACCTGCCCGTCGTGGCGGCGCTGGGCATCCCCGGATTGGCGGTGAAGGTCCGCCGACTGCACGATATCGGCCTGTCGGGCTGGTGGCTGCTGATCGGCTTCGTGCCGCTCATCGGCGGCTTTATCGACCTGTTCTTCGGCCTCAAGGCCGGCGACGCCGGCGAGAACCGCTTCGGCCCCGATCCGCGCGCCACCGAGCCGGTCGCGGACGCACCCGCGAGCGTGACGGTGGGCTGACCTAGCTCATGCGCCCGCGTCGGTGAGCCGCTCGAGCTGGTCGGGCGAGAGCGTCAGCGAGATCGCGCCGAGCAGCTCCTCGACCTGTCGCGCCGAGGTGGCGCTCGCGATCGGGGCGGTGACGCCGGGCTGCGCGATCAGCCATGCCAGCGCGACCTGCGCTAAGGTCGCGCCGGTCTCCTCCGCGACCGAGTCGAGCCCGGCCAGCACCGCGGCGCCCTTGCCCTCGAGCA
Organism: Sphingomonas sp. BK069; assembly: GCF_014193405.1. Taxonomy (NCBI): domain Bacteria; kingdom Pseudomonadati; phylum Pseudomonadota; class Alphaproteobacteria; order Sphingomonadales; family Sphingomonadaceae; genus Sphingomonas; species Sphingomonas sp. BK069. The sequence continues at coordinate 517,989 of NZ_JACHZH010000002.1, read as the reverse complement.
GCTCGCCCATCTTCGCGCCGCGCACGCTCTGGGAGAGATCGTCGCGCGTGCGGTACTTGCCGGTGAGGAAGCCCGAGGCGAGGCCGTAATAGGGCACCACCCCGATGTTCTCGGTGACGCAATAATCCTGCAGCTCGCCCTCGAACTTGTGGCGGCTGACGAGATTATATTCGGGCTGCAGCACCTGATAATGCGGCAGCCCGGCGGCGCGCGCGCCTTCCACCGCCGACTTCAGCCGGGCGGCGTGGAAGTTGGAGGCGCCGAGCACGCGCACCTTGCCCGCCTCGACCAGCCGGGCGAACGCCTCGGCGACCGCCTCCTGCGGCTGCGCCTCGTCGTCGCGATGCGCGAAATAGAGGTCGATCCGGTCGGTGCCGAGCCGCCGCAGCGACGCCTCGCACGCCGCCGCGATCCGCGCCGGCGCCAGCGCCTCGCCGCCCTCGCCGGGCTGCATGCCGACCTTGGTGGCGATCAGCACCCGGTCGCGCTGACCGCTGGTGCGAAGCCACTCGCCGATGATCGTCTCCGACTCACCGCCCCGATGGCCGTCGACCCAGGCGGAATAGGCGTCGGCGGTGTCGATCATCGTGCCGCCACCTGCGACGAAGGCGTCGAGCACCGCGAAGCTGGCGGCGCGATCGGCGGTCCAGCCGAACACGTTGCCGCCCAGCACCAGCGGCGCGATCTTGAGGTCGGAGGCGCCGAGGCGGCGGAGGTCGGTCATGCGGTCGTCCCGGGCAGATGATCGCCGCCGCGCGTGGCGGGCGCGACGGCGACGGGGTCGGTCAGGCTCAGTCGCGCAGCTTCTCGCCCGCGCGCACCATCGCGTTGCCGGTCGCGTCGGCGGCGCGGTCACCGGTGTTGCTGAGCGCGTCGCCGGTGCGATCGCCCGCGTTGCTCAGCGCCGCGCCGGTGCGGTCGAGGCTGTTCTCGGCCGAGTTGAGCGCACGGTCGGTGGCGGCATCGACGTCGTCGACCGCGTTCGAGGTGGTGGCTGCGGTGTCGGCGGCCATCGTGTTCGCCGCCGCGGCGGACTGGTCCTGCGCCTTCTCGCTGCAGGCCGCGAGGCCCAGCGCGGTGGTGGCGGCGAGGGCGGCGATCAGCGTGCGCTTCATGGACATATCTCCCCTGTCGTTACGCCGGCACAAGAGCCGGGGGTGGGGCGCGAACGCGGCAGCGGGGGGAAAGGGTCCAAGGGAGGGGGCGGTGAGGTGGGCGGCACGATCCTCCCCGGTAAGGGGAGGTGGCAGCGCGCAGCGCTGACGGAGGGGTGTCGCCGGCGGTGAGTCTACCGACGCACGCCGGCCGGGTCACCCCTCCACCAGCCTTCGGCTGGTCCCCCGCCCCTTCCAGGGAGGATCTAGGCAGTCGACCCGCGATCCATCATTTGACCTCATATAAAGATATCTTTATATCTACTCGCCGGATGAAACACGCCCTCGCCATCTTCAGCGCGCTCGCCGACCCGTCGCGGCTGCGCATCGTCGCGCTGCTCGGCGCGATGGAGCTGTCGGTGGGCGAGCTGGCGCAGGTGCTGGGGCAGAGCCAGCCGCGCGTGTCGCGCCACGTCAAGATCCTGTGCGACGCCGGGCTGGCCGAGCGGCGCAAGGAGGGCAGCTGGGTGTTCGTCGCGCTCGGCGACCGCGAGCGGCTCGCGCCCGTGCTCGCCGCGCTCGACTCGCTCGGCGTCACCGAGGAGGCCGCGGCGGATCTCGCGCGGCTGGCGGCGGTGCGCGCCGATCGCGCCGCCGCGGCGGCGGGCTGGTTCGAGGCGAACGCCGCCGAGTGGGACGCGATCCGCTCGCTCCACGTCGCCGAGGAGCAGGTCGAGGCGGCGATGCGCGAGGTGCTCGCCGACGCGCCGCTCGGCCGGCTGATCGACATCGGCACCGGCACCGGGCGGATGATCGAGCTGTTCGCGCCCGGCGCCACCCACGCGCTGGGGATCGACAAGAGCAGCGAGATGCTGCGGCTGGCGCGCGCCAAACTGGGCGAGCAGGGGCTCGCCAACGCCGAGCTGCGCCAGGCCGACCTCTACGCGCTGCCGCTCGGCGACGGCGCCGCGGACGTGGCGATCCTCCACCATGTGCTGCATTTCGCGCAGCAGCCCGGCGCCGCGATCGCCGAGGCGGCGCGCGTGCTGGCAACGGGCGGGCGGCTGCTGATCGCGGACTTCGCGCCGCACGACCGCGAGGAGTTGCGCGCGCGCGACGCACACACGCGGCTGGGCTTCGCCGACGCGCAGATCGAGCGCTGGTTCGCCGCCGCCGGGCTGCTGCCGGCGCGAACCGAGACGCTCGAGGGCGGCGAACTGACGGTGAAATTATGGCTCGGCCGGAAGGCCGGCGAGCCGTGGCGAGAGGTGAAGGCGGCATGACATTCTCGGTCAACCAGCTCGAGGAGGCGCGCCGCGCGTTGGACGCGCCGCTCTACGCCGACGTCGGCGGCGACGTGGACGTCAGCTTCGAATTCTCGCCGCCCAAGAGCGAGAAGTCGGAGGAGACCTTGTGGCAGTCGATCGAGACGCTCTGCCCGCTCGGTCCGCGCTTCCTCTCGGTCACTTACGGCGCGGGCGGGTCGACGCGCGACCGCACCCACGCCACCGTCGCGCGGATCGCGCGCGAGACCGCGGTGCCCGCCGCGGCGCATCTCACCTGCGTCGAGGCGACGCGCGAGCAGATCGACGCGGTCGCGCAGGAATATTGGGCCGCGGGGGTGCGCCACATCGTCGCGCTGCGCGGTGATCCGCCCGCGGGCGCGGCGGACTATGCGCCGCACCCCGGCGGCTATGAGAATGCCGCCGCTTTGGTGGCGGGGCTGCGCCGGCTGCACCCGTTCGAGATCTCGGTGGCGGCCTATCCCGAGTGCCACCCCAGCTCGGCCGATCTCGCCGGCGACCTCGACAATCTCAAGCGCAAGCTCGACGCCGGCGCCAACCGCGCGATCACGCAGTTCTTCTTCGAGGCGGAGACCTTCTTCCGCTACCGCGACGCGGCGGCGGCGGCGGGGATCCAGGCCGAGATCGTGCCGGGGATCATGCCGATCGGCAGCTTCGCGGGCGTGCAGCGGATGGCGGCGATGTGCCGCACCGACGTGCCGGGCTGGCTGGTGCGGCTGTTCGAGGGGCTCGACGACCTGCCGGCCGCGCGCCAGCTGGTGGCGGCGACGGTGGCGGCCGAATTGTGCCGCAAGCTCTACGCCGGCGGCGTCAAGCAGCTCCACTTCTACACGATGAACAAGGCCGAGCTGAGCTACGCGATCTGCCACCTGCTCGGGGTGCGGGCGCGAGCGAGAGAGACCGTCGCGGCGGCGTGATCTTCGATCCTCCCCGCTCAGCGGGGAGGGTCGTGCAGGTCGCCATGTCCCCCGGACATGGCTGGAATGGCCGGAGGCAATTCCACCTGCACGACAGCCGCAGGCTGGTGGAGGGGGCTCTCCATCAGCGACACCGTCCGCGGAGAGCCCCCTCCACCACTCGCTCGCGCGAGCGGTCCCCCCTCCCCGCCAAGCGGGGAGGATTTGGAAGAGACCATGACCCCACGTGACACCTTCCTCGCCGAGGCGGCGAAGCGGATCCTGATCACCGACGGCGCCTTCGGCACCGAGATCCAGAACTGGAAGCTCTCCGAGGCGGACTATGCCGGCGCGCTGACGCTCGGCCACGACCAGAAGGGCAACAACGACATCCTCGCGCTGACCAAGCCGGAGGTGCCCGAGTCGATCCACCGCGCCTATTTCGAGGCGGGGGCGGACATCGCCGAGACCAACACCTTCTCCGCCAACCGTATCAGCCAGGCGGACTATGGCGCCGAGGGGCTGGTGCGCGAGATCAACGTCGAGAGCGCGCGGCTGGCGCGCCGCCTCGCGGACGAGTTCCAGGCGAGGGATGGCCGGCCCCGCTTCGTCGCCGGCGCGATCGGGCCGACCAACAAGACCTTGTCGCTCAGCCCCGACGTCAACGATCCCGGCTATCGCGAGATCGACTTCGACTATCTCAAGGACGTCTACCGCGAGCAGATCGACGCGCTGGTCGAGGGTGGCGCCGACTTCGTGCTGATCGAGACGGTGTTCGACACGCTCAACGCCAAGGCCGGGGTGATGGCGGCGATCGAGGCGGGCGCGGCGCTCGGGCGCGACCTGCCGATCATGCTGTCGATGACGCTGACCGACCTCTCCGGGCGCAACCTCTCGGGGCACACGGTGGAGGCGTTCTGGCACGCGATCCGCCACGCGCGCCCGCTGACGATCGGGCTCAACTGCTCGTTCGGTGCGGAGCAGCTGCGCCCGCACGTGCGTACGCTGAGCACGATCTGCGACACGCTGATCATGGTCTATCCCAACGCGGGCCTGCCCAACGAGCTCGGCGCCTATGACGAGGCGCCCGCGACCACCGCGGGGCTGGTGGCGGAATGGGCCGAGGCGGGGCAGGTCAACGTGCTGGGCGGCTGCTGCGGCTCGACCCCGGCGCATATCGCGGCGATCGCCGAGCGCGTCCGCGGCGTCGCCCCGCGCGCGATCCCCGCGTCGCCGGTGCAGACGCGGCTCGCCGGGCTGGAGCCGTTCACCATGGCGGCGTGACGGGCTAGGGGGGGCGGCGCCAGCGCCGCACCCTCGATCCTCCCCGGCACGGGGAGGGGGACCGCTCGCCGCAGGCGAGTGGTGGAGGGGACTCTCCACGCACGCTACACTCGGTAGGTTGCGACGCGCCCCATCAAGACGACCGCCGCGGAGGGGGCTCTCCGCTGGCGTTAGCGTACGCGGAGAGCCCCCTCCACCCCGCGCTGCGCGCGCGGTCCCCCTCCCCGCGAGCGGGGAGGATTTGAGAGAATGACATGACCGCTTCCTCCACCCGCTTCGTCAATGTCGGCGAGCGCACCAACGTCACCGGCTCGGCGGCGTTCAAGAAGATGATCATGGCGGGCGACTACACCCGCGCGGTCGAGGTCGCGCGCCAGCAGGTCGAGAACGGCGCGCAGGTGGTCGACGTCAACATGGACGAGGGGCTGCTCGACGCGCACCACGCCATGACCACCTTCCTCAAGCTGATCGCCGCCGAGCCCGATATCGCGCGCGTGCCGATCATGATCGACAGCTCGAAGTGGAGCGTGATCGAGGCGGGGCTGAAGTGCGTCTCGGGCAAGCCGATCGTCAACTCGATCAGCATGAAGGAGGGCGAGGACCAGTTCCTCCACCACGCCCGGCTGTGCCGCAACTACGGCGCGGCGGTGGTGGTGATGGCGTTCGACGAGGTCGGCCAGGCCGACACCCAGGCGCGCAAGGTCGAGATCTGCGCGCGCGCCTATGACCTGCTCACCGGCATCGGCTTCCCGCCCGAGGATATCATCTTCGATCCCAACGTGTTCGCGGTGGCGACCGGGATCGAGGAGCACAACAACTACGCCGTCGACTTCATCGAGGCTTGCCGCGAGATCAAGGCGCGCTGCCCGCACGTCCATATCTCGGGCGGGCTCTCCAATCTCAGCTTCTCGTTCCGCGGCAACGAGCCGGTGCGCCGCGCGATGCACTCGGTGTTCCTGTACCATGCCATCCCCGCGGGCATGGACATGGCGATCGTCAACGCCGGCCAGCTCGACGTGTACGACGCGATCGACCCCGAGCTGCGCACCGCCTGCGAGGACGTCATCCTCAACCGCGACCCCGAGGCGGGCGAGCGGCTGGTCGCGCTGGCCGAGCGCTTCCGCGGCACCGACGCGGTCGCGGAAAAAGCGGCGCAGGAGTGGCGCGGCTGGGACGTGGTCAAGCGGCTCGAGCACGCTCTGGTCAAGGGGATCGACGCGCACGTCGTCGACGACACCGAGGAGGCGCGCGCCGAGATCGCCGCGCGCGGCGGCCGCCCGATCGAGGTGATCGAGGGTCCGCTGATGCAGGGCATGAACGTGGTGGGCGACCTGTTCGGCTCGGGCAAGATGTTCCTGCCGCAGGTGGTGAAGAGCGCGCGCGTGATGAAGAAGGCGGTGGCGCACCTGCTGCCGTACATCGAGGCGGAGAAGGCCGCGGGCGGCGCCGAGCAGCGCGGCAAGGGTCGGATGGTGATCGCCACGGTGAAGGGCGACGTCCACGACATCGGCAAGAACATCGTCGGCGTCGTGCTCCAGTGCAACGGCTTCGAGGTGATCGACCTCGGCGTGATGGTGCCCTGGTCCAAGATCATCGAGACCGCGCGCGAGCAGGACGCCGACATGATCGGCCTCTCCGGCCTGATCACCCCCTCGCTCGACGAGATGGTGACCGTGGCGGAGGAGATGCAGCGCGCCGGCATGACGATGCCGCTGATGATCGGCGGCGCGACCACCTCCAAGGTCCATACCGCGCTGCGCATCGCGCCGGCGTACACCGGACCGGTGGTGCACGTGCTCGACGCCAGCCGCGCGGTCGGCGTCGCCACCGCGCTGGTGTCGGAGACGCAGGCGGAGGGCTTCATCGCCGGTGTCGCGGCGGAATATCAGGCGGTGCGCGACGCGCGCGAGGGCAAGGGCGCCAACGCGCTGCTGCCGCTGGAGGAAGCGCGCAAGCGCGGCTTCGCAGCGGATATGGCGCTCAAGGCGCCCCCGGCGAAGAAGCCCGGCGTCCATGTCTACGACGCCTGGGACCTCGCCGACCTCGCCGACTACATCGACTGGACGCCGTTCTTCCGCGCCTGGGAGCTGGCGGGCAATTACCCCGCGATCCTCGACGACGCGGTGGTCGGCGAGAGCGCGCGCTCGCTCTACGCCGACGCGCGCGCGATGCTCGACCGCATCGTCGCGGAGAAGTGGCTGACCGCGCGCGGCGTCGCCGGGCTGTGGCCGTGCCATCGCCATGACGACGACGTGTGGGTGCACGACCGCCACAGCGTCGACACGCGCTCGCCCGACGGCGCGAGCGTGCCCGACGGCATGCACACCCCCGACCTCGATCGCCGCAACGAGCATTCGACGCGGCTGCCGTTCCTGCGCCAGCAGATCGCCAAGCGCGAGGGGCGGGCGAACATGTGCCTCGCCGACTTCGTCGACCCCGCGGGCGACTGGATCGGCGGCTTCGCGGTCGGCATCCACGGCATCGACTCGCACCTCGCGCGCTACAAGCAGGACAACGACGACTATAACGACATCCTGCTCAAGGCGCTGGCGGACCGGCTGGCGGAGGCGTTCGCCGAGCGGCTCCACGCGCACGTCCGCACCGACCTGTGGGGCTATGCCCCTGACGAGCAGCTCACCAACGAGGCGATGATCCGCGAGCAGTATCGCGGCATCCGCCCCGCGCCGGGCTATCCCGCCTGCCCCGAGCACAGCCTCAAGCGCACGTTGTTCGACCTGCTCGAGGCCGAGAAGAACGTCGGGCTGGAACTGACCGAGAGCTACGCCATGCTGCCGACCGCGGCGGTGAGCGGCTTCTACTTCGGCCACGCGCAGGCGGAATATTTCGGCGTGGCGCGGATCGGGGAGGACCAGGTCGCCGACTATGCCCAGCGGCTCGGCGTCGACGTGCGGCAGGCGACGCGGCTGCTGCGGCCGAACCTGGATTGAGCGCTCGAAGCGTCCATAGCGGGTAGGTAAACGGGCGCGCCACCCGGCGCGCGACGCCGCTCCTTCTATCCTTGGTCCTGAGAACGGGCCGCGGGAAGGAAGACGGATGCGAGCAGCCGGAGCGCGGAGCCTTCGCACGCTCCTGTCGCTGAGCACGGCGCTGTTCGCGGTGCCGGTCACCGCGCAGGAGAGCCCGCAGGCCGCGGCGCGCCGGTTCGGCGGCGCGCCCGACATCGCTTTGGTCGACACCATCACGCCCGACGCGGCGGTCGATCCCGCCGACATCAACGGCGTGGGGCAGATCGTGATCGATCACGGCTGGGCCAGCGGCTATTGCACCGGCACGCTGATCAACCCGCGCACCGTCCTCTTCGCCTCGCACTGCGTGAACGGCGATGGGAGTGAAACACCGCAGGACGCGTGGCGCCATGGCAGCGCCGCGGGGCAGATGCCGGTCGCGTTCGCGCTCAAGGCGGACAACCGGGCCGGCGTTCACCGATGGGTGACGAAGGGTGAGGGACAGCACCGGACCGACCGCGGCAACGCGATCTTCTCGCTCAATCAGGTCGTCTATCATCCCGATGCGGTGACGGCGGGCATGGACCTCGCGGACGTGCAGGCGGACATCGCGATCGGGTCGCTCGACACGCCCGCGAAGGGCATCCCGACCTGGACGCTGCTGTTCTCGCCCTTGCCCGCGCCCGCCGCGATCGATGCCGCGACCGGGACGGGCTACCACGTGACGGTCACCGGCTACGGCGTTCACGGCAACGGCGGCAGCGGTTACGCCGGCTTCGACCTGCGCCGCCGCTCGGCGGAGAACATGATCGGGCTGCTCACCTCGCTTGACGAGGTCGAGGCCGAGCTCGGCATGCCGGGCGAGGGCCTGCACCAGAACCTCTATTTCCTCGACTTCGACGATCCGCGGCGACGCGCCGCGGCTGACATCAACGTCTTCCGCGATGACGCGCTACCGGGGGAGGGCATGCCCGGGTTCGGCGACTCGGGCGGGCCGCTGATCCTCGATCGCCGCTATGCCGAGCGGACCGTGATCGGCGTGCTCTCGGCCGGTCGCTGGCCCGATGCCACGCCGCCGGGCAGCTACGGCACCTTCGCCTTCTACCAGCCGCTCTATCTCTACTGGGACTATATCGTCGCTAACAACCCGTACCGCTACGTCGGCGCGCTGGCCGGCGACGGCAAGTGGAGCGACCCGGCGCATTGGGAGACGCGGATCGACCCCGCTTACCGCGTGATCGCGGGCGAAGGGCTGATCAACGCGCTGCCGGGCGAGCCCGGCGCCGGGCTGGCGCCCGACTCGCATCGGTTCGGCCAGATCTGCGATCAGGAGCCCGCACTCGATGTGGACCGCTGCTACGACGTGCGCACGCACGTCCGCTACGACCATGGTCGTCCAGTGAGCGCCGCGGGCGCCGATCGGCTGGACCGCGCTGGAAGGCGCGCCAGCGCCGCCCCGCTCCCGGCCCCGACGCTCGCCAACGGCCTGCCCGGCGCGACCGGCTTCGTGCCCGACAATATCGAGCCCGACGCCGCCACCCGCCGCAGCGCGCGCTACTTCGACGTGACCTTGTCCGCGCCCGGCACCACCACGCTCGACACCAGCGCCACGGTCGACAAGTTCACCGTCTCGGGCAGCGGCGCGCGGCTGTCGGTCGCGCCCGAGGGCCATCTCACCGGCCTGATCGAGGTCGACCAGCTCGCCGGCTTCGTCCATGTCGACGGCACGGTGACCACGCCGGGCGACTATCTGCTCGTCGCCGGCCAGCTCTCGGGCGGCGGGCGGATCGAGACGCCCTATCTCACCAGCGTCGCCGGCGTGATCGCGCCGGGGCAGGTGGGCACGATCGGCACGCTGCACATCGGCGGCAACCTGGTGCTCGCGTCGCAGAGCCTGCTGCTGATCGACGTCGGTGCGGCGCGCGCCGCCGACCGGGTCGCGGTGGAGGGCAAGGCGAGCCTCGGCGGCACGGTGGCGCTCGCGCCGGTGGCGGGGCATCGCGTCCGCGCCGGCGACGTCTACACGATCCTGACCGCCGATGACGGCCTCGCCGCCCGCTTCGACTCGGCGGCGCGGCTGAGCGCGATCCTCGCGCCGACCTTGCTCTACGACGACACGAGCGTGCGGGCGCGCGTCGACGCCGGGCGCTACGCCGACGTGGTCGCCTCGACCCGCGCGCAGCGCGGCTATGCCACCCTGCTGGATCGCGCGCGGCCGCACGCGGCGGCGCTCGCCGGCGTGTATGACGTGCTGGACCTGCAGGACGCGCCGACGATCCAGCACACGCTGGAGGCGCTGGCACCGCGCGCGGAGGGGCTCGACCGCGCGCTCGGCGCGCTCGCGCTCGACAATATGGCGCGCTTCTACCGCGCGCGGCTCGCCGCCGCCGACCCGCGGCGCGGCGCCGCCGGTGCGGGGCAGCTGACGCTCGCGGGCGCGCCGATCCAGCTCGCCGCGGCCGAGGCGGCGCGCCTGCCCGGCCAGCCGCCGGTCGCGAGCGACACCGCCGCCACCGTCGTCGCGCCGACGCGCCTGCCCGACAGCGTCGCGGCCTATCTCGCGGCGGGCTATCTCGACGGCAGTGCCGCCTCGACCCGCACCGCGCTCGCGCCGCGCGGCCGCGATCCGCTGTCGGGCTGGTATCTCGCCGGCGGGCTGGAGAGCGCGGTCGACGATCGCGCGCTGGTCGGGCTGGGCCTCTCGTTCACGCGCGTGACCGGCAGCACGGCGGTGGCGGGGCAGAGCGCCGAGGGCGAGCTGTACCAGGGCACGCTCTACGCCAAGCTCTCCGCCGCCGACGGCCTGTACCTCGACACGCAGGAGAGCGCCGGCCTGTGGCGACACGCCACACGACGCAGCGCCGATCTGGTCGGCAGCTCCACCACGCTGCGCAGCCGCGACCACGCGCTCGCCTATGGCGCGGAGATCGGTGCCGGGCACGACAGCGCGGTGGGGACGCTGCGCGTCGGGCCGCGCGTGGCGCTGCGCGCGAGCGCGCTCGACCTGGGGGCGGTGAGCGAGGCCGGCGGCACCGCGGCGCTGCGGCTCGATCGCCGTCGCTACGCCAGCGTGCAGGGACGCGCCGGCGTGGCGCTGTCCGGCGGGGGCACGGTGCGGCCGTGGGCGTCGGTCTATATGGTGCACGACTTCCGCGATCCGTCGCCGCTGCTGGGCGCCTCGTTCGCCGCGGTGCCGGATACCGACGTCGCCTTCGCGCTGCCCGGGCGCGATCGCGACTGGGCCGAGCTCGGGGCGGGGATCGCGCTGGACACCGGACGCGCGACGCTGACGCTCGGCGCCGACACCACGCTTCGGCGGCAGGACGTGCGCGATCAGGCGTACCGCGCCTCGGTGCGGGTGCGGTTCTAGACCGTACCGGCATCCAGCTGATCCTCCCCGTGGCCGAGGGCGATCGCAGGTGACGGTGTGACGCACCGGGCGTTCCACGTCCCGCCGTCATCCCGGCATCCATGTCTCCGCGAGAACGAAGGCCTATGCGTACGCGGCACCATGGAGCCCGGCTCAAGGCCGGGATGACAGCAGTTTCGCGGTGATCCCCTTCAGGGTGGCGCTGCGAGATCCGCTCCTGTGCTCCTGCGGAAGCAGCAGCCCGGAGTCACACACGGCGTGAGGTTTTGTTCTGCTTGGCGCTGGGCTTCGGCGTTCGCCGGAGCACGCCTCAGCGTCGATGGATCGGGCCGCAGCGCGCCGCGGTGGCGCTCGTCACCCCCGTCTGCGCCACGCAGCCGCTCCGCGCCTCACGCCTCGCGCGCACCCACCCCGCGACAGCGGTCGGAGCAGTAGCGCACCTGCTCCCAGTCGCGCGCCCATTTCTTGCGCCACGCGAAGGGGCGGTGGCAGCTCGCGCAGATCTTCTCGGGCAGGTGCGGTTTGCGATGCGCCATGCGGCACCAACAAGCGAGCGCGCGCGGCGCTCCGCGGCGGCGCTAACCGGATGACAACCCCGCTCCTTTACCAGCCGGTGCACCGCTTCCCGAGAGTGATCGCGCGCCGCCATGACCCAGATCCGTTCCCTCGCGCCGCTCGCCGCGGCGCTCCTGCTCGCCGGCTGCGGCGGTGGCAGTGGCCAGACCGGCGCCGCGGGCGCGGTGACGGTCGTGCCCTCCGCCGCGCCGGTGGTCACGCCCGCGCCGACGGCGACCCAGACGCCGGCGCCCGCTCCCACGCCGACCCCCACGCCGGCGGCGGTCGCGATCCCGCCCGCGGCGGCGCCGACCTTCCAGTCGGTCGTCTACGTCGGCAACGACGTGCCCGACCTCGCCGCCTATGAGGCGTGGCTCGGCCGACCGACCGACGGCGTGCAATTGTTCAGCGGGCGCAACGGCTGGGCCGACTGGTCCGACTCGATTGGCTGGCTCGCCGACCGCTGGAAGGGCGTCGCGCGGACGCATTACTGGTCGATCCCGCTGTTCGCCGAGGGCGGCACGCTCGCCGCCGCCGCCGCGGGCGACTATGACCCGCGCTGGCGCGCCGCCGCGGCGACCTTGCTCGCCGCCAGCCCGGGCGGCTCGACCATCGCGGTGCGCACCGGCTGGGAGTTCAACGGCGACTGGCAACCCTGGGCGGCCAAGGGCAAGGAGGCCGACTATCGCGCCGCCTATCGCCGCTTCGTCGCCAGCTTCCGCGCGATATCGGACCGCTTCCGCTTCGAATGGACGCCCAATGTCGGCGACTTCGGCACCAACCCGGAGGACAGCTATCCCGGCGACGACGTCGTCGACCTGATCGGCATGGACTTCTACTACAATCACGAGTGGGATCCGGCCGACCCGGTCGCCGCCTTCAACTACAAGGTGGCCGAGCGCTACGGCCTGGCCTGGCACCAGGACTTCGCCGCGCGCCACGGCAAGCCGACCGCCTACGCCGAATGGGGCGTCAGCCGCGACTCGGACGCGCCCTATGTCACGCTCGCGCTCGCCTGGTTCGCCGCGCACCAGGTGGTCTACGCCTCCTACTGGAACTCGAACGCGGCCTATGCGGGCAAGCTGAGCGAGGGCCAATATCCCGCGGTGGCCAGCGCCTATCGCGTGCTGGGCGCGCGGTGACGGCGAGCAAGCGGTTGAAAAAATGTTGATCCTTTCGCCGACCCGGTTGCGCTCGGGGCGGCGCCGCGGCTAAGCGCGCGCCGCTCCCGTTCCCGGGGCAAGGGGGATCCATGCGTTCATATCGTCTGGCGGCACTCGGCGCCGCGCTCGCTCTCCTGTCCGCGCCGGCGGCGGCGCAGCTCACCGCCGAGGCCAATGGCGCCCGCGCCGAGGACCATTGGGGCGGCGAGCTGGGCGTCGGCTATGGACTGGGCGCGGCCGGCTTCAAGCTCACGCCGATGGTCGGCGCCTTCCTCTACGCCGGCGACACCGACCGCTACGTCCGCGACGACAACGGCAGCAACGCGCGCTGCCGTGACAGCGCGACCGGGCGCTACGCCGACGACGACCGCTGCGACAAGACGGTGGTGAAACCCTATGCCAAGCTCGAGGCCACCTATGCCATCCCGCTGGTCGCGACGCTGGGCGCGGGGCTGCGCGTGAGCGAGGCGGACACCACGCCGTACGGCACGGTGGCGTTCACGCTCGCGCCGCTGGTCAAGCTGAAGGGCAACGTCGGCGCCGGTTATTACGCGCTCGGGCTGCGCGTCGGGCTCTGATCACCCTTCTGGGTCAGTGCGCCGGCGCGGTGCGACTCCCTGCGCCCCGTGGCGCGGGCTCAGATCGGGCGCGTCGCCAGTGCCTTGCGGCCCGGACCCGGGCGACCCGCGCGGGCGCGGCTGAACCGCGGCTAACGCGCGCATTCAGCCCGCGCTCAAGCGCCGGCTTCTATCACGATCCTCGTCGCGGCCCATCGGGGCACGGCGGGTGACGGACAGGAGCTGGAGTGATGCTGGGAAAATTCTCGGTCGCCGTGGGATCGGTCGCGCTGGCGGTGGCGGCGCTCACCCCGGTGGCGGCGCAGGCGCAGCGCTACCACGAGCGCGAGGTCTACGAGCGCGACTATGACACGCGCGACGATGACCGGCGCCGCTACGACGACGACGGCTACCGCGACCATGCGCGCGCCTATCGCCGCGCCTATCGCGACGGCTGGAACCGCGAGCCGGCCTACGGTTACGACGATCGCGACCGCGGCTATGAGCGCTACGAGCGCCGCGTCTACGACGACCGCGGCCGCTACGACGACCGGCGCTATCGCTATGGTGGACGGTGCCAGAGCGGCACCACCGGCTCGATCGTCGGTGCGATCGCCGGCGGGCTGCTCGGCCGCACGATCGACCGCGGCGGCGACCGCACGCTGGGGACGGTGCTCGGCGCCGGCGCGGGCGCGCTCGCGGGCAATGCGGTGGAGCGCGCCGACAACGGCGATTACTGCCGGCGGTGAGGAGCGAGAGGACAGCGGGGTGTACTGCCCCGGTGCCGTCCTCCTTCGGCGGATGCGAGCCTCCCGACTAACCTTACCGTCATCCCGGACGTGGTCCGGGATCCACGGTTCCGCGAACCCGTCAACCGTTGCTCACGGGGAAGAGTGGATCCCGGACCAAGTCCGGGATGACGCAAGATGAAAAGCGACATGCAACGCACTTCGCTCGCTCTCGCGGCGATGCGGGAGGTTTCGTAGCGCGCAGTCTACCCTGCCGCCTCGGCGTGGCGCACGATCTCCTCGCACAGCGCATGCGTCCGCAGGATCGCGTCGGCGTCGACCGGGCGGCGCTCGCGCGCGGCGGTGAGGAAGTCGTCGCACATCGCCTCGAAGCCGCGCTGGCGCGCCACCGCGGTCCAGTCGCCGCGCCGTCGCCGCTGCTGCGTCCCGGCCGTGTCGATCCGCTCGGCGAGGTCGAGCACGCTGTGGCGCTCGCCCCCGCCGATCACGTCGAGCCGCTCCTCGTCAAGCCCGCTGTCGCGATGCATCAGGCCGATCGCGCCGAAGCCGTCGCCCGCCAGCGTGAGCGTGACGGCGTGGAGCCGCCCGTCCGCCACCTGCGTCTCGATCGCGTGGCGGCGCACCGCGCCGGGCGCGAGGAAGAGCAGGGTGTCGACGACGTGGATGAAGTCGTCGAACACCACCCGGCGCGCCTCGTCAGGCTGGCGATGGCGGTGTTTCTCCAGCGTGATCAGCGTGCCGCGGCCGCGCAGCGCGACGTAATCGGGCGCGAAGCGGCGGTTGAAGCCGAGCACCAGCGGCGTGCCGCGGCGGCGCGCCTGCTCCACCAGCACCTCCGCCGCGGCGAGTGTGTCGGCGAGCGGCTTGTCGACGAAGGTGGCGACGCCGCGATCGAGCAGCGCGGCGACCAGGTCCGGGTGCGCAGGCGTGGCGGCGTGGACGAAGGCGGCGTCGAAGCGGGTCGCGGCGAGCGCCGCGTCGAGGCTGGCGTGGTGATGCGGCAGGCGGTGCTCGCGCACGACCTGGTCGCGCACCGCGGGATCGCGCGTGGCGACGTGCAGCTCGATGTCGCCACACGCCGCCAGCACGGGCAGGTACGCCTTGCGGGCGATGTCGCCCACTCCCACCATCAGCACGCGCATCATCGTCTCCGCCGGTCGCGACCGTGCCGTAGCAGGCGACCGGCGCGAGCGGCAGATGGCGCGTGCGGGCGGGCGGGAGACGTTCTCCCGCCCGCCGCGCGGCTCACTTCTTGGTGCGTGCGCGCTTCGGCGCCGCCGCGGCCGCGGTGTCCTCCTCCTCGTCGGGCTGTTCCTCGCCCGCCTCGCTCAGCGCCTCGCCGAGCGCCTTGAGCTTGTCCTGCTGCTTGTCGGCCTTGTCCGCGATCTTGGTCGTCGCGGCGCCGAGGCGGTGGAGCAGGTCGTGCACGCGGTCGGCGTCGGGCTCGCCCTTCTCCAGCTGCTTGCGCAGGGAGGCGAGGTCGCGGAGGATGCCCTTGGCGCCGGGCGTGTCGACCTCGGCCAGCGCGGCCTCCCAATCCTCCACCATCGTCGCGCCCTTGGCGGGCTTGGTGCTCTCCAGCCCGCGGTTGATCGCGTTCATCGTTCCGGCGAATTTGACGGCCATGGGGCTTCCTTCTCATCGCCGGGTCAGTCCGGCGCTCGTCAACGACGCGGCGGGTGAAAAGAACCCAGGTCTGTCAACTAAATCAGCCGGAGCCGCGGGCGCTGCGGCGCATTATGTCCGTGTCGCCACCGGGAGACGATGATGAAGGCCGCGCTGCTCGCTTCCGCCCTGCTGTTCCTCCCGCTGGGCGCCGCCGCGCAAAGCAGCCCCGAGGACAATGACAAACGCCCGGTCGCGGCGCATTTCTACGAGCTCACCCCGCGCAAGCCGGGCGCCGACTTCGCCGCGTCGCTGCGCGTGCCGAGCGGCTATCGCGCCGCGGTCTGGGCGAGCGACCTCGGCAACACGCGGATGCTCGCGGTGGCGCCCGACGGATCGGTGTACGTCAGCCGCCGCTCCGAGGCCGACATCATCCGCCTGGTCGACGCCGACGGCGACGGCCGCGCCGACGGCCCGCCCACCGTGATCGTCAACCGGCCGGGACTGCACGGGCTGACGATCCACGCCGGCCAGCTCTATTTCATGACCGCGCACGAGGTGTTCCGCGCGCCGCTCCGCCCCGACGGCGGCATCGGCGCGGTGGAGACGCTGATCGACGACCTGCCCGACGCCGGACAGCACCTCAACCGCACGCTGGCGGTCGGGCCCGACGAGATGCTGTACATCAGCGTCGGCTCGACCTGTAACGCCTGCGACGAGTCGAGCCAGGAGAATGCGACGCTGCTGCGCGCCAGCCTCGACGGCAAGCGCCGCTCCGTCTGGGCCTCGGGGCTGCGCAACACGATCGGCTTCGGCTGGCACCCGCGCACCGGCGCCTTATGGGGCTGGGACCAGGGGATCGACTGGCTCGGCAACGACATGCAGCGTGAGGAGATCAACCTGATCGAACGCGGCCATCGCTACGGCTGGCCCTATGTGTTCGAGGACGGGAAACGGAACCCGCAGGACGAGCCGCCCGGCGGGCTCACCGCGGCGCGCTGGGCCGCCGCCTCGACCGCGCCCACGCTGATGCACATCGCGCACTCGGCCGGGATGCAATGGGCCTTCCACCCGGGCGGCGGCTTCGGCCCCGACGCCGCCGGCGACGCCTTCGTCGCGCTGCGCGGCAGCTGGAACCGCAAGCCCGCCTCGGGCTATGAGCTCGCGCGCGTGCGCTTCGACGCCGCCGGGCGCCCGACGCGCGTGGAGAGCTTCGTCAGCGGCTTCATGAGCCGCGACGGCACCAGCCAATATGGCCGCCCGTGCGGCGTGGCGGTGCTGCGCGACGGCTCGCTGCTGCTCTCCGACGATGCCAACGGTATCCTCTACCGCATCAGCTACGACGGTGCCGCGGGCCAGGCCGCGCCGCTGGCTCCGCCGGCGGCGCCGATGCGCGAGCAGGCGGCGCGCGGCACCAACGTGCCGCTCGCGCTGGCGCGGCCCGAGACGGCGGCGCGCGGCGCGGCCTTCGCGGTGAACGCCGACGCCTTCGCCGACCAGGGCATGATCCCGCGCGAGCACAGCGAGTACGGCCTCGGCATCTCGCCCGCGCTGCGCTGGGGTGCGGTGCCCGGCGCGGCCAGCTACGCGATCCTGGTCGAGGATCCCGACGGCTCGGCCAAGCCAGTGGTGCACTGGCTGGCGTGGAACGTCCTGGCGGGCACGCACGCGCTGCCCGCCGGGCTGCAGGAGCGCGACCGGCTCAGCGGCGGCGCGCTCGAGGGCATGATGCAGGGCGCGACGACGCGCGGCACGGTCGGCTGGTACGGCCCGCGGCCGCCGAAGGGGGATCGACCGCACGCCTACCACTTCCAGGTGCTGGCGCTCGACCGCGCGCTCGACCTGCCGCTCGGCGCGACGCGCGACCAGCTGCTTGCCGCGGCGGCCGGGCACGTGCTCGCGCGCGGCGAGACGGTGGGGCGCTACGCCGAGGCGGCGGCGCGATGACAGACGACGCCGCGCGCGCGCTCCTGCGCGACGATCAGCCACCCGCCGCGGGCGGGCTCCTCCGCGCGCTGTGGCACGGTGCACGCGGCGAGTGGGAGGCGGCGCACGCGATCGCGCAGGACGATCCGAGCGCCGCGGGTGCCTGGGTCCACGCCTGGCTCCACCGCGTCGAGGGCGACGACGGCAACGCGGCCTATTGGTACCGCCGCGCCGGGCGCCCCATCGCCGCGGGGCCGACCGGGGACGAGGCGCGCGCGATCACCGCGGCGCTGCTGCGCGAGACGGGCGGGGAGTAGGCCGTGTCGTCATTCAGCTGATCCTCCCCTCGCAGGGGAGGTGGCAGGCCGAAGGCCTGATTGAGGGGTGTCGACGCCGGCGATCTCGCGCGCTCTTACCACGGGCGACACCCCTCCGTCAGCGCTGCGCGCTCGCAGGGCGGGCGAGATCGTGTCCCCCGGACACGACTTGGCCTGCCTGGAGCAAGCCAAAGCCGGCGCTCCCCTTCCAGGGAAGAATCGATAAGCCTCTCCCCGACTGTCGATACGATCTAGCGTCGAACGGGTGATCGAGCGCGTGGCTTCGGCGACGGCTGCCGCCGCCCGCGATCGCGCGCCTGGCCCTGGGCTCCCGCCTCCGCCGGTGCACCGCTCGCTCGTCCGCCCGCGCGCGACGACGGATATCCCGCCGCGCCCGGCGGTTCACCCGGCATGCAACGCCTCCGCCTCGCCGCCGCGCTCTGCCTCGCTCCCGCCGCCGCGTTCATCCCGGCGACCGTGTCCGCACGCGACGTCGCGCTCGGCGCCGACCTCGAACGCTTCGCCTATCCCGCGCCGGTGCATTGGTTCGCCGCCGACTCGCAGGGCGCGCGCGTGCGGATGGCCTATCTCGACGTGCCGCCCTCGGCCACGCCCAACGGCACGACCGTGGTGCTGCTCCATGGCAAGAACTTCTGCGCCGCCACCTGGTACGACACCGCGCGACGGCTCGCCGCGGCGGGCTATCGCGTGATCGCGCCCGACCAGATCGGCTTCTGCAAGTCCTCCAAGCCAGCGGGCTATCAGTATAGCTTCCATACCATGGCGGCGCTGACGCGCGGGCTGCTGGAGCGCGCGGGCGCGGGCAGGGTCGTGCTCGTCGGCCATTCCACCGGCGGCGTGCTCGCCGTGCGCTTCGCGTTGCTCTATCCCGACCGGGTCGCGCGGCTGGTGCTGGTGAACCCGCTCGGGCTCAACGACACGCTCGCGGAGGGGGTGCCCTACACCGATCTCGGCGCGCTGCGTGCGGAGGAGGCGAAGACCAGCGCGGCGACGATCAAGGCCTATCAGCTCCGCAACTATTATCATGGTGACTGGCGCCCCGCCTATGACCGCTGGGTGGCGATGCTGGCGGGGCAATATGCCGGCGCCGACGGCGACCGGGTGCGCGACGCGCAGGCGCGCCTGTCCGACATGATCCAGACCCAGCCGGTCGCCGCCGAGCTGCCGCGGCTGACGGTCCCGACCGTGCTGCTGATCGGGCAGCGCGACCGCACCGCCTTCCGTGCCGGCTCGGCGCCGCCCGAGCGACGCGCCGCGGTGCGCACCGTGCCGCAGGCGGCGGAGCAGGCGGTGGCGCGGATCCCGGGCGCGCGGCTGGTGCGGCTCGACCCGCTCGGCCACGCGCCGCAGGTGGAGGATCCCGACGGCTTCGTCGCCGCGCTGCGGGACGCGATCGCGCCGGCCGGGCGCTGAGCGGGCGACCGGCATCGTGCCTCGGCGATGTCTCCGCCGGCGCAGTAAGCCGCGTGACATCGAGCGGCGGAGGACGAAAGGGGTACCGCGTGGTGGGTCCGCCGGGGCTCGAACCCGGGACCTCTCGATTAAAAGTCGCTTGCTCTACCGACTGAGCTACGGACCCTCACGCGGTGCGCGTCGGCCTAGGCACCGCGCGCGGCTTGGTCAACCGGGCATGGAGCTGGCGCAGCGTCCGCCCGCTCGCCGGGTCGCGCCAGCGCGGCGCCAGCGCGGCAGTGGGCGCCAGCACGAAGTCGCGCGCGCGATAGGCCGGGTGCGGGATCGTCAGCCGCGGCGAGCGCCAGCGCCCGCCCGACCACAGGATCACGTCGAGGTCGATCACGCGCGCGCCCCAGCGACGGCCACGACGCCGCCCGAAGGCGCGCTCGATCGCCTTCAGCCGCGCCAGCAGCGCCTCGGGCGGCTCGTCGCTCGCGATCAGCGCCGCGCTGTTGGCAAAGGTGCGGGTCGAGGGGCCGAGCGGCGCGCTCTCGCGGATCGGCGCCGCGGTGCCGCCGAGCAGCGCCAGCGCCGCCGCCACTTCCGCGCGCGGCGCGCCGTGGCGCCCGCGCCGGTTGCTGCCGACGCCGATCAGATAGCGTTGCGCGTCGCTTGTCCGCTCCATGCCGCTGCGCCTATCGCACCGCGATGGACTTGGCACCCTCTCCGCTCGCCGCGACCGAGCCGCCGCGCGACTGCCCGCGCTGTCCGCGCCTCGTCGCGCTGCGTGAGCGGCTGCGAGTCGAGCAGCCCGACTGGTGGAACGCGCCCGTGCCCGCGCTGGGCGACGCGGCGGCGTGGCTGGTGATCGTCGGGCTCGCGCCCGGCCGCAGCGGCGCCAACCGCACCGGCCGCGCCTTCACCGGCGACGCCGCGGGCGCGCTGCTGTTCGCGACGCTGGCGCGCCTCGGCCTCGCGAGCACCGATCCGGACGGCGACGCGCCGGGGCTGGCCGGCGCGCTGATCCTCAACGCGGTGCGCTGCCTGCCGCCCGAGAACAAGCCGACCCCCGAGGAGGCGCGGGCGTGCCGCCCGTATCTCGCCGCGGGGGCGGCGGCGCTGCCCGCGGCGCGCGTGTACGTCGCGCTGGGGCAGCTGGCGCACCAGTCGACGATCAAGGCGCTCGGCGGGCGGCTGCCGAAGGCGCGCTTCGCGCACGGCGCCGAGCACCGCCTGCCCGACGGGCGCGTGGTGATCGATAGCTATCATTGCTCGCGCTACAACCAGCAGACCGGGCGGCTGACCCCGGCGATGCTCGAGGCGGTGTTCGCGCGCGCGCTCGCGCTGCGCGGGGACTGAGCGCAGGCCCGTCAAGAGGGCAAGCCGTGTTCCCGCGGCGGCGAGACCCTCTGCGACCGTTCCGTTCACCCATCGCGCATCGCTCTCGCGGTGGAGTGCATCGCGGAACATGCCCGGGATGACGTCCCCAAAGGACGTCGCAGGCATCTCCCGCGCGGACGGCAGCACGGGCGCGGCTCAGCTCGGGTGCGCCTCCGTCTCCGCCTCGGCGCGCGCCTCGACGCGGCGTTCGATCGCGCCGCCCGCCGCCGCCATCGCCCAGCTCGCCAGCCGCTCGGAGAGCCAGCCGATCGCCGCGCCGGCGACGACGTCGCTGGCGTAATGCGCGCCGCGCGTCACCTGGAGCGCGCCTGCCGCCCCCGCGGCGAGCCGCGCCGGCACGGTCGCGCCGGGCAGTTCGTGGCGCACCGCCTCCGCGATCGCCACCGCCCCGGCGGTGTGGCCCGACGGGAACGCATTTCG
Organism: Sphingomonas sp. BK069; assembly: GCF_014193405.1. Lineage (NCBI taxonomy): Bacteria > Pseudomonadati > Pseudomonadota > Alphaproteobacteria > Sphingomonadales > Sphingomonadaceae > Sphingomonas > Sphingomonas sp. BK069. The sequence goes on along the minus strand of NZ_JACHZH010000002.1, from coordinate 496,966 downwards.
CGTCGTGTCGTCGGTGCCATGGCCCTTCTCCACGATCGGGCGGTCGCCCGCTTCATTGGGGCGGACGCGGTCGACGCTCGCCTTCATCACCGTCTTGAGCCCGGTGGCGAGCAGGTGGCTGGTGACCATCCGCGCGCCGCTGCGCGCCATCGCCGGCCGGCGCAGCACCGCCCCGAGCGCGAGCGTGCCGAGCCCGAGCGCGAGCAGCGGCGGCTCGTCCGTCGCCTTGGCGAGCGGGGTGAGCGCGTGCACCGCGTTGCTGCCGGCGAGCGCGCGCACCGGTGCGAGCGCGTCATGCTCGCGCTTCGCCGCCTTCTTGACCGCCTTCTTCTTGCCCATCGCCGTTCCCGCTCCTGTTCGTCGCGGGCGCTAACGGTCTCGGCAGGGACCGGGTTGCGGTCCTCGCCGGCCATACAGAAGCCGTTTCCATGACGGACGGGCCCGCACCTCCATCCCGCGCGGAGCCCGCGGCAGGTTGGTCCGGCTCCGTCATGCTCACCGTCGCGGAGGCGGCGCACCCCATCCGTCGCAGGTTCGACGTCAACGCCGCGGTGCCGCGCGGACCGCGGATGACCGCAGGCGCAGGCCCGCCCGGTGCGGGTCCGCACCAGCGGATCCTCGGACGGGCTCAGATGGCGGCAGATGGAGAGCGAGGGTTTCCCCTCCCGCACGCACTCCAGCGCGGCGGTAAAGGGCCGTGCGTCGTGGTGAACCAAGGGAGTTCCGCACGGCCCAGTATCGCCTCGCGGCGACGATCCAGCCATAATGGAGCAAGCCGCTCGAGTCAGACACATTGCAGACGTAATCGTGCCGAAGTGAGACTCACCCCTCGATCGCGTCGGTGAGCGCGGCGCGCGTGTCGGCGAGCGCGAGGTCGACCAGCCGGCGCATCGCCGCCGCCGCCTGGACGGTGTCGCCGTCGGCGATCGCGTCATACACCGCGGCATGTTCGGGGATCGGGTCGCGCGGCAGCGCGCGGTCGCGCTGCTTGAGCTGGGTGGTCCAGGCCACCGCCGCGGTGATCCCCGCCGACAGCGTCACCAGCGCGTCGTTGCGCGAGGCCGCCAGGATCGCGCCGTGGAAGTCGCGGTCGGCGGTCAGCCCCGCCTCGGTGGACAGCGTGTGCCGCCGCATCCGCCCCAGCGCGTCCTTGAGCGCCTTGAGATCCTCGCGGTCGCGGCGCTCGGCGGCGAAGGCGGCCGCGGCGGGCTCCACCACCGAGCGCAGCTCGAACAGGCTGCGCAGCAGCGCCATGTCGGGCTTGTCGGCGAAGGCCCAGGCGAGCACGTCGGGATCGAGCATGTTCCAGCGCCGCCGCGGCAGCACGCGCGTGCCGGTCTTGGGGCGGCTCTCCACCAGCCCCTTGGCGATCAGCCCCTGCACCGCCTCGCGATAGGCGCCGCGCGAGACGCCGTTGGTCTCGGCGAAGACGATCTCGCCAGGCAGCACGTCGCCCGGCGCATATTCGCCCGAGAGGATCGCGCGCCCCAGCATGTTGCCGATCGCGCCGCGCCAGCGCCGCCCGGTCGACTGCAGCGCGGCCTCCTGACCGGGTAGTTCGTTCACCGCTCTCTCCTCCGTCACGCCGCGGACAGTCGATACAGGCCCGCGCCGTGCGAGGCGAGCGTGCGCGCGAGCCGCCCGCTCGCGCTGCCGTCGTCGCGCCCCGACCACAGGTCGCGCACGCGCACCGCGCCGGTGACGCCCAGCTCGCGCAGCGGCAGCGCCACCTCCTTCGCCTTGTCGGTGGTGTTGAACAGAGCGACATAATGGTCGCGGCTGCCCTCGGGCCGCGCCGACCAGATCCGCGTGCCGTCGGCGATGAAGTGCGGGCGGTTGTCGGTGCTGGCCTGGTTCACCGCCAGCACCTCGCGGTTGGTGAGCAGCGCCAGCGTCGGCGCGTCGAGGTGGCGCAGGTCGCCGCCCATGATCAGCGGCGAGCGCGCGATCGACCAGAGCGTCATCAGCGTGCGCTGCTCGTCGGGGGTGAATTTGGTGTCGCGCTTGCCCAGCGCGAGCCGGCCGAGCGGCAGCATGTCGGCGTCGGGCCAGGCGCCCGGGCGGCGCCACTGGTTCCAGTTCTCCAGCCGGGTGAACTGCGCCTCCAGCATCGCCCACTCGTCCCAGAAATCGTCGCTGATCCGCCACATCTGCGCGTATTCGCGGACGTGCGCGCCGCGTGCCACCGGCGTCTCGCCGGGCGAGAGGCTGAGCACGATCGGCCGACCGCAGCGCTGGATCGCGCGATGCGCCGCCTCGATCTCGGGCGCGTGCGCGTCATAGGGGCGGCTCATGTCGTCCATCTTGACGAAGTCGACGCCCCAGGAAGCGTAGAGCGCGAAGATGCTGTCGTAATAGGCCTGTGCGCCGGGTTTGGTCATGTCGACGCCGTACATGTCGGGGTTCCACGGGCAGGTGCTCGAGGTGTCGGCGACGTCGGCGGCGCGCAGCCTGGTGCCGAGCACGGGCAGGTTGCGCTTCACCGCCTCGCGCGGAATGCCGCGCATCACGTGGATGCCGAAGCGCATCCCCATCGCGTGCACCGCGGCGGCGAGCTGGGTGAAGCCCGAGCCGTCCGCGCTCGAGGGGAAGCGGTTGGGTGCGGGGATGACGCGGCCGTGCGCGTCGAGCGTCGGCGTGGCGACCTTGTTGTATTCGTAGCTGGTGGCGTTGGGCTCATACCATTGGATGTCGACGGTGAAGACGTCGTAGCCGAACGGCAGCAGCTTCTCGCGCATGATCGCCGCGGTCTCGCGCGCCTGCGCCTCGGTGATCGTGGTGGCGAAGCTGTTCCAGCTGTTCCACCCCATCGGCGGCCGCGGCGCGAGCGCCGCCCCGCTGCCGCGCGCGTCGGCCGCTGCCGGCGCCTGCTGCGCCGCCGCCGGCAGCGCGGTCACGGCGGCACTGCCGAGCCCCGCCGCCAGCATCGCGCGCCGGCTGAGTCGCACCTCGTCCATCATCCTCTCCTCCCGCTCGCGCGGCGGCTGGCCGGTGACCGGCTCCCTGCCCGCGATCTCGTGACCGAGCGTATCAATACTCAAACAATTGTCGAGAGGGGTCGCAAACGCATATCCTCCCCGCTCGGCGGGGAGGGGGACCAGCCGAAGGCTGGTGGAGGGGGGCTTCCATGAGTGGCGCGCTCGCGGCACACCCCCTTCACCACCGGCCTGCGGCCGGCGGTCCCCCTCCCCGTGCCGGGGAGGATGTATCCGCCCATCGCTGCGCCGGGCACCTCGATGATCGTCCCGCCAAGAATCACCGATCCGGGTAACCCGTTCCGCTTGACACCTCACTACTCATACAAGATGATCAATCGGGCGAGGGCATAAGACCCCGCACTTCGGGAGAGGATCATGAGAGCTCGTCTGCTCGCGGGCGCGGCGCTGTTCGCCTGCGCCGCGTCGCCTGTGATGGCGCAATCGTCCAACGCCAACGCGGTCGCCCCCACCGGCACGCCGCAGGCGGACACCCCCGCCGAGCCGCAGGGCCCGTCCGAGACGCCGCCGGGCGCGGTGCCGCAGGACGGGGTCGAGGACATCGTCGTCACCGGCATTCGCAGCAGCCTGCGCTCCTCGCTCGCCACCAAGCGCAACGCCGAGAATATCGTCGATTCGATCACCGCCGAGGACACCGGCAAGTTCCCCGACACCAACATCGCCGACTCGCTCCAGCGCATCACCGGCGTGGCGATCGACCGCTCGGGCGGCGAGGGCCAGTTCATCACCGTCCGCGGCCTCGGCCCCGAGTTCAACACCGTGCTGGTCAACGGCCGCATCATGGCGACTGACAATCCCGGACGCGAATTCTCGTTCGACGTGTTGTCCTCGAACCTGATCCAGCGCGTCGACGTCTACAAGACCTCGCTGCCGCAGCTCCAGGAAGGCGGCATCGGCGCGACCGTCAACGTCGTCACCGCGCGGCCGCTCGACGGGCGCGCGGGCTTCCACGCCACGCTGGCGGCGGGCGGCATCTACGACTCGCTCGCCGACAAGGTCAGCCCGGACTTCTCGGGGATCGTCTCCTGGACCAACCCCGACAAGACCTTCGGCGCGTTGCTCTCGGCCTCCTACACCAACCGCAAGAGCCAGCTCGACTCGGCGCGCATCGGCGGCTGGATCCTCGGGTCACAGGGACTGATCGACGGCACCGCCAGCTCGACCGGCCTGACCACCGACGCGCTGGTCGACAGCCCGAACGACATCCACATCCCGCGCGAGTATAATTTCGATCGCGAGGAGGATAAGCGCGAGCGGATCAACGTGGCGGGCTCGATCCAGGGGCAGCTGACCGACCGGCTGCTGCTCACCGTCGACGGCATCTACTCGCAGTTCAACGTCTCGCAATACACGCGTCGCTACGGCGACTTCTTCACCGAGCGCTTCATCGGCGTCGAGACCGACGCGAACAACACGGTCACCGGTTTCAACCGTCCCGGTTCGGACTTCCTGGCCGCGAACCCCGGCCTGCTCGAGCCGGTGCCCGGCGTGTCGGACACGCGCGTGACGCGGCAGCAGAACGACAATATCGTCTGGACCAGCCAGCGCGAGACCGAGAGCTATCAGGTCGGCGCCAATCTCGCCTGGGACGTCTCCGACCAGCTCAAGCTCAAGCTCGACGCCTCCACCACCAAGGCGACGCAGCGCAACCCGTACAAGTTCGTCGTCGTCGGCTCGCTCGCGCAGACCTCGGTCCGGTTCGACCTCAACCCCGAGAACGACCTGCCGGGCCTCACCAACCTCGGCCCGATCACCGACGCCAGCCTGCTGCGCGCGCATTTCGCGCAGAACGACCTCACGCGCGTGAGCGACAAGGGCAGCGAGTTCCACGCCGACGGCGAGTGGAAGGCGGACCGCGGCATCCTGCAATCGCTGATGTTCGGCGCCTCCTACAACCAGCGCCGCAAGGTGCGCACCCGCTCGGACAATTCGGACACGGTCTGCACCTATTGCGGCTATGACATCCCGATCCCGTCCAACCTCGTCCAGCCCTATTCGCTCGGCAACTTCCTGCCCGGCGCCTCGGGCAGCGACGCCCTGCCGAAGGACTTCTTCACCTTCAACCAGGAGGACATCTTCGCCTTCCTGTCCGATCCCGCCAATCTGGTGCGCCCGCGCCAGGGGCGCACCGCGGAGGAGCAGGCGGCCGAGGCGGCGCGCGTCCAGGCGCTGGCGGGCGGCCCCTACGGCCGGCGCGACCGGCCGAACGCGCGGCTCGACGTCGAGGAGAAGGTGGTCGCGGCCTATCTCAACGCCAATTTCAAGGGCGACGACTGGTCGGGCAATGTCGGCGGCCGCTTCGTCAGCACGCGGCTGCGCTCGGCCGGTTTCGGGCAGCAGATCGTGCGCATCTTCGTCAACCCGGGCGACGACAATCTGAACTTCGTCTACACCGACCCGCAGGCGCTCAGCGTCCGCAACAGCTACACCGACTTCCTGCCCTCGGCGAACATCAAATATGCGATCACGCCGAAGATGCTCGCGCGCGCCGCGGTGTCGAAGACGGTGACCCGGCCGACGCTGACCTCGCTCGGCGTCGACAACAGCTATGGCGGACGGCTGACCAACGCGACGTCGAGCGGCGGCAACCCGGCGCTGCGCCCGTTCAAGTCGACCAACTATGACGTGTCGCTCGAATATTACATCACCGACGTGAGCTACGTCAGCGTCTCGGGCTTCTACAAGGCCTTCACCGATTTCCTCGAGAGCCAGACGCTGCCGGTGACGATCGCCGGCTTCGACTTCCTCGACACGCGCACGCGCAACGGCCAGAGCGGCTCGATCGCGGGCGTCGAGGTGGGGGGCCAGTACACGTTCGACCGGCTGCTGCCCGGCGCGCTGGGCGGCTTCGGCGTCGCGGGCAATTACACCTATGTGTCGAGCAACGTCGAGCGGGCCGAGGGCAGCGGTACCAACGCCAACAACTGCGGCTACAACGGGCTGTCGCCGCACTCCGCCAACGGCAGCCTGTTCTACGAGAAGTACGGGCTCCAGGCGCGCGCCTCGTACAATTGGCGCTCGTCGTTCCTGCGCCAGTGTTTCGGCGCGGCGTCGCGGCCCGAGAACCGTGCTGCGTACGGCCAGCTCGACATGAGCGTCTCCTACGACGTCACGCCGGTGTTCCAGGTCTATGCGCAGGGGGTCAATCTCACCAACCAATATGTCCACGATTACTCGGTGATCGAGGACCGGCTGCTGATGCTGCAGAACACCGGCTCGCGCTACCTGTTCGGCGTGCGCGCCCGCTTTTGATCGCTAGATCCTCCCCGCTCGCGGGGAGGGGGACCAGCCGAAGGCTGGTGGAGGGGAGCTTCCGCAGGCGCGGCGCTGCGGGGCGAGCCCCCTCCACCACCGCGCTGGCGCGCGGCGGTCCCCTTCCCGTGCCGGGGAGGAGTTTCTCACCCCCGCGTCTTGGTCACCGTCTTCTGTGCGCGCGCCTGCTTGGCATAGTGATGGTGCGCGACCGCGCAGCCGGCCGCCGCGCCGAGCACCGCATGGCCCTTGCCGACGAGATGCCCGGCCACGCCGCCCGCCGCGGCGCCGCGCACACAGCCCTTGGCGAGCGCGGGCGAGGCCGTGGCCAGCACCAGCGGGACCGCGAGGAGAGAGAGCATCCGCATGAGAACCTCCGTCGTTCAGTGATGCCCTGTCCTACGCGCCGCCGGCCGGGGTGTTGCGTTAAACTTCCGTCATGTCGCGACCATGGCCGCGCGCCAGCATGCGGATGAAGTAAGCGACGCTTTCCGGCGGCGGCACGCGGCGGCGTGACCGGCACCGCCGCATGGGGCTAGCCGTCTGTCGCGAGGCCGGGCGAGCTGAACCATGTTCCGGCGAACGCCCGAGCCTGGGGCCGCGAAGCGCGCCGCTGGGTGCTCTGGGCTCCTGCCTGCGCAGGAGCACGCCGGCACCAGCGCGCGCGGCTCGTCGTAGCGGCGCGCAGGAGGCTCGATCCGTTGACCTCTCGGTAAGGTTCGCGGCCTAGCTGGCGCTGCGGGGCACGGAGGCGCATTTGGCAATCTTGGACTCACTCGCCGGCTTCATCGACAATAACGGCCTGGCCGAGGCCTTCGCCGCCAAGGCGGAGGATCCCGCCAAGGCGCGTCGCCCGCTGCTCGACGGCATCCGCCGCGCGCGCGAGCAGTTCGCCGCCCGCGCGGGTGACGGCGCGCGTGTCGCCAGCCGCTGGTGGCAGCTGCAGAACGGCGTGGTCGCGCTCACCGTCAAGATCGGCGGCGACGTGCTGCCGCTTAACGGCGCCGCCACCAACCACCTGCCCGAGGGCGTCTTCGCCGCCTTCCTCGACGCGCTCGAGCAGGCGGTCGAGGCGGGCGAGCTCGACGAGGCGCTGCGCGCGCGCCAGGCCGAGCGCGCGCGGCCGGCGCGCGGCGCGGAGCCGGCGCAGCGCCAGCGCGTCCCCGGCCGCCACCCCAGCAACGACCGCGAGGACTGGGACAGCCTCACCTGGGCAGAGCGGCAGAAGGTCAGCGCCTTCTACCGCGAGGGCCGCAACCCCGACGGCAGCGTCATCGCCACCGCCGGCTACAAGCCCGACGCGCCGATCGCGGGCTGAGCAGCGCGCTGAGCACCGGGCGGCATCATATAGTCGCGCGTGAGCGGCAACGCCTCGCGCCGGCGGGTGAGCTGGATCTGATAGTTGAGGTGCCCGTCGTGGCGGAAGGCGACCAGCGCGCCCGCGAGATAGAAGCGCCACATGCGATAGAAGCGCGCGTCGTACAGCGTCTCGATCGCGTCGCGCGCGGCCTCGACGCGCGCCAGCCATCGGTCGATCGTCAGCGCATAATGCAGCCGCAGCGTCTCGACGTCGGTCACCCATAGCCGCGCGTCCTCGATCGCGGGGGTGATCTGGCTGAGCGCGGGGACGTAGCCGCCGGGGAAGATGTAGCGCGCGAGCCAGCGGTCGGTCGCGGCGGGGCCGTCGGCGCGGCCGATGGTGTGGAGCAGCATCACCCCGTCGTCGGCGAGCAGCGCGCGGCAGTGGCGGAAGAAGGCGCGATAGTGCGGCGGCCCGACATGCTCGAACATGCCGACCGACACGATCCGGTCGAACGTCCCGCGCACGTCGCGATAGTCGAGCAGCTCGAAGCGGACATGGTCCGCCACCCCGGCCTCCTCCGCGCGCCGCCGCGCCACCGCGAGCTGCTGCTCGGAGAGCGTGATCCCCAGTACCTCGACCCCGGCGACGCGGTGCAGGTGGAGCGCCAGGCCACCCCAGCCGCAGCCGATGTCGAGTACGCGATCGCCCGGGCGCAGCGCGAGCTTGTCGGTGATGTGGCGCAGCTTGGCCGCCTGCGCCTGCTCCAGCGTGGCGTCGGGCGCGTCGAAATAGGCGCAGCTGTAGTGCAGGTCGGGATCGAGGAAGAGCGCGTACAGCTCGGTGGAGAGGTCGTAATGGTGCGCGACGTTGCGGCGCGCCCGGCGACGCCAGTTGATCCCGGTGAGCCAGGCGCTGCGCCGCCACGGCCGCCACCAGCGCAGGTCGGCGGCGGCGTCGTCGTCCCAGTGGGTGTTGCGCCCGATCAGGTCGAGGAACCCGCTGATGTCGTCGCCGTCGATCTGCATGCGCCCGTCGACATAGGCTTCGCCCAGCGCCAGCGCCGGGTCCAGCGCGGCGCGGCGAGGCGTCGCCTGATCGCGGAAGCGGATCGTCGCGTCGGGCGCGGCGGGCGCGGGCTCGCCGAAGCGGTGCGTGCGCCCGGCGGCGTCGACCACCACGAGCACGCCGCGCCGGATCAGCCGGCGCAGCAGGAAAGCGAGCAGCCGCATCGCCGCAGGCTAGCCGAGACGCGGCGCGCTGCCAACGTGGCGCGCGGGTTGACAGCGCGCGCCGGTGGTGGCTGATTGGGCGCCATGGGGGCTGCGACCTCCCCATGAGGCGTCAGCCGAAGGTTCGCGTCCAGCATCATCCTGCCGAGGACGCACCGTGCCCGCACACCACGCCATCTCCCCCGACACGCTCGCCCGGCGCGTCGCGCTGCCCGGCGCCCCGGCGATCCTCGACCTGCGCGACGCGCCCGCCGCGACTCTCCCCGGCGGGCGCGTGCTCGGCGTCGCGACGCGACCGACCGCGCCGGCCGGGCGTGCGGTCGTGGTGGTGGACGAGGCGGGCGGTGCCCCCGCGGCCGCGGCGGTCGCGCTGCTGCGGAGCGACGGCGTCCGCGCCGAGCGGCTGGAGGGCGGCTTCGCGGCCTGGGCGAGCGCGGGATGGCCAACGGTGGCGCTGGCGCATCTGCCGCCGCGCCACGACGACGGCCGCACGTGGTGGGTCACGCGCGCGCGACCCAAGGTGGACCGGATCGCCTGCCCCTGGCTGATCCGCCGCTTCATCGATCCGGACGCGCGCTTCCTCTACGTCGCGCCGGGCGAGGTGCTGGCGGTCGCGGCGGCCGAGCGTGCCGAGCCGTTCGACGTCGCGGGCGAGGGCGTGGTGTGGACGCACCGCGGCGAGCGCTGCAGCTTCGACGCGCTGGTCGACGGCTTCGGACTCGCCGGTCACGCCCCGCTCGCGCGCTTGGCCGCGATCGTGCGGGGTGCCGACACCGACCGGCTCGACCTCGCGCCGGAAGCGGCGGGGCTGCTCGCGCTGTCGCTCGGCCTGTCGCGGCTCCACGACGACGACCACGCGCAGCTCGAGGCGGGGCTGACGCTCTACGACGCGCTGTATCGCTGGTGCCGCGACGCGCAGGGCGAGCGCCACGACGCGCGCTCGCACCGGCCCGCGTCCGCCACGGTGACCGCGTGAGCGCGCGCGTCCCCGCCGCGCCGGGCCGCCCCGGACCGGTGACGCTGCGCGCCGCGACCCGCGTGTGGTGGCGCATCGCGCTGCTCTCCTTCGGTGGCCCGGCCGGGCAGATCGCGGTGATGCACCGCATCCTGGTCGACGAGCAGCGCTGGATCGGCGAGCAACGCTTCCTCCACGCGCTCAACTATTGCATGCTGCTGCCCGGCCCCGAGGCGCAGCAGCTCGCCACCTATATCGGCTGGCTGATGCACCGCACGCGCGGCGGCATCGTCGCTGGCGTGCTGTTCGTGCTGCCCGGCGCGGCGGCGATCATGGCGCTGAGCTGGGTCTATGTCCTCTATGGCCGTGTCGGCATCGTCGCTGCGCTGTTCGACGGGCTCAAGGCCGCGGTGCTCGCGGTGGTGCTGCAGGCGGTGGCGCGGATCGGCGCGCGCGCGCTGCGCAGCACGCCGGCGCGGCTGCTCGCCGCGCTCGCCTTCGTGCTGATCTTCTTCCTCGGCGCGCCGTTCCCGCTGATCGTGCTGGGCGCCGGCGTGATCGGCTGGTGGTCGGCGCGGCGCGGCGGCACCGCCTTCCGTCCCGGCGGCCACGGTGGATCAGGCGGCGCGGGCGTGGCCGACGCCGACACGCTGCTGGGCGAGGACCTGCCCGCGCACGCGCGGCCGGGCTGGCGCGCGACGCTGCGGACCACGTTGCTGTGGCTCGCTCTGTGGCTGGTGCCGGTGGTGGCGCTGCGCGTCGCGCTCGGCCCCGACGACGTGTTCGCGCGCATCGCCACCTTCTTCGCGACGATGGCGACGGTGACCTTCGGCGGCGCCTATGCGGTGCTCGCCTATGTCGCGCAGCAGGCGGTCGATCAGTACGGCTGGCTGGCCCCGCGCGAGATGCTCGACGGGCTCGGCCTCGCCGAGACCACCCCCGGGCCGCTGATCATGGTGCTCCAGTTCGTCGGCTTCCTCGCCGCCTATCGCGACCCCGGCGGGATGGCGCCGCTGCTCGCCGCGACGTTGGGCGGGCTGCTCGCCACCTGGGTGACGTTCGCGCCGTGCTTCCTGTGGATCTTCCTCGGCGCGCCCTTCATCGAGCGGCTGCGCGGCAACGCCGCGGTGGGCGGCGCGCTGGCGGCGATCACCGCCGCGGTGGTCGGGGTCGTGCTCAACCTCGCCTTGTGGTTCGCGCTGCACACCTTGTTCCGCGCCACCGTGGCGGTGCACGCGGGGCCGTTCCGCTTCGACGCGCCGGTGCTCGCGGCCCTCGACCCGTACGCGCTGGCGTTGGCGCTCGCCGCCGCTGTCGCGCTGTTCCGCACGCGCGCGGGCGTCATCGCGACGCTGCTGGCGAGCGCGCTCGGCGGCCTCGCGCTTCACCTTGCCGGAGCAATGCCATGAGATCCTCGCCACTTCTCCACGCCGCGCTCGCGGGTGCGATCGGGCTCGCCGCCGCCACGCCCGCGCGCGCCGAGGACGACGCCCAGGCCTGGGCCGCGGTGATCGCCTCGGGGCCGGTGCGCGGCGACCTGTTCCTCTGGCTCGAGGGACAGGCGCGCGCCACCGACGAGGTGGGCGGTGGCAGCCAGCTGATCCTGCGCCCCGCGATCGGCGCGCGGATCGGGCGCGACGCGCACGCGGTGGCGGGCTACGCCTTCGTCCGCACCGACCCGGCGGGGGGCACGCTCAGCCGCGAGCACCGGCCGTGGCAGCAGGTGCAGTTCGCGCCGGTCCGCCACCGTGACGGCACGCCGCTGCTGATCAGCCGCACCCGGCTGGAGCAGCGCATGGTCGAGGGACGCGACGGCACCAGCTGGCGGCTGCGCCAGTTCGTCCGGCTGCAGCTGCCGGTGCGCGGCGGCAGCCCGGTGCAGCTGGTCGGCACCACCGAGGGCTTCGTCAACCTCAACGCGACCCGCTGGGGCGTGCGCGACGGCGTCGACCAGTGGCGCACCTTCGTCGGCGTGGGCTTCCCGGTGCTGCCACGCGCGCGGCTCGAGCCCGGCTATCTCAACCAGCGGATCGTCCGGACGGGCGAGGACCGCGTCAACCATGTGCTGAGCGCGACCTTGTTCGTCCGGCTGTGATCGCGGTCGGCGCGCAAGAGGCCTCTGGCGCGGTGCGCGCGCCGGTGCGACAAGCGGCGTCAGGATAGAGGAGAGGTCAGCGATGCGGCGGATCATCGACACCATCGCCGTGGCCGCCGCGGGCGCGCTGCTGGTCGGCGCCAGCCCGCCGGGCACGACCGAGGTGGCGAGCGGCGCGGCGGTGCGCGCGCAGGTCGCGGCGATGCTCGCCGAGATGCGCCCCGACCAGGGCTTCCTGTGGCGCCCGCTGGTGCGCGACGGCGCGCGCGTCGCCGCGATCGAGGTGTGGAAGAAGCCCGGCCGCCCCGCGGTGCACCCGGCCGAGGCGGAATATGCGACGGTGCTGGAGGGCGCGGGCACGCTGGTATCGGGCGGCACGCTCGTCGCGCCGGTCACGCGCCCCAATGGCATGATCGAGGGCGAGCGGATCGCGGGTGGCACCACGCGCGCGCTCGCGCCGGGCGACGTGCTGCTGATCCCCGCGGGCGTGCCGCACTGGTTCGGGATCACGGGCGATCATCTGGTGCTGCTCGGCACCAAGTTGCCGGCGGAGCGCTAGCCGCGTCGCGTCGTCACCCGCCCCTTGCGCCGCGTCGCGCCGGGCGGCACGGGGCGGCGATGCACGCCGACACCGACCTGGAGACCGCGCTGCTCGGCCCGCTGGTGGCGGAGCGGACGTGCGGCGACTGCACCGTCTGCTGTACCGTGCTCAACGTCGCCTCGCCCGACTTCAGCAAGCCGGCCGACACGCCCTGCGCGCATCTCGGCGCGCGCGGCTGCACCATCCACGCGGTACGCCCGCGCATCTGCCGCGACTGGTATTGCGGCTGGCGGCGCGTCGCCGCCATGCCGGACGCGGCACGGCCCGACCGCTCCGGGCTGCTCGTCTCGCTCGGCTTCGAGCGCGCGCCGCGCAACTGCCTCGAGGGGGTCGCGATCACGGTGCGACGGCTCGAGGGCAGCAGCGCGATCGAGGACGGCACCGCCGCCGCGGTGCTCGATGCCCTGTGCGACCGCCTCGTCCCCGTCTGGTTCAGCGACGGTGCGCGCAAGATGCTGATGCACCCGGAGGCCGAGGTCGCCGGCCACGTGCTCGCCGGCACGCCCCCGCCTGCGCCGCTCGCCGCTGAGGTGGCGGCGTGGCGCGCGCGCTACGCCGCGTTCGCGGCGCCGCCGCCGGCCGAGGCGCCCTAGCCGCCGAAGACTGGTCGGCATGTCGTTGGCCGAGTTGCAAATTTTCTCCTCACCCACGTTACTGATCGAGCCGATCGGGCGGTGTAGCGTGGCGCCATGCTGGAGCCGAGCCGCCCGATCACGCGTGACCCGCCGGGCATTCCCTGCGGTCGCGCGCGCCGGTGCGGGGAGCGATGAGCGCCCCGGTCACGCTGTCGCCCGCGCAGGTGGTGCTGGTCCGCGCCAGCTACGCTGCCATCACGCGGATGGAGCAGGATTATTCGGCGCGCTTCTATCACCGGCTGCTGGAGCGTCATCCCTTCACCCGCGCGCTGTTCCCCGACGACCTGACGCGCCAGATCAGCGTGTTCCGCCTCACCGTGGACGCGCTGATCGCGCAGCTCGACCAGCCCGAGGCCCAACCCGGGGCGGCGCGCGCGGCGCTGGCGGCGCTCGGCCAGCGCCACGTCGGCTACGGCGTGCTGACGCACCATTACGCCTATGTCGGCGAGGTGCTGCTCGACACTTTCGCCGAGATGGCGGGCGACCGCTTCGACACCGCGACCCGCGCCGCCTGGGAGACGCTCTACGCCGGCGTGGCGGAGGCGATGCTCGACCCGCCCGCCCCCGCGGCCGAGCGCGTGCCTTGACGGTGGCGACCGGCGTGCCGACCTACGTCGTCGACAGGAGATAGCGGATGGTCGAGGCTCGGTGGAACGGCGCGCTGATCGCGCGCAGCGACGACACCGTCGTGGTGGAAGGAAACCACTATTTTCCGGCCGAGGCGGTCGACGCCGCGCTGCTGCGCCCGAGCGACACGACCTCGATCTGTCCGTGGAAGGGCGTCGCGCATTACCACAGCCTCAGCGTCGACGGCGCCGACAATATCGACGCCGCCTGGTATTACCCCGACCCGAAACCCGAGGCGGCGGCGATCCGTGGGCGCATCGCCTTCTGGAAGGGCGTGACGATCGGCTGACGCGCGACCCCGCCGCGGCGGGCGGCATCGCGCCGGCACCCGCGGCGGCGCCGCGCGCAGGGGGCGACGACGGGCGCAGGCGTCGCGCCCCCCGAAGCTTTCTCGTGCGTTGGCGGCGCATGAGCCACCACCATGACCGCTATGCCTATCGCCCGATCGTCGATCGCCCCGTCTACGACTGGCCCGGCGGCCGCCGGCTCGCGATCTATCTGGGCGTCAACCACGAGGTGTTCCGCTTCGGCGAGGGTCTGGGCGCGCAGCTCGCCCCCGCGCACGGCGAGCCCGACGTGCTCAACTACGCCTGGCGCGACTATGGCAATCGCGTCGGGGCGTGGCGTCTGTTCGAGCTGTTCGATCGACTGGAGCTGCGCACCACCGCGCTGCTCAACGCCGAGGTGCTCGATCGCTGCCCCGGCCTCGCCGAGGCCTGCCGTGACCGCGGCGACGAGATCGCGGCGCACGGTGCCAGCAACGCGCAGGCGCAGGGCGAGATGGGGCGGCGTGGCGAGGCGGCGATGATCGCGCGGGTGACCGAGCGGCTGGCCGCGCTCGGCGTGACCCCGACCGGATGGCTCGGCCCGTGGATCTCGGAGAGCGAGCGCACCCCCGACCTGCTCGCGCGCCACGGCTATCGCTACGTGCTCGACTGGGCGCACGACGACCAGCCGACGCGGCTCTCGACCCGCCACGGCGGGCTGCTCTCCATCCCTTACTCGCAGGAGGTCAACGACATCCCCGCGATCGTCGGGCGCCACCAGGAGGCCGATACCTTCGCCGCGATGATCCGCGCCGCGGTGACGCAGCTGCTCTCCGAGTGCGACCGCCGCCCGCTGGTGCTCGGCATCGCGCTCCACCCGTACATCATGGGGCAGCCACACCGCACACCCGCGCTCGCGCGCGTGCTGACCGAGCTGCGCGAGGCCGACGACCCGCGCATCTGGTGGACCACCGCGGGCGCGATCGCCGCGCACGTCGAGGCGAACGACCTCGCAGCGTGAACGCGTCCTCGGCGTCGAGCGGCGCGCCCGACGGAACTAGGCCGCTGTCGGCACACGATGATTCAGGTTGAGTGGGCGTTAACTAAGCGTAGCATCATCGGTGCCCGATCATCGGGCGGGAGGATGGGTCCGATGCGTTCGCTCTCTTTCGTCGTCGCTGCCGCCGCACTGCTCGCGGGCACCACGCCCGCGCTCGCCGCGCCGTGCAAGGATCCCAAGACCGGCAAGTTCGTCAAATGCGCCACCGCCCCGGCCAAGGCGACCAAGTGCAAGAACGCCAAGGGCCAGTTCGCCAAATGCGGCACGCCCGGCGCCAAGCCGGCCTGAGGGCAGCGGCGGCCGGCGGGCCGCGCCACCCGACCGACCCGGCATTTCGACGTAAACTACGGAATGTTAAGGTAAGGAGCTCAGCCCTATCCCATAGCGGATAGGAGAGAGATGATCGAGGTCGCCGCCCGAGTCTATCGCACGCGTCGCGCCGGTGAGCGGTACGACACGGACGCGCCGTCGACGCTGCGCGGCGCGTCGCAGGTGCCGCTCGACGTGGTGGTCGACCAGATCTCGCTCTCGGGCTGCCATATCCTCACCCCCGAGGAGGTGAGCGTCGGCGAGCTGATCTCGCTCGGCATCGCGGGGCTGGGGCGGGTCGAGGCGCTGGTGGTACGCCGCACCCGCACCGGCTACGGCTGCGCCTTCATCAGCCACGTGCCCCCCAGCCTGCTCGCGCGCGTCGGCGAGGACACGCCGGTGGTGGCGCTGTCCGACGACCGGCCGCTCCACGTCTTCGACGCGGACGCCGACGTGCCCGACGTCGAGAAGCTGCCGATCCGCACGCGCTTCCTGCTGATCGCCGGCTTCTGCGCGCTGAGCTGGATCGCCATCATCACCTTCATCGCCGCGATCTGAGGCGGGCGCGACGCGCCTATAAGAGAGAGAGCGACGCGATCGGGACGAGGCGGTGGGGCGAGGGTCGGGGATCGGCAGGCGAGCCAGCGGCGGTCCTTCCCGCACGCTGCGCTGCGCCGTCGCGCTGGCGTTCGCCGCGCCCGCCAGCGCGCAGCCCGGCGACTCGCGCATCCAGTCGATCGCCTATCGCGACGATCAGGTCGTCCGCCTTCGCGCCGCGCCGGGTTATCAGGTGACGATCGAGCTCGCCTCCGACGAGCGGATCGGCAACATCGCGCTGGGCGACGGCGCGGCCTGGCAGGTGACCGCGAACAAGGCGGGCAACCTGCTGTTCGTGAAGCCGCTCCAGCTGAACGCGCCGACCAACATGACGGTGGCGACCGACGTGCGGCGCTATCAGTTCGAGCTCGTCGGCGTGGCGGAGCCCGGCGGTGACCTGCCCTTCGCGATCCGCTTCCGCTACCCGGCCGGGCCGGGCGCCGGCGCGCTGCCGGGCGGCAGCGTCGCGGCGACGGGACCGATGATCGCGGACTATCGGCTGAGCGGCCAGCGCGCGCTCTATCCCGCGGCGATCAGCGACGACGGCACCCGCACCTTCATCGAATGGCCCGCGGACGGGCCGCTGCCCGCGGTCTATCGTCGCGACCGCGGCACCGAGACGCTGCTCAACGGCAACATGCGCGGCAAGTTCTTCGTTCTGGACGAAGTGGTCGGCGAGCTGGTCTTCCGGCTCGACCGGCAGCGCGCGTGCGCCGAGCGGCTGCCGCCCGCCGCCGCTCCCTCCGGCCCGGAGCGACGGTGATCGTCACCCCGCCGCTGGCTGACCCGGCCGCGGGCGCGCCGCTGGCGGACGCGGCCGCGTGGGTCGTCGCGGCCGCGACCGGCGAGCTCGCCACCCGCGCGGCGACGCTGGCGGTCGCGGGGCTCGGGCTGCTGCTGCTGCAAGGGCGGCTGCCGCTGCGTCGCGCGGGACGCGCGCTGCTCGGCTGCTTCCTGATCTTCGGTGCCGGTCCGGTGGCGGCGGGGCTGCTGCACGCCGCCGCGGCGACGTCCGAGCGCGAGGCGGTCGCAGACCTCCCGGCCGCACCGCCCCCGCGCCTCGCCGCGCCCGCACAGCCCGAGGAATATGACCCCTATGCCGGCGCCGCGGTGCCGGTGCGGTGAGGCGCGACAGCGACGAACAGCACATGCCCCATGCGACACATGGTGGGCCTGTCGATCGGTCTGCTGGCGCCGGCGTGGACGCGCGGTGCTCATCTACACGACCGAGCCGGTGAATATCGCCGCATCGGCTATGTCGACCTGCGCTGACCGCGGCTCGGCTTACCCCCGCACGTACCTGAAATACCAGACCTCATGCCCCTGGCGCCGCGCCTTGCGCTCGTAGCGCGTCTCGGGCCAGTCGGCCGGGCGCTCGAGGAAATCGGCGGGAGTCGTCGCGGTCCAGGTGAAGTCGCGGCGCTGGTCCATGATCATCATCGCCCAGCGGCAGTAGGTCGGATCGTCGGTGCCGAGGCGGAACTCCGCCCCCGGCTTGAGCTTGCGCGCGATCAGGTCGAGCGGGCCGTGGTTCATCATCCGCCGCTTGGCGTGGCGCGCCTTGGGCCAGGGATCGGGGTGGAGCAGATAGACCCGATCGAGCGACTCGTCGGGCAGCCGCTCCACCGCCTCGAGCGCGTCGCCCATGTGGATCCGCACGTTGCCGAGCGCGCGGTCGCGCACGTGGCCGAGCGCGCCGACCACGCCGTTGAGGAAGGGCTCGCAGCCGATGAAGCCGGTGCCCGGCGCCGCCGCCGCCTGCGCGGCGAGATGCTCGCCCGCGCCGAAGCCGATCTCGAGCTGGAGCGGGCGGTCGTCGCCGAACAGCACGCGCGAGTCGAGCGCGCCGCTCTCGGGCAGCGCCAGCCGGGGCAGCAGTTCTTCCACCAGCGCGGCCTGGCCGGCGCGCAGCGCATGGCCCTGGCGGCGGCCGTAGAGGCGTCGGATCGTTGTGGGATCGTTCATGCAGCGCCGCCTATCGCCTCGCGCGCCAAAACGAAACGCGGGAAACGGAGATCGACGATGCGAGCGTGGGTGATCGGCGCGATGACGGCAGGGATCACGGCGGGCGCAGTGGCGCTGCCGGCGGCGGGCGTGGCGCAGCTGCGCGCGCTCGGCGCGGTGTCGATGCAGCGGGTCGACGGCGCGTGGAAGCCCGCCGCCTTCCTGTGCGACTCGACCGACCGCGACTGGGCGATCGCGATGTCTCCGCCCGACCGCGACGGCCAGGTGACGCTCACCAGCTACGCCAAGCCCGGACTGGCGACGCATCGCGCGACGGTGCGCGTCGGCCAGGGCGACGCGGGCATGGGGCACGTCTGGTACACGCTGACCAACGCCGCGGGGCGCGAGGTCGGCGCGGTCGAGACGGTCAGCCCGCAGATGGTCGAGCCCGGCGCGACCACGCCGACGGTGGTGTCGCTGCGCTACGGCCCGACCACCAGCCAGTGCCGCTTCGCCGCGCAGACGCGCGTGCTGGGGGTCACTGCCAAGCGCTCGATCCAGGTCACCGGCGACGCGCGCGGCGGCTATCGCTATTCCAGCTACAACCACGATGCCGAGCTCGGCGCGGTCGACGTGCCCTGGGGCGGCCGCGGCACGCGCGCCTCGCTGACGATCGACGGCGGTCGCGTGATCGATAGCGCGCGCGAGCGACGCACCTACCAGTTCGAGCGCGACGGCTTCGTCTATCGCGTGATCGCCTCGCTCGAGCCGGCGCAGGGCGGCGGCGCGGTGCAGGTGTGGCGCGACGGGCGGCTGCTGCTGGAGGAGCCGTTCGCGGCCTATACCGCGGCGGGGTGAGCGGCGCCGCCACGCGACACTGGTCTGGCTCCGCGAAGCGTCAGGCTGAACCCGGTCCGGCATCCACCGGCCCGCCCGCGCCGGTGCCCGGGCGAACGCGGCACGATGGGGCCTCGGGCCGATTACAGGATGGCGGCCAGTAGGTTGGGGGGGCGTCGATGCCCGTCGGGACGACGGGGGGAGGCGGGCGCCATTCGGTGGGTCTCAGCGCCCGGGCGCGCGCCGCCCGAAGCTGCCCGGCGCGACGCGGCGTATCGGCGCCACCGCCGGCGGGAACTTCTCCAGCAGCCGCTGCACGCGATAGACCACTTCCTCGGGGTCGCACGGCTTCTTGAGATAGTCGTTGCAGCCGGCGAAATAGGCGAGCTGCACGTCCTGGTCGTTGCGCCGCCCGGTCAGCATCAGCACCGGCAGGTCGAACAATTGTGGCGACTTGCGCAGCTCCTGCAGCAGCAGCACGCCGCTCAGCTCGGGCATGCTGCAGTCGAGCACGACCAGATCGGGCCGGCGCGCCTTGATCGCGCGCAGCGCGTCGCGGCTGTCGGTCAGCGCGCCCGCGGTGTGACCGGCGGCGCGCAGTGCGTCGCACACCAGCTCGCCCCAGATGTCGTCGTCGTCGGCGACGATGATATGCGCCATGGTCCCGTGATCTCCGCGATGAGGCGCGGGATGCCATCAAATGGCGAACGGCCGGTTAACGATGCGGTGCGCCGCGGAGGCGTCGCCCTCAGGAGAGCAGTTTCGGCCCGTCCTTCTGGAGCTTCTCGCGCAGCGGCTCGGCGAACATGGCGAGCAGCCCGGGCAGCTCGAACACCGCGTGGACGTTATTGTCCGCCACGTCGAGCCGCACGCCGACGCGCTGCCCCATGCCCTCGACGGTGAAGTGGAGCGTGTCGCCGTCCCAGCGATGCTCGGTGACGTGGCCGCCGGGGACATAGCCGGCGAGCTTGCCGAACCCGCCCTCGATCCGCTGCTTGGCGCCGGCGCGGCCGAGCTGGTGCGGCAGGTCGACCTCGACCGGGCGGCTCATGCCACCGCCTCCGGTACGCGCGCGGCGGTGGCGAAGAGCTGCGAGTCGTCGGCGAAGGCCTTGAACTCCAGCGCGTTGCCGCTGGGATCGCGGAAGAACATGGTGGCCTGCTCGCCCGCCTGGCCCTGGAAGCGGACGTGCGGCGCGATGCCGAAGCGCACTCCCGCCGCCTCGACGCGCGCGGCGAGCGCCTGCCAGTCCGCCATGGTCAGTACGATGCCGAAGTGCGGCACGGGCACGTCATGGCCGTCGACCGGGTTGGTCACCGCGACCGGCTGCGCGGCGGGATCGAGATGCGCGACGATCTGGTGGCCGCCGAAGTCGAAGTCGATCCAGGACTCGCTCGAGCGCCCCTCCGCGCAGCCCAGCACGCCGCCGTAGAAGGCGCGCGCTTCGGCGAGGTCGTGGACCGGGAAGGCGAGGTGAAAGGGGCGCAGCGTCATGGAATGGGTGTACCTCATGCGGCGCGGCCGGGGAAAGGGGCGAGCGAGTCGCGCGATTGGGCGCACTCGGCCTGCGGCCACATGCCGCTCACGTCACCAGCTTGCGCAGCGCCGCCAGCGTGTCGGCTTCGGCGGCGGGCTTGTCGGTGCGAATTCGCGCGATCCGCGGGAAGCGCATCGCCAGTCCGGACTTGTGCCGCTTCGACTCGTGGATCGAGTCGAACGCCACCTCCAGCACCAGCGACTTCTCCACCTCGCGCACCGGGCCGAAGCGGTTGAGCGTGTGCTGGCGCACGAAGCGGTCGAGCTGCGCGATCTCCTGGTCGGTGATGCCCTGATAGGCCTTGCCCACCGGCAGCAGCTCGCCCTCGTCGGTCCAGCAGCCGAAGGTATAGTCGCTGTACCAGCTCGAGCGCCGGCCGTTGCCGCGCTGCGCGTACATCATCACGCAGTCGGCGGTGAGCGGGTCACGCTTCCATTTGTACCACAGACCGGCACGGCGCCCCGCCACGTAAGGCGAGTCGCGGCGCTTGAGCATCACGCCCTCGATCGCGGCGTCGCGCGCGCCGGCGCGGATCCCCTCCAGCGCGGTGAAATCCTCCGCCGCGATCACGCTGCTGACGTCGAAGCGGGTCGGGTCGAGCCGCGCCGCGAACGCCTCCAGCCGCGCGCGCCGCTCGGTCCAGGGCAAAGCGCGCAGGTCCTCGGCGCCGTCGAACAGGATGTCATAGAGCCGGACGAAGGCGGGCGCCTCCTCCAGCATCTTGGCCGAGACCAGCTTGCGCCCGAGCCGCTGCTGCAGCGCGTTGAAGCTGCCGGCACCCTCGCCCTCGCTCTCGCCCAGCCGCGCGCCCTGCGCATCGCCGCGCACCATCAGCTCGCCGTCGACCACGCCGTAAGTCGCGAAGGCCGCGGCCACGTCGGGGAAGGCGGCGGTGACGTCGTCGCCGGTGCGGCTGTACAGCCGCGTCGCGCCCGCGACATGGACGAGCTGGACGCGGATGCCGTCCCACTTCCACTCCGCGGCATAATCGGCGAGGTCGACGCGCAGGTCCTCGAGCGGATGCGCCAGCATGAAGGGGCGGAACACCGGCACGTCCGCCGGGGTCGGCTGCTCGCCGGTGCCCTCGGCCCAGGCGAACAAGGTGGGGTAGGGCGGGGCGAGCCCGTGCCACACCTCCTCCACCGCCTCGACGTCGAGCCCGAACGCGTCGGCCAGCGCCTGTTTCGCGAGCCGCGCCGAGACGCCGACGCGCAGCGCGCCGGTGGCCAGCTTGAGCAAGGCGAACCGCTCCTCGGCGTCGAGCCGGTCGAGCATGCCCGCGAGCGCGGCGGGCGCGTCCGAGCGCGACAGGTGCATGAGCCGGTCGACCACCGTGCCAACGGTCAGCGGCGTGACGTCGGTCGGCGGCACGTCCGGCACCGGCCAGAGCAGCGCCACCGTCTCGGCGGTGTCGCCGACATAGTCGCGGCTCATGCGGAACAGCACCGGGTCGACGCGCGACTCGATCAGCGCGCGGATCAGCGCCGGCTTGACCGCGGGCAGGTCGAGGTCGCCCGTCAGCGCCGCCATCGCCCAGCCGCGGTCGGGGTCGCGCGTGGCGCGGAGGTAATCGCCGATCAGCTTGAGCTTGGCGTTGCGCCCGCGGGTGTAGATCAGCGAGTCGAGGAGCGCGGCGAAGGCGTGCATGCGGTGCTAACGCTCCACTCGCCCGCGCGCCTCAGTCCAGCGTGTCCTTGACCTTCTTGCCCGCGGTGATGCCGAGCACGAGGAAGATCAGGAAGAGCGCCAGCGCGATGAAGAACAGGATCTTGGCGATCCCGACGAAGGCGCCGCCGATGCCGCCGAAGCCGAGCGCGCCGAGCAGCAGCCCGACGACGAGGAAGATCACGGCCAGTTTCAGCATCGCTCGGCTCCTTCTACGGTTAGTGCGGTCAGGCCTTGCGGCTGGCCTCGAACAGGAACCAGGCGCGTTCCTCGGCCTGGTCGGTCCAGTCGTCGACGATGCCGCTGGTGGCATTGTCCTTCGCCTCTTCGGCGGCTTCCTTGACGTCGCGGAAGCGCTGGACGAGCGTGAGATTGTCGTCGCGCAGCTCGGCCAGCATCTGCTCGGGCGCGACGAAATCGGCGTCATTGTCGCGGATCGAGCTCCGCCGCGCGATGTCGCCGATCGAGCGCAGCGTGGTATTGCCGGTCTTGCGCACGCGCTCGGCGATCGCGTCGGTGGCACCGAGGATCTGCGCCGCCTGATCGTCGAGCAGCAGGTGATAGTCGCGGAAGTGCGGCCCCGACACGTGCCAGTGGAAGTTCTTGGTCTTCAGATACAGCGCATAGCTGTCGGCCAGCGCGGCGTTGAGCGCGTCGGCGACGCTGCGGGTGTCGTTGCGCGCGAGGTCGGTGGGGGTATCGAGGGCGGGATTGGTATCGGCCACGGGCGGCTCCGTCGTTTCACTGATCGGGAGCGAAACGATGTGGGGCGCGATTGGGTCCGGTCAAGGCAAGGGAGGCAAGCTCCTCCCCTGCAAGGGGAGGGGGACCGCCGCGCGCAGCGCGGTGGTGGAGGGGGGCTGCCACAGTCGCTGCGCTGCGGGGAGATCCCCCTCCACCAGCCTTCGGCTGGTCCCCCTCCCCGCAAGCGGGGAGGATCTTGAGCGTTTACGCCGCCAGCCGCACCGCGCAGGCGGCGGCGAAGGCGCGCGAGGTCGCCTCGTCCTGCGCGCCGCTCGCCACCGCCTCGCCGAGCAGGCCGAGCCAGTCGTGGACCAGCACGCCGCGCTCGCCGCGGCCGATCGCGGTGCCGAGCGACTGTGCCACCGTCACCACCGGCAGCAGCCGGTGCTGCTCGGCGGCGACGCGGATGCCGTCGAGTTCGGGCGCGAGCCGCGCCGGCCCGGCGCGCCAGTCGATCGCGGCGATGCGCCGCGCCAGATGCGCCTTGATCGCGAGGATATCCATGTCGTCCATGCGCGTGATCCTGCTCGGGTGAGTCCCGATCCGCACACCCTGCGCCCGCGCCCCTTACCTTATGCTTAATGCCGCGCCGCACTTGACTCCGCGCGCCACATGCGCCAAGCGCCCGCGTCTGACGCGGCGAGGCGAGCTTCGCCGCTTTCTTGTTTCATTCGCTTAGGAACCGGTCATGGCCAAGCCGACCACCGTCAAGATCAAGCTCGTCAGCTCGGCTGACACCGGCTTCTTCTACGTCACCAAGAAGAACCCGCGCACCAAGACCGAGAAGCTGAGCTTCAACAAGTACGACCCCGTCGTGCGCAAGCACGTCGCGTTCAAGGAAGCCAAGATCAAGTAAGCGTCGCGGGCGGCGCGGCCGCCCGTCGCCGGTTGATCGCGGGAGCCGCGGGCATCGCGCCGGCGGCTCTTTTCGCGTGGGTGCCGCCTCGGGGTCGGGCCTCTGGGCCGATGCTCCTGCGTGCGCGGGAGCACCTGCGTGCGCGGGAGCACCGGTTCGCGCGCGCTAGCGCTTGTCCCCGCTCGGCTCGGCGTCGATCGTCTGCGGCGGTCGCGGGTGCGTGCCGTGCTCCGGCGCGTCGGGGTCGGTCAGCAGTTCCTCGACCGTCTCTTCCACCGCGTCGTCGTGGTCCGGCTCGGGCATCGATCCTCTCCTCACTCGGCGGCGAGATTCTCGCCGCGCACCTGGTAGTAGCTGGCGACGCGATCGGCATAGGCCTGGTCGAACACCGGCGCATTATTGGCCCAGCTCGGCCCGCCCTCGAGCAGGCGGCGGTCGATCGTCACGACGTAACGGTCGCGCACCGGATCGAACTGCAGCAGCGCGAAGGGCAGGGGATAGAAGCTCTTGCCCATGCCGAGGAAGCCGCCGAGGCTGAGCACCGCGTGGGTCGCGCGCCCCGACGCCTTGTGCACCATGAAGGCATGGACCGCGCCGAGATGGTCGCCGTCGCGGCTGTCCACCTTCATCGTCTCCCCCAGATTCGACTGGACGAGGATCTGGGTGGGCGCGTCGTCGGCCATCGGTGACTCCATCAACAAACGTTATCAGTCGAGAACCGCCCGCGCCGCGCCGCGGTTCCGCGCGGTTGAGCGCGCCCGTCGCTTCCGGCATAGGCCCCGATCGTGCCTCGATACTTTTCCTCGCGCGCGCGCCTCGCGCCGCTCACCGCCATGCTGACGTTCGCTGCCGGCTGCGTGCCGCAGGTGACTCCGCCGCCGCCCGCGCCCGCGCCGACTCCTGCGCCCGCGCCGCCGCCTCCGCCGCCGGCCCCCGTGCCCGCGCCGCTCGCGGCGGAGTGGCAGGATTGGCCGCGCACGCCGGGGACGTGGCGCTACACGCGCGACGCCGCCGGCGCGGTCGCCAGCTTCGGCACCGGCGCGGCGGCGGTCGCCACCGCGCGCTGCGACCGCGCCGCGCGCACGGTGACGCTGACCCGGATCGGCGGCGTCGCCGCGCCGCTCACGGTGCGCACCAGCGCGACGACACGCACGTTGCCCGCGACCGCGGTGGCGGGCGGCGCGGGGGTGGCGCTCCAGGCGAGCGACCGGCTGCTCGACGCGATGGTGTTCAGCCGTGGCCGCTTCACGCTGGAGCAGCCGGGCAGCGCGCCGCTGGTGCTGCCGCCCTGGGCCGAGCTGGCGCGCGTGATCGAGGACTGCCGCGGGTGAGGGGCTGAGCGGTCACGTGCCTACGTGCATAGGGCTACCACCCACGGACGGATGGACCGAACCGCTGCAACACGCCTCCCGCCGTCATCCCGGACTTGGTCCGGGATCCACTCTTCAGCACGAGCAACGCCTTCTGCGTTCGCGGCAGGCTGGATCCCGGAACAAGTCCGGGATGACGAAGGGGGTGTGAAACCGGTCGCCCGATCGGCGGATGTCGGGAAGCCCACGCAGAGGCCGGCGAGAACAGCGACCTGGGTATAAGCGGCGCGTCGATGCATCGAGTGAGCCCGGCACCGCCAACTGTCCCGCCCCAACGCGAAAACCGAGCGTGCGAGAATCGTACAATCCGGCCCGCAACACAAGACTTGTATCCGAGTCGCGCGCGGCTCACATTGACCGTGCGGTTCGCGAGGACCGCGCTCGTTATCAACCAGCGAAAGGAGGTGATCCGATGTCTCATGGTTCAGCAATGGGGTCGGTTCAGTTCGTTCGGGGGACGCGCTTCTGACGGTACGGTCTGCCTCGGGGGGTATCCTCCCCCTGACAACGAGGTAGGTCATTCTGTCGGAGGCCTGCATGGTCTCCCGGGCTGGAGCTCTCCGGCCGCTGACCATGTTTAGGGGTTGTCGGGCACCGCTTCGGCGGGGTCCGGCAACCTCTTCTCATATCTGGCATGGGTGAGAAGGGGAGCGGGGGTTGGGCAGGCTCGCACGGTTCGGTCAGGGGGCGCGGCGGCTCGGCGCGATCGTCGCCGACGAGGGGCCGCTCGAGGCGGCGCGGCGACTGCTGCGCCGCGCGCGCCCCGGTACCGGGCTCGGCGACTATCTCGCCGCCAAGGCCGCGCGCGACGCCGCCTATGACTCGGCCCACGACAGCGACACCGGCGGAGTCCAGCGGCTCTACACGCTCGCGATCGACAGCCCCAACGCGCGCTACGGCATCGACCATGTCGCCTCCGACCCCGACGTGTTCGCGGCGGCGATGGCGCTGGTCGACGGCGACCTGTCGCGCTTCCATTTCCTCGACCTCGGCTCGGGCAAGGGGCGCGCGCTGCTGCTCGCCTGCGACTATCCATTCCGCGCCGTCACCGGCGTGGAGTTCGCCGCCGAGCTGCACGCCACCGCGACGCGCAACCTCGCGCGCCGCGGCGACCCGCGCGCGAGCGCGCTGCTGGGCGACGCCACCGCGGTCGCGCTCCCCGACGGCGACCTGCTCGTCTATCTCTTCAACCCGTTCGAGGAGGCGATCATCCGCGCGGTGGCGCGGCGGCTGGCGGCGCTGCCGCCCGAGCGCGACGTGCGGCTGCTGTACGTCACCCCGCGCCACCGCGATGCGCTGGCGGCGGAGGGCTGGCGCGTCGCCGCCGGGGCGGGCGAGGCGGTGCTGCTCCGGCGCGACTGAGCCGCGGCGCCGGTCACAGGTCGACGCCCAGCGACGCTTCTGTTGCGGGTTTGTACCGGCTATGTCATTCTTCCGTTCGAACCTGAGTCGTTCAGGCCGATCGGAAGGAAAGCCGCGATGCAGCGGATCTATCTGTGGCTGGCTGCGATAGCAGCGCGTCGTAACAAGATCCTGCATGCGCACCCGAGAGTCGTGCATCGACTAGATCAGAGCTGTCTCGCGGTCTTGCTGATGGTGATGCTGTACGGTTTCGTCCTCGTCCCGCTGCAATATCTGCTCGTCCTCCTTCATTATGCGAGCGCCGGGCTACACGGGACGGACACGCTCTACCTCCAGACGGGACAGCGCCTTGCCTTGGTGCTCGGTGGGTTCGTCATGCTGATGGCGAGCGTACGGGCGGCCGGCGCGGCGCGCGGCGTCATGAAGACCTTCGAGGGACACCGCTGGACCTTGCTGGTCATGGCGACATTGGCGCTCAGCCTGCCGCTGGTCACCGGTGGGGTGGTGGCGAAAAGCGTTGCGCTATTAGGCGTGACGCGCGGCGATCATCTCTGGATCGCGGTCTACCTGACGGCATGGACCGCCGCGATCGTTCAGATCTGCGCGGCAATCGCCGCGCCTGCCGCTCCCGCGTGGGAGCAGGAGCCGTTCAAACGGCGTTAGCAGGACGGCCGAGACCTTGGGCGACGGCGGCGGTGCCCCATGACAGGGAGCACCGCCGCCCGGCTCACGCCGGCTGCAACAATCGCTCCCGCGCGATCTTCTCGCGCCACACCAGCGGCGCGAGCTGGTGGACATTCTGCCCCTCGGCGTCGACCGCGACCGTCACGGGGAAATCGCTCACCTCGAACTCGTAGATCGCCTCCATGCCGAGGTCCGCGAAGCCGACGACCTTGCTGCCCTTGATGGCGCGCGCGACCAGATAGGCCGCGCCGCCGACCGCCATCAGATAGGCGCTCTGGTGATCGCGGATCGCCTCGGTCGCGGCCGGGCCGCGCTCGGCCTTGCCGACCATCGCGAGCAGGCCCTGCTCGAGCATCATGCGCGTGAACTTGTCCATCCGCGTCGCCGTGGTCGGCCCCGCCGGCCCGACCACTTCCTCGCCGACCGGATCGACCGGGCCGACGTAATAGATCACGCGCCCCTTGAACTCGACCGGCAGCTCTTCACCGCGCGCCAGCATGTCGGCGATGCGCTTGTGCGCGGCGTCGCGCCCGGTGAGCATCTTGCCGTTGAGCAGCAGCCGGTCGCCGTGCTTCCACGTCCGCACCACCTCGGGCGTCAGCGTGTCGAGGTCGACGCGGATCGCGGCGCTGTCGGGCTGCCAGTCGACCTGCGGCCAGTCGGCGAGCTTGGGCGCCTCCAGGTACACCGGCCCCGAGCCGTCGAGCGTGAAGTGTGCGTGGCGGGTCGCGGCGCAGTTCGGGATCATCGCCACCGGCTTGGACGCGGCGTGGGTCGGCCAGTCGAGGATCTTGACGTCGAGGATGGTCGAGAGCCCGCCCAGCCCCTGCGCGCCGATGCCGAGCGCGTTGACCTTGTCGAACAGCTCGATGCGCAGCGCCTCCAGGTCGTTCTTCGGCCCGCGCGCCTTGAGCTGCGCCATGTCGATCTGGCCCATCAGCGATTCCTTGGCGAGCACCATCGCCTTCTCCGCGGTGCCACCGATGCCGATGCCGAGCATCCCCGGCGGGCACCAGCCCGCGCCCATCTGCGGGAGCATCTCGAGCACCCAGTCGACGATCGAGTCGCTGGGGTTCATCATCTTGAACTTGGACTTGTTCTCGCTGCCGCCGCCCTTGGCCGCGACGTCGATGTGCACCTTGTCGCCCGGCACCATCTCGACGTGGAGCACGCTCGGCGTATTATCGCGCGTGTTGCGCCGGGTGAAGGCGGGGTCGGCCAGGATCGAGGCGCGCAGCTTGTTCTCGGGGTGGAGATAGGCGCGGCGCACGCCCTCGTCGACGACCTCCTGGAGCGAGCGCCGGCTCTCCAGCCGGCAGTCCTGCCCCCATTTGACGAAGACGGTGACGATGCCAGTATCCTGGCAGATCGGGCGGTGCCCCTCGGCACACATCCGGCTGTTGGTGAGGATCTGCGCCATCGCGTCCTTGGCGGCGGGGCTCTGCTCCGCGGCATAGGCCTCGCCCAGCGCGCGGATGTAATCCATCGGATGGTAGTAACTGATGAACTGGAGCGCGTCGGCCACGCTCTCGATCAGGTCGGCTTCGCGGATCGTCGTCATGCGCGCGGCTGTACGACGCTGCCGGGGGACGGGCAACTATTGGGGGCGGGGCGCGATGGGGCACCTTGGGCGGTGACGATCCCGGGCGGGTACCAGTGACTTCCCCCTTCGCAGC
Organism: Sphingomonas sp. BK069; assembly: GCF_014193405.1. Lineage (NCBI taxonomy): Bacteria > Pseudomonadati > Pseudomonadota > Alphaproteobacteria > Sphingomonadales > Sphingomonadaceae > Sphingomonas > Sphingomonas sp. BK069. The sequence goes on along the minus strand of NZ_JACHZH010000002.1, from coordinate 468,366 downwards.
TTTCCTCACCCCGTCATCCCGGACCTGGTCCGGGATCCACGGTGCCGCATCCTCTTGGGACGTTGCTTTCGCGGAAGGGTGGATCCCGGACCAAGTCCGGGATGACGGACGGTGAAGAGCGTCGAGGGTCTGCTCCACCTCTTCGCTTCCGAGACTATGGGAACGCCGCCAATCCCGAGCACATCGGGGCAGTCGCGACCGTCCCCGCTCCACGCTCCGCCCGGCGCAAAGGAAAACGCAAGGATGTCGCGGTAGGACAAGGCCATGCGCCCGCCCGCCCCCGACCGAGACGAACCGACCGGCGGCCCGCGCGCGCTCGCCGAGGCACTCGGACTCGCGCCCGCGTCGGACGCGCTGGTGGAGGAGTCGCGCCGCGCCGCGCTCGCCGCCAGCGCCGCGCTGTGGCCCGCCGTCGCGGCGGTGCTGGTGCTCGCACCGCTCGCGCTGCTGGTGCGCGCCTCCGCCAGCCCCGCCGCGGCGGGGCTGGCATGGTGCGTCGCGCCGGCCGTGCTGCTCGCGATCGGCTGCTGGGCAGTCGCGGCGCACCCGCGCGCGGCGGCGAGCCCGAGCCATTGGCGCATCGCCACCGTCAGCGCCGGCGGCAGCGCGATCGCGCTCTCGCTCGCGCTCGGCGCGCACGCCGCCGCGACGCTCCCGCCCGCACTGCACCCCGCCGCCGGCGTGGCGGGTGCCGCCGCGCTGATCGCGCTGGCGCTCGCGCTCCAGCCGCTGCGTGCCGCCGCGCTGGCGCTGGTGGTGACGCTCGCGCTCGCCGCGGTGGCGCTCACCGGCGCCGCGCCGCTGCCGGCCGCGCTCGCGCTCGGCACCGCCGCGGCGGTGGCGCTCGCGATCGGCCGTGCCGCGCTCGTCCGCCAGCGCGCGCTCGCCGAGCGGCGGCAGCGCCGCGACGCCGAGCGACGCGACAGCCGCCTCGTCGCCGAATATGAGGCGCACGGCGCCGGCTGGTTCTGGCAGAGCGACCGTCGCGGCCGGCTCACCTATCTCTCCGACAAGGTCGCGCGCGAGCTGCGCACGCTCGGCATCGAGCCGATCGGCGCCCCGCTCACCGACGTGTTCCGCGTCGACTCGGCCTGGGTCGAGACCGAGCGGACGCTGAGCTTCCACCTCTCGTCGCGCACCTCCTTCACCGATTACTCGGTGCGCCCGGCCGCGGGGGGCAGCGGCGCCGAGCGCTGGTGGTCGATCTCGGGCCGCCCCGCGCGCGACGAGCTCGACCGCTTCCAGGGCTTCATCGGCGCGGGCTCGGACCTGACCGAGCAGCGCCGCGCCGAGGCCGAGATCAAGCGGCTCGCCTTGTTCGACGCGCTCACCGGCATCGCCAACCGCCAGCGCATGCGGCTCGCGCTCGAGCAGACGCTGGCGCAGGCGCAGGCGGGCGGCACTCACCCGACCGGTCTGTTCCTGCTCGACCTCGACCGCTTCAAGGCGGTCAACGATACGCTCGGCCACCAGGTCGGCGACGAGCTGCTCAAAGAAGTCGCGCAGCGGCTGCAGCGCACCATCGGCGACGCCGGTCTGGTCGGGCGGCTCGGCGGCGACGAGTTCAAGGTGATCGTCCCCAACGAGGGCGACCGCGACCGGCTCGGCGCGCTGGCGCAGCGCGTGATCGCGGCGTTGTCGCTGCCCTACCACATCGACCGCTCGACCTTGTCGATCGGCTGCTCGGTCGGCGTCGCGATCGCTCCCGCCGACGGCGCGGCGCAGGAAGAGCTGGTGCGCAACGCCGACCTCGCGCTCTACGCCGCCAAGGCCGACGGGCGCGGCGTCCACCGTTTCTATCGCGAGGAGCTGCTGCACGGCGCGCAGAACCGCAAGCGGCTGGAGGACGACCTGCGCCGCGCGCTCGCCGCGGGGCAGTTCCGGCTCGCCTACCAGCCGGTGGTGTCGACCGCGGACGCGCGCATCATGGGCTATGAGGCGCTAGTGCGCTGGGACCATCCGCAGCGCGGGGCCGTCAGCCCCGCCGAGTTCATCCCGGTGGCAGAGGAATGCGGGCTGATCGAGGCGATCGGCGCGTGGGTGCTCGACACCGCCTGTGCCGAGGCGGCGGGCTGGCCCGATCACGTCCGGGTCGCGGTCAACGTCTCGCCGATCCAGTTCGCCAACCCGCGGCTGCCGGCGCTGGTGGCGGGCGCGCTCGCCGCGACGGGGCTGGCGCCGCACCGGCTCGAGCTGGAGATCACCGAGGGCGTGTTCCTCAACGAGGATGCCTCGTCGGAGCAGATGTTCCGCGCGCTCAAGGCGCTGGGCGTGCGGCTCGCGCTCGACGACTTCGGCACCGGTTATTCCAGCCTCGGCTATCTGCGCAAGGCGCCGTTCGACAAGATCAAGATCGACCAGAGCTTCGTGCGCGGCGCGATCCAGCCGGGCAACCGCAACGCCGCCATCATCCGCGCGATCGTCAGCCTGGCCGAGACGCTCGGCATGGAGACGACCGCGGAAGGGGTCGAGCAGCAGGACGAGATCGTGCTGATCCGCGGCCTGGGGTGCAGCCATATCCAGGGCTATGTCTACGGTCGCCCCGCCGATGCCGGCACGGTGCGCGCGCAGCTCGCCGAGGCGGAGGGCTATGCGGTGCCGATCGGGCACAAGACCAGCCGCGCGCCGCGCCACCGCGTGCTGCGCTCGGCGCGGCTCGAGCTGGCGGGCGAGCGCGCCGAGGTGCGCGTGCGCAACATCTCGCCGGCGGGGGCGATGATCGATGGCGTCGACCTGCCCGCGGCCGCGATCGGCTATCCGGTCGCGCTGGAGCTGGAGGACGGGCTGGCGCTGGCGGCGACGCTGCGCTGGGTCGACGACGAGGGCCGCGCCGGGCTCCAGTTCGACGCGGCGTTCGACCTGGAGTGGCTCAATCAACCGGTGCCGCGTCGCGCGGCGTGAGCGGGCAAGGGCGGTGCGTCCTCAATCCTCGTCATCCCGGACTTGGTCCGGGATCCACCGTTTCCGCATACTCTGAAAGCGTTTCTTATGCGGAAGAGTGGATCCCGGACCAGGTCCGGGATGACGGAAGGTGAAGAGCGTTTCGGAAGTTCCGCAGAGCTATGCCTCGTCGGAAGGACGAGCTGCCTTCGATCCCTTAACTTCCGTTTAGGCGGTCTCGAGCGACCCGACGATCGTGGCAGGCTCGCGCTGCGGCAGCGGCGGCATGCCGAGGCGGCGCACGTCGATCGCGCTCACCCCCGCCAGCAGCACGTCGCCGAAGCCGCGGTCACCGGTCTCGACCAGGATGCCCGCGTGAGTCTGCCGCACCATCGCCCACTCGACCAAACGCGCCCGCACCCGTGCGCCGCGCACCAGCACCAGCGCGATCACCCCGGTCGAGTCGATCACCAGCGCGGCGCGGCCGTCCTCCGCGATCACCGCGTCGAAGGCGGCGAAGCGCGGCAGCGCGACGCCGACCGCCTCGATCGCCTCGTCGACCGATCGCATCATCCGGTGCGCCCGGCCGAGGCCGAGCCATGCCGCCAGCCCCATCGTACCGGCTCAGCCGCGCCGCGCCACCGCGTCGAGCAGGGGACGCAGGTTGGTGAGGTCATAGCCCGCCGCCGCCGCCTTGGCGGTGAGCGAGTCGGCGTCGTCGCCGCGCGCCGCGCCGGCGAGCGCCCACAGGTTGCACGAGCGCGTGCCCGAGCGGCAATAGGCCAGCACCGGGCCGCCCGCCGCAGCCAGCGCCGCGGTCATCGCCTCGACCTGCGGCAGCGAGAAGCCGGCGTGGGTGATCGGGATCGCGGTGTAGCGCAGCCCCGCCGCCTCGGCCGCGGCGCGGATCGACTCGCCGTCGGGCTGGCCGGGTTCCTCGCCGTCGGGGCGGTTGTTGACGACGGCTTTGTAGCCGGCGGCGGCGATGGCGGGCAGGTCCTCGGGCCGGATCTGCGGCGCGACCGCGATCGTCTCGTCGATGATGCGCAACATAGGATGGTGCCTCTAGCGCGGACGGGCCGCCGCGTCACTGATCCCGTTCGTCCCGTCGCGGGAGAGCAACGCTTAGCGGCGGACGGGCGCGACGGCGAGGGGGAAGAGCGGCCGGTGGGTGAGGGGGCGAAATCCTCCCCGGCACGGGGAGGGGGACCGCTCGCCGCAGGCGAGTGGTGGAGGGGGCTTTCCACGCAGCGCAGCGTCGGTGGAGACCCCCTCCACCATGCTGCGCATGGTCCCCTCCCCGCGAGCGGGGAGGATTTAGGTCTCCCGACCCGGCGCAACTCACCCCCTCACCCCGCTCCCTTCAGCACGTCGAGGAACGCCTGGCCGTAGGCGTCGAGCTTGCGCTGCCCCACCCCCGCGATCCGCCCCAGCGCGGCGAGCGAGGTCGGGCGCAGTGCCGCCATCTCGCGGAGCGCCGAGTCGTGGAAGATCACATAGGGCGGCACCCCCGCCTCCTTCGCCAGCTCGCGCCGGCACGCGCGCAGCGCCTCGAACACGGGATCGTCGACCGGGTTGGGCGTCGCGCCGGCGCGCCCGCCGCGGCGGCGCTCGCGCTTGGGCGGCTCGACCAGCGGCAGCGTCGCCTCGCCCTTCAGCAGCGCACGCGCCGCCGGGCCGAACTCGAGCCCGCCGTGATGGTTGGTGCGCAACGCGTCCTTGAGCAGCAGGGCGCGCCCGACCGGCTTGAGCAGCGCCAGCTCGTCGCCGTCGACGATGTTCCACACCGACAATTGCTCGTGCCCGTTCATCAGGCTGCGCTCGCTCGACTGGCCGGTGAGCACCTGCTCGATATAGGTCGCGCCGAACATCTGCCCGGTGCGGAACACCGCCGAGAGATATTTGCGTGCCGTTTCCGTCGCGTCGAGCGCGGCCGGGGGCGAGAGGCAGTTGTCGCAATTGCCGCAGCGCTCGGGCGGGTGCTCGCCGAAGTGGCGCAGCAGGATCGCGCGGCGGCAGCCCGCGGTCTCCACCAACGCGCCGAGCGCGGCGAGCCGCTGGCGCTCGCCGGGCTGGCGCTGCGGCTCGACCTCGCCGATGCGCTGCCGCGCGCGCGCGAAATCCTCCGCGCCCCAGAAGAGATGCGCCACCGCCGGGTCGCCGTCGCGCCCGGCACGGCCGGTCTCCTGGTAATAGGCCTCGATCGACTTGGGCAGGCCGGCATGCGCGACGAAGCGGACGTCGGGCTTGTCGATTCCCATGCCGAAGGCGACCGTGGCGCACATCACCATGTCCTCCGACGCGACGAAATCGGCCTGGTTGCGCGCGCGCACCGCCGGGTCGAGCCCGGCGTGATAGGCCCGCACCGGGCGCCCGGTGATCGCGGTGAGCTGCGCCGCCATCTTCTCGGTCGCGGCGCGGGTCTGGACGTAGACGATGCCGGGGCCGGGCGTGTCGCGCACCACGTCGGCGATCTGGCGCGTGCTGTTGTCCTTGGGGCGGATCGCGTAGCGGATGTTCGGCCGGTCGAACCCCGCGACGATCATGCCGTCCTGCGGGATGCCGAGCTGCTCGAGGATGTCGGCGCGGGTGTGCGCGTCGGCGGTGGCGGTCAGCGCCAGCCGCGGCACCTCGGGGAAGGCGTCGAGCAATGGGCGCAGCAGGCGATAGTCGGGGCGGAAATCGTGCCCCCACTCGCTGACGCAATGCGCCTCGTCGATCGCGAACAACGCGGGGCGGCCGCGCTCGAGCAGGTCGCGGAAGTCGGCGGTGGAGGCGCGCTCGGGCGCGACGTACAGCAGGTCGAGCCCGCCATCGAGGTAGCGCCCGCGCGTCTCGGCCTTGTTCTCGTCGACGCTGGTCAGCGTGGCGGCGCGCAGGCCGACCGCGGTGGCGGCGCGGAGCTGGTCGTGCATCAGCGCGATCAGCGGGCTGACGACCACGCACGTCCCCTCCAGCATCGCCGAGGGCAGCTGGTAGCAGAGCGACTTGCCCGCGCCGGTCGGCATCACCGCCAGCGTGCGCTCGCCCGCGAGCACGCGCGTGACGACCTGCTCCTGCACGCCGCGGAAGGCGGGGAAGCCGAAGATCGTCTGGAGCTGGGGAAGCGGGTCGAGCGCCATGGGCGCGCCCGACCTAGGCGCGCGCGCGGCCGAGGGCAACCGGCGCGGTGACGCGGCGGGGCGAGCGGGCGGGGGAACGCGCGGCGGGGGCGGGGCGTAGTGCGGGCATGCTCTCAGGACGACCGATGACCCCGCGCCCGAACCTCGCGCTCTTCACCTTCGGCGCCGCGGCGCTGCTCGCCGCGTGTGAGCGCGAGCCCGCCGACGGCGCCGCGGCCGCGGTGGAGGCGCAGGCCACGCCCGCCGCGCCGGTGGCGCGCGCGCCCGACGCGCCCGCGGCGGCGCCCGGCCAGTGAGCGTCGAGCGCGTCCGCGACAATCGCTCCGAGCAGGAGTTCGAGCTCACCGTGGCGGGCGAGCGCGCGGTCGCGGCCTATCAGCTCGAGGGCGACACGATCGTCTTCACGCACACCTTGGTGCCGCCCGCGATCGAGGGGCGGGGGGTAGGCTCGCGGCTGATCCGCGCCGCGCTGGACTCCGCGCACGACCAGGGCCTGCGCGTCGTGCCGCAATGCCCGTTCGTCCGCGCCTTCATCGAGCGCCATCCGGAGTATCGCGATCTGGTGCGGTGAGCGGGAGGTGAGGGGAGCGACACTGCTCTCCTTCTTTGCCGTCATCCTGAACTCGTTTCAGGATCCACGGTCCCGCGAGCGCCGCGGTCGGTGAGCGCGCCGCAGGGTGGATCCTGAAACAAGTTCAGGATGACGCTGATGACAAGGCGGCCGTTAGGTGGCGATCGTCACCCCCTCACGCCGCGCGCGCCATCCGCCACGCCGCGGCGATCTCCTCCAGCTCCGACGCCACCGCGCGGAACGGCTCGCCGTCGGTGCCGATGCTGGCGTCCACCACCTGGCGGCGGCAGCCGGCGTAGAAGCGCGCCAGCGTGCGCGAGACGTCGCCGCCGCGCTCGAAGTCGAGGTTCGCCTCCAGCGCGAAGAGGATCGCGGTGGCGCGGGTCACGCGCTCGCTGCGCGTGGCGAACTGGCGGTTGTCGGCCGCCCAGGCGGCGACGCGCAGCGCCTGGGTGAGCTCCTCGTACAGCAGCTGGACGAGCGCGGGGCCGTCGGCCGCGGCGGTGCGGCCGGCGAGGTCGATCTCGCGATAGGTGCGCGCCGGATCGCGCAGCAGGGCGGAAGCATAGGCCATAGTCGTCTATCTCTCGCTCAACCCGTCGACTTGGTCCAGTTGTCGATCTGCTGCTGCATGAACGACTGCGTGGCTTTGTAGGCGGAGACGCGCGCGTTCATGCTGGAGAACTGCTGCGTCAGCCGCGTCGTCATCTTCGTCGCCTGGTCGTCGACGTTGCTCTTCTGCTTGCCCAGGTCCGACTGCGCCTGGAGGAAGCGCGTGGACGAGGCACCCAGGCCGTAGATCGTGCTGCCGGTGTTGAGGTCGAGCGACTTCATCGCCGCGTACAGTCCGGTGGCGCCGCTGCTGCTCTTGGTGAACATCGCCTCGACCGCCTCGGGCGCGTTCTTCATCGCGCTGCTCAGCGCGTCGTCGTTGACCTCGAGCTCGCCGGTGCGCGTCGTGCGCACGCCGATCGCGGCGAGCGTCGCCGGCGAGCCCGCGGCCGCGCCGGGCAGCAGCACGCGGCTGGTCAGCCCCTGCAACGTGCGCAGCAGCGTCTTGGCGGCGGGATCGGCGCGGAGCTGGCCGTTGATCGGATCGGTCTGCTCCTTCACCACCGCCAGCACCTGATTGTAGGTGTCGACGAAGTCCTTCACCGCGCTGGTCAGCGCGCTGTCGGGGCGCGTCGAGGTGAGGTTGGTGGTGCCGGTGCCGGTCAGGCTGAGCTTCACGCCCGCGATCAGGTCGCTGACCTCGTTGCTGCCGCGCTCGACCGATACGCCGTCCACCACCAGCTTGGCGTTGCCCGCCTGGCTCGAGACGGTCGTCTTGTTGCCGGTGCCGAAGCCGGTGTCGAACTGCGCCAGCGCGCCGGCCGGGTCGCTCGCCGCCAGCGTGAAGGCCTGCGCCGCTCCGGTGGTGCCCTTGAGCGAGAGATAGGCGCCGCCGTCCGCGTCGTTGATCACCGTGGCGGTGACGCCCGCCTTCTTGGCGTTGATCGCGGCGGCGATGCCCGACAGCGAGTTGTTGCTCGAGTCGATCGAGATCGCGAACGACTTGGCCGAGCCGTCGCTGTTGGTGCCAGCGGTGAAGCCGGTCATCGCGCCGCCGCTGGCGGTGGCGGTGCCGAGCGTCAGCGTCAGCGTGCCGGTGCCGAAGGTGGCGGTGGACGGCGACGCGATCTTGGCGCTGGTGGCGATCTGCGCGGTGGCGAGCGCGTTGACGGTGACGCTGCTATTGAGCCCCGACGCCGAGGTGCCCGCGACCGGGCTGGCGGTGGCAACCCCGCTCATCGAACTGCTGGGCTGGGTCGCGAGCGTGCCGCCCTCGACGAGGTTCTCGAGCGCCTTGGTGAAGTCCGAGATCGTGCTCTTGAGCGTCGCCACGCCCGAGATCTGCGCGGTGAGCGTGTCGCTCTTGGAGGTAAGCTGCGCGCGTTTCTGCGCGAACTGCGCGTCGACCAGCTGGGTGACGAGCGCGCCGGTATCGACCCCCGAGCCCGAGCCGAGCGAGGTGAGGACCGAGTTGGCCGCCGACTGGTTGACCGACGAGGTCGACGACGTCTTGGTCGTCGACGTCGTGGCGGTCGCTGCCGTGCTGCTGCTGGTGCTGCTGATCGTCGTCGCCATGATGCCCCTCTAAACGACCGCTCGCGGCAGAAATTTACCCCTGTTTCTTGCCATTCTCGTCGAACCGCGCGGTGAGCGGCACGTCGACCGGCGGCATCCGCCCGCCGGCGCGCTCGTTGAGCCCGAAGACGAAGGCGAGCACGGTGGCGATCGCGACGTACAGGTCGTCGCGCACCTCCTGCCCCTCGCGGCTGGTGTAATAGACCGCGCGGGCGAGCGCGGGATATTCGAGCACGGGCAGGCTCATCTCGGCGGCGGCCTCGCGGATCGCCAGAGCGGTGGCGTTGCGGCCCTTGGCCACCACCACCGGCACCTGGTCGCGCCCGCGGTCGTAGCGCAGCGCCACCGCGAAATGGGTCGGGTTGGTGAGCACCACGTGCGCCTCGGTCAGCGCCTGGCGCATGCCGCCCGAGAGCATCGCACGCTGCTTGGCGCGCAGATGCCCCTTCATCTCGGGGTTGCCCTCGCTCTCCTTGTGCTCGTCGCGCACCTCCTGCTTGGTCATGCGCAGCTTGCGCAGCAGCTGGAGGATCTGCGTCGGCACGTCGAACAAGGCGATCGCCACCAGCCCCATCGCCATGACGAGCAGCACGTTGGTCATCGTCGCGCCCAGCCCGGCGAGCGCCACCGGCAGGTTCGAGGCGGCCAGGCCGAAGCTGAAATGCGCGGTCTTCCACACCATCCAGGTGCCGATCGAGCCGAGCAGGATCACCTTGAGCAGCGACTTGCCGAGCTCGATCCAGCCCGACATGCCGATGATGCGCTTGAGCCCCGAGGCCGGGTTGATCCGCGAGGCCTTGGGCGCGAGCAGCGAACCGTTGAAGCCGAAGCTGCCGAGCCCGGCCTGGCTGACCACCGCCGCGGCGATCGTGATCGCGAACAAGGTGCCGAGCGGCATGGCGAGCTTCCACCCCGCCTCGACCAGCGGTCGCCACGGCGCGAAATCCTCGACGTCGGCGCGGTCGAAGGTGAGGCTGGAGGCCATCACGCCGCGGCACGCCGCCAGCAGCGCGGGGCCGAAGAACATCAGCCACGCCACGCCCGCCAGCACCACCAAGGCGGTGGCGAGGTCGCGGCTCTTGAGGATGTCGCCCTTCTCGCGTGCGTCCTTGCGACGCTTGTCGGTCGGGGCTTCTGTCTTGTCGCCACCCTCCGACATCAGCGCGCCCCCGCGAGCACGAGGCTCTGCGCCGCGGCGAGGCCCTCGCGGACGATGACCTGCATATAGTCACCCATCGCCGGCAGCGCGATCGCGAGGCTGATCACGCCGGCGGCGAGGCTGACCGGCAACCCCACGGAGAAGAGGTTGAGCGACGGCGCCGAGCGCGACACCATCCCCATCACCAGGTTGAGGCACAAGAGCAGGAAGCCGACCGGCAGCGCCAGCAGCAGCCCGGCGACGAAGGCGTAGCTGCCGAACAGCGCGATGTCGCGCAGCTGGCCGGCCGCCAGCCACGAGGCGCCGGGCGGCAGCGCGCGATAGCTGCGCACCACCAGGTCGACCAGCACCAGATGCCCGTCGAGCGAGAGGAACAGCAACGTCATCATGATCGACAGGAACTGGCCGATCGCGGGGCTGGAGCGGCCCGAATTGGGGTCGATCATGTTGGCGAAGCCGATCCCCATCGAGCCGCCGATGATCTCGCCCGCCACCAGCGGCGCGGCGAAGGCGATCTGGAGCACGAAGCCGATCGCCAGCCCGACCAGCGCCTCGGCCGCGACCGCGACGAAGGTGGCGAGCGCGAACACCGTCTGCGGCACCTGCACGGGCGTGGTGCCGAGCACCAGCACCGCGATCGCGCCCGACAGCGCGACCCGCACGGTGAGCGGCACCGAGACGTTGCTGAACACGGGCGCGGCGACGAACGCCGCGCCGACGCGGATCATCACGAAGATCATCGCCCACAGCTGCGGCTCGATGGCGAGGCCGAAGCCGAGCATCTAGCGCCGGGGCTCGATGTTCCGTGTTCCTGCGCAGGCAGGAGCACGGCGCCCGGGGCAGCGACACCGTTCCCCCTCACGCTTGATCCCCGGCGAACGCCGGGGTCCAGTTGGGTGGAGCGCTGTGGCCGGCACGGAACGTCCCCCACCTCCGCCCCGGCCTTCCCCGGGGAACCGAAGAGAAGAAGGAGGGGGCAGCACGGTCACGCGCTCACCGCACCAGATCGGGGATGCGCGCGAAGATCTCGGTGGTGAAGTCGCTCAGCAGCCCCAGGATCATCGCGCCGAACACCATGATCGACACCGCCACCACCACCAGCTTGGGGACGAAGCTCAGCGTCTGCTCGTTGATCGAGGTGGCCGCCTGGACCATGCCGAGGATCAGTCCGGAGAGCAGCGCCGGGATCAGGATCGGCGCCGCGGCGAGCGCGAGCACCCACATCGTCTGGTTGGCGACGGTCAGGAAATAGTCGGCGTCGACGAGCGGGTGCATGCGGGCTCTCTATGGCGTCACCCCGGACGCGGGGTCGGAACAGGCGCGCTATGGCGGAACTTGGTTAACGCACCTCTACCACTAGGTCGCGAAACTGTTGGCGAGACTGCCCATCGTCAGCGCCCAGCCGTCGACCAGCACGAACAGCAGCAGCTTGAACGGCAGCGAGATGATCGTCGGGCTCAGCATCGCCATGCCCAGCGCCATCAGCACGGTGGCCACCACCAGGTCGATCACGATGAAGGGCAGGAAGACGAGGAAGCCGATCTGGAACGCGGTCTTCAGCTCGGAGGTCACGTAGGCCGGCAGCAGCACTGAATAGGGGATGTCGCGCGGGCTGGCATAGGGGCCGGACTTGGCCATCTCGGCGAACATGGTGACGTCCTTCACGCGCGTCTGCTTCTCCATGAAGGCGTGGAGCGGCGCGCCGGCGGCCTGGATCAGCTGCGTGCCGCCGATGCGCCCCTGCGAATAGGGCTGGATCGCGGTGGTGTTGATCTGGTTGATCGCGGGCGCCATCACGAAGAAGCTGAGGAACAGCGACAGGCCGATCAGCACCTGGTTGGGCGGCGTCTGCTGCAGCCCCATCGCCTGGCGCAGGATCGACAGCACGATGATGATGCGGGTGAAGCTCGTCATCATCAGCACGATCCCGGGCAGGATCGTGAGCAACCCCATGATGATGAGCACTTGCAGCGACAGCGACAGCGAGCCGTTGCCGGGCGTGCTCGAGGCGTCGCCGCGCGAGAGCTGGCCGAGCGCGCGGTCGACCGCGTCGCCGACGCCGGGCGCGGGCGCCGCGGGCGCGCCGGGCGGTGGCGCGGCGGGTCCGGAGGGAGCCGCGACCTGGGCGAGCGCGGGGAAGGCGACGCACAGCATCACCGCGATGGCGGCGAGCGCGAGCAGCACGCGCCAGGCGTGCTGGCGCTTGGCCGCGCGCGCGCGGATCAGCGCCGCGGTGCCGCCGGTGCGCGTGACGGTGTAGGTCTGTTGCATCAGTGGCATCCGCATCCTCCTCCCCAGCGTCATCCTGAACTCGTTTCAGGATCCACGTCGCCCAGCTTGCCGCGGCTTCCAGCCCTGCGGCACGGTGGATCCTGAAACGAGTTCAGGATGACGGAAGGAGAGGGCGCTCACTAAATCCTCCCCGCATGGCGGGGAGGGGGACCGCTCGCCGGAGGCGAGTGGTGGAGGGGGTTCGCCACGCAGCGCAGCGTCCGTGGAAGCTCCCCTCCACCACCGGCCTGCGGCCGGCGGTCCCCCTCCCCGTTCCGGGGAGGATCTCATCGCACCCCCGCTCACCGGCGGAACTCCCGCGCCAGCGCGCGCGCCGCCTCGACCGGGTCGGCCGGTGCGGCGGCGCCCTCGCCCGTCGCCGGCGTCTTGTCGACCAGGGTCACGCCGCCGCGCCCGACCGAGACGAGCAGGCGGCTGCCCTCGAAATCGATCACCGCGAGTCGCAGCCCGGGTGAGATCATCATCGTCTCGCGCACCGCGATCATCCGGGTCGCGGTCTTGCCCGGCAGCCGGGTCTCGAGCCGCCGCCACAGATACAGGCACCCGATCATCAAGCCGCAGACCAGCGGCAGCAGCACCACCAGCTTGAGGATATAGGTCCACATCATACGCGCGTCGCCTCTCAGCCCCGCTTCTCGGGCGCGACCAGCTCGGTCATCTTCACCCCGAAGCGGTCGCCCACCGTGACGACTTCGCCGCGTCCGATCAACGTGCCGTTAACCAGAACATCCAGCAATTCGCCCGCCTGACGGTCGAGCTCGATCACGCTGGCCTCGCCGAGCGCGAGCAGCTCGCGCAGCGACAGTGTGGTCGAGCCGATCTCCACCGTCAGCTTGACGTCGACGTCCTGGAGCATGCGCAGGTTGGCGGCGACCGCCGCGTCGATCGTGAAGCCGCTCGTCATGTCGTTCATAGCAGGGGTCCTTCGAGCTTGGAGATGCGGATCGCGGCGCGTCCGTTGGAGGTGCCGACCGTGCCCATGCCGAGCGCGACGCCGCCGATCACGATCGGCACGTCGGGGCCGAAGCTGATCGGGATGACGTCGCCTTCCTTCAGGTCCATCAGCTTGGCGAGCGAGATGGTCGGCTCGGCCAGCACCGAGCGCACCGGCAGCCGCACGCCCATCGCGGCGCGGGTGAGCTGGGTGCGCCACTCGGCGTCGACCTCGGCGGGCTTGGCCACCACCTTGCCGGTAAGCGCGACGGTGTGCGGCTTGAGCGTGGCGACGGGGTAGAGCACGTCGACGAACAGCGGCTTGGCGCTGCCACGCGCGAGGCCGAAGCGGGTGGAGATCACCACGTCGTCGCCCTCGATCCCCTGGATCAGGTTGGAGCCCAGCTCGCACCGCTCGGCGCCGAAGCGCGCGCGTGCCAGCGGCTCCCACGCGCCCTGCAACGTGCGCGCCATCGCGGCGGCGACCCGCTGCGCCAGCACGTCGGCGGCGGGGGTGAACTCGAGCGCCAGCGTGGGCGAGACGTCGCCGGTGCCGCCGAAGAACAGGTCGAGCAGCTCGGCGATGAACTGTGAGTCGAGCACCACCAGCAGGGGGCGCCCGTCCATCGTCAGCGGCAGATAGGCGGTCAGCTTGTCGCCGCGTGCGGCGCGATAGTCGGCGAGGCGCAGCACCTCGAGCGGCTCCGCCCAGGTGCGCGTCTCGCTGCGCCAATAGCCCTCGAACACCTGGCGCACCCCGCGCGCGGCGCGCGCCGAGAGATGTTGCAGCGTGTGGAGGTCGCCGAAGGGATGCAGCTTGCCCGCCGCCCCCGACCCGGCGCCGAGGTGGGTCACGCCGACGGGAGAGTCGGTGCGCCCACGCCCGCGCCGCTCGGTGGCGTCGGGCTCCAGGCCGAAGTCGGAGAGGTCGGGCTCGTTAACCATGCCCGGTCACTGAACCACGAAGTTGGTAAAGTAGACGTTAGCGATGCCGCCGAATCCCTCTTTTTCGCGCAGAGTCTGATTGATCGACGCGACCAGCCGCTTCTGGAGCTGCTGCTTGCCGGCGCTGGTGAAGACCTGATCCTCGGTCGTGTCGCCCAGCGTCATGAGAATCGCCGAGCGAATCGCGATGTCGTTGGTCTTCAGGTTGTTGATGACCTTGTCGTCATAGGGCGTCGACACCGCGATGCCGACCTGGACGAAGTGCACCGAGTCCTGGAGGTTGGAGGTGAACTCCTTGTCCATCGCGTAGTAGTTGGAGGCGTACGGCTCGCCGCCGGCGCCCTCGGGGGTGGGGGCGCCGTGGTCCTCGCTCTTGGCCTCGCCGCCCTCGGCGCTCTCGCCGCCGCCGTGGCCGCCCTCGCCACCCTCGCCGCCCTCGCCGCCTTCACCGGCGCGCTTCTGCTCGCTCTTGGGGACGAGATGGGGCTTGTTGGGATCCTCCTTGAGCGCGGGGTGCGCGCCGCCGCCGCCGACCAGCCCGGAGTTGGCGGCGTACAGGCCGGCGCCGACGCCGCCGCCCAGCAGTACGACGACGCCGACGACGCCGACCAGGATCGTCTTCATCTTGCCCTTCTTCTTGGGCGCGGCAGCTTCGGTGTCACTCATCGGTCATTCCCTCGGTTCAGGCGATACGGTCGTCGGTGGAGGCCGCGTCGGCGACGCGGCGGGCGGAGGCGGGGGCACGCGGCGCGCGCTGCTGCTGCGCCTGCGGCTGCTGGCGATCGGGCTGCTGGCCGGCGTGGCTGCCGTGCGACTGGCCGGCGGCGGTCTGCGACGCCTGCGACCCGCCGGACGAGGCTTGGCCCTGCTGCGGCGTGCTGCCGGCGCCGGTGCCCCCTGAACCATTGCCCGAGGTCGCGCCGCCGCCGTGCTGGAGCTTGATGCCGCGCTGCTCGGCCATCTCCTGGAGGCGCGGCTGCGCCTCGGCGAGCAGCGCGCGGGTCTGCGGCTGCTCGGCGACGAGCTGGACCTGCACGGTGTCGCCATCGCGCCGCAGCGCGACGTCGATCGCGCCGAGCGCGTCGGGGACGAGCCGGATGCGCACGTCATTGGCATTGGCCATGTCGCGCAGCATCTCGATACGGTGGATCATCGCCTCGGGCCAGCGCCCGTGCGTCATGTCGAGCGGCTGCTGGGTGGCGGGCTGCGGCGCGGCGACCGCGGCGGCGGTGATCGCGCCGGTGGCGGGCTGGGCGAGCTGCGCGGTCGGCAGCGGCTCGGCGGGCGCGGCGCGCTCGTCGGCGGTGACGGCGCGGTGGATCGCGTCGGCGAAGGTACGCGCCGCGCTCGCGATCGGGGGCGCCGCCGGAGCGAGCGTGGGAGCGGTCGCGGGCGCCGGCGCGACCGCGGCGCGCGGCGCTGGCTCGAGCGTCGGCGTGGCGGTCGACTCGGGTGCGACGGTCGCCACCGGGTCGGCCGGCGCGGCGCGGGAGAGGGCGACCGGCGCCGGGGCGGGCGACGCCGACGTGGCGAGCGGCAGCGGTGCGTCGACCCGCGCCGGCGCCGCCGCGGCGATGACGGGCGGGACGCTGGCGGCAGGCGCGGCGGGCGCCGCGGCGGCGACCGGGGCGGCGGCGGCGGACGGACGCGCCGTCGACGATGCGGCGGGGGAGCCGGCCGCGCGCGGGGCGGGGCTCGTCACCGGCGCGCGCTCGCTGCCGCGCGCCGCCGCGGCGGGCGCGGTCTCGGTCGCGACGGCGGGCTGCGGCGCTGGCCGAACGCCGGCAGGCTCGCTCGACGGTGCAGTGGCGGGAGGGGCGGCCGCGATCGAGGACGGTGCCGGCGCGGTGACGCCCGGAGCGATCTCGTCCGCCACGGTGACCGGGGCCGACGCCGGTTGCGCGGCGCCGTTGGGGCGCGACGAGGCGTCGGTCGAGTCGGCGCGGCGCGCGGTGGCGCGTGAGGGCGCGGGGCCGGGGTCGGTCGCGGCACTGACGGTCGCGGTCGTGTCGCCGGGCGACGTCGTCGCGGCGCTCGGCCCGGCCGTGTCGGGTGCGGGGTGCGACCGCGCGGTGCGCCCAGGGACCGCTGGCGTGGGGAGCAGCGACCCGGCGGCAGTGCCGGGCGCGGGCGCGGTGGCGCGCCTCGGGGCGGCGTCACCTGCCGCGTCGCGCGGCATCGGCGCCGGCGCGGCGGCGACCGACTCGGCCGCCGGGACGGGCGAACCGCCCCGGCTGGCGCGCCCGTCGTCGGCGGCGGCCGCCTGCGGCGGCGCCGTCGGCGCCGCGGGTGTCGGCGTCGCCGCCGTCGTGGGTGCCGCCCCGGCGGACGGAGCGCTGCCCGGCCGAGCTTCGGCCGCGATCGGGTCGCGCGGGGGTGAGGGGATGGGCGCCGCCTCGCGTGTCACGGCGGCCCGCGCCGGCGCGGCGATCGCCGTCGCGACGGACGCGGCGGCAGCCTCGGTGGTCGCCGCTGACGCGCTCGGCGCGGGCGCGACCGGCAGCGCGGTCGGGGGCGGCGGGTCGGCCGCCACGACCGGCGTCGCCGGCGGCAGCTCGCCCGGCGCCACCGTCGGGGTCTCGGCCGCCGCCGGTTCCGCCGTCGCCGTCTCCTCCGCGGTCGAGGCGCGGTCCGCCGCGAGCGACGGCGCGGCAGCGGCGACGGTCTCGCGCGCCGGCGCGGGCAGTTCGGGCGCGATCGCGCGCCGTACCGCCGCGGTGCGGCCCAGCACGGCGCCCGCGGGCAGCGGCACGCCGTGACGCGGTGCCGCCGGCGCGGCGACCGCGTCGGCGAGCACGGGCGCGGGCGGCACGTCCAGCCCGGTGGCGTCGGCGAGCCAGGCGAGCGCGGCTTCGCCCGTCGGACCCGCCGCGGGCAGCGCGCCCTCGCCGGGCGCGAGCGGCAAGTCGCTGCCGGGAACGGCAAGCGCCTGCCGCTCACCGCCCGCGGCTGCCGCCGCGACGTCGAGCCCGGGCGCGACGAGATCGAGGAAGGTGCCGCCCGCCACCGCGAGCCTGGCGCGCCCGCCCGCCGCGGCGGCGAGCGACTCGCCGGCGGGGGCGCCGGGGGTCGCCAGCGCGCCGGGGGCGGCGGTCAGCAGCAGGCTCGCGATCGTGGTCAAGGCAGGCTCCGGGCGCTGGTGGAAGGATACGGCCCACCATCAGCAAGAGCCGTGCCGTTTGCGCGGAGGCGGAGGAGTGCCCGACCGGCGGAGCCGCTTGGTGCGGCGGCGCGCAGGCTTTATAGTAAGGGCATGGCCAGCCTGCTCGCGCTCCAGGACCCGCGCTTCCTCACCGCCGAGGAGTTCCTCCAGATCGACTTCGGTCCGGAGCTGCGCGCCGAGCTCGACGATGGCGTGATCCGCATGATGACGGGCGGCTCGCGCGAACACGCACGGGTGCAGGCCAACATCATCAGTTTCTTGCGGGAACGCGTCCGGGGCAGCGGCTGTCATGCCTATGGTTCAGACATGGCGGTCGCCACGCACGACCGCTCGGTGCGCTACCCGGACGTGACGGTGGACTGCGGTGCGGCGGGAGACCGCGAGTCGGACACGCGGCTGACCGCGCCGCGGGTGATCGTCGAGGTGCTCTCGCCCTCCACGCGCGACCACGATCTCCGCGTCAAGAAAGAGGAATATCGCGCGCTGCCGAGCGTCGACACGATCCTGTTCGTCGATCCCGGCGAGGAATGGGTGATCGTCAGCCAGCGCGTCGAGGGCGGGTGGATCGACACGGTGCCCGCGCGCCGCGACGTGGCGCTGCCGTCGCTCGCGATCGTGCTGCCCGCCGACGAGACGTTTGCGCGCGACTGATCGCGCGCTCGCGCGTTCGGGGGCGATGGCGACGCACGCACCGACTCCCACGGACCGGTCGATCCCGATCGACAGCCTCGTCTTCGGCTTCGGCCCGATGCTGCCGCTCGTCGCCGCCGGCGTCGGTGCCTGGGTGCTGCCCGCATCCTGGGGCGTGCTCGCGGTGCGGCTGGCGATCATCTGGGGCGCGCTGATCCTGTCGTTCATCGGCGGGGTGCGGCGCGGCTTCGGCTTCGCGCGCCCTCAGGCCTCGACCGCGGTCGAGCTCGCCGCCGCCGTGGCCTATGTCACGATCGCGGGGCTGGCGCTGCTGGTACCCTATGCGGCCACCGCGGTGGCGCTGCTCGCCGCGGGCTACGCGCTGGCGGCGCTGCTCGACCGCCGCGCCGCACTGCGCGGCGACGCGCCGGCGCATTTCGCGCGGCTGCGCGTACCCCAGCTGCTGATCGGTTGCGCCGGGCTGGCCGCCTGCTGGGCCTGGGTGGTGACTCGCTGAGAAGTACGGTGCTTGGCGCGTCGACGCGTTACCGCCTTGCTGCCGCGTTTCACGAAGAACGGCTAAAGGTGGAACAGTTACGCGGTTAACGCCAATTGCCGCACCGCACAAAGGGCCGTACGGGACCCAAGCGCCCGCCGGGGTGTTGTCACGGACGAAGCGGGCGCCGCGCGCGCCCCGGGGGAAAGGGAATAACGTTGACCGAGATCGTGCCGGTGATCCTCTCGGGTGGATCGGGTACCCGTTTGTGGCCGATGTCGCGGCCCGAGAAGCCCAAACAGCTGCTGGCGCTGACCGCGGACGAGACGATGCTCCAGCTCACCGCGGCACGCGCGCACGGCGACGCCTTCGCCGCGCCCGTGGTGGTCGCCAACGCCGCGCACGCCGATGAGGTGGAGGCGCAGCTCGCCGGCATCGGGGCGGCGCCGAGCGCGCTGATCCTCGAGCCGACGGGCCGCAACACCGCGCCCGCGATCGCGCTCGCCGCGCTGGTGGCGAAGGGCAACAGCCCGCTGCTGGTGATGCCGTCGGACCATGTCATCGCCGACCGCGAGGCGTTCCACGCCGCGATCCATGCCGCGCTGCCGCTGGTCGAGCAGGGCTGGCTGGTCACCTTCGGCATCACCCCCGACGCGCCCGAGACCGGCTATGGCTATATCAAGGTGGGCGAGGAGATCGCCGCGGGCGTCCACCGCGTGGCGCGCTTCGTCGAGAAGCCGAAGCGCGACGTCGCCGAAGCGATGGTGGCGGCGGGCGACCATGCCTGGAACGGCGGCATCTTCCTGTTCTGCGCCGAGGCCTATCTGGCGGCGCTGGAGGCGCACCGGCCTGATATCCTGGCGGCGGTGAAGCGCTCGCTCGACGGTGCGCGGCACGACGGCGCGCGCATCTATCCCGACGCCGAGGCCTTCGCCGCCTCGCCCTCCGACTCGATCGACTATGCGGTGATGGAGAAGGCCGAGCGGGTCGCGGTGGTGCCGGTGGCGATGGGCTGGAGCGACGTCGGCAGCTGGGACGCGCTGCACGCGATCAGCGCGGGCGACGCCGGCGGCAACGTCGTCGCGGGTGAGGTGCTCCTGCTCGACACGCGCAACTGCCTGGTGCGCAGCGACGGCGCCAAGGTGGCGATGGTCGGGGTCGAGGACCTGATCGTGGTCGCCAGCGGCAGCGACATCCTGATCCTGCCGCGCGGCCGCAGCCAGGACGTCAAGCTGCTGCTCGAGGCGATGAAGCGGTAGGGGCGGTCCGGATCGGCTCTATTCTCCCGCGCAAGGGGAGGTGGCAGCTCGCAGGGCTGACGGAGGAGGAGTGATCCGGCCGGCGAGTGTCGCTGAACTCACAACCGGTGACACCCCTCCGTCACGCCTTCGGCATGCCACCACCCCTTGCAGGGGAGGATTGTGGCCCCTCAGCCGATCAGCAGCCCTGCCAGCGCGGCGCTCATCAGGTTCGCCAGGCTCCCCGCCGCCAGCGCGCGCAGGCCGAGCCGCGCGATCGTTGGGCGCTGGTTGGGCGCGAGGCTGCCCGTCACCGCCATCTGGATCGCGATCGACGAGAAATTGGCGAAGCCGCACAGGGCGAAGGTGACGATCGCGATGGTGCGCGGGCTGAGCTGCGCCGCCTGCTTGCCGAGATCGATATAGGCGACGAACTCGTTGAGCACGATCTTCTCGCCGAACAGTCCGCCCGCGATGCCGGCCTCGCGCCACGGCACGTTGAGCAGGAACATCACCGGCTGGAAGACATAGCCGAGCATCCCCTGGAAGCTCAGCTCGGGATGGCCGAACCAGCCGCCGACGCCGCCGAGCAGCCCGTTGGCGAGTGCCACCAGCGCGACGAAGGCGAGCACCATCGCGCCCACCGCCACCGCCAGCTTGACGCCGGTCTGCGCGCCTTGTGCGGCCGCCATGATGAGGTTGGCGGGCTTCTCCTCGTCGTGGCTGGCGTCGGGCAGTGGCTCGCCCGCGACCGGGTGCGCCGCCTCGCTCGGCAGCGCCGCCGGCCCGATCCCCGCGGCGGTGCGGCGATGGTCGGCCAGCGCGACCTCGCGCGGCTCGCCCGGCACGTCGCCCAGCGCCAGTTCGCCCTCGGGCGGGAGGCAACGGTCGGGCATGATGATCTTGGCCATCAGGATCCCGCCCGGCGCCGCCATGAAGCTGGCGGCGAGCAGATAGTCGATGCTGATGCCCATCGAGGCATAGGCGGCCAGGATCGTCCCGGCCACGCCCGCCATGCCGCTGGTCATCACGGTGAAGACCTGCGGCGGCGTGAGCCCGGCGAGATAGGGGCGGATCACCAGCGGCGACTCGCTCTGGCCGACGAAGATGTTGGCGGCGGCGCACAGGCTCTCCACCTTGCTGGTGCCGATCAGCTTCTCGATCGCGCCGCCGAGCCAGCGCACCACCAGCTGCATCACGCCGAGATAATAGAGGATCGACACCAGGCTGGCGAAGAAGATGATCACCGGCAGCGCGGCGATGGCGAAGCTCTGCCCACCCACCGCGGGGCTGGCGAGATTGCCGAACAGGAACTCGGTGCCGCGCTGCGAATAGCCGAGCAGCGCGGCGACGCCCGCCGAGGCACCGGCGAGCGCGGCGCGCCCGGGCGTCCAGTAGAGCACGATCACCGCGATCAGCGCCTGGAGCGCGAAGGCGCTGCCGACGACGCGCGGGCGGATCGCGCGACGGTCGGCGGAGAGCAGCACCGCGAGCAGCAGGATCACCGCGATGCCCGCGAGACCGATCAGGATTCTCTGCATTCGTCTTCTTTGATGTGAGCCGCGTCGGAGGCGCGCGGCGGAGGCGCACACGCGGGGGCCGATCATACAGCGGTGGCCGCGCGCCGCCAGCCATGTTCGCGCGAGTCGGCGAGGGTGTGCCGGATTCGCAACGGGTTGGGGGGAGTAGCTCCGATCCTCCGATGCGAAGCGCTGAGATCCTCCCCGCTTGGCGGGGAGGGGGACCGCCGCGCGCAGCGCGGTGGCGGAGGGGGCTGTCCGCGGGAGCTGGCGTTCGAGGGTTTGGGATGACGCGATACGGACCGCCCACGCCTGCCACGACGCGATCCGTCTGTGGCAGCCCCCCCTCCACCACCCGGCTGCGCCGGGCGGTCCCCCTCCCCGCGAGCGGGGAGGATCTTGGGGAGTCGCTTGCCGCGCTGGCGCTCGTTCCTGCCGACCCGCGAATCTCGTCGCCCCCGCAACACCTTCCCCATGCCACCCGCGCCCGCTACGACGCTCGCGATGGCCTCCCGACCCCACGCCCCGATCCCGCGCTCGCTGTTCGCCTTGTCGATCTTCTACGGCGGGATGGTCTGCATCGCCGGGGTGCTCGGCAACAAGCAGGTGTCGCTCGGGCCGATCTCGGCGCTGGGGCCGCTGGTCGGGTTGCCGCCGCTCGCGGTGGAGGCGGGGATCTTCGCCTTCCTGCTGCTGGTGGTCACCTCCAGCGCGGTCGCCGAGCTGCACGGGCAGAAGGTCGCCGGCAGGCTCGTGCTGATGGGCTTCGTGCCCTTGCTCGTCTCGATGGTGCTGACGCTGGTGGTGCTCGAGCTGCCCGCCGCGCCCGAGATGGACCGCGCGCATCTCGCCGCGTTCGAGCAGATGATGGGCGCGACGCCGTGGATCTGGGCCGGCGGCATCGTCGCCTACGGCGTGTCGCAGACGCTCAACGTCACGATCTTCTCGTGGCTGAAGGGACGCGAGGGCGGGCGGCTGCTGTGGTTCCGCGCCGCCACCGCCAGCGCGCTCAGCCAGATCGTCGACTCGGTGCTGTTCATCTCGATCGCCTTCGGCCTCTCCGCGGTGGGCTGGCTGATGGCGGGGCAGATGCTGGCCAAGGTGGTGCTGTCGATCGTGCTGGTGCCGCCGCTGATCTACCTGATGGTCGCGCTCGGCCGCCGGCTCGACGGCTGACCTTTCGCGCCCGCGCCCGCGCCGCTATGGCGCCGCGGATGACCGACCCGACCCCCGCCGCCGCCCCGATCGCTGCCGTGCCCCCGTCGCTCAAGGCCGAGACGCTGGTCGAGGCGCTGCCGTACCTCCAGCGCTACGCCGGCAAGACCTTCGTGGTGAAATACGGCGGCCATGCGATGGGCGAGCCCGAGGCGCAGGCCGATTTCGCCGAGGACGTGGTGCTGCTCAAGGCGGTCGGCATAAACCCGGTGGTGGTGCATGGCGGCGGGCCGCAGATCGGCAGCATGCTCAAGCGGCTGGGCGTCGAATCGCGGTTCGTCGACGGCTTGCGCGTGACCGACGCGGAGACCGCGCAGATCGCCGAGATGGTCCTCGCCGGATCGATCAACAAGGAGATCGTCGGCTGGATCGGCCGCGCCGGCGGGCGCGCGGTCGGCATCTCGGGCAAGGACGCCGGGCTCGTGCTGGCCGAGAAGGTCGGCGGGCGCGACCCCGACCCGCTGCAAGGGATCGAGCGCAAGGTCGACCTCGGCTTCGTCGGCGAGCCGGTCGCGGTGGACCGCCGCATCATCGACTCGCTCAGCCGCGACGGCATCATCCCGGTGATCGCGCCGATCGGCATCGGCGCCGACGGCCACACCTACAACATCAACGCCGACACGATGGCGGGCGCGATCGCCGCGGCGCTGGGCGCGGCGCGCTTCTTCCTGCTGACCGACGTGGCCGGCGTGCTCGACCGCGACGGCGAGCTGCTCACCGACCTCGACCCGGCCGCGATCAAGCGGCTGCGCGAGGAGGGCACGATCAGGGGCGGGATGATCCCCAAGCTGGAGACCTGCGTCGCCGCGGTCGAGGCCGGGGTGGACGCGGCGGTGGTGCTCGACGGGCGCGTGCCACACGCGATGCTGCTCGAGATCTTCACGCGGCGCGGCGCGGGCACGCTGATCCGGCGGTGAGGGGGCGGGCGTAGATCCTCCCCGCTCGCGGGGAGGGGGACCGCGCCCGCAGGGCGTGGTGGAGGGGGTGCTCCGCGAACGCACCGGCTCGTACGCGGAAGCCCCCCTCCACCATGCTACGCATGGTCCCCCCTCCCCGCAAAGCGGGGAGGATTTGCCCTGCTCCTACCATGCCAACCACACCCCGCTGGCACAGACCCTGCCAGTGCCCTATATGACCGATACACCATCACGGAGACGCCGCGCGTGCTGACGCTCACCATCATCCAGATCCTGCAGGTGCTGATCTCGTTCGTGCGCTGGATCATCATCATCCAGTTCATCCTGTCGCTGCTGATCGTGTTCAACATCATCAACACCTCCAGCCCGTTCATCCGCGGGCTGCACGACGGGCTCGACCGGCTGACCGAGCCGCTCTACCGCCCGATCCGCCGCATGCTGCCCGCCACCGGCGGGATCGACTTCGCGCCGATGGTGGTGCTGCTCGGGCTGGTGATCCTCAACATCATCCTCAACAACATCGCCGCGAGCGTGCTGGTGGGCGCCGCCGTCTGAGCGCCTGGCGCGCGACCGCGGACGGGATCGCGCTGGCGGTGCGCGTGACGCCGCGCGGCGGGCGCGACTCGCTGGTGGCGGGGACAGAGGAGCATCTCGCCGCGCGGCTCGCCGCCGCCCCGGTCGACGGCGCCGCCAACGACGCGCTGGTGGCGCTGGTGGCGCGCCACTTCGGTGTGGCGAAGCGCGACGTGGCGCTGGTCGCGGGGCAAACCGCGCGGCTCAAGCGGCTGACGATCAAAGGCGATCCCGCGACGCTGGCACAGCGCGCCGCTTCGCTCTATGCGGCCGAGTCATGACCGCCCGCCTCATCGACGGAAAAGCCTTCGCCGCCGCGCTGCGCGACCGTGTCGCCACCGCCGCCGCCGCCTTCACCTCGGCCGCCGGGCGCCAGCCCGGGCTGGCGGTGGTGCTGGTCGGCGAGGACCCCGCCTCCTCGGTCTACGTCCGCTCCAAGGGCAAGGCGACGCTGGCCGCGGGCATGGCGAGCTTCGAGCACCGTCTCCCCGCCGACACGACGCAGGAAACGCTGGTCGCCCTGGTCGACCGGCTTAACGCCGACCCGGCGGTGGACGGCATCCTCGTCCAGCTGCCGCTGCCGCGCCACATCGACGAGCGCGCGGTGATCGCGCGGGTCGATCCCGACAAGGACGTCGACGGCTTCCACCCGCTCAACGCCGGGCGGCTCGCCACCGGGCTCGACGCTTTGGTGCCGTGCACCCCGCTCGGCTGCCTGATGCTGCTGCGCGACGTCCACCCGCATCTCGCCGGTCTGGAGGCGGTGGTGATCGGCCGCTCGAACATCGTCGGCAAGCCGATGGCGGCGCTGCTGCTGCAGGAGAGCTGCACGGTGACGACGGTGCACAGCCGCACCCGCGACGTGATGGCGCACGTGCGCATGGCCGACATCGTCGTCGCCGCGGTCGGCATCCCCGGCTTCGTCCAGCCCGAGTGGATCAAGCCCGGCGCGACCGTGATCGACGTCGGCATCAACCGGGTCGAGGGCGGGCTGGTGGGCGACGTCGACCCGCGCGTCGCCGAGGTGGCGGGGGCGATCACCCCGGTGCCGGGCGGGGTCGGGCCGATGACGATCGCGGTGCTGCTGCGCAACACATTGGTGGCGGCGTCGCGCCGCGCCGGGCTGCCGGTGGACGCGTCGCTCTGAGATGGTCGAGCTGTTCGTCTCGTCCTTCGTCACGCTGTTCCTGATCATCGACCCGCCCGGCTGCGCGCCGATCTTCGCCGGGCTGACCGCGGGTGCCACGCCGGCGCACCGTCGCGCCATGGCGATCCGCGCGGTAGTGGTGGCGGCGGGCATCCTGCTGCTGTTCGCGCTGGCGGGCGAGCCGCTGCTCCACGCGCTCGGGATCGAGCTCGCCTCGTTCCGCATCGCGGGCGGGCTGATGCTGTTCCTGATCGCGCTCGAGATGGTGTTCGAGAAGCGCACCCAGCGCCGCGAGGACCGCGCCGCCAAGGTGACCGCGGAGGAGGCCGACGACGTCTCGATCTTCCCGATGGCGATGCCGATGATCGCGGGGCCGGGCTCGATCGCGACGGTGATGCTGCTGATGGCGCGCAGCAACGGCTTCGAGCGCTCGGCGGTGGTGATGGCGGCGCTGGGGGCGAACCTGCTGCTGATGCTGGGCTCGCTGCTGGCGGCGGGGCCGATCATGCGGATCCTCGGCGCCAAGATCGAGGCGGTGATCACGCGGCTGCTCGGCGTGCTGCTGGCCGCGCTGGCGGTGCAATTCGTGATCGACGGCGTGGTCGAGCAGCTGCGCTGAGGACGCGCCGAAGCGACGGGGGCACGATCTCTCCGTCGCCGGTCAGGCGATCGCGCAGACGAGCGCCTCACGGTGTGCGCGACCTCGTGCTCCTCGCTCCGCCGGCGCACCGTGCCCGCCCCGCCCAGCGCCCACGCCTTCGCGCCACCGCCAGCGCCACCGCGCCCGCCAGCGCGAGCACCGGCCAGCCGCCGGGATCGTGCCACAGGTAGCGCAGCGCCGCGGCCAGCGCGGCCAGCCCCACCAGCGCGCGCGCGACCGGCGCGTGCAGCCGCCGCGCCCACCACGCCGCCAGCAGCAGCGCCGCCGCGGCGTTGAGCGCGAGCCAGGCGTAGGACTCCAGCGGCGGCAGCGCGCCGAGCAGCGGCAGCTTCACCGTGGCATAGCCGGTCATGCGCCGCGGGAAGCAGTCGGCGGCGAGGTGCACACCGATGCCCGCGGCGATCCCGCAGGCAGCCGCGCGCCGGCGCCAGGCGAGCAGCAGCAGCGCGGGCAGCAGGCTGTGCGTCAGCGCGCTGCGGTGGCCGAGCCCGAGCCGCAGGTCGACGTCGGGCAGCGTCAGCCCCACCGCGAGCGCGGCCAGCGTGACGAGCGCGGCGACGGCGGGTGGCGGGGAGATGGAGGGCTCGGGTGACGGCATCGGTACGGCCGCTGCCACGCCCTAGCGCCGCGGTCACCCTGAAGCGTGACCCGACGAGGCGGCGTCCTCCCTTCCGCTGGCGTGTTGCCGTTCAGCGCCCACGACGTGAACGCATCTCCCCTCCCTTGAAGGGAAGGGGCTGCTACGCGCCACATCCCCGCCCGCGCGCGCCCTCCTGCCACCGCGCCGCCCCGACACAGTCGCGCGCCGCGCGCCCACGAAGCCGCTTCCCCCGCGCCGCGCTTTCGGCCTAAGCGGGCGGGCATGTGGCAGCTCTACCAGTTCCCTCTGTGCCCGTTCACGCGCAAGGTCCGCACGCTCCTCAACGAGAAGGACGTCGGCTATCAGCTGATGCGCGAGAACCCGTGGGAGCGGCGCGACGCCTTCATCGACATGAACCCCGCCGGCCAGACCCCGGTGATGACCGACAACGAGCGCGGCGTCGTGCTCGTCGACTCGATGGCGATCTGCGAATATTTCGAGGAGACCGTCGAGCGCGTCGCGATGATCAACGGCACCGCCGCCAACCGCGCCGAGATCCGCCGGCTGGTCGCCTGGTTCGACACGCATTTCTACCGCGACGTGACCCAGCCGCTGCTCGACGAGCGGATGATCAAGCGCGTCGTCCACCGCACCACGCCGGACGCGTCGCGGTTGCGCGAGGCGATGAAATCCTCGGTCGGCCACCTCGACTACATCGATTTCCTGCTCGATCATCGCAAGTGGATCGCCGGCGCGACGATCAGCCTCGCCGACC
Organism: Sphingomonas sp. BK069; assembly: GCF_014193405.1. Lineage (NCBI taxonomy): Bacteria > Pseudomonadati > Pseudomonadota > Alphaproteobacteria > Sphingomonadales > Sphingomonadaceae > Sphingomonas > Sphingomonas sp. BK069. The sequence continues at coordinate 441,422 of NZ_JACHZH010000002.1, read as the reverse complement.
TCGCCGCGGCGGCGCAGATCTCGGTCGCGGACTATCTCGGCGGCATCGACTGGACCGGCCATGCGCATACCAAGGCATGGTATTCGGCGTTCAAGAGCCGGCGCAGCTTCCGCCCGCTGCTGGCCGAGCGCATCACCGGGATCGAGCCGCCCAGCTATTACGAGAATCCGGACTTCTGATGCACGTCACGCACGACCCTGCCGCCGCGGCCGCGCCCGAGATCGCGTTCGACGACTTCCTCAAGGTGGACGTGCGCGTCGGCACGATCGTGTCGGCCGAACCCTATCCCGAGGCGCGCAAGCCCGCCTACAAGCTACTGATCGACTTCGGCGCCGCGATCGGCCGCAAGCGCTCCTCGGCGCAGATCACCGAGCACTACGCGGTCGAGGAGCTGGTCGGGCGGCAGGTCGCCGCGGTGGTCAACTTCCCGCCGCGCCAGATCGGCAAGTTCCTCTCCGAGGTGCTGACGCTCGGCTTCCCCGACGCCGCGGGCAAGGTGGTGCTGGTGACGCCGAGCGAGCGCGTGCCCGACGGCGGGCGGCTGTTCTGATGCGCCAGGCGGCCGGCGAGATCGTGGTGGCGACGCGCGGCGCCGGGCTGGTCGAGATCACGCGCGAGGTGGCGGCGTGGCTCGAGGGCGAGGCGATCGCGACCGGGCTGCTCACCGTCTTCTGCCGTCACACCTCGGCCTCGCTGCTGATCAACGAGAACGCCGCTCCCGCGGTGCGCCGCGACCTCGAGCGCTGGCTGGCGCGCGTGGCGCCCGAGTCGCGCGACTATGAGCATGACGACGAGGGACCCGACGACATGCCCGCGCATCTGCGCAGCGTGCTCACCGGCGTGTCGCTGTCGATCCCGGTGGCGCGCGGCCAGATGGTGCTGGGGACATGGCAGGGCGTCTACCTCGCCGAGCACCGCGCCGCGCCACATCGCCGCCGCGTGGCGCTGCACGTGATCGGCGAGTGAGGGTCTAGATCCGCCCCGCTCGCGGCTCGCCGCAGGCGAGTGGTGGAGGGGGATCTCCCCGCAGCGCAGGGCCTGTGCAGGCCCCCCTCCACCAGCCTGCGGCTGTCGTGCGGGTGGAATGGCCCCGGTAATTCCCGCCATGTCCTGGGGACATGGCGACCTGCACGACCCTCCCCGCCAAGCGGGGAGGAGTGGCACACCCGCCCCACGGTCACAGCTAACCCTCTGTTAGTCCTGCGCTGATAGCGATATCACGGAAAATAATAACGAGGGAGAGCGCCGCATGGCGGAGGCGGGGACGGCGTTGGTCGGGCATGTCGGGCGCAAGCGCATGCGCTTCGCGCTCACCGACGCGGCCGGGCAGGTGCGGCGCGACAGCGTGCGCGGCTTCACCGCCGACACCACCGTCAGCATCTCCGGCGCGATCATGGACTTCCTGCGCGACGCCCGGCCCGACGCGCCGCCGCGCCGCTCCGCCTTCGCGGTGGCGGGGCTGCCGCGCGGCGAGACCGTATCGATCACGCGCGGGCGCTGGTACGTGTCGCGCTCGGGGCTGCGCGGCATGCTCGGGCACGCGCCGCTGATCCTCAACGATTTCGAGGCCGAGGCCTGGGCGTTCCATGGCGCCGACGTGCGCGCCGAGGAGCGGTTCGCCGGCGACGAACCCTCGCTGCGCCGCGCCGGCACCTATTGCGTGCTCGGGATGACCTCGGGCCTGGGTGTCTCGGTGCTGAGCCGCGACGCCGCGGGGCGGTGCGCGTGCTGGCCACCGAGGCAGGGCATGGCGGCTTCATCGCGGTGAGCGAGGAGCTGGCGCGGCTCGCCGCCGAGATCTTCCCCGGGCGCTACCCGGTGGTGGCGGAGGACCTGCTCTCCGCGCCCGGGCTGGTGCGCCTGTACGAGACGCTGGCGCGCCGCCGCGGCACCGCGCCGCGCTGGACCAGCGCCGAGGACATCACGCGCGCGATGGCCGCCGACCCGCTCGCGGGCGAGGCCTGCACCTGGCTGTGCCGAGCCTTCTGGAGCTACGCCGGCCAGCTGACGATCGTCTATGGCGCGTGGGACGGGGTGATCGTCACCGGCGGCGTGGCGGCGGCGCTGCGCCCGCTGCTGCGGCTGGCGGAGATGGCGCCGCTGTTCGCGGGGAGCGGCAAATATGCGCGGCTGCTGGCGACCGTGCCGCGGGTCTATGCCGCGCTCGACGACGGCGAGCTGGCCGGCGCGGCCGAGGCGTTGCGGCACCTGGGGTGAGGGGCCGGGAGCGTTCGACGTGCGCTCGCCTCATTCTGCCCGTCATCCCCGCGCAGGCGGGGATCCAGACGTGCCGTCGTCCCGTTCGATATCGCGACCGTCGCGTGTCTGGATCCCTGCCGTCGCAGGGATGACGATGTGGGACGGGCCAGGCACCGCGCCGCGCCGCCGATACCGCCGCCACGCCTCCCCCCGCTACGCCGGCTCCGCCAACGTCAGGATCGACACGCCGATCGGCATCGGCACCCGCCCGACCAGGTGGCGCTCGACGCGAAAGACGCGCTCGAACAAGGCGTTGAGCGGCGCCGCCGGGGGCGAATCGTCGCTGTCGTCGCGCCCGGTCAGTCGCCCCGCCAGACGCGCCACGGCGGCGAGCGGGAACAGCAGCGAGTTGAAATAGGTCAGCCCGCGCTCCTTCAGCCCGGCGGCGCGGATCGCGCGCACCAGCGTGGGCTTGGAATAACGGCGGTGGTGATGGTTCACCACGTCGTGCGCGCTCCACATCCACTGGTGCGCGGGCACCGCGATCAGGATCTTGCCGCCCGGCTTCAGGCACGCGCGCATCGCCGCCAGCGCGGCGACGTCGTCCTCGATATGCTCCACCACGTCGAGCACCGCGACCAGGTCATAGGCGCCGCGCTCGACGCCCGGCAGTTCGGGCAGCGGCGCGGCGCCGACCGCGCGGCCGAGCCGCTCGCTCGCGATCGCGCGCGCGGCGGGGTCGATCTCGATCGCGTCGACCGTGCCGAACTGCGCCAGCATCGGCAGGTTGTGCCCGGTGCCGCAGCCGATCTCGAGGATGCGCGCGTTCGCGGGCAGATGCGCCTCGCGCGTGAGGAAATCGGCGAGCACGTCGCGGCGCGCGCGATACCACCAGTGGGTCGAGTCGTGCTCCGCCATGCGGTCGTAGACGCGGCGGTCCATCAGCGATCAGCCTTCATGTTTACGCGAACACCCAGTTGCGCTGGAGCCAGAAGGTCAGCAGCGGCACCACCGACACCGCGGGTACCAGCGGCCACCATGTCGGGCCATGGAAGAAGGGGCCGGTCACCAGCACCCAGGTGAACCCCTGCTGCAGGAAGAAGCCGAACAGCTGCACCAGGAAGAAGCGCCGCGCGGTGCGCGCGCTGCGCGTGCCATGGCCGCGGAAGCTCACCGCGCCGTGCGCGAACCGTCCGATGAAGGTCACGCTGAGGAAGGCGACCACCACCGCCAGGTTGGGGTTCATCACATAGGTGGCGAGCGGCCAGTAGACCAACGCGTACAGCGCGGTCATCACCCCGCCCGTCACGCCGAAGCGCACCAGCTGCCAGATCATCTCGCGCTGTGAGGAGGACGCCGGCGGCGGGGACGACGGGGATGAGTGAGACGCTGCCAAAACCTTGCCCTTTGCGCCGCCGGGGCTAGACGCGGCTGCGGCTCTATCGCGCGCGGCGGCCGGAAGGAAGCGTTTTGGATATGCAGGGGCGGGACGCCGGGCCGGGTGAGCGCCACAGCGCGCGTGACGGGCTGGAGCGAGCGGCGCGCGTGATCGATCGCGACTGGCTGCGCCTCTCGCTGCTCGTCTGGGTCGCGATCGCGGCCTGGTTCGTGTGGAAGCGCTGGGCCGCGATCCACTGGCTGTCGCTCGGCGACACCGACGACAACATGCGGCTGATGCAGGTGCGCGCGCTGCTGAACGGCCAGGGCTGGTACGACCTGCGCGACTATCGGCTCGACCCGCCGGGCGGGTTCGACATCCACTGGTCGCGCCTGGTCGACCTGCCGATCGCGGGGCTGATCCTGCTGCTGCGCCCGCTGGTCGGCTACGCGGAGGCGGAGCGGCTGGCGTGCGGCATCGCGCCGCTGCTGCCCGCGGCGGTGACGCTGGTGGCGCTCGGCGCGACGCTGCGGCGGCTGATCCACCCGCTCGCCTGGGTGCTGGCGCCGGCGCTGTTCCTCGCCACCAACGTGACGCTCGGCATGTTCCTGCCCGATCGGATCGACCATCACGGCTGGCAGCTGGCGATGCTCGCGGTGACGGTGGCGGGCCTGTGCGACCCGCGCGGCGCGCGCGGCGGCGCGCTGGTGGGGATCGCCACCGCGGTGTCGCTGACGATCGGGCTGGAGATGCTGCCCTATGCCGCGATGTCGGGCGCGATCATCGCGCTCGCCTGGGTGATCGATCGCGGCGAGCGCGACCGGCTCGCGGTCTACGCGCTGACGCTCGCGGGCGGGGGCGCGGCGGGCTATGCCGGCTTCGCCTCCTACGCCAACCGCGTGCTGCGCTGCGACGCGCTCACCCCGGTGTGGCTGTCGGTGGTGGTGCTGGCGGGCGGGCTGCTGTTGCTGCTCGCGCTGGCCGACCCGAAGAAGCCGGCGGTGCGGCTGGTGCTGGCGCTGGCGGCGGGCGCGGCGGTCGCGGCGTTCTTCGCGCTCGCCTTCCCGCAATGCCTCGGCCGGCCCGAGCAGGTGTCGGACGAGCTCTACACCACCTGGCTCGCCAACGTGCGCGAGGCCAAGCCGATCTACCGCCACCCGCTGCGCATCGCGCTGCCGATCGTGACGCTGCCGATCATCGGGCTGATCGGCGCGCTGCTGGCGACATGGCGCGCGCGGCGCACGCCCGCTCTGCGCGGCTGGGCCGCGGTCGCGCTGTTCGGCGCCTTCGCCGCGCTGATGCTGCTGTGGCAGGCGCGCGCCGGTCCGGCGGCGCAGCTGCTCGCCATCCCCGGCGCGGCGGCGCTGGCGTGGGCGACGCTGCCCTGGCTGCTGGCGCCGCGCTTCTGGCCGGCGAAGGCGTTCGCGGCGGTGGCGGTGTTCGTGCTGGTGTCGGGCAGCTTCACCCAGCTGGCGATCGACTGGTTCCAGATCGACCGGCCCAGCGCCTATGTCCGCCGCGTCAACAAGGCGACCGGGCGGTGCATGACGATCCCCGCGATGGCGCCGCTCGACCGGCTGCCGCGCCAGACGATCTTCACCTTCGTCGACATCGGCCCGCGGCTGATCACGCTGACCCACCACGACGCGATCGCCGGGCCGTACCACCGCAACGGTGACGCGATCCTCGACGTCCACCACGCCTTCAAGGGCACGCCCGAGCAGGCGCGCGCGATCATGAAGCGCCACGGCGCGACCTTGCTGCTGGTGTGCCCGGACATGGCGGAATCGACCAACTATCGCGCCAAGGCGCCGGGCGGCTTCTACGCGCGGCTGGCGCGCGGCGAGCGGTTCGACTGGCTGGTGCCGGTGCCGCTGAAGAAGGGCTCGCCGTTCCGCGCGTTCCGGATCGAGTAGACCGCTCCGCCGAGAGGGGAGGAGCGTCATGGCACTATTCTCTCCCGCCCCTCAGGAGCTCGTGGCGAGATCGCCCGACGTGCGGGTTCGGTGGCCGTGTTGCGGCGAACGCGGGGACCCAGGGGCAAGCAGAACGGCTCCGGGCGGTGTGTGCGATGCTGCGCTCCAGCTTTCGCCGGAGCACAGGACCGAAAGGTGCAGCGATCCCCGTGAGGGAGGGGGTGAGGTATGGCGCCTCCTCAGGCGCCGCGTCCGCGAGGGGACTTCACTTCACCCCGTATCCCGTCACGAGAAGGGAAGATCACTCCGCCGCCACCAGCGTCTCCGCGTCGTCGAGCGGGTGCGCCAGCCGCGTCAGCATCTCGCGCGGCACCACCTGCCAGATCGAGCCGATCGTGCGCTCCCAATCGTCGAGCAGGCCGCGCGACCAGCGGCTGTCGGTCGCCACCGCATGTTCCGCGATCAGCGAGCGCAGCTGCTCCTCCCAATGCGCCGCGGCGACGCGCTGCCAGGTGATGTTCTCCGGGTTGGCGGAGCGCGCGAAGCTGCCGTCGGCGTCGTAGACGAAGGCCATGCCGCCGGTCATGCCCGCGCCGAAGTTGGCACCGACCGCGCCGAGCACCACCGCGACGCCGCCGGTCATATATTCGCAGCCGTTGGCGCCGCAGCCCTCCACCACCACGGTCGCGCCCGAGTTGCGCACCGCGAAGCGCTCGCCGGCCTGGCCCGCCGCGAACAGCTTGCCCGAGGTGGCGCCGTACAGCACGGTGTTGCCCAGGATGGTGTTCTCCTGGCTGCGCAGCGGCGACGACACCGCCGGGCGGACGATGATCGTGCCGCCGGACAGCCCCTTGCCGACATAGTCGTTGGCGTCGCCGAACACCTCCAGCGTGATGCCGCGGCACAGGAAGGCACCGAGCGACTGGCCCGCCGAGCCGCGCAGCCGGATCGTCACGTGCCCGTCCGCCAGCGTCGACATGCCGAACTTGCGCGTGATCTCGCTGGAGAGGCGCGTGCCGACCGCGCGGTGGGTGTTGCGCACCGAGTAGGTGAGCTGCATCTTCTCGCCGCGCGAGAACACCGGCGCGCCGTCCTTGATGATCTGCGCGTCGAGGCTGTCGGGCACCTCGTTGCGGAAGGTGCTGAGCGAGAAACGGCGCTCGGCGTCGGTGGCGTCGACCTTGGCGAGGATCGGGTTGAGGTCGAGGTCGTCGAGATGCTCGGCGCCGCGGCTGACCTGGCGCAGCAGCTCGGTGCGGCCGATCACCTCGTCGAGGCTGCGCACGCCCAGCCGGGCGAGGATGTCGCGCACCTCCTCGGCGATGAAGGTCATCAGGTTGATCACCTTCTCGGGCGTGCCGACGAACTTCTGCCGCAGCGCCTCGTCCTGCGTGCAGACGCCGACCGGGCAGGTGTTCGAGTGGCACTGGCGCACCATGATGCAACCCATCGCCACCAGGCTGAGCGTGCCGATGCCGAACTCCTCCGCGCCCAGGATCGCGGCGACGACGATGTCGCGCCCGGTCTTGAGCCCGCCGTCGGCGCGCAGCTTGATCCGCCCGCGCAGCCCGTTGAGCGTGAGCACCTGGTTGACCTCGGAGAGCCCCATCTCCCACGGCGTACCGGCATATTTGATGCTGGTCTGCGGGCTGGCGCCGGTGCCGCCGACATGGCCCGAGACGAGGATCACGTCGGCATGCGCCTTGGCCACGCCCGCCGCGACCGTGCCGATCCCCGCCGAGCTGACCAGCTTGACGCAGACGCGCGCGCGCGGGTTGATCTGCTTGAGGTCGTAGATCAGCTGCGCCAGGTCCTCGATCGAGTAGATGTCGTGGTGCGGCGGCGGGCTGATCAGCGTCACGCCCGGGGTGGCGTGGCGCAGCTTGGCGATGAACTCGGTCACCTTGAAGCCGGGCAGCTGGCCGCCCTCGCCGGGCTTGGCGCCCTGCGCGACCTTGATCTCGATCTCGTCGCAGGCGTTGAGATACTCGGCCGTCACGCCGAAGCGCCCGCTGGCGATCTGCTTGATCACCGAGTTGGCGTTGTCGCCGTTGGCATAGGGCGTGTAGCGCGCCTTGTCCTCGCCGCCCTCGCCCGACACCGCCTTGGCGCCGATCCGGTTCATCGCGATCGCCAGCGTCTCGTGCGCCTCGGGCGAGAGCGCGCCGAGCGACATGCCCGGGGTGACGAAGCGCTTGCGGATCTCGGTGATCGCCTCGACCTGGTCGACCGGCACGCCTTCGTTGGGGAAGTTGAACTGGAGCAGATCGCGCAGGTAGATCGGCGGCAGGTCGGCCACCCCGCGCGAGAATTGCAGGTAGCTCGAGTAGCTGTCGGTCGCCACCGCGGTCTGCAGCAGGTGCATCAGCTGCGCCGAATAGGCATGCGCCTCGCCGCTGTGGCGCTGGCGGTAGAAGCCGCCGATCGGCAGCGTCGCCACCGCCTGATCGTACGCCGCCTCGTGGCGCTCGGTGGCGTTGACGTGGAGCGAGGCATAGCCCTCGCCCGAGATCTTGGCCGGCATGCCCGGGAACAGGTCGTTGACGAGGCTGCGGCTGAGCCCGACCGCCTCGAAATTATAGCCGCCGCGATAGCTGGAGATCACCGAGATCCCCATCTTGCTGAGGATCTTGAGCAGGCCCTCCTCGATCGCCTTCTTGTGCCGCGCGAGGCAGTCCTCGAGCGAGAGTTTGCCGAACAGCCCGCGCGCGTGGCGGTCCGCGATCGCGGCCTCGGCGAGATAGGCGTTCACCGTGGTGGCGCCGACGCCGATCAGCACCGCGTAATAATGCGTGTCGAGGCACTCGGCCGCGCGCACGTTGACCGAGGCGTAGGAGCGCAGGCCGCGGCGGACGAGATGCGTGTGCACCGCCGCGGCGGCGAGCACGCCCGGGATCGCGACGCGGTCCTCGCTGATATGCTCGTCGGTGAGGAACAGCTCGCTCTTGCCCTCGCGCACCGCCTGCTCGGCCTGGTTGCGGATGCGCTGGATCGCGGCGCGCAGCTTCTCGGGGCCGCCGCCCGCCTCGAAGGTGCAGTCGATGTCGGCCGCGGCCTGGCCGAAATAGCCCTTGAGCCGCGCCCAGTCGGTCGAGGTCAGCACGGGGCTGTCGAGCACCAGCACGCGCTCGCGCCGGTCCTCGGTGTCGAGGATGTTGGCGAGGTTGCCGAAGCGCGTGCGCAGCGACATCACGTAGCGCTCGCGCAAGGGATCGATCGGCGGGTTGGTCACCTGGCTGAAGTTCTGGCGGAAGAACTGGCTGATCAGGCGCGGCTTGTCCGAGATCACCGCGAGCGGCGTGTCGTCGCCCATCGAGCCGATCGCTTCCTTGCCGCTCTCCACCATCGGCGACAGGATCAGCTCCATGTCCTCGATCGTCTGGCCGGCGGCGACCTGGCGTCGCGTGAGGTCGGCGCGGGCGTAGCGCGTCAGCGTGTCGACGGGTGCGGGGGGCAGGTCGGCCATGGTGGAGAACTCACCGATCATCGCGGCATAGTCCTGCTCGGCGGCGATCCGGTCCTTCACCTCGCGGTCGCGCAGGACGCGGCCCTCGTGCAGGTCGACCGCGATCATCTGCCCCGGCCCCAGCCGGCCCTTGGCGATCACCGTGCTCTCGGGCACCACCACCATGCCCGCCTCCGAGCCGACGATCAGCAGCCCGTCGGCGGTCTCGGTGAAGCGCAGCGGGCGCAGCGCGTTGCGGTCGACCCCGCCGACCGCCCAGCGCCCGTCGGTCATCGCCAGCGCGGCGGGGCCGTCCCACGGCTCCATCACCGAGGCGAGATATTGGTACATTGCGTGGTGCGCGGGGGGCATGTCGTCCGAATAGGCCTCGGGCACCAGCATCAGCTTGGCGGTGGGCGCGTCGCGGCCCGAGCGGCAGATCGCCTCGAACGTGGCGTCGAGCGCGGCGGTGTCGGACGCGCCGGCGGGGATCACCGGCTTGATGTCCTCCGAATGCTCGCCGAACGCGATCGAGGCCATGCGGATCTCGTGGCTGAGCATCCAGTTCTTGTTGCCGCGCACGGTGTTGATCTCGCCGTTGTGGGCGAGGCAGCGGAACGGCTGCGCCAGCCACCATTGCGGGAAGGTGTTGGTGGAATAACGCTGGTGGAAGATCGCGACGCGGCTCTCGAAGCGCTGGTCCTGCAGGTCGGGGTAGAAGACCGACAGGCTCTCGGCGAGGAACAGCCCCTTGTAGATGATCGAGCGGCAGCTCAGCGAGCAGACGTAGAAGCCCTGGATCTGCGCCGCGATCACGCGCTTCTCGATGCGGCGGCGGACGAGGTACAGGTTCTTCTCGAACTCCTCGGCCGAGACCTGGTCCGGCAGCGGGCCGGCGATCATGATCTGCTCGATCTCGGGGCGCGTGGACTGCGCCTTCATCCCGATCACCGACACGTCGACCGGCACCTGGCGCCAGCCGTAGATGGTGTAGCCCGCCTCGATGATCGCGCTCTCGACGATGGTGCGGCAGGTCTCCTGCGCGCCGAGATCGGTGCGCGGCAGGAACACCATGCCGACGGCGAGGCGGTTGGGGAGCAGCTTGTGCCCGCTGGCGGCGACGCAATCGTCGAAGAAGCGCACCGGCAGGTCGACGTGGAGGCCCGCGCCGTCGCCGGTCTTGCCATCGGCGTCGACCGCGCCGCGGTGCCACACCGCCTTGAGCGCGTCGATCGCGGACTGGACGACGCGGCGCGAGGCGCGCCCGTCGGTGGCGGCGACGAGGCCGACGCCGCACGCGTCACCCTCGAACTCGGGGCGGTACATGCCGTGCGTGGCGAGGTGGGTGCGGGGATCGGTCATGCCAAATAACCCTTGGTATGAAGCGTCGGTAGAAGACCATCGCGGATGGAGCGGAGCAGCGGCACCGCCGCCAGCGCATCGAAGACGCGTTCACGCTGTTCGGTGGGGCTGACGGGATATTCATGCGCCAAGCGGTGGCGCAGCCGCACGAGCCCGGACCAGGCCGCCGCATCGGCGAGCATCCCGTACTTTTCCATACGGTTCGCGATGTCGCGCGCGGTCATCTCGGAGATGTCGATCTGTTCGGCGATCAGATACGTCCGAAAGATGCGGGCGAGCAGATCCTGCGCCTGTTCTACCGCCTTGAGCAGGGCGCGCGCGCCTGTGGCGCGCAGGTCATCGAGTGCCGCGAAGTCCACGGCCGTCTCGGGCAACGTACCGAGGATGCGGGCAGCGACGTCCGCACCGCGCAGCACCGAGTCGAGCGCGGTCGTCAGCTTCGTGAGCAGGACGCCCTCCGGCGCGGTCACAGCACCACCCCATCGCGATAGGCGATCTGCTCGAACGGGCCGAGCGGCTCACCGCGCACGCTGAAGACCTTGTCGACGCGCTGCGGCTCGATGCGCTGGAACAGCTTGTCCTCGAAGCGGTCGAGTTCGGCGTCGGTGCCGCGACCGGGATCGACTTCGAAGTGCAGGTCGATGTCGCCGCCGCGCCGATCGTCGCGCACGCGGCTGCCGAACAGGCGCACCACCGCGCCCTCGCCGAACGCCTCGCGCGCGGCTTCCTTGATCGCGGCGACATAGTCGGGCGGCAGCCTCATCGCGCGCGCCGCGTCACTGCCGCGCCTCCGCCTGCACCGCCGCGATCTCCCTGGCGAGATCGCCGGTGCTCGCCTGTGCCTGGCGCATCGCGTCCGTCATCATCTGGCGCTGGAAGGCGGCGACGTCGGGATCGCTCATGACCGACATCGACGTCTGGGCATAGGCGGCGCCGGTCGGCGTGGCGAAGAAGCGCTCGATCTCGCCGAGCTGCGTCACGTCGAAGCGGCGCGCATAGGCGCGCGCCATCGCTTCCACCATCCCCGGCATCGAGTCACGGATCAGCGCCAGCGAGCGCTGCTCCTGCGCGTCCATGAAGCGATCGAACACCGCCTTCATCTTGGCGTTCTCCCGCAGCATGGCACCCAGCTGCGGGCTCTGCGCCATGCCCTCGCGCATGTTCGCCATCATCGGCGCGACCATCGCGGAGACCGTCGCCGCGCGGGTCGCGGGCGGCATCAGCCGGTCGAGCACGCGCCGCGCGGCGGCGAGCCGAGCCGGTTCGGGCGCGGCGATGGCGGCCGGGCCGGGCGCGCCGGTCTGCGCCGCGGCCGGCGCGGCGGCCAGCGCCAGCGCGGCGAGGAGAACGGGCCGCGCGATCACGCCGCGACCTTCTCGCTCTTCGCCTTCGCCTTCAGATACTGGTGCATCGTCGCCGCCACGTCGCGGCCGTCGCGGATCGCCCACACCACCAGGCTGGCGCCGCGGACGACGTCGCCCGCCGCGAACACGCCGTCGAGGCTGGTCATCAGCGTCTTGGAGTCGACCAGCACCGTGCCCCAGCGGGTCACGCCCAGCTCGGCCGCGTCCCACAGCCGCGGCAGCTCCTCGGCATCGAAGCCGAGCGCCTTGATGACCAGGTCCGCCTTCATCGTCTCGGCGCCGCCGGGGGCGACCTCGGGGGCGCGCCGCCCGCTCGCGTCGGGCGCGCCGAGCCGCATGCGGTTGACCTCGACCGCGCCGACCTTGCCCTCCGCGCCCGTGAACTTGGCCGGCGCGGCGAGCCAGACGAACTCGACGCCCTCTTCCTCGGCGTTGGCGACCTCGCGCTGCGAGCCCGGCATGTTGGCGCGGTCGCGGCGGTAGAGGCACTTCACGCTGGTGGCGCCCTGGCGGATCGCGGTGCGGACGCAGTCCATCGCGGTGTCGCCGCCGCCGATCACCACCACGTCGCGCCCGGCGGCGTTGAGCGAGCCGTCCTCGAAGGCGGGGACGTGGTCGCCGAAGCCCTTGCGGTTCGACGCGGTGAGGAAGTCGAGCGCGGGCACGACCCCGCCCAGCTCGTTGCCGGCGAGGTCGATCGCGCGCGCCTGGTAGACGCCGGTCGCGATCAGCAGCGAATCGTGGCGCGCGCGCAGCTCGTCGAGCGTGGCGTCGCGGCCGACCTCGAAGCCCTCGTGGAAGACGATCCCGCCCGCCTTGAGCCGCTCGACCCGGCGCATGACCACGGGCTTCTCCAGCTTGAAGCCGGGGATGCCGTAGGTCAGCAGCCCGCCGGCGCGGTCATGGCGGTCGTAGACGTGGACCTCATAGCCGTGGCCGCGGAGATATTCCGCCGCGGTGAGCCCGGCCGGACCCGCGCCGATCACGCCGACCGACTGGCCGCGCGCGGGGCCGGGGACGAGCGGCTCGACCCAGCCCTCCTCCCAGGCGGTATCGGTGATGAACTTCTCGACCGAGCCGATCGTCACCGCGCCGTGGCCGCTGAACTCGATCACGCAATTGCCCTCGCACAGCCGGTCCTGCGGGCAGATGCGGCCGCAGATCTCGGGCATCGTCGAGGTGGCGTTGCTCAGCTCATAGGCCTCGCGCAGCCGGCCCTCGGCGGTGAGCCGCAGCCAGTCGGGGATGTGGTTGTGGAGCGGGCAATGGACCGAGCAATAGGGCACGCCGCACTGAGAACAGCGCCCGGCCTGGTCCTCCGCCGCGGGGGTGGCGTAGCGCTCGGCGATCTCGCGGAAATCGTCGGCGCGATCGGCCGCCCCGCGCTTGGCGGGATAGGATTGCGCGCGATCCACGAACTTGAGCATGTCGGCCATCGGTGTCCTCCGACAGCCGACGTCTCACACCGACATAGGTGAGTCACGCACTTTCTGGCCGATACGTCAGCAAAGCTGCCGCAAATACTTCGATTGTTGCGTGCTCACGCAGCGTCCTTCCACTTGGACGTGAGAAGAAGGTCCGCTTCGGCTCAATGCATCGCGAGCAGGATGAGCGCGAGCGTGCCCGCACCGATGCGGTACCAGGCGAAGGGTGCGAAACCGTGCTTCGTCACCACACCCATGAACCAGCGGATCACCAGCAGCGCGACGACGAAGGCGACGACGAAGCCGATCGCGATCGCGCCGTAATCGACGTGGCCGGGCAGGTCGCGGCTCTTCCACAAAGCCAGCGTGGTGGCGCCGAGCATCGTCGGGATGGCGAGGAAGAAGCTGTACTCGGCGGCGGTCTCCTGGTCGACGCGCATCGCGCGCGCGCCCATGATCGTCGCGCCCGAGCGGCTGACGCCCGGGATCATCGAGATGCACTGGACGACCCCGATGCCGAGCGCGACGCGCCACGACATCGTCTCCACCTCGCTCTTGGGGGCGGGGGGGACGGTGCGCTCGATGAACAGGATCGCGAGACCGCCGACGATCAGCGCCACCGCCACCACGGTCGGCCCGATGCCGGGCGCCTCGAGCACCTTGCGGATCGAGGAATAAGCGATCGCGCCGACCACGGCGGAAGGCAGGAAGCCGAGCAGCACGTTGCGGGTGAAGCGGATCGCGCCGCGATCGCGCCGCAGCAGCCCCTCGCCGACCTTGAGGAAGCGCCGCCAGAACAGCACGATCACCGCGAGGATCGCGCCCAGCTGGATGACGATGTCGAAGGTGGCGTCGGCCTCCTTCAGCCCCAGCAGCGCGCCGGCGAGCACGAGATGTCCGGTGGAGGAGACGGGCAGGAACTCGGTGACCCCCTCGACGATGCCGAGGAGGATGGTGATCAGCAGGTCGTTCAATGTCTTTCTCCCCCCGAGCTCACCGGCGCGTCTCCCGCGCGCCGATCAGCCCGCGGTCTGGTTGATCATGCTGAAGCGCCCCGCCTTGCGGTAGCGCACCAGCCAGTTGGGCGCGACCGCGTCGATCGGGGTCGGCTCGACGCCGAGCGCGGCCAGCCCCTCGGCGCCCTGGCCGACGACGCTGTCGTGGCCGAGCAGCTTCCACTGGTCGCCCGAGATCGGCGTCAGCGGCAGCGCGGCGAGCAAGGCGCCCGCGCCGTCGGGCACGGTCACGAAGTGCGGGCGGCGGCCGATATGCTCGGCGACGCGGCGGTTGAGCTCGAGCATCGTCAGCACCTCGGGACCGCCCAGCTCGTAGGTGTGGCCGGCGTGCGCGTCGCGGTCCGCGATGGCGGCGAACACCGCCTGCGCGACGTCGACGACATAGACCGGCTGGAAGCGCGCCGCGGGGCGCAGCACCGGCACCACCGGCAGCCGCGCGATCATCCCGGCGAAGCGGTTGAGGAACTGGTCCTCGCGCCCGAACACGGTGGACGGGCGCAGGATCGTCGCGGACGGATCAGCCTGCCGCACCGCCTGCTCGCCCGCGCCCTTGGTGCGCGCGTAGACCGAGTCGCCGCCGGCGTCGGCGCCGATCGCGGAGACATGGACCAGCGCGGCCCCCGCGTCGCGCGCCGCCTCGGCGACGATGCGCGCGCCGTCGACGTGGACGCGCTGGAGGTTGCCCGCGAAGGTGCCGACCAGGTTGACCACCGCGTCCGCGCCCGCGACCGCGCGCTGGATCGTCTCGGGCCGCGCGATGTCGGCGGCGACGAACTGGGTCTGCCCCAGCCCGCCGAGCGGCTTGATGAAGAACGCCTGGCGCGGGTCGCGCTGCGCCACGCGGACGCGCGCGCCGGTCTTGAGCAGGGCCTGCGCGACATAGCGGCCGAGGAACCCCCCGCCGCCGATCAGCGTGACCAGTCTGTCGTTCATGCCGTCCTTCATCTCGAACGCCTTTCCGCTACGCGCGCCGCTCTGCCCGCCGCGCCCGCCGATGACAAGGCCGGATGCGGCAGTGCGGCGAGGATCGTGAAAATGCGTGTTGACAAGGGCGCCGACCACCCCCTAGAGGCGCCGGCCTACCCCGTGCCCAGATGGCGGAATTGGTAGACGCACCAGCTTCAGGTGCTGGCGATCGCAAGGTCGTGGAGGTTCGAGTCCTCTTCTGGGCACCAATTCCCGCAGAGCTGATCTACGCCCCACCGCGGTGACCCGCGGCGGCGGATGGACGCAGTTGCCGCGCGCGCGGCGCGCGATCGAGGCGACCTTCGGGACGAGCCCGGACCGATCCAGATCGCCGTCGTGCGACCGAGCCGAAACGGCGGCTCTTATCTGCTCCGTCGCGGCGGGTGTTCCGACGCGTCACCCTGGGTCAACGCGCGCGCCGCGCACGCTGACCCGCGGCGGTGATCGCGCGGCGGCACCGGATTGCCTTGTTGGAGAATGTTGCTCAAATGTTCTCGCCGCGTTTACGGCGGAGCGACACGATGAACATGCCCAGAGCATATCTACCCGCGGGCTTGGATCCCGCGGAACGACGGCGCGTATTCTCGATCTGGCTGCGCACCGGGAGGCTGCCGACGCTCCGCGAGGACGGCGTCGAGTTAAAGTTCAATCTGTGGCATGATCCACGTGACGGCCGCTTCACGTCGAATCCAGGTGGTGACGGCGGCACGAAGATCGCGCTCACCGAGGATCGGGAGCTGCCGCCGGTTCGCACGCGGGCGGAGGCTGACGCGTGGCGCGCCGAGCAGCTCTCGCGTCATGGCGACCGGTCAGACAATCGCGCCGCGATCGAGGCGCGATATCAGCAGTATCTGCGTGCACTGGCGGCTCAGCCGCACGATCCGGCGGCGGCGGCGGTCGACTTCGCCGCGGGTGTCGGGGAGGGCGTAGCCGATGTCGGGAGGAGCAGCGCCGCCGGCCTCAAAGCCGCGCTTACCACCAATCACTGACCACGATCGCGCAGACCAACGCGGGTGTGGCTGCGATGATCGACGGGATGATATCGGCGGAGGACACGCCGTCTGGGAAGTGGAGGATGCGAAGCGCGCGGCGATCGCGAGAAGAATGATAAGGAAGGTTGGAACGAGAAGGATAAGCGTGAGGATTGTGTAACCATGACGATAATGGATCTCGCCCGCATCTACGCGACGGTTTACATCTTCATCGAGCAGATTGGTGAAGAACTGCTGGATCTCGACGCCAACGTCAGCCTCGGAGAATATACAGGAGATGCCCTCGACCATGTGGGACTGGAGCATCTCCCCTCGTTGATCGCCGCGTTCGATGCCGTCGCCGACACGCTGGACGGCGAAGAGGCCTCGATCGTCCGTGACATATCGGAGAGTCATGGGCTCCAGGACCAATCGGAGCTACCGCAACGAATCGAGGCGAACATCGTTCGCCAGCGCGCAGTCTGCCAAACCGCCGGTATCTCCCCGATCGCGGCGGTGGCGGCGCGTATCGTGACGGTCTTCACCTTGCTGCTCGAGCGTTTCGGTGACGAGGAGATCGAGCCCGGCGTCGACGACGAGGGGATGCGGCGGCTCGCGGCGACGCTCCACGCGCTGCCGCCGGAGTCGCTCGCCGAGCTGATCGCCGCCTTCGACGTGATCGCGCCCGATTTCACCAGCGACGCCGATGCCGTCCGCGCGATCCCGCGCGACTTCAAGCTGCGGGAGGCGCTGGCGGGCGCGGCCCCGCTGGTGGAGGCGCCCGCGACGCTGCGCCGCGCGCGCGCCGGGCTACCGCCCCGCGTCTCCGTGCCGCGGCTGATCGGGTGACGATACTGCGTGCGGCAAGGCCGGTGAACCTTCGCGGACGGCGAGCTCCTGAAGCCGCGGGCAGGAAGGACGGGGCAGGCGACTATAGGCGAATGGTCGCGGAGAGAGACCGCACGGCGCTCGCCACGCCGCCGTGAACCCCTGCGCGCAGGCGCCATGGGCAAGACGGCCCACCACCCCCGTCCCGCTCCAGCACAGCCGAGCGCCGCGCGCCGTTGCGACCCCGCCTTGCACCGCGAGTCGCGGGCGCTAGGAGCGCTCGTTGTGTCCTCGCAACGAACCGTCGTCCTGCTCGCCGCCGCGCTGCTCGCGCGCTCCTCCGTCGACCTCCCCGCCCGCGCCGAGCCGTCGCGGCTCGCGCCGCCGCCGCGCGCCGGCGCGACCGAGTGGCGCCAGCGGATCGATCCCGCCCCGCGCGGCCCGCTGCTGCTGCGCCAGGCGATGCTCGACGAGCACAATCGCGCCCGCGCCGAGCTGGCGCTGCCGCCGCTCGCCTGGGACGAGACGCTCGCGCGCGCCGCCGAGGCGTATGCCCGCGAGCTGGCGCGCACCGGCCGCTTCGCCCACGCCGCGCAGCCGCGTGGCCGCCAGCGCCAGGGCGAGAACCTGTTCGCCGGCACGCGCGACGCCTACGCCTATGCCGAGATGGTGCGCTGGTGGCTCGACGAGCGCCGGGCCTATGTCAACGCGCCGTCGCCGCGCTTCAGCCGCACCGGGCGTTGGCAGGACGCGGTGCATTACGCGCAGATCGTGTGGCGCGGCACCGCGCGGCTCGGCTGCGCGCTGGCGGCGGGGCGGCGCGACGACGTGCTCGTCTGCCGCTACGCCCCCGCGGGCGAGACGATCGGCGAGACGGCCTATTGAGTCGGCGCCACCGGGGCCCGCCGCGCGCTAGCCCGGCGCCGCCGCCGAGCCGGCGAGCAGCCCGCCGTCGATCGTCAGCTCGGCGCCGGTGAGATAGGTCGCCTCGTCGGAGGCGAGCATCACCGCCACCGCGGCGACCTCTTCGGCCTGACCGAAGCGGCGCAAGGGCGTGTCCGCCACCAGCGCGCGCATCCGCTCTGCGCGCGCCGGTCCCTCGCCCAGCATCGGCTCCCACATCGGGGTGAGGATCGCGCCGGGGTGGATCGAGTTGCAGCGGATCGCCCAGCCCTGCTGCGCGCAGTAGAGCGCGACGCTCTTGCTGTGGTTGCGCACCGCCGCCTTGGACGCGGCATAGGCGGCAGCGCCGGGCACCCCTACCATCCCCGAGCGCGACGAGACGTTGATGATCGCGCCGCGGCCCGCCGCCTTCATCGCGCCGATCGCGTAGCGACAGCCGAGGAAGGTCCCGTCGAGGTTGACGCGGTGGACCGCGCGCCAGTCCGCCAGCGTGGCATGTTCAGGGTCGTGCGCGACGGCACCCGCCTCGAAGCCGGTCACGCCCGCGTTGTTGACCAGCACGTCGAGCGCGGGAAGGTCGCGCGCGAGCCGCGCCCAGTCGCCCTCCTCGCGCACGTCGAGCGCGCGGAAGCTACAGCCGATCGCGGCGGCGGCATCGGCGCCGGCGGCCTCGTCCAGGTCGGTGAGGATCACGCGGGCGCCCTCGGCGTGGAAGCGCGCGGCGATGGCGCGGCCGATGCCGCGCGCCGCGCCGGTGACGACGCAGGTCTTGTCCTTCAATCGTGTCATGTCGGTTTCTGGTCGGGAGAGAAGGGGGCGGCACGTGCCGCGGCCGGGCCGCCTCAGCGGCGATGCGGGACCATGTGCGTCGACTCCGTTGACCGAGACCTCGCCTATCGCCCCGGAAGAGCGCTGGCAACGTAGCTCCCGCCTCAGCCGTGGTGAAGATCAGACGAAAGCGTACCGACCAGGGTGAGATATCGACTGTTGCGGACTCGTCCATTCACCGAAGCGAGTTACAATCGACCATGTCACCGTTGCGACGGGTGACACGTAGATAGTAGATGTCCTGTGATGAGAAGAAGGTGCATCGCCTCTGCCCGGATCATCATCTCGGGTCTGATCATTCTGGCTTGCTTCGTGGCGTTGAACCGACATCTAATGATGATGTTGACCACGGTGGTCGGCGCAACCGCGTTGCTCCTATCCATCGTCATGGCTGGATCTCTGATCTGGGTGCTCAGGATGGAGGATCACCGCACAGGATCGTAGAGGAGGAGCGGCGGACAGACGCCGGACAAGCAGAACGCCAAGCAGAAGTCATCCGCGGGCGCACAGGACCTTGCGGCTCCTGCGGGTCGCAGGCTCGGATCGGCGAGGCCAGGCGAGGAGCGGCAACGCGGAGATCGAACGACCTCCCCCTCCGCTAGCAACATCCCGTTACTTTTCGTCCGCCGCCGCGTTCTTGCTCTCGATCAACGAGGAAGCGAGTTATGGGGCGGTTGCTCACCGTGGCGCTGGCATGGGTCGTCGCGATCCTCGGCGGGTTCTTCGCGGTCGCGGGCGGGGTGCTCGCGTCGCTCGGCGGCTCGCCGTATTACGTCATCGCCGGTATCGCGATGGTGGCGAGCGGGGCGTTGCTCGGGCGCGGCCACCCGGCCGGGCGCTGGCTCTATGTCGCGGTCTGGGTCGGCACGTTGCTGTGGGCGATATGGGAGGTCGGGCTCGACGGACTGCAGCTGATCCCGCGGCTGGTCGCGCCGACCGTGCTGCTCGCGCTGGTGCTGCTGACCGGCTGGCGCCGCGGGCCGCGCGCCCGCTCGCGCGCGGTGCCGGCGGTGGCCGCGGGCGTGGCCGCGCTCGCCGGGCTCGGGCTGATGCTCGGTCACCAGGATGTCGCCGCGCAGGCGCCGGCGCCGGGTAACGGCGCGCTCGCCGCGGCACCGACCGGCGCGGCCGACGCCGACTGGCGCGACTATGGCGGCACGTCCGCGGGGCGGCGCTACTCCGCGCTGGCGGACATCACGCCGCAGAATGTGGGCAAGCTCCAGCTCGCCTGGACGCAGCGCACCGGCGACCTGCCGATGCCGGCCGAGGCGACCGAGCACAAACGCGAATATCACTCCGAATCGACCCCGATCCACATCGGCGACACGCTCTACACCTGCACGCCGCACTCCTTCGTCCAGGCGATCGACGCGACCACGGGCCGGACCAAGTGGAGCTGGCACGAGGCCGCCAAGGTCGAGGGCAACAACTATCTGGTCTGCCGCGGCGTCACCTATTTCGAGGCGCCCGCCGGCACCGCCTGCCCGCGCCGCATCTTCGCGCCGACGTTCGACGCCCGGCTGGTCGCGCTCGACGCCGACACCGGCCGGCCGTGCCCGAGCTTCGGCCAGGGCGGCGCGATCGACCTGCGCGCCAACATGGGCGTGTCCAAGCCCTCCGACCAGATCGGCACCACGCCGCCGGTCGTGGTGGACGGCCGGCTGATCATCGGCGAGCGCATCACCGACAACGTCAACCGCGACATTCCCTCGGGCGTGGTGCGCGCCTACGACCCGGTCTCGGGCGCGCCGGTCTGGGCGTGGGACGTCGGCCGCTCGCCCGACGCGATCGCGCCGCTGCCCGCCGGGCAGGTCTATACCCGCGGCACGCCCAACGTGTGGGGCGCGATCACCGCCGACCCCGACAACGGCCTGGTCTATCTCGGCACCGGCAACGCCTCGCCCGATTACTGGATCGGCTACCGCCGCCCGTTCGACGACCGCTTCGGCAGCGCGATCGTCGCGCTCGAGGCGCAGACGGGCAAGCTGCGCTGGGTGCGCCAGCTGGTTCACCGCGACATGTGGGACATGGACCTGCCGATCGGCCCGTCGCTGTTCGACTATCGCGCACCGAACGGTCAGGTGATTCCGGCGCTGATCCAGACCACCAAGATGGGGCAGGTGTTCTTTCTCAACCGGCTGACCGGCGCGCCGATCGCCGCGATCACCGAGCGCAAGGTGCGCACCGACGGCGCGACGCCGGGCGTGCGAGTGTCGCCGACCCAGCCCTTCTCGACCGGCATGCCGAGCTTCACCCCGCCCGCGCCCACCGAGGTGGCGACCTGGGGCGCGACGCCGATCGACCAGCTCTTCTGCCGCATCGACATCCGCCGCGCGCAGGGCACCGGCATCTACCAGCCGATGGGGCTCAAGCCGATCATCGGCCACCCGGCCTTCGACGGCGTCACCGACTGGGGCGGCGCGGCGGTTGACCCGGTGCGCGGGGTGATGACGGTCAACACGATGGAGATGCCGTTCAAGCTGTGGCTGATGCGCCGCGACGACCCGCGCGCGGCGAAGCTGATGAAGCAGAAGCAGGGCGGCGAGAACGCGATGCAGGCGCAGCTGCAGACGCAGTACAACACGCCGTACGTCGCGGTGGTCAAGGCGTGGGTCGGCATCTTCGGCGCGCCCTGTGTGGCGCCGCCCTGGGGTCATCTCACCGCGGTCGACCTCGGCACGCGCAAGGTGCTGTGGCGCGAGGTGCTGGGCACCGCGCGCGACACCGGGCTGTTCGGCTCGCACCTCGGCGTGCCGCTCAAGACCGGCGTGCCCAACCTCGGCGGCTCGATCATCACCGCGGGCGGGCTGGCCTTCATCGGCGCCACCACCGACCAGTATCTGCGCGCCTTCGATCTCAGCACCGGCAAGGTGGTGTGGAAGGCGCGACTGCCCGCCGGCGCGCAGGCGACGCCGATGACCTATCGCGGGCGCGACGGGCGGCAGTACGTCGTGATCACCGCGGGCGGCCACGGCGCGCTGGGGACGCGGTACGGGGATTACACGCTGGCGTACGCGTTGCCGCGGACGTGAGAAGGGGGATGTGGCGGGGTGCCGAGGTGAGGCGAACCGCTTGGTGAGGCGGTGAACTGCGGCGGCAGGCTCGTGCCCCGGCGAAGGCCGGGGCCCAGTTGGGGGCGGCTGATGGCTCGAACATGAGCCGTGTCACCCGGCGCGGGCGCCCGCCGGAGCATGGTGCGCGGGATGCTCCGCTCACTCCGATGCCGCCACCCGCGCGTCTGTCGGATCGAGGTGAGAGACGCTGGCGGAACTCACGTCGGCCTTCCCGACTGGGCCCCGGCCTCCGTCGGGGCACTGCGCCGGAAGGAAGCTCCACTCAGCCCACTGCCGCCACCCCGGCGGACGCCGGGGTCCAGCCGGGGGACGTGCGTGAGTCCCGCCGAAGCCATCCCACCTGAGCCCCGGCGTGCGCCGGGGCGGTCTCGTGGGTCGGGACCCGCTAGCGGCGCAAGAGCGTCGCCCGGCTCAGAACACCGCCGCGACCAGCTGCCGGAAGGCGTCGCCGCGATGGCTGATCTCGTTCTTCGCCGGCTCGTCCATCTCGCCGAAGGTGGCGTCGTGCCCGTCGGGGCGGAACACCGGGTCGTAGCCATGGCCCTTGTCGCCGCGCGGCGGCCACACCAGCGTCCCGTCGACGCGGCCCTCGAACCACTCGACGTGGCCGTCGGGCCAGGCCAGCGCCAGCGCGCAGACGAAATGCGCGGTGCGCGGCGCGTCGGGCAGCGCGGCGAGCTTGTCCTCGACCAGGCGCATCGCGTGGCCGAAGTCCTTGCTCTCGCCGCCCCAGCGCGCCGAGAAGATGCCGGGATCACCGTTCAGCGCGTCGACGCACAGCCCGCTGTCGTCGGCCAGCGCGGGCAGCCCCGACAGGTCCGCCGCGGCGCGCGCCTTGAGCTCGGCGTTCATCACGAAGGTGGTGCCGGTCTCCTCGGGCTCGGGCAGGTCGAGCTCGCCCGCGGAGACGACGTCGAGCCCGCGCCCCTCGAGCAGGGCGGCGATCTCGCGCACCTTGCCCTGGTTGTGGCTGGCGATCACGAGCTTGCCCGGGGCGAGCTTGCGGATCGCCTGCGGCTCCTTCCCCTCGCCGCTCACGCGACCGCCTTCGCCTGCGCGGCGAAGATGTCGGTGCAGCCGATCCGCGCCAGCCGCAGCAGGCGGAGCAGCGCCTCCTCGTCATAGGTGGCGTGCTCGGCGGTGGCCTGCGCCTCGGCGATATGGCCGTTCTCGAGCAGCACGAAATTGGCGTCGGCGTCGGCGTTCGAATCCTCGTCGTAATCGAGGTCGAGCACGGGGTTGCCCTGGTAGATGCCGCACGACACCGCCGCCACCTTCTGGCGGATCGGGTCGGCGGCGAGCTTGCCGTCGCGGAGCAGTGCGTCCACCGCGAGCCGCAGCGCCACCCAGGCGCCCGAGATCGAGGCGGTGCGGGTGCCGCCGTCGGCCTGGATCACGTCGCAGTCGAGCGTGATCTGGCGTTCGCCGAGCAGCGCCATGTCGGTGACGGCGCGCAAGCTACGGCCGATCAGCCGCTGGATCTCCTGGGTGCGGCCCGACTGCTTGCCCTTGGCGGCCTCGCGGCTGCTGCGCGTGTGCGTGGCGCGCGGCAGCATGCCGTACTCGGCGGTGACCCAGCCCTGGCCCTTGCCGCGCAGGAACGGCGGCACGCGCTCCTCGACCGAGGCGGTGACCAGCACCTTGGTGTCGCCGAAGCCGATCAGCACCGATCCCTCGGCGTGGCGCGTGAAGCGCGGCTCGATCGTGATCGCGCGCATCTGGTCGGGGGTGCGGCCGCTGGGGCGCATGAAACTCTCCTCAAGCTCGGACGGTGCCGGCCCTAGCCGCGTTGCCGCCGCCGCGCCAGCGGGTTGCGGGGAGGGGAAGAACTCCCTCCCCTTCGGGGGAGGGCGGGGTGGGGCCTCGCCGCGGATGCTTCGCTTGAGGAAGCGCCCCACCCCGGCGCTCCCCTGAAGGGGCGGGAGAACTCCGCTCTTCCGCCCTATCGCTACCGTCCGTAACGCGCGGCGAAGTCGCGGTCGGACATCACGAGGTAGCGCACCATGTCGACGATCGAGAGCGGCACCGTCACCAGCGCGCCGATCACGGTGAAGGTCAGCACCGCCATGATGATCCCCGAGGTGACCCGGCCGAGATAGAAGCGGTGGATGCCGAAGATGCCGAACAGGAAGGCCAGTACCGCGGCGATATATCTGTTGCGATCGGTGGTCGGCGCCGGCGCGGCGGCGGCGGGCAGCGCCGCGGCGGCCGGCGCGACCGGCACCGGGAAGACGTTGCGCGCGCGCCCGGCCGCCGCCTCGAAGTCGACCAGCTGCCCGCGCATCGGCTCGCCGTGCTGCGCCCAGTCCTCGGGCGCGAAGGTGTAGCGTTCGCCGTCCTCGCCCGCGACCAGCCCGTCGCCGCTGCGTACGTCGACCCCGAGTATCTGCCCGCGCATCCGTGACTCCGTCGTGTCGCGCCGGTGTTCCCGCAGCCGCGCGCGAAAGGCAAGGGAGGAGCCGGGGGGGCACTGTCCCACCCGCGTCGTGCTCCCGCGCCGCGCGCGCTTCGTGGCCCCGAGCTCGCGAGCGCAGGAGCACGGAAGGAGGAACCTACAGCAGCAGTTCCTGCGGCGTCATGCGGCCGACATGGCCGCCGCCGCGGCGTCGCGCCATCTCGGTCTCGGCGGTGTAGCGCACGTCGGGGTCGCGGTCGGTGAGGAACTTGACCAGGCTCTCCTCCTCGATCTCGCGCCACTCCTTGCCGCGGTCGGGGCCGTAGCGGACGCGCGGCAGCAGCCCGGGCTCGCTGGTCCACTGGATCAGCTGCGCGACCGAGGCCTCGTTGAGCTGGTCGCGCAGGTGATGCGCGGTGACATAGGCGTCGGGGAAGGCACGGTGCGCGGGCAGGCCACGCTCATGTTCCAGCCCGGCGGGCTTGCGCCAGTAGCGCAGCACCTGGTTGGAGAAGCTCGGGCTGTCGGGCCACAGCCGCAGCGCGCACTTCCAGGTGCAGATCCAGTCGGCGCCATGGGTCAGCGCGGGGGTGCAGAACTGCTCCTCGAAGGCCGAGCGGTGCGCCGCCAGCGCGACGCGGCGCGGATAGGGATCGAGCACCTGCCGCGCGACGTCATGCCACCACGGCGCGTCGGCGACGTCCTCGTCGCGGATATGGTGCACCGCCTGGGTGATCGCGGGCATCGGCCGGCCCGGGTTGACGAGGATGTTGCCGCCCTCGCCGTACAGCTCCCACCGCCCGTCCGCGCCGAGCGCGACGTCCTGCCAGCCGACCTCGCACACCGCGTGCGCGGGCGGGGCGGAGCCGGTGGTCTCGAGGTCGATGACGCGGACGATCTGCGGCTGCGGGCGACGGGCGTAGCTCATGTGCCGCGCTATGTGGGGCGGCGGCGGGGGGATTGCCAGCGTGAGGTGGGAGGGCATGTCCCTTGCCCCTGCCGTCATCCTGAGCTCGTCCCAGGATCCACCGGGCAGCGCATCCCGGCGGTAATGGCCACGAGCGACGGTGCCGCGAGCATGTCCGTCGCCGCGGCAGCCGCGCGTCTTGCTGATGGCTGATCGCTCCGCGCTAACCCGTGCGCGCGTGCTGAAATCGGTGGCCCTGCGCTCCGGCGTTCGCCGGAGCATGCTGACAGTCGGGAAGAGGTAGGTCGAACGCACTCGCGGGGGCGCGTGCGGACGAGTGGATCCTGAAACGAGTTCAGGATGACGGCACGGGGGGAGCGGTGAGCGCCTTGGTACCAGCGACGCCGGTGCGGGGCGGCGGGCGCAGCGCTCCGGATCACCGCGCCGGCCTGCCGCCTCAACTCACCGCCGGAACGGGTCCTCGAACGGCGAGACCGGGCCGCGCAGCTCGCCCGCCTCGGCCGCCTCGGCGTCGCGTGCGGCCTGCTCGCGCTCGGCGCGGAGCGAGGCGATCAGCGCCTCGCGGTCGCCGTCGAGCCGCGGGTCGTTGGCCTGCTGCTCGATCCCCGCCGCCTTGGCCGCCTTGGCCACCGCCGCGTCGAGCTCGCGCTGCGTGGTGAGGCCGAGCGTGACCGGGTCCTTCGGCGTGATGTTGCCGATGTTCCAGTGGCTGCGGTCGCGGATCGCGGCGATGGTGGTGCGCGTCGTGCCGATCAGGTTGCTGATCGCGCCGTCGCTGATCTCGGGGTGGTTGCGGATGATCCAGGCGATGCCGTCGGGCTTGTCCTGGCGCTTGCTGACCGGCGTGTAGCGCGGACCCTTGGTGCGGCGTACCTGGTCGGGGCCCTTGGTCATCTTCATGCGATAGGCGGGGCTGGCCTGCGCCTTGTCGATCTCTTCCTGGGTCACCTCGTGCGCGCGGACGGGGTCGCGCCCGGTCAGCTTGGTGGCGGCGGTGTCGTCCGCGATCGCCTGGACCTCGAGGATGTGCAGCCCGCAGAAGTCGGCGATCTGCTCGAACGAGAGCGAGGTGTTGTCGACCAGCCAGGAAGCGGTGGCGTGGGGCATGAGCGGCTGGGCCATGCGGAATACTCCATAAATGCAAAGGGCCGCCCCTTCCCGGAGCGGCCGCCTGTTGCCGAACGACTTAGTGCCTGGCGCGCGCGAGGGCAAGCGGGCGTGGAGGCGGGCCCAGGTGGCGACGGGCGAGCCCGCTAGGGTGCGAGCGCCTCGATGATGCGACAGTCGGCGACGGTGCCGCCGCCGCACGACTCGATCACGGCCTTGAGCTCGCGGCGCAGTGCGATGAGATCGGCGATCTTCCGTTCCACCTCGCGCAGATGCTCGTCCGCGATCCGGTCGATCCCGGCGCAATCGTTGCGTCGGTCGTCGGCGAGGCCGAGCAGCGCGCGGACCTGGTCGAGCGAGAAGCCGAGCGCGCGCGCGCGGCGGATGAAGGAGAGGCGGCCGAGCGTTCCCGTGCCGTAGATGCGATAATTGCCGGCGCTGCGCGGCGGCCGCGGCAGGAGCCCGATCCGCTCATAGTAACGCACCGTCTCGACCGTGGTGTCGGTGGCCTTGCCCAGCGCGCCGATCGTGTAGGACATGGCTTGACCCCGTAGCTGCTACAGACCCTAGATGGAGCGTCACCGGACGAAGACGAGGTGACGACATGGCGGGCGGTTGTTGCGGCGGTTGTTGCGGCGGATGTGCGGTGGCGGCGGTGCGGCAGGACGACCGGCCGTGGCGGCGTGCGCTGTGGATCGCGCTGGCGCTCAACGCCGGCATGTTCATGATCGAGATCGCGGCCGGGGTCTCGGCGGGATCGGTGTCGCTCAGGGCGGACGCGCTCGACTTCCTCGGCGACACCGCGAATTACGCGATCAGCCTGGGAGTCGCGGGATCGGCGCCGCGTTGGCGGGCGCGGGCGGCGCTGGCGAAGGGCGGCTCGCTGCTGCTGCTCGGCGCCTGGATCCTCGGCAGCACCGTCTGGATGGCGCTCCGCGGCACGCTGCCGAAGGCCGAGACGATGGGCGCGATCGGCGCGCTCGCGCTGGTGGCCAACCTGCTCTGCGCCGCACTGCTCTGGCGCCACCGCCACGGCGAGGCCAACCGCCGCTCGGTGTGGATCTGCTCGCGCAACGACGCGATCGGCAACGTCGCGGTGGTTGCGGCCGCGCTCGGCGTGTTCGGCACGCGGACGGCCTGGCCCGACATCGCCGTCGCGGCGATCCTCGCCGGGCTGGGGCTGTCCGGTGGCGGGCAGATCATGCGACAGGCGCTCACCGAGCTGCGCGAAAATCGGTCCGTGCCGGCAGCGGACGCGAAGGTCGGCGAGACCGCGTGACGGCGGCACGGAGGCGCGGTGACGTCGGCGCGGTCGGAGGCGTCACGCCCGCGCCGTGCGGGGAGCCATAGGCGAAAGGCTCGTCGCGCTCTGGTTCGCCCGGAGCATGATCCGCCACGTTCGATACCCGAGACAGCGCCTGCCCCAGCAGCAGTCCAGTGCCGCGAACGCCGTTCTCGCAGCGCTGGGCTCCGGCGTCGCCGCGACACGCTTCAGCGTCGATGGATCGAACCTTACGCCACCATCCGCAGCGTCGCCCCGAACGGCGCGAGTGCGTCGAGGAACTGGCGCGCGCTCGCCGCCCAGGTGAAGCCCGCCCCCGCCGCCGCGCAGGCGGCGCGGTCGAGCGTCAGCGCGCGCGCGATCGCCTCGTCCAGCCGCTCCGCCATCGCGCCGGTGGCGGCGGCCAGCACGTCGACTGGGCCGGGCACCGGATAGGCCGCCACCGGCGTGCCGCACGCCAGCGCCTCGATCATCACCAGCCCGAACGTGTCGGTGCGGCTCGGGAAGACCAGCACGTCGGCGGCGCGATAGGCCGCGGCGAGGTCGTCGCCGAACAGCGTGCCGAGGAACAAGGCGTCGGGAAAGCGGCGCTCGAGCGCGGCGCGCGCCGGGCCGTCGCCCACCACCACCTTCGTGCCGGGCGCGTCGACGGCGAGGAAGGCCTCGACGTTCTTCTCCACCGCGACGCGGCCGACGTGGAGCAGCACCGGCGCGCCGCCCGCCGCCCGCGCCGCCGCCATCCGCGGCGCCATCGCGCCCTCGGGCCGGAACGCCGGGCCGACGCCGCGGCCCCAGCGCTTCACCCGCGTCAGCCCGTGCGTGCGCAGCGTGCGCTCGATCGTGGCGGTGGAGACGAGCACCGCCGCCGCGGGATCGTGGAACCAGCGCACGTAGCGCCACACCCATTCCGGGTCCGCGCCGGTGCGCGCCGCGACATAGTCCGGGAATTGCGTGTGATAGGCGGTGGTGAAGGGCAGGCGCCGGGCGCGGCACCAGCGCCGCGCCGAGAGGCCGAGCGGGCCCTCGGTGGCGATATGCACCGCCTCGGCGCCGAACGCCGTGATCCGCCGCCCCACCGCCGCGGGGGTCATCAGCGCGAGCCGGATCTCGGGATAGGTCGGGCAGGGCAGCGACGGCGCGCCGCTGGGCGAGACCACCAGCACCTCGTGCCCGCCCGCGCGCAGCTCGGCGATCACCGCCTCCAGCGTGCGCACCACGCCGTTGACCTGCGGCGCCCAGGCATCGGTGACGATCGCGATCCGCATCGCGCGCGGCTCAGGCGGCGAGCGCCGCGGGCGCGGGCACCGGGGCGGCGAGCGCGACCGCGGGGCGCTGCTCGCGCCGGCGCATCTCCTCGCCCCAGTCGAGGATCTCCATCCGCCCGTCGTGATGCTCGACCAGCGCGGTGCAGCCCTCGACCCAGTCGCCGTCGTTGTAATAGGCCACGCCCGCGATCTCGCGCATCTCGGCGGTGTGGATATGGCCGCACACCACGCCCTGCACGCCGCGGCTGCCCGCCGCCTCGGCGACGATCTCCTCGAAACGTGAGATGAACGCCACCGCGTTCTTCACCTTGGCCTTGGCGTGCTTGCTGAGCGACCAATAGGGCATGCCCCAGCGTCGCCGCACCGCGCTGACCCAGCGGTTGAGCGCCATCAGCATCGTGTACGCCGCGTCGCCGACATGCGCGAGCCAGCGGTGCGACAAGGTGATCGCGTCGAACTCGTCGCCGTGGAGCACCAGCAGGCGGCGGCCGTCGGCGGTCTCGTGGATCGCCTTGCGGCGGATCTGGATGCCGCCGAAGTCGAGCCCGGCGAACTGGCGGAACATCTCGTCGTGGTTGCCCGGGATATAGACCATCCGCGTGCCGCGGCGCGCGCGCTTCATCAGCCGCCAGATCACGTCATTGTGCGCGGCGGGCCAGTAGAAGCGCTTCTTGAGCTGCCAGCCGTCGATGATGTCGCCGACCAGGTACATGGTCGCGCTGTCGACATGGTCGAGGAAGTCGATCAGCATGTCGGCGTTGCAGCCGCGCGTGCCGAGATGCACGTCGCTGATCCACACGGTGCGGTAGCGGCGGCGCGCGCCGGTGACGTGCTCGGGCCGATGAGGCCGCCCCTCGGCGTCGAACAGATCGGCGATGTCGCCCAGCGGCAGGCCCGCAGTGAGCGCGCTGATCGAGTGAACCGTCGTCGGCATGGCAGCCCTCCCTCGCTGCCCCGTTCTACGCCGCGCATGTGACACGTGTGTCACCGCGGCTTGACGCGCGGGTGACGCTGCCGTGACGGTTCGGCGTCACGCCGAGGGGGCGGGGCGGCGCGGCGACCCGATGTGGGGGCGGGTCAGGGCGGCGTCCGCTCGCATCCTCCCGTTTCCGTTCGCGCTGAGGAGCGGCTGAGCTCGTCGAAGCTCAGTCTCGAAGCGGCGCCACAAGCGGGACGGCATGTGCTTCGAGACGGCGCTCCGACAGGCTCAGCGCCTCCCCAGCACGAACGGCGTGGCGTGGGGCGGGAACATCGCACGGAGAGGCCGAAGACGCGGCCTCGCACCTTCAGGATCTGGCCGCGGTCTCGCCCGCCCGTCCGCCCGCTCAGTCGCGGTCGAGCAGCGCGTCGGTGCCGCGGCGGACACCCTCCACCGTGGCGGCGAAGACGAGGTGCGACGCCAGCGTGTAGAGATTGCCCTTCGCCTCCGCCTCGGGCCACGGCCCCCAGCCAGCGGCGGGGACGAGCAGGTCGTCGAGCAGCAGCATCGTCATCGCGCCGAACGGCAGGCCGAAGCCGGTCGCGGTCTCGGGCCAGCGCTCCGCCGCGGCGACATAGCCAACCCCGAGTGCGGCGCCGACGCCATAGTGCATCGCGCCCCCCGCGAGCCGGCGGTACTTCTGCGTCACCGGCCGCCCCTCGACGACCTGGCTGACGCTGTCGGCGGCCTTGACCGTGGCGGGATCGTCGTTGCCGCCGCTCTGCCCCAGCGCGGGGGCGGCGGCCGCCTGGAACCGGTCCATCGCGAAGGAGGCGACAAGCCCGGCGCCGAGGCCGATCGCGACGGTGGTGAGGAGCGAGCGCATGAGGGTCTCCGATGGTGGCGGAGGGCGCAACGCGCGAGGGCGGGGAGCGGGTGCGGGCAGGTGCGATCCTCCCCGCTTGGCGGAGAGGACTCAATCCTCCCCGCCAAGCGGGGAGGGGGACCAGCCGCAGGCTGGTGGAGGGGGCTTTCCGCGAGCGCAGCGCCTCGTGGATGAGGCTCCCCTGCCAACGCTGCGCTGCGTGGCCACCCCCCTCCACCACCGCGCTGCGCGCGGCGGTCCCCCTCCCCGCCGTGCGGGGAGGATCTCAGCGCCTGATGACTCAGTCCGTCAGAACTTCCACCCCAGCGTCGCCTGCACGGTGCGGCGGTTGCCGTACCAGCACCATTGGTAATTGGCGAAGCAGGAGGTGAGATAGCTCTTGTCGAAGATGTTGGTGGCGTTGACAGCCAGGCTCAGCCCGCGCAGCCCCGGCGCCGCGGCGCCGAGGTCGTAGCGCACCAGCGCGTCGTAGACGGTATAGCCCGGGCTGTTGCGCGGCCCCGCCGCCGCCTCGCCGAAGCTCGGCGTATAGACGCCCGCATAGGCCTCGTCGGCGTGGCGCAGCGCGCCGCCCAGCGTCAGGCCGGTGAAGGGGCCGCCGGGCGCGGTCCAGTCGAGGTTGACCGAGGTGCCGCCGCGCCCGACCGTCTCCAGCCCGCGGCCGACGCGCGACGGATCCTGCGGGTCGCTCGTCACGCGCACGCGCTGGCGGCTGAAGGCGCCGCGCACCGTGAAGCCGTGGCCGAGCGGCGCGAAGCCCTCCAGCTCGACGCCGGTGGAGCGCACCTCGCCGGTCTGCCGCGACACGGTGAAATCGGGTGTGGAGGTCAGCACGTTGGTCTGGTCGATGCGGAACCAGGCGGCGCTGAGCAGGATCGGCGTGCCGGGCACGCTGAACTTGGCGCCCGCCTCGATCTGCTTGCCGAGCGACGGGTCGGGCAGGCCGGGCGTGCCGTCGTCGCGTAGCACCTGGCCGCTCTGCGGCTGGAACGAGGTGGAATAGCTCACGTACGGCGCCAGCCCGAACGGCAGCGTGTACAGCGCGGCGGCGCGCCACGTGAACTTCTCGTCGCGTTGCGTCGACCCGGACTGGGTGCGCTCGCGCGCATAGGCCCAGTCCTGCCGCCCGCCGAGCGTCACGCGCAGCGCGCCGAGCGAGAGCTGGTCCTGCGCGTACACGCCCTGCTGGCGCTGGCGCGTGTCGTAATTGCCGCCGAACGGGGTGGGGACCGTCGCGGGGGTCTGCGGCGTCGCGACCGTGCCGTAGACCGGCTGATAGACGTCCAGCGCCGGCGCGCTGCCGAAGGCGTAGAGCTCGGTCGAGTGCGCCACCTGGCGGTCGACGCCGATCAGCAGCTGGTGCTCGATCGGGCCGGTGCGGAAGGCGCCGCTGAGCTGGTTGTCATAGGTCCAGTTGTCGAGCTCCTCGTCGGTGGCATAGGAGGCGCGATTGTAGACGCGCAGCCCCGCGTC
This sequence comes from Sphingomonas sp. BK069, assembly GCF_014193405.1. Lineage (NCBI taxonomy): Bacteria > Pseudomonadati > Pseudomonadota > Alphaproteobacteria > Sphingomonadales > Sphingomonadaceae > Sphingomonas > Sphingomonas sp. BK069. The sequence continues at coordinate 409,493 of NZ_JACHZH010000002.1, read as the reverse complement.
CGCGGGCGCGCCGCTGACGTAGATCAAGCCCAGCCGCGCGGTGACGTTCTGGTAGCGGCCCGAGGCGCGGAAGCTCCATCCGCCGCCGAAGTCGTGGCGGAAGATATAGGTGCCCGACGCCTGCTCGCGGCGCCAGCGGTTGCCCGCCTCGCCGCCGTCGAAGCGAGTCGACAGCCGGCCGTTGGGATTGTCGATCAGCGTGCCGAGCGCGGGGAACACGCCATAGGCGCCGTTGTGCGGATCGTGCGAGTAATTGCCCAGCAGCGTCAGCGTGGTGGCGCCGCCCGCGCCGAGCGTCACCGCGCCCGAGATGGTCTGGCGCTCGCGCCGGCTGAAGCGCTGCTGCGTGTCGGCGCCGTTGACGCTGCCGTAGACGCGCCACAGCACGCTCTCGCCCGCGCGCCCGCCGATGTCGGCGTCGACGCGGTAGAGGTCGAAGGTGCCGTAGCTCGCCGCGACCGCGCCGTAGAGCGGCGCGTCGACCGGCAGCTTGCTCGACTGCGCCACCAGCCCGCCCGGCGAGGACTGGCCGTAGAGCACCGAGGCGGGGCCCTTGAGCACCTCGAACCGGTCGAGCCGCGACACGTCGACCTGGGGCGAGACATAGCCGGTCGGGCTGCCGAACTGGCGCAGCCCGTCGAGGAACACCGCGGCGTCGAAGCCGCGCAGCTTGAACTGGTCGTACACCTCCGCGCTGGAGCCGCGCGTCTCGGGCGTGACGCCGGCGACGAAGCGCAGCGCCTGGTTGAGGTTCTGCAGCCCGAGCCCGGCGATGTCCGCGGCGGTGACGACGCTGACCGACTGCGGCGTCTGCGCCAGCGGCGCGCTGCTCTTGGTGGCGGAGGAGGCGATGTCGCGCGTCTGCACCCCGGTGACGACGACGTCGTCGCCGACCTGCTGCTGGTCGGGGGCGGCGGTGGTGGCGGCGGAGTCGACGGCGGCGTCGGTCGCGGCGGGGACGAGCGGCGAGTCGGGCGCGGCGGCGAGCGCCGGGAGCGGGCAGAGCGCGCTGGCGGCGAGCAAGGCGCGGACGAGACGATGATGCATGTGAGAACCCCTTCCGATCTGGGCTCTATCGCTTGTGCGAACGAGTATCAATAGCTTGTCACGAGTGTTGGAGCCGTCGCGAGCGCGGGCGTCCGCCCATCTGCGTCAGGAAAAGCGACACCGATCCTGCCAGAAAGGTCCGATCCGGACTCTCTTTCATCGTGCTCGCCGGCGTGCTATAAGGGCAGAGGAGCGGGATCGTAGCGACCGCCGCTTCTTGTCGACCAAGGCGTCTAGAGTTCACGCAGAAACTGGTCGCGCGTCCTGGCCGATCATCCATGAACTGGAGATCGTCATGAAGCATTGTTCGATAGTGATCGCCGCGGTCTGTGCGTCGTTCCCGTCGACCGCCCCGGCGCAGCCGCCGCAGGGAGAGGTGACGGTGAGGGGAGACCAGCTGCCACGCGAACGCTGGGCCGCCGCGGTGACGCGGCGGCTCGAGGCGGAGCTGCTGCGACAACACGAGCCGCTGTGGACGAACGATCCCGCGTCGGGCGGCATCGTGTCGGTCCGGTTCACGCTGAACGAGCGCCATCGGCCCGTGGCCCCCACCCTCGCGCGGACCTCGAAGGACCGTCGGTTGGACCGAGTCGCGCTGCGTGCGATCGGCCGGTTAGGCGAGCTCCCCGCGCTCGCGTGGGGCGCGGGTGCGGCCCCGACGGTCCAGGCCAATATCATCTTCGCCTCTGATTACCTCGACTACAGGAACAAGCTGACATTGCTGCGCAGGGAGATCCGCCTCGCGCGCGCGACGGCCGGACCGGAGCGGCTCGCCGCGGTCGTCATGATCGGGGCGGCGGCGAGCTGATCGCCCGCTCGGCCACGTCCCGCCGCGCCGCGCGGCAGGGCGTGGTCCGGCACCGCCCGGTGTGCTGGGGTGACGCCGCTCGGTATCGGCGGCCCGACCGCCATGGGACGGCTTGTGCCGCTGCCGGCGGCTGGGTATGACGCCGCTCGTTCCATCCGGCGGGATGCTGGAAAGCCAACATAGCGGACGTTGGAACGGCCGGTGGGAAAAGCCAGAAAGCGGCGCCTTCCCGCGGGTATGCGGGTATAGCACAATGGTAGTGCAGCAGCCTTCCAAGCTGAATACACGGGTTCGATTCCCGTTACCCGCTCCACCCTGGAGTGGAGCGTCGCGGCGGCGAGAGCTGATCCACCGGGCGAACCGTTTGAGTATCGCGAGGAGCGGCCGCTCCGCTTCCGAGTTCGCCGATCGAAACATCAGGCAGTGATGCTCAGCTCCCCCTACAGGACAGCTCTTCGCCAACTCACGTGCTCGGCAACCGGAGCCAGGTCCTCGATCCCGTATGACGCAAGAGGACCGTGTGCTAGCCTCAAGTGCCACCACAACCGTCGAGCCCGACAGCGGGATCCGAGGAGTGCGAGATGCGTCAGTGGATTGTGTCAGCCGCGGTCGGCGCTGCCTTCCTGGGCTGTGGCTCAGGCGCCGCGAGCCCAGCGCAGGGCGTGGCGTCGGGCATCTATGGTGGAGACCTACGGAGCGACCACGCCTTCGAGGCGATCGACAGCGCGACCGAGGGCCTTCCCAACTCGACACGGATCACCGCTCGCATGAGGCTGCGCAAGTCTGTTGCCGTATCCCGGATCAGAATATCGACCGCAGGGGATCGGATCGGGATCGCTTATGATGCCAAGGCACCCATCACCCTCTGGATCGGTGAAGAGCCGGTCACGTGGAAGCTGACCGACGTTCTTGTCTTTCAGGTATCGGCAAGAAGGGATGGTGACGCGCTCTCCATAAGGTTCCGCGGCGAGGACAGCGATCGGACGACCACCTATCGCACCGTCGGTCGGGATCTGGAGGAAGAGACCACCATGATCGTCCCGCATCTCTCGACACCGATCGTCTTCAGGCGGGTCTTTCATCGAGAGACCTGACAGGTTCCCGTAAGCCCCCCTGCATCCGTCGCGCGCGCGCCCGCGTATCTCCGCGCGTAACAGGAGAGCGGCCGATGCCCGAGCCAGCGCGAGTCGCGCGCAGCATCGCGATCGGGGGCGGGCGGCGCGTGGTGCTTTACGCCCCCGCCGCCGAGGATGACGCGCGCGCGCGCAACCTCGTCTGCCTCGATCGCGCCGGGCGCGTGGTGTGGCGCGGCGAGCTGCCGCCCGCGGCCGAGCCCGACCGTTTCGTCGCGGTGGAGCGCGACGGCGACTCGCTCCAGGTCGAGACGCTCAGCGGGCGCCGCCTGTCGATCAGCCCCGGCACCGGGCGCGCGCTCGGCTGAGCGGCGCCGCCGGCGGCGAGACGACACTTGACAGCGCGACGCTGTTCGCGTACAAAGCATGAACATCGAGATGATGTGAGTCGGGCCGGGCGGTTCGGGGGCGAGGCTCCCGCCGCGCCGGCCCGTTCGCGTTTCAGCGGGAGATCGGCGATGCGGGGCGAACGCTCGGACGGGGCGGGGACGCGCGCGCGTGCGCCCGACGCCCGCGCAGCAGGGGGCGAGGCCGCGACGTTCGCGCTCGGCGGCGCCGCCCGCTCGGCCGGCGGTCGCGCGGCGCCCTCAGCCGCCGCCTCCGAACCGTTCGTGCCCGGCGGCGCGGTGCGCGCGGCCCCGCTCGACGCCGTCACCCGCGCGTTCTTTCTCGACCAGCTCGCCATGCTCGGCTGTCCGGCGCGCGCCGCGGCGGCGGTCGGCGTCGCGCTCGTCTCGGCCTATGCGCTGCGGCGGCGCAACGCGCGCTTCGCCGCCGCCTGGCGCGACGCGCTCGCGATCGGGTATGAGCGGCTCGAGGCGGAGGCGCTGCGCGACCTGCTCGAGCGCGAGACGCCGCTCGATCTCGCCGCCGCGCTGGCGCTGCTCGACCGCCACCGCGCCGCCGCCGCCGGCGCCGTGCCGGTCGCGCCGCCGCGCGCGGCGCGCCGCCAGCGTGACCCGCTCGGTCCCGCCGGGGCCGAGCTGGCGCGCCGGCTGAAGCTCTATGCCGGCGTCACCCCGCGTGTCCGTCGCGCCCCGGTGTCGCCCGCGGCGGCCGCCGAGGTCGACGCGGTCGAGCGCGCCGCGGCGGCGGACTGGGACGAGCGGGAGGAAGCGGTCGCCGTCCCCGCCGACCGCGACGCGGACGTCGGCGCGGACGCGGTGGCCTCGAGCGCAGGCGCCGGCGCCGCCGAAAGGGCCGGTTCCGACCCGCGCGTCGACACGGACGCGGCGGGCAGGGGCACAGGCTCCGATGCGCGCGCCGCTCCGGCCACGGACAGTGTTGCTGCCATCGCCTCCGAGTCGACGCCGGACTCATCCTGTTCTGCCGCCCCCGCGGGGGCGCAGGAGCCTCGAGCGCCGCAAGTGGCGATCCTGCTCGATCCTGGGGCGCCGCCGCCACGAGCGCTCTGCGACAGCGTCGCTGCCGCTCCTTCCCTCCATGGTCTTCCGGCGCACGCGGGAGGCGAGGGTCAAGCAGACCGCCGACGGGCGACGTCCAACCCTCCCGGGCTCGCGCAAGCGCGGGAGCACGACGGGACGATCCCGCCGCGGGAACAGGATCCGTCCGACGATCGACGCGGACACGTTCACGAGGCTTCGCCGAACGCCGGGTGGCCCACAGCCGCGGACCCGTCCGTCACCGCGATCTGCTCGGCGACGCACGAAGCGCGGCCCAAGCGGTCGAGCGCGTCGGAAGAACGGGAGAACCGCTCCGCCGTCAATATCCCCGTCCGCCCGCTCGGTTCGGTCGCGCCGCTGCGAGCGGCGCCGCCCGTCGCGGTCGGTGCCGCCGTCCCCGACATTCCGCCAGCCGGGTTCGACGCCCGCGACGGTGCGCGCCGTTCCGCCTGCCCGGCTGCAGCGCCGCCCCACGGCGTCAGCGCCGCGCCGCGCCCGCGGGTGTGGGCATGACCGCGCCGCTCACCCGCTCGCTGCGCGCGCTGCGTCGGTTCGATCCCGCCGACGCCGCGCCGGTGTTCGAGACGCTGGACGAGGCGACCCGCCGCGCGCTCGTCGCCGACTGGGCGAGCTGGGCGCATCCGGGGCAGCTCGCGCCGGACGGCGACTGGCGCGTGTGGCTGATCCAGGCCGGGCGCGGCTTCGGCAAGACTCGCGCCGGCGCCGAGTGGGTCGCCGCGATCGCGCGCGCGCGGCCGGAGGCGCGGATCGCGCTGGTCGGCGCCACCGAGGACGACGCGCGGCGCGTGATGGTGGAGGGGCCGAGCGGGCTGCTCGCGGTGGCGCGGTACGCCGGCGGTGCGGTGTGGCGGCCGAGCCTGGGCGAGCTGCGCTTCGATGGCGGCGCGGTGGCGCAAGTCTATTCCGCCGCCGCACCCGAGGGGCTGCGCGGCCCCGAGCATCATCTCGCCTGGGCCGACGAGCTCGGCAAATGGCGCGGCGCCGCCGCCTGGGACAATCTGATGCTGGGGCTGCGGCTCGGCGAGTCGCCGCGCACGCTGGTGACGACGACGCCGCGCGCCACCGCGCTGCTGCGCCGCCTCGCCGCCGCGCCCGACACCGCGGTGACGCGCGGGCGCACGCGCGACAACCCGCATCTGCCGCGCGCCTTCGTCGCCGCGGTCGCGGCGCAGTACGGCGCGACCCGGCTCGGCCGGCAGGAGCTCGACGGCGAGCTGATCGAGGACGTCGCCGGCGCGCTCTGGCCGCGCGCGCTGCTCGAGCGCCAGCGCGCCGCCGCGGTGCCGGTGCTGGTGCGCGTGGTGGTGGGGGTCGACCCGCCCGCGGGCAGCGACGGCGACGCCTGCGGCATCGTCGCCGCCGGGCTGGGGCGCGACGGCCACGGCTATGTGCTGGAAGACGCGAGCGTGACCGGCGCCAGCCCCGAGCGCTGGGCGCGCGCGGTCGCCGCCTGCGCCGCGCGCCACGCCGCCGAGCGCGTGGTGGCCGAGGCCAACCAGGGCGGCGAGATGGTGGCGCAGGTGCTGCGCGCCGCCGACGCCGCTTTGCCGCTGCGGCTGGTCCACGCCACGCGCGGCAAGGCGGCGCGCGCCGAGCCGGTGGCGGCGCTCTACGAGACCGGACGGGTATGGCACGCGCGCGCCTTCCCCGCGCTGGAGGACGAGCTCGCCGGGCTGGTCGCGGGCGGCGGCTACGAGGGTCCGGGCCGCTCGCCCGACCGCGCCGACGCCTGCGTCTGGGCGCTCACCGCGCTGCTGCTGGGCGAGGGCGGGGCGGTGCGGGTGCGCGTGCTGTGAGGGTGAGCGGCGTCGGGCGGCTTGATCCACGCTAAGGCCGGGCTCGCGGCGCGGTGGCAGGATGCGCGGATGATGGAACGTGTCTTCGCCGCGCTCGCGACCCGGATCGCGTCTGCCTCGGGCCAGCCGGTGACGTTCGCGCTGGCGCTGGCAACGATCCTCGCCTGGGCGGTGACGGGGCCGATCTTCGGCTGGTCGGACACGTGGCAGCTGATCATCAACACCGGCACCTCGCTGGTGACCTTCCTGATGGTGTTCGTGATCCAGAACTCGCAGAACCGCGACGCCGCGGCGGTGCAGGCCAAGCTCGACGAGATCATCCGCGCGCTCGACCAGGCGCGCGGCGAGTTCATCGGCATCGAGCATATGACCGACCGCCAGATCGAGGCGATCCGCGCCGCGCTGGAGAAGGAGGCGGGGCACGAGCCGGGCAAGGTCGGCACCGTCGACGACAGCGTGGAGACGCTGCTGAAGCGGCGGTAGGTAGCGACGCGCGGGCCGCGGTTCTCCTCTGCGTCGGTCACGGCGGGAACAGGACCTGCGCCGCGTTGACCGTGGCTCGCCTGACGTCGCTATGACCGCTCCTTCGTCATCCCTGCGAAGGCAGGGATCCATACACGCTGACGTGGCGGCTTCCTTGACGGTCCACGCGTCTGGATCCCCGCCTGCGCGGGGATGACGGTTGAGGAGAGGCGGTGACGACCCCTTACTTCGTCATCCCTGCGAAGGCAGGGATCCATACACGCGGACGTGGCGGCTCCCTCGACGGTCCACGCGTCTGGATCCCCGCCTACGCGGGGATGACGGTTGAGGAGAGGCGGTGACGACCCCTGTCTTCGTCATCCCTGCGACGGCAGGGATCCATACACGCGGACGTGGCGGCTCCCTCGACGGTCCGCGCGTCTGGATCCCCGCCTGCTCGGGGATGACGGTTGAGGAGAGGCGGTGACGACCCCTTACTTCGTCATCCCTGCGACGGCACGGATCCATACACGCTGACGTGGCGAGTCCCTCGATGGTCCACGCGTCTGAATCCCGCTTCTGCGGGGATGACGGTTGAGGAGAGGCGGGGACGACCCCTTCCTTCGTCATCCCCGCGCAGGCGGGGATCCATACACGCCGACGTAGCGGCTCCCTCGACGCTCCACGCGTCTGGATCCCCGCCTTCGCGGGAATGACGGTTGAGGTGGGGGCGCGGGTGACGGTCGCGGTCGGCGCGGGGATGACGGTCGGGGGAGGACGGTCGAGGTTCGGGCGGGAGTGCCGGTCGGGTTGGCGTGGTGCGAACGGCCGCGACATGCCGGTCCGGATCGGCTTGGCGCGCGCCCCGTGCCGCCGACGCCGCCGCTTGCCGCACCCGTCCCGCGGCCCGCCTCCGGCGCGGTCACCACCGCCGCCCGCCGACACCGCCGACACCACCAATCGAGGAGACCCTTGCATGGCCTGGTTCCGCAAGACCGCGCCCGCCCCCGCGGCGGCGCGGCCGCCGCTCGCGCGCGCGTCGGGCATCGCCGCGCCGCCGCCGCCCGCCGCCTGGCCGCAGGGCTATGAGGCGCAGGTGCGCGCGGGCTATTGCGGCAACGCCATCGCGCAGCGCGCGGTGCGGCTCGTCGCCGAGAGCGTCGCCAGCGCGCCGCTCGCCTGCGACGACGACGGGCTGCGCGGGCTGATCGCCGCGCCCGGGCTGCTCGAGACCGTCGCGGCGCAGCTGCTGCTCCACGGCAACGCCTTCGTCCAGCCGCTGCGCGACGCCGACGGCACACCCGCCGCGCTCTACCCGCTGCGGCCCGAGCGGGTGAGCGTCGAGCTCGGCGCCGACGGCTGGCCCGCCGCCTTCCTCTACCGCGTCGGCGCGCGCGCCACGCGGCTCGCGCCCGAGGCGGTGATCCACCTGCGCCGCTTCCACCCGCTCGACGACCATTACGGCCTGGGCTGCCTCGGCGCCGCCGCGCCCGCGGTGGCGATCCACAATGCCGCGGCGGCGTGGAGCAAGGCGCTGCTCGACAATGCCGCGCGGCCCTCGGGCGCGCTGGTGTATGACGCGCGCGACGGCGCGGCGCTCTCGCCCGACCAGTTCCGCCGGTTGCGCGACGAGATGGACGCGGGCTTCGCCGGCGCGAGCAACGCCGGCCGGCCGCTGCTGCTCGAGGGCGGGCTGACGTGGCAACCCCTCAGCCTCACCCCCGCCGACATGGACTTCGCGGGCACCAAGGCGGCGGCGGCGCGCGAGATCGCGCTGGCCTTCGGGGTGCCGCCGATGCTGCTCGGCCTGCCCGGCGACTCGACCCATGCCAATTACGCCGAGGCCAACCGCGCTTTGTGGCGGCTGACCGTGCTGCCGCTCGCCGACGCGATCCTCACCGGGCTCGCCGCCGGGCTGGCGCGCTGGTGCGGCGACGCGACGGTGCGGGTCGACCTCGACCGCGTGCCCGCGCTGGCCGAGGACCGCGAGCGGCTGTGGCGGATGGCGGCGGCGGCGGACTTCCTCACGCCCGAGGAGAAGCGCGCGATGGTGGACTGGCAATGAGCGCGGCGCACGACGAGGGCAGCGCCGCGGTGCTGGCGCAGCTGCTCGCCCAGCTGGCGGCGGAAGGCGCCGACCCGGCGGGGCTGCGCGCGGTGGCCGAGCAGGCCGGCGAACTGGGCGCGACGCGCGCGCTCACCCGGCTCGGGCTCGCCGACGCGGGCGCGGCGGGCGACGTCGCCGCACTGCGCGAGCTGCTTCAGACGTGGCGCGCGGCGAAGCGCTCGGCGTGGCGCGCGCTGCTCGGCTGGGTGACGCGGACGCTCGGCGCGCTGCTGCTGCTCGGGCTGGCGATGCGGCTCGGCGTCGACCTCGGCGGGGACGGCAAGTGAGCGGCGGCCTGCGCTGCGGCGGCTTTGCCGCCGTGTGGGACCGCGTCGACCGCGCGGGCGACGTGCTGCGCGCGGGCGTGTTCGGCGCCGCCCCGCGCCTCGTGCCGCTGCTGTGCCAGCATCGCGGCGCGCCGGTGGGGGCGCTGCTGCGGCTCGAGCCGGACGCGCGCGGGCTGCTGGTGGCGGCGCGGGTCGACGACGCGGCGGTGGCGCGCGCGGTGCGCGGCGGCGCGTTGCCGGGCTTCTCGGTGGCGTATCGCGCGCGGACCGTGCGCCAGGGCGCGCACCGCGCGATCGTCGCGGCCGAGCTGGTCGAGGTCAGCCTCGTCGCGGTGCCGATGCAGCCCGGGGCATTGGTCGACTGGTGGGCGGGCGACCCGCCCGCGCTCACGTCCGGCACGCTCGGCACGGCGCCGTCGTGACGCTCCCGCGAGGACGCGGGGGAGCGACCGTCTCAGCGTCCCCGTCGTCGCTCGACGCCGCCGCCCGTGCTCACGAGCGCGACGGCTCCATCACAGCCTCACTCACCCCCAAGAAGGAGACCGACCATGACCGACACCGTCGACGCGCGCCCGCTGCTGGAGGGCGCACGGCCCGAGGGCGACGAGGCCTTCGCGCGCTATCTCCGCACCGGCGCCACGCTGGAGACCAAGGCCTTCACCGGCACCACCGGGGAGCAGGGCGGGGTGGCGATCCCGACCCAGCTCGACGGCACGATCGACGCGCAGCTCGTCGGCCTCAGCCCGATCCGCGCCATCGCCAACGTGGTGCAGGTCGGCAGCGCGGGCTATCGCAAGCTGATCACCAGCGGCGGCACGCCCGCCGGCTGGGCCGGCGAGACCGACCCGCGCCCCGTCACCGCGACGCCGACCTTCCACGAGCTGGTCCCGCCCGGCGGCGAGCTCTACGCCAACCCCAGCGCGAGCCAGGCGATGCTCGACGACGCGCTGTTCGACAGCGAGGCGTGGCTCGCCGGCGAGATCGCGACCGAGTTCGCCAAGGCGGAGGGCGCCGCCTTCGTGAGCGGCAGCGGGGCGGGGCGGCCACGCGGCTTCCTGACGTCGCCCGCCAGCGCCGCGGCGGACGGCGCGCGCGCGTTCGGCACGCTGCAATATCTCGCCAGCGGCGCGGCGGGGGGCTTCGCGGGCGATCCGGCGGACCGGCTGATCGACCTCGTCCAGGCGCTGCGCGCGCCCTATCGGCAGGGCGCGTGCTTCGTGATGAACGCTGCCACCGCCGCGCAGGTGCGCAAGGTGAAGACGCACGACGGCCAGTTCCTGTGGCAGCCCGGGCTGGCGGCGGCGCAGCCCGCCACGCTGCTCGGCTATCCCGTGGTGGAGGCGGAGGACATGCCCGACGTGGCGGCGGGCAGCGCCTCGATCGCCTTCGGCAACTTCCGGCTCGGCTATCTGATCGCCGATCGCGGCGACACCGCGGTGCTGCGTGACCCGTACAGCAACAAGCCCTTCGTCACCTTCTACGCGACCCGCCGCGTGGCCGGCTGCGTGAGCGACAGCGACGCGATCAAGTTGCTTAAGTTCGTGGAGAAGTGAGGAGCTAACTCCTCCCCGCACGGCGGGGAGGGGGACCGCCCGGCGCAGCCGGGTGGTGGAGGGGGCTCTCCGCTAACTCACCGGCGCGTGAGTGGACAGCCCCCTCCACCATGCTTCGCATGGTCCCCCTCCCCGTGCCGGGGAGGATCTAGTTCTACCCACATCAGGAGAACCGTCATGCCGATCCTCAGCGGCGCGCCCGGCACGGTGGCGCTGGGCGAGGCCGATCGCGGCGCCGCGCTGACTGCGCTGCGCGCCGAGCTGCGCGCTGCCGCCACCGATGACGACGCGCTCGCGCTCGCGCTGGTCGAGACCGCGCTCGGCGCCGCCGAGCTGTTCCTCGGGCAGGTGCTGATCGCGCGCGCGCTGGTCGCGGCGCTGCCCGCGCGCGCCGCGTGGCAGCCGCTGCCCGCGCGCCCGGTGCGCCACGTCGAGGCGCCCGCCGCGGCGATGGTCGACATCGACGAGCAGGGCATCGGCTGGGTCCGCACCGCCGCGCCGGCCGAGATCAGCTTCACCGCGGGGCTGGCGGGCGACTGGGCCGGGCTGCCGCCCGCGCTGCGCCATGGCGCGGTGCTGCTCGCGGCCTATCTCTTCGCCGATCGCGGCGGCGCGACGCCGCTGCCCGCCGCGGTCACCGCGCTGTGGCGACCGCACCGGACGCTGCGGCTGGCCGCGGAGGCGCGCGCGTGAGCGGCACGGTGGAGCGGATCGCCGCGCGTCACGTCGCCGCGGCCCGCACGCGCGTCGCGGCGCGGCTGCGCGCGCTGCTGCCCGGCGCGCGGGTCGAGCTCGTCGACGAGGGCGTCGCGGTGAGCGGGCGCGGGCTGGTGCGGCGCTGGCTCGCCGACCCGCGGCTCGGCTGGTGGCGCGCGTGAGCGGCGCGGCGGAGGGCGCCTCCGCGGCACTGCGCGCGGCGGCGCTGGCGGCGCTGCGCGACATCGGCGTGACGCGCGTGTTCGACGGCAGCGCGCCGCGCGCGGCGGTGCCCTATGCGCTGCTGCGCGAGCTCGCCGCGACCGATTGGGGCAGCAAGACGCACGACGGGCGCGAGCTGCGGCTGGGCGTGACGATCCGCGACGAGGGCGAGAACGGCGCGCGCGCCGAGCGGCTCGCGGCGGCGGCGGAGGCGGCGTTGCTCGCGTTGCCGGCGCGCGCGGGCGCGTGGCAGGTGGTGAGCGTCGCCCCGGTGCGGCTCGCGCTGGTGGCGGAGGCGCCGGCGCGCTGGGCCGCGCTGGTCGACGTCCGCGTAAGGATGCTGCGGGCGGGGTGAGGAGGGCGGCGCTGGCGCTCGGCGTGGTCGAGACCAGCGACACTCGCGTGTCGCCGCCGAGCACGACCGCCTCCCTCCATCGTTCCTCCTCTTTCCGTCATCCTTGCTCCCTCCGTCATCCCCGCGAAGGCGGGGATGCAGACGCGCGGGTCTCACGATCGAAGAGCGGCGCGCACGGCTCTGCCTTCTTCCCGCGTGCTCAGCGGCCGGGGCTTCGGCGCCGATGTCCACGAAGGAGCCGGCGCGTCAGCGTGTCTGGATCCCCGCCCTCGCGGGGATGACGGGAATAGAACGCGGATCACGGGATTGGCCGCCGCGGATCACATCATCAACCAGGAGAACCGACATGGCAGCGGAGAGAGGCAGCGCGTTCCTGCTCAAGGTGGCGGACGGCGCGGGCGGCCATCGCACCGTCGCGGGGCTGCGCACCACGCAGCTCAGCGTCAACGGCGAGGCGGTCGCGATCACCAACAAGGATTCGGGCGGCTGGCGCGAACTGCTCTCCGGCGCGGGCGTGCGCTCGGTCAGCGTCGCCGCGGCGGGGATCTTCACCGGCTCCGCCGCGGAGGCGCGCGTGCGCGCCAGCGCGCTGGCGGGGACGCTCGACGACTATCGGCTCACCTTCGAGAGCGGCGAGGCGCTGGCCGGGCGCTTCCTCGTCACCAAGCTCGACTATGCCGGCGATTACAACGGCGAGCGCAGCTACACGCTGGCGCTGGAGAGCTCGGGCGCGGTGGTGGCGGCATGAGCGCGGCCGCGAACCCCGCGCCCGCCAATCCCGCGAGGGGCGAGGCGGCGATCCGCGTCGCGGGGGAGAGCTTGGTGCTGCGCCCGAGCTTCGCCGCGCTGGTCGCGGCCGAGCAGGAGCTGGGGCCGCTGTTCGCGCTGGTCGAGCGCGCCGCGGCGGGGCAGCTCGCGCTGGCCGAGCTGGTGGCGCTGTTCTGGCACTGCCGCCACGACTGGCCCGCCGCGCTCACCCGCGACGCGCTCGGCGAGGCGCTGGTGGCGGGCGGGCTCGCCGCCGCCACGCCGGCGTTCCACGCGCTGCTGCGCCAGGTGCTCGCGGGACGATGAGCGCGCCTGAGAGCGACGAGATGGCCGACGCCACCTTCGCGGCGGCGGCGACGCGGCTCGCCGGGCTGGCCGCGCTCGCGCTCGGCTGGCGCCCGGACGAATTCTGGCGCGCCACGCCCGCCGAGCTCGCCGCGCCGGGCGAAGCGCTCGCGCCCGAGCGACCCCCGCCCCCCGACGCCGCGCTGCGCGCGCGCTTGCAGGAGATGTTCCCCGATGGATGAGGAGATCGAGCGGCTGGTGATCGGCGTGCGCGCCGACACCGCCGGTTTCGCGCGCGACCTCGACACGATGCGCGGCCAGGTCGAGGGCCCGTTCGCGCTCGGCGCCGCGCGCGCCGGGCGCGGGCTGGAGCACGCGCTGCTCGAGGCGGTGCGCAAGGGCAAGCTTGGGCTGGACGAGCTGCGCGGCGTGGCGATGGGGGCGATGGACGCGGTGGCGCGCGCGGCGCTGCGCGACGGCGTCGCCAGCGTCACCGGCGGCGGCGGGGCGACCGGGCTGCTCACCGGATTGCTCGGCGGGCTGTTCGGACTGGGCCACGGCGGGGGCGGCGGGCGCGAGCGTGGCGCGCCGATGCCGTCCTTCCCGATCCAGCGAAGCGCCGGTGGGATCGACCTGCTGCGCGAGACCGCGGCGCCGTCGCGCCGCGGCGACCTGCGGCTCGCCATCACGGTCAACGCGCACGCGGGCGAGGCGCCGCGCGCGCTGGAGCGATCGGCACGGCAGGTGGCGCGCGCGGTGCGCGCCGCGCTCGAGGAGGCGGAGTGATGCCCTATTGGCTCGCCACGCAGCGCGCCGAACAGGCGACCGACTGGCTCACCCGCTTCGACCCGCGCTACTGGACGGTCAACTTCCCGCGCCCGATGATGGCGGCGGCGACCAACCCCGCGCCCGACGTGCTGCGCGTCGACGCGGTGTTCTACCGCCGCGACGATCTCGCCGGGATCATCTGGGAGAGCGTCGACCGCCACGACCATCCGCTGCTCGGCTACGACACCGCGCGCGACTATCGCGCCTGCCGGCTGCGCTTCCGCTGGCGCTCCCACGGGATACGCGCGCTCGACCAGGTCGACGGGCCGACGCTGACGATCGAGGGGCGCGACGCCGCCGGTCGGGCGCGCGCCTGGTACGTGCGGCTGTGGAACTACGCCAAGGGCGCGCCCGAGGACGCCGAGGTGACGCTCGACTTCGCCGCGCTCGACGCCGGCTTCGCGCTGCCGGCCGACCGCGATCCGGTCTGGGCGGGCGACATCGACCGGCTGTTCGTCTCGCTGGTCGCGCCCGGCTACGACCGGGGGGACGCGCCGCTCGACGCGCCGGCGGAGGGCTGGGCCGAGCTCAGCGGCATCACCGTCGACGGCGCGGGCGCGGTGCTGGCGATCGGCGACGTGGTGGTGCCCGCGCACGACCTGCGCGTGGCGAGCGGCTACGACGACCATTACCACCTCACCCCGGCGCGGCTGCTGCGCAACGCGCTCCAGCTCGGCTATCGCGGCGCGATCGACCATTATGTCGGGATGAGCCACTATTTCCGGCTCGAGGCGGTGGGCGGTGGCGCGGACACGCGCTGGCTGGTGAGCCGCCGCGGCGGCACGCTCAACGCGCCCTGCGCCGCCTGGCACGCCGATCTGGCGCGGCGCGCGGCGCGGCTCGGCTATGAGCTGATCTGGTCGCTCTCCTACGAGCTGCTCGACCGGCATTGCTGGGACGACTGGAAACAGCGCGCCGCCGATGGCGCCCCCGCGCTGACCGGCTGGGACCCACCCTCGACGCTGCTGTCGCCGACCCACGCGGGCGCGATGGACTATCTGCACGCGGTGGCGCGCGCCTTCGTCGCGATCGGCGTGGGCGCGGGTCTGGCGCCACGCTTCCAGGTCGGCGAGCCGTGGTGGTGGATCACCGCCGACGCGCGACCCTGCCTCTACGACGCGAGCGCGCGCGCCGCGCTCCAGCCGGTGGCGGTTCCCTCGCTGCGTGGCGCGTTCGACGCCGCGCAACTCGCGACGCTCGACCGCGCCGCCGCCGCGCTGGCGCGCTCCACCGCCGCGCTGGTGGCGGCGGTGTGCGGCGACTGGCCGGAGTGCGTGACCTATCTGCTGATCTACCTGCCGACCCTGCTCGATCCCGCCATGCCGGGCGCGCGGCGGCTCAACCTGCCGAGCGACTGGGCCGCGCCCGCCTTCGACCGGCTCCAGCTCGAGGATTACGACTGGGTCACCGCGGGCGCGACCGGCGCGAGCGAGCGCGGTGCCGCGCTGGTGGGCGCGACGCTCGGCTACCCGGCGGAGCGGCAGGAGTATCTCGCCGGCTTCGTGCTGCGCGCCGACGACAGCGGCGAATGGGCGCCGATCCTCGCCGCGGCAGCGGCGGCGCGGCGGCGCGGCGTGGCGGCGCGCTACCTCTGGGCGCTGCCGCAGGTGCTGCGCGACGGGCTGGTCTACTGGCAGGGGGAAGATGACATGGACGCGTTCGACGACGTGCTGTTCCCGCTCGCGCTGGGGCGCGAGGCCGAGGTGGCGCCGGGCTTCTCCACCGCGGTGACGACCAGCGCGGGCGGGCACGAGACGCGCACCGTCGCCTGGGCCGAGGCGCGCACCCGCTACGACGTCGGCCCCGGCGTGCGCAGCGAGGCGGATATCGCGCTGCTGCTCGCCTTCTATCGCGCGCGCCAGGGGCCGGCGCGCGGCTTCCGGCTGCGCGACCCGTTCGACTGGCAGGCGAGGGAGGTCGTGCTGGGCCATGGCGACGGCGCGACACGGCGTTTCGCGCTGGTGACTCGCTACGGCGCGGCGACGCGGCGGATCACGCGACCGGTGGCGGGAACGCTGCGCGTCGCGGTGGCGGGGGCGGCGACCGCGGCGTTCACGCTGGAGCCGCTCGGCGTGATCGTGCTCGACGACGCGCCCGCGGCCGGCGCGGCGGTGACCGCGTCGTTCGACTTCGACGTGCCGGTGCGTTTCGCCGAGGACCGGCTGAGCGTCGCGCGCGCCACCTATCTGGCAGGCAGCGCACACAGCGTGCCGCTGGTGGAGCTGCGCGAGGCATGAGCGACCGGGTGCTGGCGCTGGCGCTGTGCTGGCGGCTCGAGCGGCGCGACGGCGTCACGCTGGCGCTGACCGCGCACGACCGCGACCTCGTCATCGACGGGCTGGTGTATCGCGCCGCGCCGGGGATGACGCCCTCCGCGGTGGCGCTGGGCAGCGGGCTCGACGCCGACACGATGGCGGCGGAGGGCGCCTTCACCGCCGCGGCGATCACCGCGCGCGACCTTGCCGACGGGCGCTGGGACGGCGCGCGCGTGGTCTGCTTGGCGATCGACTGGAGCGATCCGGGTGCCGCGCCGCTCCCGCTCGGCGAGGGGCGGATCGGCGCCGTGACCGCGCGCGACCGCGACTTCACCGCCGAGCTGAGCGGCGCGCAGGCGCGGCTCGACCGCCCCGCGGTGGAACTCACCGCCCCGACCTGCCGCGCCGAGCTGGGCGACCGCCGCTGCCGCGTGATGATGGCGGCGCGGCGGCGCTTCGCGCGCGTGGTCGCGGCGGAGGGAGTGGCGGTGACGCTCGACGCGGCGGAGCCGGTGGCGGGGGCCTATGCGGGGGGCGTGCTGCGCTGGTTCGGCGGCGGCAACGCCGGGCTGGTGAGCGCGGTGGCGACCTCCGCGGGCGCGGGCGTGACGCTGGACGAAGCGCCGCCGCACGCGGTGGCGGCGGGGACGCTGGTGGAGCTTGTGGAGGGCTGCGACAAGAGGCTCGCGTCCTGCGCGGGGCGGTTCGGCAGTTCGGTCAACTTCCGCGGCGAGCCCTATGTGCCAGGGAACGACCTGCTGACGCGCTATCCGGCGGGGTGAGGGGAGCTGGCGTGGCGGAGATCGGCGCAGAGGGAGATCCTCGCGGGATCGAGACCTCCTCAATCCTCCCCAGCACGGAGCGTCGGGTCGAGTCGTCCGCCGGACGATCCTTGACCATGCAGGACATGGTCAACCCGATGCTGGGAACCGCCGCGCGCAGCGCAGTCGTGGAGGGGGGCTTCCGCACTCGCGCCGGCCCGCTTGCGGAAGCCCCCCTCCGTCAGCGTTTCGCGCTGCCACCTCCCCGCTCGCGGGGAGGATCTTGCGTCCTCGCCGCCGCGCGCTCGCTGATCGGCGTGCGCTTCCGCGCGCAGGGGCGTGACCCGGCGCTCGGGCTCGACTGCGTCGGGCTGGTCGCGGTGGCGCTCGCGCGCGCCGGGGCCGAGGTGACGCTGCCGCGCGACTATCGCCTGCGCCGCGGCACGCTGCCGCCGCTCGCGCTGCCGCCCGGGCTGGTCGCGTGCGACGGCGCGCGGCCGGGCGACGTGCTGCTGCTGCGCGTCTCGCCGGCGCAGCTCCACCTCGCGCTGCGAGCCGAGCGCGGCCTCCTCCACGCCGACAACGTCGCCGGGCGCGTGGTGGAGCGCCCGGGCGAGGCGCCGTGGCCGCTGGTGGCGGCGTGGCGCTGGCGCGGGTGAGCGGGGCTGGTCGCACGCGACAGGGTTCCCCGGCAAAGGCCGGGGCTCAGGTGGGGGACGATGCTGGCAGGCCGAGGCGTTCCGCCGCCATCGACCCACCCGCTGTCCGCCGGGGCAGAGCGCCGGGAGCGGCGCTTCGTCCGGGATCCGCCCGGCGAGCGAGGTCGCGCGGTTCCGGTCCCGTGAGCGACCACCCCGGCGGACGCGCGGTCCAGCTGGGTAACGTCCGCGAACCTCACGCCGGCATTCCCAGCTGGGCCCCGGCCTTCGCCGGGGCACGAGGCGCCCCCAACCTCGCGCGCCAACCGCATCACCATGGAGACGCACCCGCATGGCCACGCTCGTCCTCTCCACGCTCGGCCGCGCGGTCGGCGGGCCGATCGGCGGCACGATCGGCGGGCTGCTCGGGCACCAGCTCGACCGTGTGCTGTTCGCGCCGCGCCACCGCGCCGGGCCGCGGCTGGCCGAGCCGCGCGTGCAGAGCGCCGCCTACGCCACGCCGCTGCCGCTGCTGTTCGGCGTGACCCGGGTGGGCGGCACCCTGCTGTGGTCGACCGAGCCCACCCCCGCCGCTCACGCCGCGCACGGCAAGAGCGGGCGCGGCGGGGGCGCGGGCTACACCGCGTCCTTCGCGGTGGCGCTGTCGGCGCGCGCGATCGTCGACGTGCGGCGCATCTGGGCCGACGGCCAGCTGCTGCGCGGTGCCGCGGGCGACTGGAAGAGCGCCACCGGCTTCCGCCTCTACCATGGTACCGAGGACCAGCTGCCCGACCCGCTGATCGCCGCGCACGCGCCCGACGCGCCCGCGTTCCGCGGCATCGCCTATGCGGTGTTCGAGCAGCTTCAGCTCGCCGACTTCGGCGGGCGCGTACCGATGCTGTCATTCGAGGTGGTCGCCGACGCGGCGCCGGTGCGCGTCGGCGACGTCGCGCGCGCGATCGGGGCTGGCGCCATCGTCGGCCCCGGCCCCGACGCCACCGTCGACGGCTATGCCGCCAGCGGCGATAGCGTCGCGGGCGCGCTGGCGCCGCTGGCGAGCCTCACCGGCGGCTGGTTCGTCGCGGTGCCCGGCGGCGTCGCGCTCGCCGACCGCTGCGACGCGACGCTCGCCCTCGACGACCCGATCGCGCGCGCGACGCTGCGCCGCCCGGTCGAGACCGCGCCGCGTGCCGTGACGGTGGCGTATTACGACGTCGCGCGCGACTATCAGGTCGGCGCCCAGCACGCGCGGCGCGGCGGCGCGGGCTGGCGCGAGGAGACGGTGGAGCTGCCCGCGACGGTCTCCGCCGCGCGCGCCGCCGCGCTGGCGCGCGACACGCTGCGCCGCGCCGAGCGCGCGCGCGTGTCGTGCACGGTGACGCTCGACGCGCGCGCGCTGGCGGCGCGGCCCGGCGTCGCGGTGCGGATCGACGGCGAGGCGGCGGTGTGGCGGGTGACGCGCGCGCGCTACGAGCAGCACGCGGTGACGCTCGAGCTCGCCGCGCTCGACGATGCGCCCATCGAGGCGGCGCCGGCCGACGCGGGAGCGGCGCGGTGCGCGCCCGACGTCGCGGTCGGCGCGACCCTGCTCGAGCTCGCCGAGCTGCCGCCGCTCGACGACACCGCGCCCGCGGTAGAAGGCGTGACGGTGTTCACCGCGGGCACCGCGCCGGGCTGGCGCCGCGCCGCGCTGCTGGTGAGCGACGACGCCGGGGCGAGCTGGAGCGCGGCGGGCGACACCGCGCCGGCGGCGGTGATCGGCGCGCTGGCGTCGCCGCTCGCGCACGCGCCGGGGACGCTGGTGGACCGCGCCAACACGATCGAGCTGCTGCTCGCGCATGACGACATGGCGCTGGAATCGTGCGGCCCGCGCGCGCTCGACCGCGGTGCCAACCTCGCCCTGGTCGGCGACGAGCTGGTGCAGTTCGCCGACGCGCGCCAGCTCGCGCCGCGGCGCTGGCGCCTCGCCACGCTGCTGCGCGCGCGCCGCGGCACCGCGGCGGCGGCCTGGCCCGCGGGCGCGCGCTTCGTGCTGGTGGAGCGCGCGAGCAGCGTCGTTGTGGCGCCGCCGGGCGCGCGCGCGGGCGACACGCTGCGCCTGCTCGCCGCGGGGGCGGGCGACGCCGCGCCGGTGGGCGCCGAGCGCGTGCTCGACGGCAGCGCGCTGGCACCGCCCGCGCCGGTGCACCTGCGCGCGCGCGCCACGGCGGACGGGGCGACGCTGCTGCGCTGGGTGCGCCGCAGCCGATATGGCTGGCGCTGGGACGAGGCCCCGGTGCCGCTCGGGGAGGAGCGCGAGCTGTATGTCGTGACGCTCGACGACGTGCGCCGAGTGACGGTGGCGGCGCCGGCGCTGCTGCTGCCGGCGGGGCACGGCGTGCGCCGCGTGGCGGTTCGGCAACAGGGCACGCTGGCGCTCTCGCGCGCGGCGGAGCTGGTGCTGAGAGGGTAAGAAGGTGTGATCGCGCAGGGCGGCGGCGGCGCAGCGGGGGTGCGCGCGGCCCGTCGGCTGGCGCCCCTCACGGCCTCGATGCGACGGCGCTGGAGCGCGGGCGCCGGCTCGTCCCGGCTTCGCGTCAGCACCGCTCGGCCACCACAAGGCAAGCAGGAGACGTTCGATGAGCGACGACACGACCGCGCGGCTGGCGCTGCCGCTGCTGGTGAGCGGCCAGGCGCACAAGGAGGAGACGCACAACGAGGCGCTCGCGCTGATCGACCTCGCGCTGTGCTGCGCGGTGGAGGCGAGCGGCGTCGACGCGCCACCCGAGGCGCCGCTGCCGGGGCAGTGCTGGATCGTCGGCGCCGCGCCGCGCGGCGCCTGGGCGGGGCAGGCGGGCGCGTTCACCGGATGGACCGGCGCGGGCTGGCAGTTCGTCGCGCCGCGCGAGGGGCTGCGCGCCTGGGACCGAGCGCGCCAGTGCGTCCTCGCCTACACCGCCGCGGGGTGGGAGAGCGGCGTCATGCGCGCCGCGCGCGTGCTGGTCGACGGGCAGCAGGTGGTCGGCGCGCGCGCGGCGGCGATCGCCGATCCGGGGCAAGGCGACGGCGACCCAGTGGCGCGCGCCTGTCTCGCCAACATCCTGGCAGCACTGCGTGCACACGGACTTATCGCGTCGTGAGCATCGGCGGTGGTGTTGTAATCGCGCAACAGCACTCGGGATTTGTCAGCTTGTTCGGAAACCAACTAGCCGATAGTGAGTTTGCGCTGTCCGTAGTGACACCATGGAAAGGGGATTATGATGCGTAAGCTTGCCATGATCATGGCGCTTGCCTCCACCGCCCTCGCCACGCCCGCGCTCGCGCGCGACAAGGCGTGGTACGTAGGCGTGGAAGGCGGCGCGATGATCGTCGAGGATATCGATTGGGATATCGCTGGCTCGACCACCTCGCTGACCGGCACCGGTACGACGGATTCCAAGTACGGCTGGGACGTCGACGGGATCATCGGTTATGACTTCGGCGCGTTCCGCCTCGAGACCGAGGTCGGCTACCGTCGCGCGTCGGTCGACAGCTTCCGGACCACCGCTGGCGTGCCGATCAGCGGCACCGCGCAGCTGCCGGCGGGCACCTATGACAATGTCGGCGGCCGCACCTCGGCGCTGAGCTTCATGGTCAACGGTCTGCTCGACTTCGGTGAGGACGACGGCCTGCAGGGCTTCGTCGGCGGCGGCGCCGGCGTGGCGCGGGTCCAGGCGCGCCTGAACCCGAGCAACTCGTACACGCTGCTCGACGACTCGGACACGGTGTTCGCCTGGCAGGCGCTCGCGGGTATCCGCGCGCCGCTCAGCGATCACCTCGACGTCTCGCTGAAGTATCGCTTCTTCAACGCGGACAACGTCGAGCTGTTCGACGCGCGCGGCAGCTCGTACGACGGTCGCTTCCGGTCGCACAGCCTGCTCGGCGGCGTGACCTACAACTTCGGCGCACCGGAGGAGGCTGCTCCGCCGCCGCCGCCGCCGCCGCCGCCGCCGCCGCCTCCGCCCCCGCCGCCGCCGCCGCCGCCTGAGGTGGTCTGCTCGCCGGGTCCGTTCATCGTGTTCTTCGAGTGGGACAAGTCGGACATCACCCCGGAGGCCGCGTCGATCCTCGACAACGCCGTCACCCAGTATCAGAACTGCCAGAACGCGCAGGTCATGCTGGCGGGTCACGCCGACCGTTCGGGTTCGGCCAAGTACAACGTGGGGCTGTCGCAGCGCCGCGCGGACTCGGTCAAGGCGTACCTGACCTCGAAGGCGATCCCGGAGAACGTGATCAGCACCGAGGCGTTCGGCGAGAGCCGCCCGCGCGTCGACACCGCCGACGGTGTCCGCGAGGTGCAGAACCGCCGCGTGGAGATCACCTACGGTCCGGGTGCGGGCCAGTAAGGTCGATCGCTACGGCGAACGAGATGGGGAGGTCGGCGCGAGCCGGCCTCCCTTTTTCGTTGCGATCAGGGCTAGGCGCCAGTCCGCTACGTCCTGTTGTTCCGACCGGTCGTGGCGGTGAAGAGGACCGGCGACATGGTCCCTTGAGCAGGCCCTCGCGCGCAACGAGCCGTCGCCCTCCACGTGGCGAGCGTCGCGGCTACCGGATACCACCAGTCCTCGGGCGGTCAGGCGCGACAGGCGGCTTCCCGGCGCCGTCGAGCGTGATGCTCGAACGAAACGACCGCAGAGGCGCGTGGGTCGCTCCTGCTGGTAAGGGCCACGCGGTATCCCGCTATCGCTGTTCTGTACTCCTGCGCACGCAGAGGCCGAGGATGTCGCGCCTGATCCAGCATTGCTCTGCTTGGTCCGGGGTGCCGGCATTCGCCGGAACACACTGACGCGGCGCGCAGGTCGAGTTCCCTCGCGATGATGTCGCCGAGCGAAGGTGTCTCTCTGCAGCGCCGACGAGGAGCGCCGCTGCCGCCAGACACGTCAGCCGCGATGTCTCTCCTCAATAAGGCGCGCACTTGCGGCGGCGGGCGTGGCCCTTGGGGGTGAGCACGAGATGGCCGAGACGTTCGCGCACGAGCCCCTCGCGCATCATCATTCCGATCGTGTCGGGGTGCTGGCTCCGCGAGACGATGAGGCTGCTGCCCGCGCTGCGCGCGGTCCAGAGGATCTGTTCGAGCTGCTCGGCCATGGATTGGCCGAGAACGTCCACGTTCATCATTTCACCCCCACGGGCGCTCGGGCGATCTTGCTGATTTATTCTATCGCAAGAAGCCCCTAGTCAGAACCGATTCGCCGATGTTCGCGGCAGATCATTAACCCAATTTGACGAAGATAAGGTTAATAGATTCGACAAGAACGCAGTGGGACGAGCGAGTCGAGCGACGGATCGAGCCGCGGACGCCACCGCGCGGGGCGGTGGCGCCAAGTCGAGCATGGATCAGAAGCGGGTGCGCAGAGTCACGCCATAGGTGCGCGGCTCGGCCAGGAACGACGAGAACAGTTGATTGCCGACGCCGCCGAAGCTGCGCACCTGCTCGAGGCTGCCCGCGCCCTGGAACGGCGTGTTGAACGCCACCTGCTGATAATCGGTGTTGAGCAGGTTCTGTGCCCAGACCTCTACCGCCCAGCGCTCGTCGCGCCCGCGCAGCCCGACGCGCGCGTTGACCAAGGTGAAGCCGTCCTGGATCTTCTCGGCGAACAGATCCGAGCCAGTGTTATAGTCCGACGACGTGCGCTGATCGACGTAGAACAACGCGCTCATCCCACTGTCACCGATCGGCGGCGTCCAGCTCAGCGACGTCGTGATCACGTTCCGCGGTGCGTTCGAGATCTGTGCGCCCGAGAGCAGGAACAACGCCGGGTCGAGCGCCGCGCCCGCGTCCGAGCCGACCAGATTGCGGCGATATTTGGTCTCGGCCAGCGTATAGCCCATCGCGAAGGCGAGATGCTCGACCGGATAGATCCCGGCCTCCAGCTCGACGCCCTGGCTGCGCACGCCGTACTTGACGTCGCCGGTGCAGACGCCGGTCGTCGCGCTGGAGTCGCGGTCGGCACCGTTCAGGCTTTCCGAGCAGGAGCCGATA
This sequence comes from Sphingomonas sp. BK069, assembly GCF_014193405.1. Lineage (NCBI taxonomy): Bacteria > Pseudomonadati > Pseudomonadota > Alphaproteobacteria > Sphingomonadales > Sphingomonadaceae > Sphingomonas > Sphingomonas sp. BK069. Next base: position 386,067 of record NZ_JACHZH010000002.1, on the reverse strand, counting down.
TTCTCGACGACATAGTTGGTGCCGTTGAAGGTGTTGAGCTGGAAGTTCTTGAACTCCGAGCGGAACGCCGCGGCATTGAAGGTGAAGGCGCGGCTCGAATATTTAAAGCCGACCTCATAGGCGTTGACCGTCTCGGGATCGAAGCGCAGCCGCCCCGCGTCGATATTGGCGATCGTCGCGGGATTATAGGCGTCGCCCAGGTCGGAGCGGTCGAGGTTGTAGCCGCCCGCCTTGTAGCCGCGCGAGTAGCTGGCATAGGTCATCAGCCGGTCGCTCGGTTTCCAGCTCAGCACCGCGGTGCCGGTGAACTGGCTCTCGCTGAAATCGTCCGCGATCTGGCGGCCGTTGAGCGCGGCCGAGCTGTTGCCGGTGCAGGCGAGCGTGGCGATGCCGCGGGTGAGCGCGGCGAGTTGCGCGTTGTTGAAGAGGTTGCCCGCGGGGCCGGCGCCGAGCAGGGTCTGGATCTGCGGGCAGACGGTGTTGTTGTTGCCGAAGCTGGCATCGAACTTCTTGCGCTCGTGCGTCCAGCGCAGGCCGCCGGTGAGCGAGAGCGTGTCGCTCAGCTTGAAGATGTTATGCGTGAACAGCGCGAAGCTCTGGCTGTCCTGGTTGTAGACGTCGCGCGTGGTGCCGAGGTCGTTGAGCGTGCCCAGCAGGCGGATGTTGGCGAGCAGCAGCGGCGTCGCGGCGCCGAACGCCGGGGTCGTCCCGGGCACCTGCCCCGAGAGGATCGCGGTGCCGGCGGCGCTGAGGCAGCCGGGATTGGCGGGGTTGCGCAGCGCGGCATTGGGGTTGATCGTGGCAACGATGCGGCACGCCGCGAAGGCACCATAGTCGCGGCCGAACTTGAGGTTGTCGACGACCTGCAGGTCTTCCTTGCTGTAGAAGCCGCCGATCAACCAGTTGAGCCGGTCGCCGAAGGCCTCGCCGTTGAGCCGCAACTCCTGGGTGAAGGTGTGGAACTGGCGGTAGTTGTTGCCGTCGTTCGGACGATAGCCGATGTCGAGCACGTTATAGTCGATGTCGCTCGCGCCGTCCGACTTGTACTCGCGATAGGCGGTGATCGAGGTGAGCGAGGCGCCGCCCAGGTTCCAGTCGATCTGGCCCGAGCCGCCATAGTCCTTGGTCACGTTCGAATAGGCGCGCCCGGGCGTGTTGGCGATGCGGCGGCTGTACGGGTCGCTCCCGCTCGGGAAGACCGAGCCCGCGGGATAACCGCGCAGCGCGGCGAGCGAGGTCATCACGCTGACGATACGGTTACCGGCCGGGTTGATGGCATAGTCGCCGGGGGTGCCGGGCGTGGGGTCGATCTTCTCGCGCGTGTCGACATAGACCGCGCCGCAGCATTTCTCGTCGCGGCGGGTGTAGTCGCCGATCAGCCGCAGCGAGAAATTGGACGAGGGCTCGAGCAGCAGCTGGCCGCGGACGAAATAGCGGTCACGGTTGTTGAAATCGGTGTCGTTGGCGACGTCCTGGTAGAAGCCGTCGCGCTTCTGCCACACGCCGTCGACGCGAAAGGCGAGCACGTCCTTGATGATCGGGCCGGTCAGCGCCCCTGCCGCGCGCCAGAAGTCGTAATTGCCGTAGGTGCCCTCGGCATAGCCGCCGAAGTCGAACGACGGCGCCTTGGTGTAGATGTTGATCGCGCCCGCCGAGGAGTTGCGCCCCGACAGCGTGCCCTGCGGCCCGCGCAGCACCTCGATCCGGTCGACCTCGCCGAGGTCGTTGAGCCCCGAGCCGGTGCGGCTGCGGTAGACGCCGTCGATGAACACCGCCACCGAGCTCTCCAGCCCGGGATTGTCGCCGACCGTGCCGACGCCGCGGACGCGCGCCGAGGCGTTGGCCTCCGATCCGGTGGAGGAGACGTTGAGCGAGGGGGCGAGCTGCGCCATCTGACGGATATCGGTCGCGCCCGAATTCTGCAGTGCCTGCTGGCTCACCGCGTTGATCGAGATCGGCACGTCGGCGAGCCGCTCGGAGCGGCGGGTGGCGGTAACGACGATGTCGTTGGCGTTGAGCTCGCGCGTGTCGCCGGCCTGGTTCGATGCGGTGTCGCTCTGCCCGTCGACGGCGGCATTGCTGGTCACCGGGCTGGCCTGCTGTGCCAGCGCGGGCGCCGCGACGATCATCGCGGCCGACGACAAGAGGATGTTGCTCAGTCGCATGGCGGTCCCTCTCCCAAGGTCCTGTTATCCCGACCCTCGTTTTCGAAGGTTCGGTATTGGGGAGAGATTAGCGCACGCCTAAGGTTCGTCTAGCGCTTTCGTGCCCGGCGTGGTGATTTTCAATATCGGGTGTGGAGCGCGCGCAACGCCGCGGCGGCGCGACGCTACGGAATGCAGGCGGGCCGCGGCGCGTGGCCGCGGCCCGATCGGCTCACTTGGGCGCGAGCACCATCAGCATCTGCCGGCCTTCCATGCGCGGATAGGCCTCGACCTTGGCGACCTCGGCGACCTGCTCGGCGACGCGCTGGAGCACGTTCATGCCGAGCTGGCCGTGGCTCAGCTCGCGGCCGCGGAAGCGCATCGTGACCTTGACCTTGTCGCCCTCGCCGATGAACTCCGCCACCTTCTTCATCTTGGTGTCGTAATCGTGATCGTCGATGTTGGGACGCATCTTGATCTCTTTGATCTCCTGCGTCTTCTGCGACTTGCGTGCGAGGTTCGCCTTTTTCTGCGCCTCGTACTTGAACTTGCCGACGTCGAGGAACTTGGCGACGGGCGGATCAGCGTTGGGCGACACCTCGACGAGATCGAGCCCGACCTCGCGCGCCTGCTCCATCGCCTCGCGCGTGTACATCACGCCGAGGTTCTCGCCCTCGTGGTCGATCACGCGGACCTTGGGGCTCTGGATCCACTCGTTGAAGCGGGGCCCGTTCATCGGAGGCGCCTGCATCGGCCGGCGCATCATGGGGGGAGGTATAGGTAAATCTCCGTTGGCTGTTCTGCCGGCCAATATAAGGGAGAATGCGCGCTTTTAGAAGGGGCGGCGAGTCATCGCGGCGGCTGGCGGTGCGCGGGGGCGTCGAGCAGGCTGCGCGTGGCGCGATCGCGGTTGTCGATCTCGGCGCGCGCCGAGTCGGACAGGCCCCCGCCGGCGGCGTAGCGCGCGCCGATCGCGGCGTTGACGTCCACCTCGGCCTCGGCGCGGCGGGCATCCCCGCGGGACAGGCGACCGGCGCGCCGCTCGCGCGTGATGCTGTCGCGCGTGGTGGAGAGATCGGGCGCCACGCCCGAGTCGGGGCGTGGCGTCGGCGCGATCGGTCCGGGACGCTGCGCCGCGGCGGGAGCGGCGAGGAGGAGTGGCAGGAGGAGCAGAAGGGCGGAGCGCATCGACGTTTCTCCCAAGATCGGAACGGCTGCTCCAACCAACACCCCCACACGGGTCAGCCCGTGCCCGCCCGCCTCAGCGCAGGTCGGGCGGAGTCGCCTCCCCGCGCAGCATCGCCACCGCCTCCTCGAGCGTCAGCGCCTCCTGCGCCTGGCTGCCGAGCCGGCGCAGCGCGACCTTGCGCTCCTCCGCCTCGCGCTTGCCGACCACCAGCAGCACCGGCACCTTCGCCACCGAATGCTCGCGCACCTTGTAGTTGATCTTCTCGTTGCGCGTGTCGGTCTCCACCCGGATCCCGGCCGCGCGCAGCGCCGCCGCCACCTCGGCGGCGTAATCGTCCGCGTCGGAGACGATCGTCGCCACCACCGCCTGCACCGGTGCCAGCCACAGCGGGAAGCGCCCGGCGTGGTGCTCGATCAGGATGCCGATGAAGCGCTCGAACGTGCCGAGGATCGCGCGGTGGAGCATCACCGGGCGGTGGCGCTGGCCGTCCTCGCCGACGTAGCTGGCGTCCAGCCGCTCGGGCAGCACGCGGTCCGACTGGATCGTGCCGACCTGCCACGTCCGCCCGATCGCGTCGGTGAGGTGGAACTCGAGCTTGGGGGCGTAGAAGGCGCCCTCGCCGGGCAGCTCCTCGAACCTCGCCTTGATCGCGTCCGACAGCCCCGAGGCATGCACCGCGTCGCGCAGCTCCTGCTCGGACGTGTCCCACATCGCGTCGTCGCCGAAGCGCTTGTCGGGGCGCAGCGCCAGCTTCACCGCATAATCCTCGAAGCCGAGGTCGCGGTAGACGCTGTCGAGCAGCTCGCAGAACTTGCGCACTTCCTCGACCAGCTGGTCCTCGCGCACGAAGATATGCGCGTCGTCCTGGGTGAACTGGCGCACGCGCATGATGCCGTGGAGCGCGCCGTGCGGCTCGTTGCGGTGGCAGCAGCCGAACTCGGCCATGCGGATCGGCAGGTCGCGGTAGCTCTTGATGCCCTGCTTGAAGATCAGCACGTGCGCCGGGCAGTTCATCGGCTTGAGCGCCATCAGGTCGCCCTCGCCCGACAGCACCGGCCCCTCTTCCTCAACGTTGGGGATCTCGTCGGGGACGACGAACATGTTCTCGCGATACTTGCCCCAGTGGCCCGACTGCTCCCACTGGCGCGCGTCCATCAGCTGCGGCGTCTTCACCTCGGCGTAATCGGCGGCGTCGAGACGGCGGCGCATATAGGCCTCGAGCTGGCGCCACAGCACGAAGCCCTTGGGGTGCCAGAACACCGAACCCTGCGCCTCGGCCTGGAGGTGGAACAGGTCCATGTCCTGGCCGATACGGCGATGGTCGCGCTTGGCCGCCTCCTCCAGCATGTGGAGGTGCGCGTCGAGCTGCTTCTTGTTGAGCCAGCCGGTGCCGTAGATGCGGCTGAGCATCGCGTTCTTCTGGTCGCCGCGCCAATAGGCGCCCGACACGCGCGTCAGCTTGAACGCCTGCGGGTCGAGCCGCCCGGTCGTCGGCATGTGCGGGCCGCGGCACATGTCGAGCCACTGGCCCTGGCGATAGATCGTCAGCTCCTCGTGATCGGGCAGCTCGGCGGCCCATTCGGCCTTGAAGGTCTCGCCCTGCCGCTGCCACGTCTCGATCAGCTGCTCGCGCGTCCATACCTCGCGCGTGAACGGCTCGTTGCGCGCGATGATGCGGCGCATCTCCTCCTCGATCGCGGGCAGGTCCTCGTCGGTGAACGGGCGCTCCTTCGGCGCGAAGTCGTAGTAGAAGCCGTCGTCGGTGGCGGGGCCGAAGGTGATCTGCGTGCCCGGGAAGAGATGCTGCACCGCCTCGGCGAGCACGTGCGCCAGATCGTGCCGCGCCAGCTCGAGCGCCTCGGCCTCGTCGCGCTGCGTCACCAGCGCCAGCGTCGAATCCTGCGTCAGCGGGCGCGAGAGGTCGCGCAGCTCGCCGTCGACTCGCGCCGCGATCGCGGCCTTGGCCAGCCCGGGCCCGATCGCGGCGGCAATCGCCGCGGGCGTGGTGCCCGGCTCCACCTCGCGGACCGAACCGTCGGGCAGCGTGATCGAGAGCATGTCCATGGAGTATCTTCCTGCGAGAACCGTGGGGCACGCCCTAAGGCGCGCGTGGAGCGACGAAAAGGGGGAGCCTGCCCGGCGTGGCGCGGGCGGCGGGGCGCGTCAGCGGGTGACGCGCGCGCCGGCCGTGGGCCGCGCCGGGATGCTAGTAGTGAGCCGGGCCGTGCGCATGATGGCGCCGATATAGCGGCGCGCGCGGCGCGGCGCCAGCTTGGGCTTATCCGCGGCGGGCGCGTCCCTATATCCTGTGGATGCCCGTGGACGTCTCGGCCAACCCGCATTTCTACCTGCTGCTCGGCGCCCTGCTGGTGGCGGCGATCGTGGCGCGGCGCGTGCCGCTGCTGCGCACCTTGGTGAGCCTGGCGGTGTGGGGCGGGCTGGCGGTGCTGCTCTATACGGTGATGGTGGAGCGCGAGCGCTTCGACCCCTGGCTCGGCCGCGTCGCCGCCGCGCTCGACGTCGAGAGCCAGCAGGTCTCGGGCAGCGAGACGCGGGTCAAGATGAGCCCCGACGGTCATTTCTACGTGCGCGCGCGGCTCGGCCCGCCGGGGGCGACGGTGGAGCGGCGGCTGCTGGTCGACAGCGGCGCAACGATCACCGCGCTGTCGCCCGCCACCGCGGCGGCGGCGGGGGTCGAGGTGCGGCCGGCGACCTTCCCGCTGCTGCTCAAGACCGCCAACGGCACGATCCGCGCCGACACGGGCGCGCTGGCGGAGCTGCGCTTCGGCAACGTGGTGGCGCGCGACCTCGCGGTGGTGGTGTCGCCCGCCTTCGGCGACGTCGACGTGGTGGGGATGAACTTCCTGTCGCGGCTGAGCGCGTGGCGGGTCGAGGGGCGCACGCTGATCCTCACGCCGCACCACCCGCAGGAGGCGTAGGGGAGCGGAGGCGGAGGCGGGCGGTGATTCGACGGTGAGAATGGTCCCTGTCGCCCAACACTGACCGTCACCCCGGCGGAAGCCGGGGTCCAGTTGGGGGACGTCGGTAAGTCCCACGACGGCCTACCCATCTGAGCCCCGGCCTCCGCCGGGGCGACGGTGTGGGGGAAACCGCCCCTCGACACACCGACCGCCTAGGCTCGCGCCGTCCCCTTCCCCACGCTGACCCACCGCGGCGATCGCGCGTCATCGTCGATTGCCTTGTTGGAGAATGTTGCTCAGATGTTCTCGCCGCGTCAGCAGAGCGGGGCGACACGATGAACATGGAGCGGGCATGGATACCGGCGGGGGTGAGCCCCGCTGAACGACGGCGCTTATTCTCGATCTGGATACGGACGGGGCGGATCCCGACCCACCGCGACGACGGCGTCGAGCTGAAGTTCAACCCCTGGCACGACCCGCGCGACGGTCGCTTCACGTCCGGGCCGGGCGGCGAGGCGGCGGCGCGCGACGGACCGTCGGAACGAGTGGGTGAGGGCGGCGGCGGCGCGGGAGAGGGCGGCGGCGTCGTCCGCTCGGACGGCGTCTACCGGCCGGGTGAGCCGGGGCCGACGCTGATCCCGATCGGCGCGCCGGAGCCGCCCGAGACGCGCGGCGGCAACATCCGCGCCTTCGAGGATCCGATGACGCTGGATGAGCTGCCGATCCTGCGTGACACGCCGGCCGGTGCCTTGCTGGCGCCGTTGGACGGCTTCCTGAACATAACAGGCCCTGGCGCAGAGATCCGTACCGCCCTCATGCGCGCGCAGGCGGACAAGATTCTCGCGGACATTAAGGCGCTGGATCCGAACTTCGTTTACCAATCGTTCCAGTTCCCGTCCACCGAGGCGGGTCAGCGACGCCTCATCGATGACCTTCGCTTCAATCGGGCTGTTGTTATGATGCGTGTCAAAGGTGATCTTGGGCCGTTGCGAGTCGAGGCTGTCCGAACAATGCAGCAGATCGCTGATGACGCCTATGTCGACGGTAGTGCGAGACTTGCGGCTTCTGCTCTGCCGGTCCGGCTTCACGAGCGGGAGGCCTTAGGCAATTTTATCGATCAAGAAGTCCGTAGGGGCTTAAGACGACGGTTCAACGCCGCTGGAGTGGTAACGTCCGGAGGTGCGCAGATCGCCGTAAACAGAAGAGAGTATCTAAGCGAAGGATCGGGCTTTCGTATTCCTGATCTTCGCATCGGTGATGTATTTTTTGATGTTTCGCTGTCAGAAAAAAGGATGAGTGACAGTCAGGTGCGTCAATTCTTTGAGGGTAGGTCGAGGCCTTCTGCGGTTGTCATCGTCAGGCCTCGGCAGGAAGGCGGTAGTTACATCATAAGGAGGGCAAAGTGATGATCGAGGAAGAAGAGAATATTGTTTATAGAAGCTCTATTACCAATCCTCAGCCTTATGTGCCGCAAGCGCTGAGCGAGATCGAGGATCAGCTTGGATCGATGATGCTCAAATCGCCTCACTTCAAAGACACGACCGGGTATTTTCCAGACACGAGCCTCGAGTCGAGCTTTTTCGAGCTTAATAGTGGCCTAGACCGTATGCGCGAGAAGCTCGGGGAGGATGTTCACGGCAAGGCAATCGAGCTGTCAGGCCGCGCGAAGGCGTTGTTTTTACAAGCACCAGATATTGGCAGCGAGAAGACGAGGGAAGGCAATCGGCTGCTCGACGAGATCGATCAGCTGATCAACGCGGTGCGACGCCACCGCTACGAGAGCGGTCTCAAGGACGATGACGGCGAGGTGACCGGCGACTGACGGTCTGCTGTGGCGAGCGGCTGGCGGGATGCCGAATGGACGGCACGTCCGACCGGCAGGTTTAAAGATCTCGCGCTACGGGGGTTTGCCATTTGCAGTCGCGATTGTCAGGGCAACGCAGGAGGGGTAATGCCTCCCGGAGGGAAGCTGCAGAATGAACGACGCGGAGGAAGAAGATTACTCTTTAGCAGTTCTATCACTAAGCCGGGGCCATATATCCAGAAACGCTTGGTGAGATTTACGACCAGCTCGGGGCGATGGTATTGCACGTCTCCAGAAAGTTCAAAAAGAAAACCGGCTACTTTCCGGAAACATTCCTCGAGGCGGACTTCTATGAGTTGAACAATGGCCTGGAGCTCGTGCGAGAGAAGCGGGGCGAGGACAATTACGCCAAGGCGATCGACATGTCCGCGCGGGCCAAGGCGCTGTTCGAAGCCGATCCCGATATGAAGACGGGGCAAGCCGAAGAGGGGATCGTGCTGCTCGACGAGATCAGCGACCTGATCAGGGACGCTCGGCGCCGACGGGTCAGGGCGAAGCTGAAGGATGACCTGGGCGAGGTGAGCGGCGACTGACGCGCGACGAGCGCCGGCGATCGGTCGGGAACCGGTAGCTGGAGGAGGGGCGAGTTGGACGGCCCGCGGTGCCTTCCACAGGCACCTCCCCACCTGGGTCCCGGCCTGCGCCGGGGAACAGGAGGCACTACGCCGCCCTTTGCCGCCCCCTACCGCCGCAGCACCGGCGCGGGCGCGTCCTCCAGCGCCTTCATCTCGGCACGCACGTCCTCGGCGCGCCGGCGGTCGATCAGCTTCTCCACCGCATTCTGATCTCGCCTGGCCGATCGGGTGGCCTCGCCGCTGCGCTCGGCGTGCTGTTCGGCCATGCGCACGCGGTTCACCGCCGCCTCGGCCGAGCGTTGAAGCCGCTCGCGGAAATGCGCCGCCGCGGCGAGGTTGACCGCGCCCGTCGCCGCGGTCGCCACCGGCGCCACCGCGTCGACCAGCTGGCCGATGCGGTGCGCCAGCTGGGTCTCGCTCGTCAGCTGCGCCCGCGCGCGCGCCTCGTCCGCGCGCGCCAGCCCGAGCTGGAGCGTGCGCACGCGGTGGAGCCGCTTGAGCCGCGCCGCGTCAGCCATCGCCGAACACGCCGACCAGCTCGGCCGCGGCGTCCGCCAGCGGCACCACCTGCGACGTCTCCTGGCGGATGAACTCGGTGATCGCGGGGTGATAGGCGATGGCATTGTCGATCGCGGCGTCGCTGCCCGAGCGATAGGCGCCCATCAGCACGAGGTCGCGGTTCTCCTCGTAGGTGGCGAGATGGCGGCGCAGCGCGCGCGCGGCCTGCTGGTGCTCGGCGGGCACGATGTCGTTCATCACGCGGCTGATCGACTTGGAGACGTCGATCGCGGGATAGACCGCGCGCTCCGCCATCGCGCGGCTCAGCACGATATGCCCGTCGAGGATCGAGCGCGCCGAGTCGACCACGGGATCGTTGCCGTCGTCGCCGTCGGCCAGCACGGTGTAGATGCCGGTGATCGAGCCGCCGGTGTTCACGTCCGAGCCGGCACGCTCCAGCAGGTTGGGCAGCATCGCGATGGCGGAGGGCGGATAGCCGCGCGCCGAGGCGGGCTCGCCCAGCGCCAGCCCGATCTCGCGCCCGGCGTGCGCCACGCGGGTGAGCGAGTCGATGATCAGCAGCACCTTCTTGCCCTCGGCGCGGAAGGCCTCGGCGATCGCGGTGGCGCGCAGCGCGCCGCGGATGCGCAGCACCGGCGAGTGGTTGGCGGGCACCGCCACGACCACCGCGCGCTGCCGCGCCTCGCCCGCCACCTTGGTCTCGAGGAAATCGGCGACCTCGCGCGAGCGCTCGCCGATCAGCCCGATCACGATCACGTCGGCCTGCGCCGCGCGCACCATCATGCCGAGCAGCACCGACTTGCCGACGCCCGAGCCCGCCATGATGCCGACGCGCTGGCCCTGGCCGACGGTGAGCAGCCCGTTGATCGCGCGCACGCCGACGTCGAGCGGGGCGAGCACGCGACCGCGGTCGAGCGGCGACTGCATGTGCCCCGCGAGCGGCCAGCGCCCGGCGCCGCGGATCGGGCCGAGCCCGTCGATCGGGGCGCCCGAGCCGTCGACCACGCGCCCTAGCAGCGCTGCGCCGACCTCGGCCTCGCCGGGCGCGCCGAGCGGGCGCACCGGCGCGTTGGGCAGCAGCGCGGCGGGGCCGCCCAGGTTCATCATCAGCGTGCGGCCGTTGCGGAAGCCGATCACCTCAGCCTCGACCTGCGCGGTGCCCGCGGCGCCGATGCGGCACACGGTGCCGACCGGCAGCGACAGCCCCACCGCCTCCATCAGCAGCCCGTCGTAGGACGACAGCCGCCCCGAGACCTTGGCGGCGAAGCGCGGCGCGGCCTCGGCCAGCGTGGCGAGGTAATCGTCGGCGAAGCGGTTCAGCACGCGGGCACCGCCGCGCGCTCGATCGCCGCCGTCAGCTGCTCCATCCACAGCGCGGGGCCGTCCTCGACGATCGTCGAGGCCGCTTCCATGACGAAGCTGCCGCGCGCCATCGCGGCGTCGCCGACCGGGAAGATCGTGTCGGGCAGCAACCCGGCGAGCAGCGCGACGTCCTCCGGGTTGACCCGCAGCATCGCCGACTCGCTCGCGTCGGCGAGCAGATCGACCGCGGCCTCGACGCGCGCGGCGAGCAGCGGGCCGGAGACGCCGGTCTCGCCCACCACCGCGGTGACGAGCGTCAGCACGGTGCGGCGCAGCGTCTCGGCCAGTGCGGCGCGGTCGATCGCGCCGCCGGCGCGCAGCTGCGCGGCGACGCCGTCGAGCAAGGCGCGGTCGCGCGCCGCCTCGGCCTGGGCGGCGTGGGTAGCGGCGGCGAAGCCCTCCTCATAACCCTCCGAGCGCGCGGCCTCGACCTGCTCGAGGCAGGGCAGCGGCTGCCCCGCGGGGTCGAGCATGTCCCAGCCCGCGGTCGGGTCGCTCGCCGGATCGGCCGGCGCGAAATGGCGCGGCTGCTCGGCGGTCGCGGCCGTCTCGGGCGGGCGCGCGCCGAACGCCTGCTCGATCCGCGCGATCAGGTCGGCGGGGGTGAAGCCGCCGGTGGACTCGGACTGCGCGCGCGCGCGCGTGGTGGCGGCCGCGTCGGCACGTGCCGGCAGCCCGATGACGAACGTCGCCTCAGACATAATCGTCGTCACCTGCCCCCATGTTGATCGTCCCGTCCTTGGCGAGGTTGCGCGCGATCTGGATGATCACCTTCTGCGCCTCGAGCACCTCGCTCAGCTTCATCGGGCCGCGCGCCTCCATGTCGTCGCGGATGCCGTCCGCGGCGCGCGCCGACATGCAGCCGAGGATGCGGTTGCGCGCCGCCTCGTCCACGCCCTTGAGCGCGCGCGTCAGCGTGTCGCCGTCGACGTTGCGGATCAGCGTGCCCAGCGACTTGTCGTCGAGCTCCAGCAGGTTGTCGAAGACGAACATCGCCTCCTCGATCTGGCGCGCGATGTCGCGGTCCATCTTGAGCAGCTTGGGCATGACGCGCTGCTCGGTCGCCTTGCGCGCGCCCTGCAGGATCTTGGCCGCCTCGCGCGCGCCGCCGAGCTGGAGCCCGCCGACCGGGCCGCCGCCGCTGCCGCCGCCGCCGCTGCGCGACGCGATCAGCGTGCGCAGCGTCTCGACCGCCTCGGGCGTGATCGGGCCGAGCTTGGCGATGCGGTGGAGGATGTCGGGCTGGACCGCCTCGGGCAGCAGCTCGAGCACCTGGCCGCCGACCGCGGGGTCGAGGTTGGCGATCAGCACCGCGGCGATCTGCGGGTGTTCCTTGTCGAGCATCGTCGCGATCTCGCTGGCGTCGAGCCAGTCGAGCAGGTCGATCTCGCACACCGCCTCGGGCGGGGTGATCTGCGCCAGCACGCTCTCGGCCTTCTCGCGGCCGAGCGCGCGGGTCATCACGGCCTCCACCTTGGGACCGGGGTTGAAGGTGATGCCGGTGCGCTCGCGCGCGCGCCCGACGAAATCGTCGAGCACCAGCTCCACCTCCTGCTCGCTGACGTCGGCCACCGCGAACATCGCGCTGCCCAATTTGCGGACTTCCTCGGGATCGAGCTTCTGGAGGATCGCGGCGGCTTCCTCCTCCCCGACGAGCATCATCAGCACCGCGGCGCGCTCGACGCCGGTGAAGGTGCGCGGGGCAGCGGCGACCGCGCTCACGACTTGGCCTCGGCGGTGATCATGTCACGCACCGCCAGCGCCGCGCGCGCGGGATTGTCGCGGGTGAAGCCGCGCACCGCGCCGATCCGCTCCTCGTAGCTGCGGCTGGTCTCGATCTGGTCGAGGCTGACCGGCGGCGCCACCGCGATGCCGGCCTCGCCCATCAGCGGCTGCCCGTCGGCGCCGACCAGCGGCTGGCCGTCCTCGCCGAGCAGCGGGGTGCCCGCGGTGGAGGCCTGCGCCGCGAGCGCCGCGGGGCTGGCGTCCTCGCGCTTCTTCATCAGCGCCTTGGCGATCGGGCGCACGCCGAGCAGCAGCACCAGCAGCGCGATGATCAGCGCGGTGACGTTGCGCGCCAGCACCGGCAGCCAGGCATTGTCGTACCACTTGGGCGCGTCGTTCGCGTCGGTGGCGTCGGCGAACTTGCGGCTGATCACCGTGACATTGTCGTTGCGGGTCTGGTCGAAGCCCACCGCGCTCTTCACCAGATCGTTGATCTGGTTGATCTCCATCGCGTTGCGCTTGCCCTTCTCCGGGTCGCGCAGCAGCACCGCGACCGACAGGCGCTTGATGTTGCCCGGCGCCGCGCGGGTGACCGAGACCTCCTTGTTGAGGTCATAGGCGCGCTGGAACGAGTCGCTCTGCTTGGCCGGGTCGGGCGCGGGCCCACCGGCCACGGGCTGTGGCTGCGGGGTGCCGGGCGCGCCGGTGGCGGGCTGCGGCGTCGACAGCTGCGAGGCCGGCGGCGGCGTGTTGCTCAGCGCGCCGGGGATGCCCGCGGGCGCCTGGCCGCTCGCCATGTTGCCGGTCCAGTTGCCGGTCTCGGCGCGCAGGCGGCCGTCCTTGTCATAGCTCTCGCGCGTCGCGCTGGTCTCGTCGAGGTTGACGTCGGCCTGCACCTCGGCGGTGAAATTCCCCGCACCGACCAGCGGGGTGAGCAGCTGGATCAGCTGCTGGCGATACTTGTCCTCGACGCGGCGCTGGAACTCGATGCGCTTGTCGTTGGCGGCGTCGGCACCGTCGCCCGACTTGGTGAGCAGGCCGCCGAGCTGGTCGACCACGGTGACCGAATCGGGCTTCATCCCCGGCACCGACGAGGCGACCAGGTTGACGATCGAGCTGACCTGCGCGTCGCTCAGCGAGCGCCCGCCCTGTAGCTTGAGCACCACCGAGGCGGAGGGCGCGGCATTGTCGCGCACGAACACGCTGGCCTCGGGCATGGCGAGGTGGACACGCGCCTCGGCGACCGAGTCGATCTCCTGGATCGAGCGCGCCAGCTCGGTCTCGCGCGCCTGGCGCAGCCGCTCGCCCTCGACCGCGCGGCTGACGCCCATCGGCAGCTGGTCGAGGATCGCGTAGCCGCCCGGCGCCGCCTTGGGCAGGCCCTGGCCGGCGAGCAGCATCCGCGCCTTGCTGAAATCCTCCTCGTTGACGGTCAGCGCGTCCGACGAGGAATCGACGTGGCTGGTGATGTTGGCGGCGCTGAGCGCACTGGTCACCGCGGCCTTGTCCGAGTCGGGCAGACCGGAGAACAGCACCCTCTGCGGCGGGGTCGACAGCGCCGACCAGGCCAGGCCGGCGGCGCCGATCAGACCGACCATCAGCGCCATCGGGCCGGCGCGGCGCACCGCGGGCTGCGCGAACACGCCCTGGATCTGGCGCAGCGGGTTGGCGAACTTCTCCGGCACCAGCGTGATCGCGGCGGGGTTCTGCGGCGAGGGGGTGAGAGCGTTGCTCATATCAGACCGGCATGCTCATGATGTCCTTGTAGGCGGACAGGATCTTGTTGCGGACCTGCAGCGTCGCCTCGAAGCCGACCGAGGCCTCCTGGCGCGCCAGCATGACCTTGGCGATGTCGACGGTCTCGCCGCGCTCGTAGGACTCGCTCAGCGCCGAGGCCTTCTGCTGGCCGTCGTTCACCTTGGCGAGCGCGGTCTGCATCGTGTCGGCGAAGCTGGTCGCGTTGGCCGAGGCGCTCTGCGGCGCGGCGGCCGGGGCGGCGGCACCGGCGCGGCTCAATGCGGCGTTGCGCTCGAGGATCTGCGCGCGCAGCGCCATGACGCGGTCGATGCCGCCGACGCCTCCCACCGCGCTCATGCCGAGATCGCCCGCTGCGTGCCGGACGCGAGATCGTCACCCTGCTCGCGCGCCTTGGCGAGACGGTAGCGCAACGTCCGCTCGGAGATGCCGAGCCGCTTGGCGGTCTCGATCCGGCTGCCGCCGCACGCCGCCAGCGTCTCGCGGATCGCGGCGAACTCGGAGAGCTGGACCACCTGGCCCAGCGTGGCGTCGTCGACCGGCTGCGCGACGGGCGCGAGGCGCGGCGCGCTCGGGCGGTCGAACACGATGTGCGCCGCCTCGATCGTGTCCCCGCCGCAGAACAGCAGCGCGCGCTGGATCACGTTCTCGAGCTCGCGGACGTTGCCGGGCCAGTCGTGCGCGACCAGCGTCGCGATCGCCTCGTCGCTCGGCCACGGCACCACCGGACGGTTGCCGGCGTGGCGCAGGATCATCGTCGCGGCGAGCGCGGGGATGTCCTGCGCGCGCTCGGCCAGCGCCTTGGTGGTGAGCGGGAAGACCGACAGGCGGTAGTAGAGGTCGGCGCGGAAGCGGCCCGCCGCCACCTCCTCCTGGAGGTCGCGGTTGGCGCAGGCGATGACGCGCACGTCGACCGGCTGCGGCATGGTCGCGCCGATCGGCACCACCTCGCGCTCCTGCAGCACGCGCAGCAGCTTGGCCTGGAGGTTGAGCGGCATCTCGGCGACCTCGTCGAGCAGCAAAGTCCCGCCGTTGGCGGCGCGGAAGAAGCCGTCGCCGCCCGAGGAGGCGCCGGTGAAGCTGCCCTTCTGGTGGCCGAACAGCATCGCCTCGAGCATGGTCTCGGGAAGCGCGGCGCAGTTGATCGCGATGAACGGGCCGTCGCGCCGCTCCGACTGGAGGTGGATGGTGCGCGCCAGCACTTCCTTGCCGGTCCCGGTCGGGCCGTTGATCAGCACGGTGATGTCGGCCTGGGCGACGCGCTCGGCCAGCGCCAGCAGCGCGAGCGACTCGGGGTCGGCGGCGGTCGGCAGCTCAGGGCCGCCGATCAGCGCGCGGGCGAAGGCGTTGCCGACGGTGGCGTCCTCGTGGCCGTAGGCGATGCGCGCGGGCTGACCGTCGCGGAACGGGAGCACCTCGCGCTGGCCGCTGCCGACGATCAGCGTGCGCGCCGGCGCCGGGATCGGCTCGCCGGCGGCGACGAGGTAGCTCACCCCCGCCTGCGGCCGGGCGGCGGCGGGCTGGATGGCGAAGCCCTGCGCGCGCAGCGAGGACACGAGCGTCAGGTGCTCGCGCTCCACACTGGCTGACGGCATGATCGAACGCATCGGAAATATCCCTCGAATCTCGAAGGCTTGAATGCGCCGCCAGTGGTTAACGCGGAGTATAATTGCCGGCGACCGGCAGGTTTTTTCCGGGGGCGCGAGCGTCCGCGTCACGCGCGCGCGTACGTAGGGGAGGGGCTCGGGGCAGGGTCGGGGCCTCGCCGGTGCGGGTCAAAGAATTTCGCTAAAGCTCCGTCGGGCACGGTCGTTTGAGGCGGTGACGGCGCGGCCACCTGCTCATTCGGGGGCGGCGGGACGGGCCGAGCAGACGGAGATTTTGCCATGACCGTGATCAACTCGAACACCTCGGCGCTGCGCGCCACCGCCGCCTCGAACAGCGCGAACAAGGCGCTGTCGGTCTCGATGGAGCGCCTGTCGACCGGCAAGCGCATCAACTCGGCCAAGGACGACGCCGCCGGTCTGGCGATCAGCAACTCGATGACGTCGCAGATCCGCGGCATGAGCCAGGGCATCCGCAATTCGAACGACGGCATCTCGATGGCGCAGACCGCGGAAGGCGCGCTGGGCGAGGTCTCGAACATGCTGCAGCGCATGCGCGAGCTTACCGTCCAGGCCGCCAACGGCACCTATTCGTCGACCGACACCGACTCGATCCGCTCGGAGCAGTCGGCGCTGAAGGCGCAGATCAGCTCGATCGTCACCACCACTGCGTTCAACGGCAAGAAGCTGTTCGACGCGGCGGCAGCGACCGGCTTCGACATTCAGACCGGCGCGAACAGCGGCGACACCGTGAAGCTGCAGTCGGTCAACTTCGGCGACGCCGCGTCCAAGCTGAACATCGTCACCACCAAGACGTTCGCCGACGCCTCCACCAGCGCCTCGCTCGACGACTATGATGCGGCGATCGCCGAGGTGTCGGGTGCGCGCGCCTCGCTGGGTTCGGCGCAGAACCGGCTCGAGTCGGCGGTGAACAACGCCACCGCCAACGTCACTAACCTGACCGACGCGCGCAGCCGCATCGAGGACGCCGACTTCTCGACCGAGACCACCGCGCTGGCGAAGTCGCAGATCCTCAACCAGGCCTCCACCGCGATGCTGGCGCAGGCCAATCAGTCGCAGCAGGGCGTGATGAAGCTGCTCGGCTAATCGCCGACGCCCGCCGCCGGCCCCTCGCCCCCGAACAAGGCGGGGCCGGCGCCGGAGTGAGATGAGTGGAGATACGGAACCCCCGTCAGCGATGCTGGCGGGGGTTTCGCGTTTTGAACTCGGCCGCGAGCTAAGCGGAAAGGTAGATCCTCCCCGCATGGCGGGGAGGGGGACCGCCGCGCGCAGCGCGGTGGTGGAGGGGAGCTTCCGCATACGGGCCGGTGCGTGTGCGGAGAACCCCCTCCACCACTCGCCTCCGGCGAGCGGTCCCCCTCCCCGTGCCGGGGAGGATTTATGGGTACCGCCTCGAAAACGCTAAATCTCCCGCCGGATCGGTCGTTTGTAGGGGAGACGGCACGGCCACCTGCGTATTCGGGGGCGGCGAGCGGGCCGGGCAGATGGAGATAGTCCCATGACCGTGATCAACTCGAACACCTCGGCGCTGCGCGCCACCGCCGCCTCGAACAGCGCCAACAAGGCGTTGTCGGTCTCGATGGAGCGCCTGTCGACCGGCAAGCGCATCAACTCGGCCAAGGACGACGCCGCCGGTCTGGCGATCAGCAACTCGATGACGTCGCAGATCCGCGGCATGAGCCAGGGCATCCGCAACGCCAACGACGGCATCTCGATGGCGCAGACCGCGGAAGGCGCGCTGGGCGAGGTCTCGAACATGCTGCAGCGCATGCGCGAGCTGACCGTGCAGGCGAGCAACGGCACCTATGCCGCGGCCGACGTCTCGTCGATCCGCGCCGAGCAGTTGGCGCTCAAGGACCAGATCAGCTCGATCGTCACCACCACCGCGTTCAACGGCAAGAAGCTGTTCGACTCGACCGCGGCGACCGGCTTCGACATCCAGACCGGCGCGAACTCGGGCGACAAGGTCACGCTGAAGTCGGTCGACTTCACCGCCGCGGGTGGCCTGAAGACGGTGACCGACCTGAGCTTCGCCGACGCCACCGCCGCCAACAACGCGACGCTGGACCAGTATGACACCGCGATCGCGCAGGTCTCGAGCGCGCGCGCCTCGCTGGGTTCGGCGCAGAACCGGCTCGAGTCGGCGGTGAACAACGCGACGGCGAACGTCACCAATCTCACCGACGCGCGCAGCCGCATCGAGGACGCCGACTTCTCGACCGAGACCACCGCGCTGGCGAAGTCGCAGATCCTCAACCAGGCCTCCACCGCGATGCTGGCGCAGGCCAACCAGTCGCAGCAGGGCGTGATGAAGCTGCTCGGCTAATCGCCGACGCCCGTCGCCGGCCCCTCGCCCCCGAACATGGCGGGGCCGGCGCCGGGATGAGCGCAGTGGATCGCGGGACCCCCGTCAGCGTGGCTGGCGGGGGTTCTCGTTGGTGGAGAGCACGCGACGGGAAAAATCCTCCCCGCTCGCGGGGAGGATCTTAGGTGGCTCAAACGGGCTGGCGCCCCCTCACTCCCCGCCCTGGACGGTGAGGTCGTCGGGATTGTCCTCCGGCTCGCCTTCCGGGAGCTGGTCGACGCTCGGGTCGGCGGGGGCGTCGCGGTCGCGCTCGGGCTCAAGAAGCGGGGCGGCGGCGGGGTCGGGCTGGCGTGGGTCGGTCATGGGCGGCTCCTCTCGGGCATGATCGCGGGGCAACGCCCGCGCCCACGCCCGGATCCCGCCGCGATCCCGCCTCAGCCGCGCGTCATCGCCTTCTTCAGCCGCGCGTGCGCGCTCGACTTGATCTGGCACACGCGCGCGGCGCCGACGCCGAGCACCTGGCCGATCTCCTCGAGGTTGAGCTCCTCGACGTGGTAAAGCTGGATCACCATCTGCTCGCGCTCGGGCAGCGAGGCGATCGCGGCGATCAGCCGGTCGCGCGTCTGCGCCTCGGACAGCTGCTCGAAGGCGTCGGGCGTGTCGCTGGCGAACCACGGCTGGTCGTCGGCATAGACCTCGTCGATCGACTCGTAACGCACCGCCTCGGCGGCGGCATAGTCGGTGCGCAGCTTCTCCGGCGTCACCTCCAGCTTGGCGGCGACCTCGCGGTCGGTCGGCGCGCGGCCATATTCGTGGCTCAGCTGGTTGACCGCGCGGGCATACTCGCGCTTGCGGCGGATCGCGCCGCGCGTCATCGCGGCGTGGCGGCGCAGCTCGTCGATCATCGCGCCGCGCAGCCGCGTCACGAGATATTGCTTGAGCGTCACCTGGCCGCGGTCCTCGAAGGCGGCAACCGCCTCGACCAGCGCGACCAGCCCGACCTGGACCAGGTCCTCCACCTCGATCGCGGTCGAGACCGAGCCGTGGACGTGCCACGCCAGCCGGCGGACGAGCGGCAGGTGCTGCTGCACCAGCGCGTTCTCGTCGCGCTTGCGCGGACGCGAGTAGGTCAGCGGCGCGGTCATCGCGGCGGGCGCCGAGGAAGAGGCCGGGGCGATCGCGGGCTGGGCAGCGGCGAAGGCGCCGCGCATCGGCTCGGCGCTCATGCCGCCAGCGCCTGCGGCTGGTGCTGGCCGCCGATGATCGCGACGACCTCGACGGCCTTGTCCTCGGGCACTTCGAAGAAGCTCATGACAGGGGTATCCGGAAGAACGGTGCGGATGAGTTTGCGGACGGCGACGCGGATCGCGGGCTGCACGACGAGCGCGAACGGCTTGGCCTCGGCCATCAGCGGCTGCGCCGCATCCTGGAGCGCGTCGACGATGCGGCGGCCGAGCTCGGGCTCGATCACCTGGCGGCTGGGATCGCTGCGCAGCCCCTGGCCGAGCAATTGCTCCAGCCCGCCCTCGAGCGTCATGACGCGCAGCGGCTCGCGCACGCCGGCCAGCTTGGCGATGATCAGCGGGCCCAGCTCGGGGCGGATCAGCTCGATCAGCTCGACCGGATCGTGCGTCTTCTGCGCGGCCATCGAGATCGCGGCGGCGATGCGGCGGAACTCGCGCAGCTGGATGCCCTCGGACAGCAGCCCCTTGAGCACCGCCACCAGGGCGGTCTGCGGCAGTGGCGCCAGCGCGGCGACCAGCTGCGGCGCGCGCTCCTTGAGCCCGTCGAGCAGCGACTGCACCTCGTCCGCGCCGAGCAGGTCGGCGGCGTTGGCGCCGAGCGCGTGGTTGAGATGCGTCGCCATCACCGTGCCGGCGTCGACCACGAGATAGCCCTGACCGGTCGCGGCATCGGCGTCGCCCGGCGAGATCCAGGTGGCGTCGAGCCCGAAGGTCGGGTCCTTGGCCTTCTTGCCGAGCAGCTCGCCGAAGCCCTGGCCGGTGTCGAGCGCGAGCATCTCGTCGGGCGAGACCTGGTCCTCGCCGACGCACACGCCGCCGAGCATCACGCGATAGGTGTAGGGTGCGAGGTTGATGTCGTCGCGCACGCGCACCTGCGGCACCACGAAGCCCAGCTCCTTGCTCAGCTGGCGGCGCACGCCGGTGAGGCGGCTCATCAGCGGCGCGCCGCGGCGCTCGTCCACCAGCGGCACCAGGCCGTAGCCGACGTCGAGGTTGACCATCATCGCCTCGGTCACCTCGTCCCAGCCGATCTTCGACGGATCGGGCTGCTCGACCTGAACCGGAGCCTCGACGATCTGCGGGCGCTTGGCGTTCTGGTGGAGCTTCCACGCGGCGAAGCCGGCGGTGGCGGCGAGCGGCAGGATGACGAAGTGCGGCATGCCGGGCAGCAGCCCGAGCAAGGTCAGGATCACCGCCACCGGCGCCCAGGTGCGCGCCGAGCCGAACTGGCCGCCGATCTGGCCGGCGAGGTCCTTGTCCGAGCTGACGCGGGTGACGATCGAGGCGGCGGCGATCGAGAGCAGCAGCGCGGGCACCTGCGCCACCAGCGCGTCGCCGATCGCCAGCATGGTGTAGCTCTGCGCCGCCTTGGCGATGGTCAGCCCGTGGCTGACCGGGCCGAGGATCAGACCGCCGACGATATTGGCGGCGAGGATCAGCAGGCCGGCGACCGCGTCACCCTTCACGAACTTGGACGAACCGTCCATCGAGCCGTAGAAGTCGGCCTCGGTGGCGACCTCGACGCGGCGCTTCTTGGCGTCGTCGGGGGTGATCAGGCCCGCGTTGAGGTCGGCGTCGATCGCCATCTGCTTGCCGGGCAGCGCGTCGAGCGTGAAGCGCGCCGACACCTCGGAGACGCGGCCGGCGCCCTTGGTGACCACGATCAGGTTGATGATGACGATGATCGCGAAGACGAACAGGCCGACGACATAGTCGCCGCCGATCACGAACGAGCCGAACGCCTCGATCACATGCCCCGCCGCGGCCGAGCCGGTGTGGCCGTGAACCAGCACGATGCGCGTCGAGGCGACGTTGAGGCCGAGCCGGAACAGCGTCGCGAACAGCAGCACCGTCGGGAAGGACGAGAAGTCGAGCGGCTTCTCGGCGTTGAGCGCCACCATCAGCACCGCGAGGCTGATCGTGATGTTCATGATGAAGAACACGTCCAGCATGAAGGCCGGGATCGGCACCACCATGAGAACGACGAGCAGCAGGATCGCGAAGGGCAGCGCGGCCTGGCGCGCGTGGCTGAGCAGCTTCATCGGATCAGTTCCCCATCCGTGCGAGCATCATGTAGGCGAGCCGCGCGTTGGCGGGGGTCGGCCGGAGCAGGCTGGCCTGCTGCGCCTGGCTGCCCTTGATCTGGCCGAGCGTCGATTTGGCCCAGGCGAGCGCGTCGGTCGCGCTCTCGCCCGCGCCGGTGACGACGGTGTTCTCGTCGCCCATCGCCAGCGCCTGCGCGGCGAACTGCAGCCGGTCGGACGGCGAGGCCGCGCCGACCGGGGCGGCGCCGTCGCCCAGCTTGCCGGCGAAGCGCTGGTACACCTCGCCGAGCGAGCGTGCGGAGCCGTCGCTGTCGAAGAAGACGCCGCGATTGGCGCGCGCGGCGGCGGGGAAGAGCGAGGCGGCGCTGCGCTCGGGGTTGTTCTGCATCGCCGAGAGGAAGGTGCGCGCGCCGCCCAGCCCGAGGAAGTGCGCCATATAGAGGTCGGTGCCGGTCGCCGTGCGGCCGGTCGACGCCTCGATCGCGTCCTTGTTGTCGCTGGCATGCTCGGCCGCCATCAGCGAGGCGACCTCGGGATCGTTGCGCAGCCCCAGCACCGCGGCGCGGTTGCCGCCGCTGACGGTGAAGCGCCCGCCCGACTGCTGGATGCTGTCCGCCGCCCAGCCCAGGCCATGCTCGCTGCCGTGCTTCTTCACCACCGCGAGCCAGCTCTGCTCGACGAACTGGTACAGGCCCGAGGCGGAGGAGGTGCTGGCGCGCGCGCTGGCGTTGAGCCCGCTCTCGATCTTGGCCTGGCCAAGGAGATAGTTGAAGTCGACGCCGGTGCGCTGCGCCGCGCGCTGGATCGCGGAGGTAACGCGGCCGGTGGCCGGGGTGAGCGCGGAGACGGTCATGCCCTGCGTGAAGCAAGAGGCGTGCCAGATGGAGCGTCGCAGGGCCGCAGGGTATCAACGATCCTCCCCTGCAAGGGGAGGTGGCAGCGCGTCAGCGCTGATGGAGAGGGGTGTCGCGGCCGGATAGGTCGCGCTCCCTCACCGCCGGGGACACCCCTCCGTCAGGCCTGCGGCCTGCCACCTCCCCTTGCAGGGGGGGATCGAAGCGCAGTCGGGTCCTTCCCCCTTACGCGTAAGCCAAGCCCGCGCGGCCGTAGGCGCCGCCGCCCTGGCCGGAAAGAAGTTGCAGGCGGCGGCGGACATTTGCCGCCATCAGGTTGACGTAGATGCGGCAGGTGTCGTTGAGCCGGTCGGCCTCCTCGACCAGCCCGCGCAGCTCGGCATCGGCCGGGCCGTCGCCGAGCGACCGGAGCGTCTCGATCGCGCGCAGCTTGTTGCCGGTGGCGCGCTCCAGCCCGGCCATGTCGTTGGCCTTCAGCGCCGCGATCTCGGCGTGGAGCATGTCGATCACGCGCACCAGCGCGTCACGCCTGTTCATTGGCCATCCAGTCGAAACGAAGTGCGATGAACTGGTCCGCGATGGTCGCGGGCGAGAGCGGGAAGGTGCCGTTGGCGATCGCGGTCTTGATCTGCTGCACGCGATCCCCGTCGACCGGCGGCTCCGCCGCGAGCGACTTGGCGAGCGTCTGCGGCGCCACGGTCGCGGTCGTCGCGCTGCTGGCGACCGGGGCGGCGGCCGGCATCGGCGCGCTGACGCGCGTCACGCCGGCGACCCGCAGGTCGTTCGCCTTGATCGTCGATGTTCCTACCGCTTCCACCATCTCTGCACCTGTCGGTCCCCGTGGACATCGGGAAAAACGACAGGCTGTGGCGCGACTTTAGCACTTTTTTATCGCCGCTCATTCGGGCCAGCCGGGCAGCGTCGCGCGCCCCGCCTCGACCGCCACCGCCTGCACCGGGCGGGGCGCGTCGTCCACCTTGATCATCACGCGCGCGCCGGGGGCGGCGTCGGCGATCGCGACGCCCTCGCGCGTGATCGCGAAGCCGTCGCTGCCCGCCTCGATCGTCACCGCGTCGCCGCGGCGGATCACCGGGTTCGCGCGTACCGGCATCGCGGCGGCCGCGGCGGTACGCGGCGCCACCGCGCCGGCGGCACGTGGCGGCGCGATCACGGGGACGAACAGCCGCCACGACGGGCCGGCGCAGGCGATCACTACGGCGTCATGCGCCTCGGTGCGCCACGACATCGCCACCATCGGGCAGGCGGCGAGCCGCAGCCGCGCGTCGACCGGGGCGCGCGCGCCGCCCTCGCTGCCGATCGGGCGCGCGGTGAAGGCGGCGACGGCGCGGTCGAGCGCTTCGGTGTCCTGGAAGCCGGCGCCGGTGGCGGCGGCGGCGAGAAGAAGGGCGGCGATCATGGCTTTTTCCCTTGTTCGCCCGCGAACGCGAGCGTGACGAGTACCTGGCGGCGGCCGGGGCGCACCGCGGTGGCGAGGCCGAGCCGCGCGTCGGGCACGCCCGCGGTGGCCAGCGCCGCGGCGACCGCGCGCGCGCGATCGGCGGCGAGGAGGGTGGCGCTGCGCGAGCGCGGGTCGACGTCCGCGGCGGTGCCGTCGGTCGCGCCGGTGACGGTGAGGCTCACGCGCGGGTCGCGCAGCTCGGCGCGCGCCCAGGCGGCGAGCGCGGCGGGCGTGCCGGGGGGCGTCGCGCTGCCCGGCGCGAAGCCGCTCACGCCGTAGCTCGCCACCGGCATCGCCGCGGGCGCCTCGACGCCGAAGCCCTCGGCCAGCCCGGCCGCGAGCGCGCGCGGGTCGAGCTGCTGGTTGGCCTGGAGCAGCACGAAGAAGCCGACGAGCAGCAAGGCGAGATCGGCCAGCGTCATCAGCCACAGCGCGCGCGCGGGCGCCTCGTCGGCGAGCAGATCGTCGTCGCTCATGCTGCCCGCTCGTGCGAGACGATGTCGGCGTCCTCGGCCGCGTCGCCCGCGACGGCGACGGGCTCGGGCGCGGGGTGGAGCCGCGCGCCGGCGCGCACGCGCGGCGCCTCGCGCGCGGCGAGCTCGGCCAGCGGAGCGACGAGGCGCGCGCGCTCGATCGCCTCGGCCCGTGCGGCGGCGCGCAGACGGGTGGCGATCGGCATGGCGACGAGGTTGGCGAGCAGCGCGCCATATAAGGTAGCGAGCAGCGCGACCGCCATCGCCGCGCCGATCGCGCCCGGGTCGCTCATCCGCGTGAACATCGCGACCAGCCCGACCAAGGTGCCGACCATGCCGAGCGCCGGCGCGGCCTCGGCGACGCCGGTCCAGCAGTCGGTGACGAGGCGGTGGCGCTCGATGCGGGCGCGCCGCGCGGTATCGAGCGCGGCGACCACCGCGTCCGGCTGCGCGCCGTCGACGATCAGTGCCACCGCGGCGGCGACGTCGCCGTCGTGGATCACGCTGCGGTCGAGCGCGTGGACGCCGTGACGCGCGGCGATGCGGCTGAGCGCGGCGATCTGGTCGAGCCGTGTGTCGGCGCGGAAGCGGCGGCGCGGCAGCACGCGCAGCGCGAGCAAAGCGCGGCCGAGGTCGCGCGCGGGAGTTCGAAGCGCCGCGGCGAGCGCGGTGCCGCCGAATACGATCGCGAGCGCGGCGGGGTCGAGGAACATGCCGGGAGTCATGCCCGCGTCATTGCAAGGGGCGGGCCAGTTCGGTGCGCGATCGTGAGGAGGTCGGCGCTTCATCCTCTACCGCTCCGGCGCACGCCGGGGGCCAGGTGGGAAGGCGGCAGTGGCGCTCACCCCCTCCACTAGCGTCATCCTGAGACGAGTTCAGCATGAAGGAAGGAGGGGGGAGTGAGGAGAGCCCCACTCCGCACGTGCCCCGGCGGAGGCCGGGGGCCAGTTGCGCGGACCTGCGTGGGTCTCACCACCGCCTTCCCACCTGGGCTCCGGCCTTCGCCGAGCACGGTAGCGTCCGCGGTCCTGCGAGCTCCTGGCCACCGGTCCAGCAGCTATCCGGCGACCACCCGTCAGCGCCGTTTGCCGGCAAACCGCGCCGGCAACCGGCAAGCCCTTGCCGCTCCGCACCTCCCGGCCCCCGATCCGCCCCGCACGAAGCAATTGGCACGCGGCTTGCTGACATACCCGCGAAGGCGACGGGCGATCCCCGTCTCGCATGGAGGTTCGGCCAGTGGCTGAGAGTTTGTTCGGAGTTCACGGAGCAGCCCTGGAGGTGCGCAGCCAGCGCATGGGCGTGCTCGCGTCGAACATCGCCAACGCGTCCACGCCCAATTTCAAGGCCCGCGACATCGACTTCCAGGCCGCGCTCGGCGCGGTCGAGCAGCGCGGCGCGGACGGTGTCGGCGACGCGCTGAAGTATCGCGTGCCGACCCAGCCCTCGATGGACGGCAATACGGTGGAGCTCTCCACCGAGCAGACCGCCTTCGCCGAGAACGCGGTCCAGTATCAGACGACGCTCTCGTTCCTCAACGGGCGCATCGGCCAGATCACGCGCGCGCTGAAGGGGGAGTAAGACGATGTCCGGCTCCCCGCTCACCATCTTCCAGGTCGCCGGCCGCGCGATGTCGGCGCAGCTGACCCGGATGAACACCACCGCCTCCAACCTCGCCAACGCGGGCGGCGTCGCGGGCTCGGAGGAGGCCGCCTACAAGACGATGAAGCCGGTGTTCCGCACCAGCTTCGACGCGGCCAGCGGGCTCTCCACCACCGACGTGCAGCAGATCGTCACCGCCGGCGAGGCGCCGACCAAGCGCTACGATCCCGGCAGCCCGATGGCGAACAAGGACGGCTACGTCTTCGACGCCGCGGTCGATGAGTCGCGCGAGCTGGTCGACATGATGGAGACCGCGCGCACCTACCAGAACAACGTCGAGGTCATGCAGACCGCCAAGACGCTGATCCTCGACACCCTCAAGATGGGCCGCTGATCATGACCAGCATCACCGCCAACACCTCCGCCACCGACAAGGCCACGCAGGACGCGATCTTCGCCTCGGCCGGCGTGGCGCGCTCGAACACCACCACCGCCGCGGGCGTCAGCGCCACCACCGGCAAGTCGACGCTGGGTCAGAAGGACTTCATCGCGCTGATGACCGCACAGCTGGCCTATCAGGACCCGTTCAACCCGGTCGACAACACGCAGATGGTCGCGCAGATGGCGCAATTCTCGTCGGTCGCGGGCATCAGCGAGATGAACCAGACGCTGTCGGGCATCAGCGGGCGGCTCAACTCCACCACCGCCACCGACGCGATGGGCTATGTCGGCCGCACCGTGCTGACCGCTGGCACGACCGCCTATGAGCGCACCTCGGGCGGGATCGCCGGCGCTGTCGAGCTGGCCGGCGACGCGACCGACGTCGACGTCTCGATCGCCGACAAGGACGGCCGAGTCGTCAAGAACATCCAGCTCGGCGCCCAGGCGGCGGGCGAGGCCAGCTACAGCTGGGACGGCAAGGACGACGCCGGCAACAAGATCGAGAACGGTCCCTACACCGTCTCTGTCGAGGCGGCGAAGGGCTCGGCCCTGGTCGACGCCACCTCGCTCGTCTGGGCGCCGGTGGAATCCGCCAGCCTGCCCGCCGGCGGCGCGCCCGTCCTCAACGTCACCGGGCTCGGCACGGTCGACCCGTCCGCGGTCCGCAAGGTCGCCTAACCCCTTCTTTCCCTCTTCCCGCTTTCCCCAGGAGCACGCACCATGTCCTTCTTCACCTCGCTCTCCGGTCTCCAGGCCATGCAGACCGACATGTCGGTCATCAGCCACAACCTCGCCAACGTCTCCACCAACGGCTTCAAGAAGAGCCGCACCGCCTTCGCCGACGTGATCTCGTCGAACGTGTCGACCGACCCGCGCAAGATGGTCGGTTCGGGCGTATCGGTGAAGGGCACGGTGCAGCAGTTCAGCGACGGCTCGTCGAACCAGACCAAGAGCGCGCTCGACATGCAGATCCTGGGCGAGGGCTTCTTCGTGGTGAAGTCGACCGGCCTGTCGGACCAGGTCAACTATACCCGCACCGGCGCCTTCACCGTGGACGAGAGCCGCAACGTGATCGACGCGCAGGGCAGCTACCTGATGGTCTACCCCGTCGACAACGACGGCAACGTCACGGCGACCGGCGACAAGTCGCTGACCAACCTGCAGATCCAGCCGACCAGCGGCACCCCGAAGATGACCAACAACGTCGCCACCAAGGTGCAGATCCCGTCCACCGCGACGGTGAAGGACCCGGCCGCGTTCAAGCGCACCGACACGACGACGTACAACAACTCGGTCGCCACGCGCATCTACGACGCCAACGGCAACCCGATGACGATGACGAGCTATTACGTCCGCACCAAGGAGGGCGAGCCCGCCGCGACGCCGCCGAACACCGGCACGTGGCAGGTCTTCACCTACGTCGGCGACCAGATGCTGACGCCGCAGGGCCAGACCTCGGCCGGCCCGATCACCCAAGTGTACGACACCAAGGGCGCGCTGACGGGCGCGCAGACGATCCAGTTCGAGGATTTCATCCCCGCCTCGGGCGCCGCGGCGCAGGGCATCTCGCTCGACCTCACCGGCTCGACCCAGACCGCGGCGGCGGCGGCGGTGAGCGCACGCACGCAGGACGGCGTCGCGGTCGGCCAGCTGGTCGGCATCACCGTCGACGACGCGGGCATCATCAAGGCGAGCTACTCGAACTCGGACATCGTGCCGCTGGGCAAGGTGGCGATCGCCAAGTTCTCGGCGCCGACCGGGCTGCGCCAGGCCGGCAGCAACTATTGGCAGGCGACCGGCATCTCGGGGAAGGCGACGCTCGGCTTCGCCGCGGCGGAGGGCTTCGGCAGCCTGAAGTCGGGCCAGCTCGAGGGCTCCAACGTCGATATCACCGAAGAGCTTGTTAACCTTATTGCGGCACAGCGCAACTTCCAGGCGAACGCCAAGGCCCTGGATACGGCGACTCAGGTCTCGCAGTCGATCCTCAACATCCGCGCGTAAGCACGGGGGCGGGGTTCTAGGAGAGGATGTAAGTGGACAAGCTGGTCTACACCGCGGCGACGGGCCTGCGCGCGCACATGCAGGCGCAGGCCGCGATCGCCAACAACATGGCGAACGCGTCCACCACCGGCTTCCGCGCCGACCGCGTCTCGTTCGACCGCATCATCCTCTCCGACGGCACGTCGCAGCTGTCGGCGCGCGCGCCCACCTCGGAGGAGGTGCGCGATGCCGACCGCGCGCCGGGCGCGATGCAGCAGACCGGTCGCCCGCTCGACGTCGCGCTGGGCGACCGCGACACCTGGCTCACCGTCCAGGGTGCCGACGGCAGCGAGGCATACAGCCGCCGCGGCGACTTCACCGTCTCCGAATCGGGCACGCTCCAGACCGGCGACGGCTTCCTGGTGATGGGATCGAGCGGCCCGATCACGCTGCCGCCCTATGAGTCGGTGTCGATCGGCTCGGACGGCTCGGTCTCGATCGTGCCGCAGGGCGACAAGAGCGGGCAGCCGCAGGTGATCGACCGGCTCAAGCTGGTCTCCTCGGCCGGGTCCGACACGGTGAAGGGGCTCGACAACCTGCTCCACGTGCGCGGCGGCGGCACGCTGCCCGAGAACCTCGACGGCAAGGTCACCGCGGGCGCGCTCGAGGGATCGAACGTCAACATGACCGAGGCGCTGGTCGACATGATCGAGAACCAGCGCAGCTACGAGCTCCAGGCCAACCTGCTCAAGGAGGCCAAATCCATGGACGAGTCGAGCGCATCGGTGATGCGCCTGCCGGGCTGAGGAAGGATTAGACCATGACCACGTCCGCCATGCACATCGCGCGTACCGGGCTCGACGCCCAGGACACGCGCATGCGAGTGATCTCGAACAACCTCGCCAACGTCAGCACCACCGGCTTCAAGCGCGACCGCGCCTCGTTCGAGACGCTGTCGTACCAGGTCGTCACCGCCGCTGGCGCGCAGTCGACCGCGGAGAGCAAATACGCCACCGGGCTCAACCTCGGCACCGGCGTGCGCGTGCAGGGCACGTCGCGCACCGAGACGCAGGGCTCGATGAACCAGACCGGCAACAGCCTCGACCTCGCGCTCGACGGTGACGGCTATTTTCAGGTGCAGATGCCCGGCGGCCAGCTCGGCTACACCCGCGCGGGCAACTTCTCGCGCTCGCCCGAGGGCCTGCTGATCACCAGTCAGGGCTATCAGGTGATGCCGGGCATCACCGTGCCCGCCAACGCCACGCAGATCACGATCGGGCTCGACGGCACCGTCTCGGCCACCGTGCCGGGGCAGGACCAGGCGCAGAACCTCGGCCAGATCCAGGTCGCCAGCTTTCCCAACCCGGCGGGGCTGACCGCGACGGGCGACAATTTCCTCACCGAGAGCGCCGCCAGCGGCGCCGCCAACCTCGGCGTGCCGGGCGAGGACGGTCGCGGCCGCGTCCGCCAGGGCACGCTGGAGGCGAGCAACGTCAACGTCGTGGAAGAGCTGGTCGACATGATCGAGACCCAGCGCGCCTATGAGGTCAACTCGAAGATGATCTCGGCGACGGACGACATGCTGAAATACGTTAACCAAAATCTGTCATAGACTCGGCGATGACCTCGACCATGTCTCTCCGCCGCCGCGCGCGGGTCGCCCTAAACGCCGCGCTCGGCGCGCTCGCCGCCGCCGCGCTGGTGCCCGCGCCCGCGCATGCCGGGCTTCTCGGCAAGGTGCTCAAGAAGAAGCCGGCGGAGGATTTCTCCGCGGTGCACGCACCCGCCCAGCCGCCCGCGCCGCCCGCCGCCAACGGGTCGATCTTCCAGGTCGCCGACGGCTATGCCGCGCTCTACGAGGGGTGGCGCGCGCGCCGCGTCGGCGACCCGCTGACGATCGTGCTGGTGGAGCGCACCGCCGCCTCCAAGTCGTCCTCGTCCAAGCTCGCCTCGGACGGCAGCTTCTCGCTCACCCCGCCCTCGACCGGCCCGCTCGGCGGGATCGTCAGCGGCACCGACGTGGGCTCGAGTGGCAAGCGCGGCTTCAACGGCAGCGGCACCGCGGACCAGGCCAACTCGCTCTCGGGCGAGGTCTCGGTCACCGTCGCCGAAGTCTACCCCAACGGCACGATGCTGGTGCGCGGGCAGAAGCGCGTGACGCTCAACCGCGGCGACGAGTTCGTCCAGATCAAGGGCATTGTCCGTACCGCCGACGTCGACCGCGACAATCGCGTGCCCTCCACCCGCGTCGCCGACGCGCAGATCGCCTATACCGGCAAGGGCGACGTCGCACGGTCCAGCCGGCAGGGCTGGCTGTCCCGCTTCTTCCAGGTCGTGAGCCCGTTCTGATGATCCGCCAGCTGCTCCTCGCGCTCGCCGCGCTCGCCGCCGCGCTCGCCGGCCCTGCCCACGCCGACCGGATCAAGGATCTCGGCGGCTTCCAGGGCATCCGCGCCAACCAGCTGACCGGCTACGGCGTCGTGGTCGGCCTGCCCGGCACCGGCGACGACAATCTCGAATATACCGTCCAGTCGGTGAAGGCGGTGGCGTCGCGCTTCGGGCTCCAGCTGCCCGCGGGCGTCAACCCCGGCCTCAAGAACGCCGCGGTGGTGCTGATCACCGCCGAGCTGCCTGCCTTCGCCAAGCCCGGGCAGCGGATCGACATCACCGTCGCCTCGATGGGCAAGGCCAAGAGCTTGCGCGGCGGCAGCCTGGTGCTGACGCCGCTGCTCGGCGCCGACGGGCAGGTCTACGCCATGGCGCAGGGCAATCTCGCGGTCGGCGGGCTCGGCGCCGAGGGCGCGGACGGCTCCAAGATCGTCGTCAACATCCCCTCGACTGGCCGCATCCCCGAGGGCGCGACCGTGGAGCGCGCGGTCGCGACCGGCTTCGCCGACACGCCCTTCGTCACCTACAACCTCCAGCGCGCCGACTTCACCACCGCGCAGAACGTCGCCGCCTCGATCAACCGCAAGTTCGGCGCCGGCACCGCGCAGGCGATCGACGCGGTATCCGTGGCGGTGCGCGCGCCGACCGGCGCGGACGTGCGCGCCACGCTGATGAGCGAGATCGAGAACCTCGACGTCGCCTCGGCCGAGCCGCCCGCCAAGGTGATCGTCAACGCGCGCACCGGCACGGTGGTGATCAACTCGGCGGTGCGCGTCGGCGCGGCGGCGGTGACGCACGGCAAGCTCACCGTCCGCATCGACGAGAACCAGCGCATCAGCCAGCCCGCGCCGCTCAGCCAGGGCCAGACCGCGCTGGAGAACCGCTCCAACGTCCAGGTCTCGGAGGAGAAGAAGCCGATGTTCCTGCTCGCGCCCGGCCCCAAGCTGGCCGACGTGGTGAAGGCGGTGAACGCCATCGGCGCGAGCCCCGCGGACCTGGTCGCGATCCTCGAGGCGCTCAAGGAGGCCGGCGCGCTCAAGGCCGAGCTGGTGGTGCTCTGATGGGCGACTCACCGGTCAACGGGATCCCTGCGAGTGTTGGGGGCGTCGCGATCACCGGCAAGACCGGGCTCGACACCGGGCTCAGCCGCACCGCGACCAAGGCCAACCTCGACAAGGCCGCGCAGCAGTTCGAATCGGTGTTCACCGGCATGATGCTGAAGTCGATGCGCCAGGCCAAACTCGCCGACCCACTGTTCGACAGCAAGGCGCTCACCACCTTCCGCGACATGTCGGACCAGAAGGTGGTGCAGGAGATGGCGACCCACAAACCGATCGGCATCGGCGCGGCGATGAGCAAGTTCCTCGCGCAATCTCAACCTGATCTTAACGGGAATCATGGCACGCCGGTGGAATGAGTGATCTGCTCTCCATCGGCGCTTCGGGCGTCCGCGCGTACCAGACCGCGCTGACGACGACGTCGGAGAACATCGCCAACGCCGGCAACGCGTCCTACGTGCGGCGCAGCGCGACGATCCGCGAGGTGCAGACCAGCAACGGCTGGAACTCGTCGCTCAACGGCATGGGCGCGGTGGTCGACGGGATCGCGCGCAACAGCAGCCCCTATCTCGAGGCCTCGGTGCGCAGCGCCAGCTCGGACGCCAAGAAGACCGAGGCGAGCACGGTCTGGCTCGAGCGGATCGAGGGCGCGATGACCGGCGGCGCACTGTCGACCAACCTGACCGGCTTCTTCGCGGCGAGCACCGCGCTCCAGGCCGAGCCGACCTCGAGCGCGCTGCGCGCCGGCATGCTGGGCAGCGCCGCGACGCTGGCCGACTCGTTCAAGGTCACCGCCAAGGCACTCGACGACGGCATGGCCGAGCTCGACACCAAGGCGCAGCAGACGGTGGGCGAGCTCAACCGGCTGAGCCAGGCGCTGCTCAAGGTCAACCAGGGCATCGTCAAGTCGCAGCCGGGCTCGGCCGCGGCTGCGGGGCTGGCCGACCAGCGCGACGACCTGCTCCAGCAGATGAGTGCGCTGACCGAGGTCAACGTCCAGGTCGACGATTTCGGCCGCGCCACCGTGCGCGCCGGCGCCAGCAACGGCCCTGTGCTGGTCGATCCGAAAGAGGCGAGCGAGATGAGCTACGCGCGCACCGGCGGCAACGCGGTGCTCAACGTGCTCAAGCCGAGCGGCGTCGCGGTCCAGGCCAATCCCGAGGGCGGCGCGCTGGCGGGCATGGTCGAGGGCGCGCAGCGGATCGCCGCCACGCGCGACCAGCTCGGCGCGATCGCCGCCGATCTCACCACCAGCGTCAACGACCTGCAGAAGCAGGGGCAGGATCTCACCGGCGCGCAGGGCAAGCCCTTCTTCGCCAACACCAGCGACCCGGCCGACTTCTCGGTCGCGCTGACCGACGGCAGCCAGATTGCCGCGGCCAAGACCGGCGGGGGCGTGCGCGACTCGTCCAACCTCGCCGCGCTCGCCGCGCTGCGCACCGGCAACCAGTTCGAGAGCAAGGTCCAGGCGCTCACCACCGACAATGCCGCGACTCTGAAGCAGCGCCGGCTGGTGGGCGACGCGCAGACCGCGATCTACGACGGCGCGGTGACCGCGCGGTCCGAGGCCTCGGGGGTCAACCTCGACTCGGAGGCGGTCGATCTCGTCCGCTTCCAGCAGGCCTATCAGGCGTCCAGCCGCGTGATCCAGGTCGCGCGCGAGACCTTCCAGTCGATCCTCGAGATCAGGTAAGCCGCCATGCAGATCTCCAGCAACCTCCTATACGATCGCTCCGCCGCCCGGATGGGCGCGCTGATGACGACCGCGACCAAGCTGCAGACCCAGATCGCCACCGGCAAGAAGATCAGCTCGCCGTCCGAGAATGTCGCGGTGGCGCAGCAGCTCGCCGAGTTCGACCGCAAGGACGCCGATGCGGGCGCGTTCAAGACTAACCTCGATCTCGCCGGCTCGCTGCTCAAGCAGGCCGACGGCACGATGGGCTCGATCACGGAGCAGATGCAGCGCGCCACCGAGCTGGTGAACAACGCCGCCACCGACACGCTCGGCGCGTCGGATCGCAAGGTGATCGGCGACCAGCTCCAGTCGGTGATCGCGACGCTGGTCTCGCTCGGCAACACCAACGACCTGCGCGGCCAGCCGCTGTTCGGCAGCGCGGCGGGAACGCCCGCGGTGATCGACAACAAGGACGGCACCTTCACCTACAATACCGCGCCCAGCCTGTCGGAGGTGCCGATCGGCGAGAACGGCCTGTCGATCCAGCCGACCGAGACCGCGGCGCGGATCTTCACCTCGGGCAAGGGCGACACGCTGGCGATGCTGTCGGCGCTGGCCACCGCGTTGCAGGCGGGCGAGCCGACCGGCGAGAAGGCACGCGCCGCGATCGACTCGCTCAAGACCGCGAGCGATCAGGTCTCGACCGTACAGGCCTCGGTTGGCGCGCGCGCGGCGCGGGTCGATCTCCAGCAGAACCTGCTGACCAACGCCAGCGTCGACCGCGCCGAGCTGCGCTCGACACTGGAGGACACCGACGTCACCCAGGCGTACACCGAGCTGTCCAAGACGATGACGATCCTGTCGGCGACCCAGGCGAGCTTCTCCAAGCTGTCGCAGCTGTCGCTGTTCACCTACCTGCGCTGATCACGGCCTCGTACTCCTGCATGCGCAGGAGCACGTAAGAGCGCGGAGGAACCGCCGTCGTCCCGCAGCATTGATGCAGCGCAACGACGAGGGTCAATCCACATGGGTGCTACCACCATCGGCGCGCTGATCGGCGGCGCGATCGACGCCATGTCCGGCGACGACAGCGCTGCGGACGGGGCGCTCTACGGCGCGATCACCGCCAACGTCCTCAAGCTCGTCCTGCCCGTCGCGTTCACCTACGCGGTCGGCTGGGGCGTGCTGAAGGGGCTGGAGACGCTCGGCGACACCATCTCGGAAAGGGTGAAGGCATGATCAGGACCATCATCGGCGCGCTGCTCGGGCGCGAACTCGACCGGCGCGACGGTCGCGGCGGCGTCGGCGGCGCGATGGTCGGCGCGCTGGCGACCCGCGCGGTGACCCGGATGGGGCCGCTCGGCATGGCACTGGGCGGCGCCTATGTGGCGAAAAAGGCCTATGACCGCCACCGCGCGACCCGCGCGGGCGTGCCGCCGCGGGCGTAACGCCAATCCTCCCTGCGAGCGGGGAGGATTGAGAGCTCACCCCCATTCGGCGCCGTCATGCTCGCCCAGCCGTGGGCTCGCCCGCTCCGCGACCGCCCGCGTGCCGTCGAGAACGATCGGCGTCGCCAGCCCCGGCAGTCCCTGCACCAGCAGTCGCATGCCGCGCGCGACCACCTGCGGGTCGGCGAACACCTCGTCGATGCGATTGACCGGCCCGACCGGCACCCCCGCCGCTTCCAGCGCGGCGAGCAGCGCGGCGCTCGTCCAGGTCAGCGTCCGCTCAATCAGGACCGGCAGCAACGCGGCGCGGTTCGCCACGCGCGCCGGATTGGTGGCGAAGCGCGCGTCCTCCGCCAGCGTCGGGATCGCGAGCACCGCGCACAGCCGCGCGAACTGGCGATCGTTGCCCACCGCCACGATCAGGTCGCCGTCGCTGGTCGGGAAGCTCTGGTACGGCGCGAGATTGGCGTGGCCGTTGCCCATCCGCCGCGGCACCGCGCCGCCGACCATCCAGTTGAGCGCCTGGTTCGCCAGCACGCCGACCTGTGTGTCGAGCAGCGCCATGTCGATGTGCGTGCCCGCGCCGGTGCGCTCGCGCGCGTGTAGCGCGGCGAGGATCGCGACGGTGGCGTAGACGCCGGTGAACAGGTCGGCGGTGGCGACGCCGGTCTTCTGCGGCGGGCCGTCGGGCTCGCCGGTGATCGACATCAGCCCGCCCATGCCCTGGACGATGAAGTCGTAGCCGGCACGCGCGGCGTAGGGGCCGGTCTGGCCGAAGCCGGTGATCGAGCACACGATCAGCCGCGGGTGGTGCGCGCGCAGCGTCGCTGCGTCGAGCCCGTATTTGACGAGGCCGCCGAGCTTGTAATTCTCGATCACCACGTCGGCCCCGGCGGCGAGCGCGGCGACGCGCGCCTGGCCTTCAGACGTGGCGATGTCGATCGCGACCGAGCGCTTGCCGCGGTTGCAGGCATGGTAATAGGCCGCCGACAGGTCGCTGCCATCGGCGCCGCGGACGAAGGGTGGCCCCCAGTGGCGCGTGTCGTCGCCCTCGCCGGGGCGCTCGACCTTGATCACGTCGGCGCCGAGATCGGCGAGCAGCTGCCCCGCCCAGGGGCCGGCGAGGATGCGCGCCAGCTCGAGCACGCGCAGGCCGGCGAGGGGGCGGGGAGTGTCGGTCATCGCTGCGGTGTAGCGACGCGCGGCGCGGTGCAGAAGGGTGCCGCGACGGTTGAAGCCGCCGCGCCCGCGGCATAGAGACGCAGCCGATCCTTAAGACAGAGAGGCCGCCCCATGAAGACCCGCGCCGCCGTCGCGTTCGAGGCCAAGCGGCCGCTCGAGATCGTCGAGCTCGACCTGGAGGGACCGAAGGCCGGCGAGGTGCTGGTCGAGATCATGGCCACCGGCATCTGCCACACCGACGCCTATACGCTCGACGGGCTCGACAGCGAGGGGCTGTTCCCCAGCGTGCTCGGCCACGAGGGCTGCGGCGTGGTGCGCGAGGTGGGCGCGGGCGTCACCAGCGTGGTGCCGGGCGACCACGTCATCCCGCTCTACACGCCCGAGTGCCGCCAGTGTAAGTCGTGCCTTAGCCAGAAAACCAACCTGTGCACCGCGATCCGCGCGACCCAGGGCAAGGGGCTGATGCCCGACGGCACCACCCGCTTCAGCTACAAGGGCCAGCCGATCTACCATTACATGGGCTGCTCGACCTTCTCCAACTTCACCGTGCTGCCCGAGATCGCGGTCGCCAAGATCCGCCCCGACGCGCCGTTCGACACCAGCTGCTACATCGGCTGCGGCGTCACCACCGGGGTGGGCGCGGTGGTCAACACTGCCAAGGTCGAGCCGGGCGCGACCGTGATCGTGTTCGGGCTCGGCGGAATCGGGCTCAACGTGATCCAGGGCGCCAGGCTGGCCGGCGCGCACCGCATCATCGGCGTCGACATCAACCCCGACCGCGAGGACTGGGGCCGCCGCTTCGGCATGACCGACTTCGTCAACCCGCGCGACGTGGGCGACCTCGTCCCGCACCTGATCGCCATGACCGACGGCGGCGGCGACTATACGTTCGACTGCACCGGCAACACCGTGGTGATGCGCCAGGCGCTGGAGAGCGCGCACCGCGGCTGGGGCGAGTCGATCGTGATCGGCGTCGCCGAGGCGGGCAAGGAGATCGCGACGCGCCCGTTCCAGCTCGTCACCGGGCGAGTGTGGAAGGGCACCGCCTTCGGCGGCGCGCGCGGGCGCACCGACGTGCCCAAGATCGTCGACTGGTACATGGACGGGATGATCCAGATCGACCCGATGATCACGCACCGGCTCAGCCTCGACGAGATCAACAAGGGCTTCGACCTGATGCACGCCGGCGAGAGCATCCGCAGCGTGGTGGTTTATTAATCCTCCCCGGCACGGGGAGGGGGACCAGCCGCAGGCTGGTGGAGGGGGTTCTCCGCGAGCGCTGCGCTGCGTGGCGAGCCCCTTCCACCACCGCGCTGCGCGCGGCGGTCCCCCTCCCCGCCAAGCGGGGAGGAGTTTAGGAGAGAGATCATGTTCAGCCACGTCATGCTCGGCGCAGACGACATCGCCGCCGCCCAGACCTTCTACGACGCGACGCTGGGGGCGCTCGGCGCGGCGCCGGGCGTGATCGACGAGTGGGGACGGTTGGTCTACGCGCACGACGGCGGCCGCTTCCTGGTCACGCGCCCGATCGACGGCCAGCCCGCCAGCCACGCCAACGGCGGGACGCTCGGGTTCCGCGCGACCTCGCCCGAGCAGGTCGAGGCGTGGCACGCCGCTGGTGTCGCCAGCGGCGGTACCGCGATCGAGGCGCCGCCGGGCGTGCGCCACGTCACCGGCGGGCGCGAGCTGTACCTCGCCTATCTGCGCGACCCCGCGGGCAACAAGGTCTGCGCGACCCATCGCGTCGCCTGAGCGGAGGAGGAAGCATGGAGACCGTCTCGACCGCGCGCGCGCATGGCGGCACGCAGGGCGTCTACCGCCACCGCAGCGGCGCGACCGGCACCGACATGACCTTCTCGGTCTACGTCCCCGATCACGCGCCGGGCGCGACGCTGCCGGTCGTCTGGTACCTCTCCGGGCTGACCTGTACCCACGCCAACGTCACCGACAAGGGCGAATATCGCGCGCATTGCGCGCGCCACGGGCTGATCTTCGTCGCGCCCGATACCAGCCCGCGCGGCGACGAGGTGCCCGACGAGGACCGCTGGGACTTCGCCGAGGGCGCCGGATTCTACGTCGACGCCACCGCGGCGCCCTGGTCGACGCATTACCGCATGTGGTCCTATGTCACCGCGGAGCTGCCCGCGCTAATCGAGACCGAATTCCCGGTCGATGCGGCGCGCCAGTCGATCATGGGCCATTCGATGGGCGGGCACGGCGCGTTGACCGCGGCGCTGCGTCACCCAGGCCGCTACCGCGCGGTATCCGCCTTCGCGCCGATCGTCGCGCCGACGCAGGTGCCCTGGGGCGAGGCGCTCGACCGCTACCTCGGCGACGACGCCGCGGCGAAGCGCCGCCACGACGCGGTCGCGCTGATCGAGGACGGCGCGCGCGTGCCCGAGCTGCTGGTCGACCAAGGCGAGGCCGACGCCTTCCTCGCCGAGCAGCTCCGCCCGGAACTGCTCGCGCGCGCCTGCGCGGCGGCGGGCATCCCGCTCGAGCTGCGGATGCGCGCGGGCTACGACCATTCGTACCTGTTCGTGTCGACGTTCATGGGCGAGCAGCTCGACTGGCACGCGGCGCGGCTGAGGGGCTGAGCAGCGCCGACGCCGGACGCCGTCCTCCTCCCCGTCAGGGGAGGATCGGGGTGGGGCGTTCCCACGAACGTAGCGTCTGCGGAGACGCCCCGCCCCAACCCCTCCCCTGACGGGGAGGGGCTCATTCCGAGAAGGTAGGCAACCCCGCCCCCTCGCGAGGACCGGCGCGGGGCCGCGGCGATCAGAACGAGAAGCGCACGCCGGCGTCGTAGCGCGGCCCGAAGTTCTGGTATTGCAGCAGCTGGTTATCGAAGCGGCCGGTGGTGTAATATTTGGCGTTGAACAGGTTGGTGCCCTCCACGAACACCTGGGCGTAGGGCGTCACGTTCACCGCGACGCTGCCGTCGAACTGGCCATAGTCGCGCACGAAGATCGGCTCGTTGCCGGCGCCGCCGGCGAGCTCGCGCAGGAAGCGCTCGCGGCGGTTATAGGCGATGCGCGCCGAGATGCCGTACTTCTCGTAGAAGACGGTGGCATTCTGCGAGTTGCCGATCCCCTCCGCGGCGAACGACTGGCCCACCTGACTGACGTCGAAGTCGCGGTTGGTGCTGACGAAGGTGGCATTGGCCTGGACGCCGAAGCCGCTCAGCACGCCCGGCAGCCAGTCGAACGTGTGCACCAGGTTGAGCTCGAGCCCCTTGATGTCGAGCGACTGGGCGTTGCGCGGCCGCCGCACGCTGAAGCGCGCGGTGTTCTGGTCGACGATCAGGCCACCCACCGGCAGCCCGACGCCCTGCGCGTTGCCCGCGTTGCGGATCGGGAACAGTTCGTCGCCGAACAGCTGGATGATGAAATCGTCCACCTTCTTGTAGAACACCGCCGCCGACAGCGTGGTCGTCCGCGTCGGATACCATTCGAGCGACAAATCGAGGTTCTTCGCCTGGTACGGCTTGAGATTGGGGTTGCCGCCGCTCGCGGTGAGCGTGGCCGGGCGCAGCGTGCCGATGTCGAGGCTCGGCGCGAGGTCGCCGATCGCCGGGCGGGTCAGCGTCTTGTAGGCGGCGAAGCGGACCTGCAGCTCCTGCGTGAAGTTGAGCCGCGCGTTGAGCGCGGGCAGGAAGTTGCTGTACGACGATTTCTGCGAGATCGGCGTGCCGGTCGGGCTCGCGAAGACGCCGACGTAGATGGTCGGATCGGTCGGCGGGTTGCCCTGGGTCGGGGTGAGGTCGACCAGCTGGCGCTGGCTGCCCGACGAGGTCAGCTCGGTATATTCGTAGCGCGCGCCGACGTTGACCAGCCACGGCATGCTGCCGAGTTCACCCGAGAAGTCGACGTCGGCGTAGCTCGCCCACACCGTCTCCTTCACGCGGGTGCCCGGCTGGGGCGCGACGGCATAGCCGTTGGTCGCGGCGTAGCGCGCCGCGGTCGTGCCCGGTGCGAGATTATACTTGGCGTCGAGCGCCGAGGTCGCCGCCGGGCTCGCCAGGAAGTTGAGGTATTTGAACGCGTCATAGGTGAGGAAGGTGGTCGGTACCGAGCCGCTCGGCGCGCCCAGCCCCTTCACCGTGAAGGGCGACAGCAGCGACGAGTCGGCCAGCGTCGGATAGCCGCAATAGACGCAGCCGACGTCGTCGCCCGAGGTGACCGCGACGTTGGTCTTGTCGCGTGTCGTGCTCATCAGGCCGAAGCGCACCGTCTGAAGCACGCCCAGCGCGGGCTTCCACTCGTTGTTCCAGCGATATTCCTGCACCTTCTCGGTGACGTCGTTGCCGTTGATCCCCGCGATATGGGTGCGGCCGAGCGCCGGGTTGGTGAGCACGCCGTCGGCGAAGCCGTTGACCGTGGGGATGCCGTTCCCGTCCGCCTGGGTGAAGGAATAAGGCGTGGGCGTCCCGATCACGGTGAAATAGGAGCCGCCGCCGCCCGCGTTCTTGGCGCGCGAGTAGGACGCGTCGATCACCATCTTGAAGTTGTTGGCCGGGTTCCACTCGGCGTTGAAGCCGCCCTCCCAGGTCGTCGTCTCGCGCAGCGCGCCGGAGGAGATGAAATCGGCGTTGCCGTTGGTGGTGAGCGAGGTGACGGTACGATTGTCGTCGATCGTCGCCGCGGTGTAGCTGGTCGGCTCGAACCAGGCACCGAGCGCGCGCGTCTTCGAGTCGCTCTTGAACTTGTTGTACAGGCCGTCGAGCGTGAAGGTCAGCTCGTCGGTGGGCTGATATTGCGCCACCACCGTCGCGCCGAGGCGGGTGCGGTCGTCGCGCGCGGTGTTCACGTCGAAGTTGCGCGGCGCATACACGTTGGTCGCGATCGGGTTGCTGTTCGGCCCGACCGAGCTGTTGGGCAGATAGCCGTCGTTGCTGACCGAGGCGATCTGCGCGATGCGGCGCTGGTACGAGACCGAGGCGAGCAGGCCGATCGTGCCGTCGGCGAAGGTGTTGCTGATCAACCCGAAGCCCTGCGGCGTGAACTTGTCGCTGTTCTTCTCGTACAAGGCCTTGCCGGTGGCGATCACCTTGAAACCCTTGAGCGCGAGCGGGCGCGGCGTCTGCACGTTGATCGTCGCGCCGATGCCGCCGCCCTGCAGCGGCGCCTGCGCGGTCTTGTACACCTGCGCGCCGCTGATCAGCTCGGCCGGGATCAGGTCGAACGAGAAGGCGCGGTTGTAATTGTCGCTGGCGAAGCTGCGGCCGTTGAACAGCACCGTGTTGAACGCCGGCCCCAGGCCGCGCACGCTGACCTGCGCGCCCTCGCCGTTGGTGCGGTCGATCGCGACGCCGGGGATGCGCTGGAGCGACTCGGCGACGTTCGCGTCCGGGAACTTGCCGAGGTCCTCCGAGGAGATCGCGTCGAGGATGCCGACCGCGTCGCGCTTCTGCGCGGCGGAGGAGGCGATGCTGCCGCGGATGCCGGTGACGACGATGTCACCCGCCGTGCCGTCGGCGTCGGCCTGGCCGGGCGGGGCGGAGACCGCGGGCGGCGCTTCCTGCGCCAGCACCGGGGTGGCGGCGATCAGCGCGCCGATCGCGCATCCCATGCCGCCCGAGAACAGAAAAGCACGCGCCGTCACTTGCCGAAAGCTGGTCGCCACCGTCATCCTCCCCTATCGCAGCCACACTTGTTATGCGTGTGCTGTCGAAAACAGTCTCACGGATATATCTGACAAATACAAGTGGGATCGATTACGTAAACGACGCGAAGACGTCGCAGTGGAGAGGTTCGAGAGAGATAATGTCGCCAAATCAACGGCATGACGACGCGCCCGTGACTGAAGTGGTAGTGGTCGGCGGCGGCTCGGCGGGATGGATCGCGGCGTGTCGACTCGCCGCCCAGGCGCAGCGCACGCGCAGCGGCGTCGCGGTGACGCTGGTGGAGTCGGCGCGCATCCCCACCGTCGGGGTCGGCGAGGGCACCTGGCCGACGATGCGTAACACGTTGTCGAAGATCGGGATCTCCGAAACCGACTTCGTTCGCGGCTGCGACGCCGCGTTCAAACAGGGTGCGCGATTCGCCGGCTGGACCGATGATTCGCCGGGCGAGGGCTATTATCACCCGCTCAACCCGCCCGCGGGCGCGACCGAGCTCGACCTCGCGCCGCACTGGCTCGCCCAGTCCGACGCGCCGGAGGCGGCGGACTTCGCCACCTGGGTCGACTTCCAAGCGACGCTCTGCGACGCCGGGCTCGCGCCCAAGTCGATCACCACGCCCGAGTGGGTCGGCCAGGCGAATTACGCCTATCATCTCGACGCGGGCAAGTTTGCCACGCTGCTGCGCGAGCATGCGGTCGAGCGGCTCGGCGTGCGCCACGTGCTCGGCGACGTCGCTCGCGTCGAGCAGGCCGAGGGCGGCGACGTCACCGCACTGGTGCTCGCCGACGGGGCAGAGATCGCGGGCGACCTGTTCGTCGACTGCAC
This sequence comes from Sphingomonas sp. BK069, assembly GCF_014193405.1. Taxonomy (NCBI): domain Bacteria; kingdom Pseudomonadati; phylum Pseudomonadota; class Alphaproteobacteria; order Sphingomonadales; family Sphingomonadaceae; genus Sphingomonas; species Sphingomonas sp. BK069. The sequence continues at coordinate 343,789 of NZ_JACHZH010000002.1, read as the reverse complement.
CGGCTTCGCCGCGCTGCTGATCGGCGGCGTGTACGAGGTCCCGTTCCGGCGCTGCGGCGACGTGCTGTTCGCCGACCGCGCCATCGCGCTCCAGGTGCCGTACGACAGCGAGGACGCGCCGATCACCTGCCACACCGTCTCCACCGCGCAGGCGGCGGGGTGGATCTGGGACATCGGGCTGTGGACCCGCCGCGGCGTCGGCCATGTCTACAGCAGCGCGCATATCGGCGACGACGAGGCCGAGGCGGCGCTGCGCCGCTATGTCGGCCCCGCCGCCGACTCGCTCACCGCGCGCCGGATCACGATCGACGGCGGGCACCGCGAGCGTTTCTGGCAGAACAATGTCGTCGCGGTCGGGCTGTCGGCGGGGTTCATCGAGCCGCTTGAGGCCTCGGCGCTGATGCTGATCGAGGCGTCCATGGACGCGATCGCCGACCGGCTGCCGCGCACGCGCGGCGCGATGCGCGTCGCCGCGCGCCAGTTCAACGCCGCCTTCACGCACCATTGGGCGCGCATCATCGAGTTCCTCAAGCTTCACTACGCGATCACCAAGCGCACCGACACCGACTTCTGGCGCGACAATGCCTCGCCCGCGACCTGGCCCGACGGTCTGGCGGAGCGGCTGGAGCTGTGGCGCACGCAGCCGCCCGCGCCGCAGGACTTCGAGCACGCGCGCGAGGTCTTCTCCTGGCCGAGCTACCAGTACGTGCTCCACGGCATGCGCTTCGACGCGCACTACGCGCGGGTCGACCCGGCCGCGCCCGAGAGCGCGCTGGCGCGGCGCCACCTCGCCCGCGCCGAACGCGCGCGCGCCGAGGCGATGCAGCGGCTGCCGCGCCACCGCGACCTGATCCGCGCGGTGCGCGAGCACGGGTTGCAGGCGGTATGAGCCCACCGGTCGCGCTCGATCCCGCGCGCCACGGTGCGCTGCGCTTCGACGCGGCGGCGGCGGGGCGGGGGCGGGCGATCGCGCAGCTCGGGCGCGGCGAGATCGCGGTGGCGGCATGCGACATGCCCCTGTGCTTCGCCAAGGACGGCGGCACCGGCCGCTTCAACCTGGTCGCGCTGATGGCGCTGGGCGGCGACAACCTCTTCGCCGGCGCGGGCGGCTTCCATGCCACCTACATGCCGCAGGCGGTGCTGCTCGGCGCCTTCCGCCTCGCCGAGGGCGGCAGCGGGCTCGCGATCGACCCCGCCGACGCGTCGCTGGGTGCGCGTGGCGCGGCTCTGGTGGAGGGCGGCGCGGCGACTCCGCTGGTGGACGAGCTGCGCCATAAGCTGCGCCGGCTGGTCGAGGACGTCGCCGCGGCGCGCGCGCTGGCCGAGGCGCTCGCGCGTTACCGGCTGCTGCGGCCGTGGCGGCTGGTGCTCCGCCGCGCCGACGCGCGCGACCACGCGCTCGACGGACTCTACACGATCGACGAGGAGGCGCTCGCCGCGCTCGACGACGTGGCGGTGGTGGCGCTCCACCGCGACGGAGCGCTCGCCGCGGCGGCGGTGATCGCCGCCTCCCGATACCAGCTCGAGCGGCTGCGCCAGCTGCACGATGCCGCATGGCCGGACGCTCGGATCGTCGTGGGCGAGCTGCCGGCGGACGAGTGAACCGCGCGCCCGGCTCGACAATCACGTTATATAGTGTATTAACGCAGCATGGCAGCGCTGAGCAGCGACGACTCGCCGGTGTATCTCCGGCTACGCGGCACGATCGCCGCGGCGATCCTGCGCGGCGACTATGCCGCCGGCGACCAGCTCCCCTCGGTGCGCGCGCTCGCCGCCGAGCATGGCGCCAACCCGCTCACCGTCGCCAAGGCCTATCAGAGCTTCCAGGACGACGGCTATGTCGAGGTGCGCCGCGGCGTCGGCATGTTCGTGCTGGCGGGGGCGGCGGAGCGACTGCGCCGCGCCGAGCGCGAGGATTTCGTCGCGCACCAGTGGCCGCGTATCCGCGAGCGGATCGACCTGCTCGGGCTCGACGCGACCGACCTGCTCGAACGAGTCGCCGGCTGAGGCGTTGTCCGGCGTGATGCGACGCCTGATCTCCCTCGCGGCCTTTGCCGCGCTCGCCGCCTGCCAGCAGCAGCCCGACCAGCCCGGCAACACCGTGCCGGCCGCGAAGCCGAGCGCGTCGCCCAGCGCCGCCGCCACGCCCGTCGCGGCGCTGGCACGCTACGTCGGCCACTACCCGACCGACGCGGTGGAGGGGGGCGGCAGCTTCCTCGCCGACCCGGCGGTGCGCGCGGCGGTGGCGGCGGCGGTGCCCGACGAGGGCGTGCGCGCGCGCGTGCTCGACACCGACGTTACCGCCACGCCGATCGCCGAGGTCGAGGGCCGCGTGCTCGCCTACGGCTGCGAGCCGCACAATTGCGGGCCGCACAATTGGGCGATCGCGCTGGCGCCCGACGGCGGCTCGGGCGCGGTCTGCTACTATGACGAGGACCGCAAGGTGGCACGCTGGTATCCCGAGAGCGCGGGGCCGAACCCGGCGAGCGGGTGCCCGTCGGGGGAGTGAGCGGGTGGTTGAGATAGGCGTGCTCCGCCCACCGCTGCGCTTGTGCCCCGGCGCAGGCCGGGGCCCAGTTGGGTAGGCCGTGATAACTCTTGCGCAGCGTCTACCACCTGGGCCCCGGCCTTCGCCGGGGCACGCGGATGAGTTCGGCGCGCGCGCTTTCCCCATAACCGCCCCGGCGGACGCCGAGGCCCAGGTGGGGGACGGTCGTGGCTCCCACGACGGCCTTCCCAATAGGACCCCGGCGTCCGCCGGGGTGGAGCTGAGAGGAGGCGGAGCACTCCTCCGCCACCACACGCCCTCGCGCCCCTAAAAGGCCCCCGCGGGCAGCGCGTACAGCACCTCCGCGCTCGCGTTCGCCGCGGCTTCCAGCCCGAGCGCCTCGGGCACGATCTGGTCGAGATAGAAGGCGCAGGCCGCGCGCTTCACCGCGTCGGCCGTGGACACCGCCGCCTGGCGCTCCATCAGCCAGCCGCATGAGGCCACCGACAGCATCGTCAGGAAGGGATAGCTCGCCGCCTGGCGGTCGTCCGCGCTCGCGCCCTGCAGCCGCCGCCCGACCGCCTCGCAGGCGTCGACCAGCCGCACCAGCGCGGGATGGCGCGCGTCGCGGCGCAGGTCCGCGATCAGGTCGGCGAAGGCGCCGCCGTTGGCGAGCGACAGCTTGCGCCCGACCAGGTCGGCCGCCTGGATCCCGTTCGTTCCCTCGTAGATCGGGGTGATCCGCGCGTCGCGGAAGAACTGCGCCGCGCCGGTCTCCTCGACATAGCCCATCCCGCCGTGGACCTGCACGCCCAGGCTCGCCACCTCGTTGCCCAGATCGGTGGCGTGCGCCTTGGCGAGCGGGGTCATCATCTCGAGCCGCTCGCGCGCCTTGGCGTCGCCGAGCGTGGCGCGGTCGACCTGGCCGCAGGCGTAGTAGACGAGCGCGCGTGCCGCCATCGTCTGCGCCTTCATCCGCAGCAGCATGCGGCGCACGTCGGCGTGCTCGACGATCGCCGCGGGGGCGCCGTCGCGCGCGCCCTGGACACGGTCGCGCGCGTAGGCCGCGGCCTTCTGCGTCGCGCCCTCGGCCACCTGCACGCCCTGGACGCCGACGTTAAGGCGCGCGTTATTCATCATCGTGAACATCGCGCGCATCCCGCCATATTCGGGGCCGATCAGCTCGCCGACGCAGTCGCCGTTGTCGCCGAACGACAGCACGCAGGTGGGCGAGGCGTGGAGCCCCAGCTTATGTTCGATCGACACCGCGCGCACGTCGTTGGGCGCACCGTCGAGCCGTACCTTGGGGACGAGGAACAGCGAGATGCCGCGCGTCCCCGCGGGCGCATCGGGCGTGCGCGCGAGCACGAGATGGACGATGTTGTCGGCGAGGTCGTGGTCGCCGAAGCTGATGAAGATCTTGGTCCCGTTGATCAGGTACGTGCCATCCCCACGCGGTGTCGCGGTGGTGCGCAGCGCGCCGACGTCGCTGCCCGCCTGCGGCTCGGTGAGGTTCATCGTGCCCGTCCATTCGCCGCTGGCGAGCTTGGGCAGGTAGGACGCCTGCTGCTCGGGCGTGCCGTGGTGCGCCAGCGCCTCGATCGCGCCCACGGTGAGGATCGGCGCGAGCGCGAAGCCCATGTTGGCGGTGCCGAGCGTCTCCAGCACCGCGGCCTGGACGACGAAGGGCAGGCCCTGGCCGCCCCAGCGCTCGTCGACCCCGATCGTGCCCCAGCCACCCTCGACATAGGCCTGGTAGGCGGCGCGATAGCCCTCGGGCATGACCACGCCTTCCGTGGTCCAGCGCGCGCCGACGCGGTCGCCTGCGATGGCGAGCGGCGCCCATTCGCCTTCCGCGAACGCGCCGATGCCCTCGAGCACCGCCTCGACCGTGTCGGCGCTGGCGGCGGCGAAGCGCTCGTGCCGCGCGATCTCGTCGAGCCCGACGACGTGATCGAGGACGAAGCGCTGATCGGCGATGGCGGGGACGAAGGTCATTTCTCTCTCCTGTGCGCCCTCGCTATACCCGGTGCGATGAGCGCTCAACTCCCCGAGATCCGACGCTACGGCACGGCCGCGGTCGCGGCCGCGGCGGCGGCGATCCGCGCCGGCGGGATCGTCGCGGTGCCGACCGAGACGGTCTACGGCCTCGCCGCCGACGCGCGTGATTCGGCCGCCGTGGCGCGGATCTACGCCGCCAAAGGACGGCCCAGCTTCAACCCGCTGATCGTCCACGTGCTCGACCTCGCCGCGGCGGAGCGGCTGGCGGTGTTCGACGACGACGCGCGCGCGCTGGCGGCGCGCTTCTGGCCGGGGCCGCTGACGCTGGTGCTGCCGCTGCGTGGGCAGGCGAGCGGGGGGGCGGGAGTGGCCTCGCTCGTCACCGCCGGGCTCGACACGATCGCGCTGCGCGTGCCGGCGCACCGCGCGATGCGCGCGCTGCTGGCGGCGAGCGGCGCGCCGCTGGCGGCGCCCTCCGCCAACGCGAGCAACGCGATCAGCCCGACCCGCGCCGAGCATGTCGCGGCGAGCCTCGGCGCGGCGGTGCCGCTGATCCTCGACGACGGCGCGACCGAGGCGGGGGTGGAGTCGACGATCGTCGCGGGGCGGACGATCCTGCGCCCCGGCCCGGTCACCGCGGAGAGGCTGGGCGAGGTGCTGGCGGTCGCGCCGGGCACGACCGCGCACGTCAGCGCGCCGGGGCAGCTCGCGACCCACTACGCGCCGCGCAAGCCGCTGCGGCTGGCGGCGATGACCGCGGACGCGGACGAGTGGCTGATCGGCTATGGCGCGGTCGCGGGCGACGACACGTTGTCGGCGACGGGCGACCCGGTCGAGGCGGCGGCGCGGCTGTTCGATGCGCTGCACCGCGCCGACGCGAGTGCGCGCGCGCGGATCGCGGTGGCGCCGGTGCCCGAGGCGGGCGTGGGCGTGGCGATCAACGACCGACTGCGGCGCGCGGCGCGGCGTTAGGCGGCGGCGCGGTGTCTTCTTTGGATGCAGGAACCCAAGGCGGCGAGCGGATCGCGTGTCACCCGGGTCTCCTGCGTGCGCAGGAGCATGGGTGGCATGAGGGAAGATGTCTTGCCAGGCGCGTCGCCAGCGTCATCCCGGACCAAGTCCGGGATGACGGGAAGGGCATGATGGAGTGCCCATACCGGCTCCCGGCGCGAGGCGAGGATGACGTGATGTCCGCGACGAAGCCTCCACACCCGCTTCGTCCTCCCGGACTTGTTCCGGGATCCAGCGTTCCGCGTACTCAGGCTACGTTGCTCCCGTGGACGAGTGAATCCCGGGACACGTCCGGGATGACGGAGGAAACGGAGGAAGGGAGCGCGGCCAGCAGATCGGTGGCCGGCGCACCCGGCCACCTCCTGAATCCAGGCCGGCCACCCCACTCTTACGCCGCCGGCGCGCTCGCCTTGCTGCGCGCGGCGAAGCTCTTGCGCAGCTTCTGCAGCTTGGGCGGGATCACCGCCATGCAATAGGGGTTCGACCGGCCAGAGGTCTCCCAATAGTCCTGGTGATAGCCCTCGGCGGGGTACCAGTCGCCGAACTCCTCGATCGTGGTCACGATCTTGCCCGGGACCGTCTCCTGCGCACGCGCGATCGCCTGGTTGGCCTGCTCCTCCTGCATCACCGTCTCGGGGAATATCGCCGAGCGGTACTGCGTGCCGACGTCATTGCCCTGGCGGTTGAGCTGCGTCGGGTCGTGCGTGGCGAAGAAGATATCGAGCAGGTCGGCGTAGCTCACCTGCGCGGGGTCGAAGCCGACGCGGATCGCCTCGGCGTGGCCGGTGTCGCCGCCGCACACCTGCTTGTAGGTCGGGTTGGGGACGTGGCCGCCGATATAGCCGCTCTCGACGCTCTCGACCCCGATCACGTCCTTGAACACCGCCTCGGTGCACCAGAAGCAGCCACCCGCCAGCGTCGCATATTCCGTCATGAAAAGCGTCTCCTTTGCGTGTCATGTAGGAAGCCGCTAGGCGGCGGCAACGGCACGGGAGACAGGCATGACGCAGGACGCGACGCTCGACGGCAAGGTGATGGTGACCGGCGGTGCCGGCTATATCGGCAGCCACGCCGTGCTCGCGCTGCTCGACTCGGGCTATGACGTGGTCGTCATCGACAATCTCGTCACCGGCTTCGACTGGGCGGTCGACCCGCGCGCCGCCTTCGTCAACGTCGCGGTCGAGGACGCGCGCGTGCGCGATGTGATCCGCGAGCACAACATCCGCGCGATCATGCATTTCGCCGGCTCGGTCGTGGTGCCCGAGTCGGTCATCGACCCGCTCAAATATTATCGCAACAACACCGCGGCGACGCGCAGCCTGATCGAGAGCGCGGTGGCCGAGGGCGTGCCGCACTTCATCTTCTCGTCGACCGCGGCAACCTATGGCACGCCCGAGCGCGTTCCCGTCGCCGAGAACGACCCCAAGGTGCCGATCAATCCCTACGGCATGTCCAAGCTGATGACCGAGCATATGCTCAAGGACGTCTCGGCGGCGCATCCGATGAATCACTGCTGCCTGCGCTATTTCAACGTCGCCGGCGCGGACCCGCAGGGGCGCAGCGGCCAGTCGACCGTCGGCGCGACCCACCTGATCAAGATCGCGGTCGAGGCGGCGACGGGCAAGCGCGCCGCGGTGTCGGTCTACGGCACCGACTTCCCGACCAGCGACGGCACCGGGGTGCGCGACTATATCCACGTCAGCGACCTCGCCGAGGCGCATGTCGCCGCGCTCAAGCTGCTGGTCGACCGGCCGGGCGAGAGCCACACGCTCAACTGCGGCTACGGCCGCGGCTTCTCGGTGCTCGAGGTGCTCGACGCGGTCGACCGCGTCACCAACCACCCGATCGAGCGCCGGCTGGAGGGTCGCCGCGCGGGCGACCCGGCCGAGCTGGTCGCGGACAACGCCGCCATCCTGCGCACGATCGACTGGGCGCCGCGCCGCGACGACCTGGAAGGGATCGTCCGCGACGCGCTGGCGTGGGAGCGGCAGCTGGCCGAACGCGCGCGGTGACGTGGCGCTCGCTCCTGTTCGTGCCGGGCGACCGCCCGGAGCGGATGGAGAAAGCGCTCGGGCTCGGCGCCGACGCGCTGATCCTCGACCTGGAGGATTCGGTCGCGCCCGCCGCCAAGCCGGCGGCGCGCGATGCGGTGCGGAGGTTGATCGAGCGGGCGCCGGGCGGGCCGGCGCTGCTGGTGCGGGTCAACCCGGTCGCGACCGAGGCGTTCGCCGCCGACGTCGCCGCGTTGGCGGGCGCGCCGCTGATCGGCGTGGTGCTGCCCAAGGCGGAGGGGCGCGCCACCGTGGCCGCGCTCCGCGAGGCGCTGCCGGGCGACTATCCGGTGCTGCCTATCGCGACCGAGACGCCGCGCGCGGTCTTCGCGCTCGGCGACTATGACGGCGCCGGGCTGGCGGGGCTGACCTGGGGCGCGGAGGACTTGCCCGCGGCGATCGGGGCGTTGTCGTCGCGCGAGGCCGACGGCGGCTATACCGATCCGTACAGGGTGGTGCGCGCGCTCGCGCTCTTCGCCGCGCACGCCGCCGGGGTGCCCGCGATCGAGACGGTCTATCCCGACTTCCGCGACCTCGACGGGCTCGGCGCCTATGCCGCGCGTGGCCGGCGCGACGGCTTCACGGGCATGATGGCGATCCATCCCGCGCAGGTGGCGGTGATCAACGCCGCGTTCACGCCGAGCGAGGCAGAGTTCGCGGCGGCGCGGCGCGTGGTCGCGCTGTTCGAAACCAATCCGGGCGCGGGCGCGCTCCAGCTCGACGGCCGCATGGTCGATGCGCCGCACCTGGCCGCGGCGCGGCGGCTGCTCGCGGCGGCGCGCGCGGACTAGCGCGCGAACCTCGTCGCCGGGATCGCGGTGCTCCTTCGGACGCGGGAGCCCAGAGCCACGCCCGTCACGCTCGTGAACCCGGGCTCCGGCGTCCGCCGGAGCACGAGAACGCGTCGCTGGATCGACGGCTAACGCGCCAGCGAACGCCGCAGCGTCGCGCCGAGCCACCACCACAGCGCCGCCCATCCGGTGCCGGCGCACCAGCCTGCCAGCACGTCCGACGGCCAGTGCACCCCGAGGTACACGCGGCTCACCCCGATCGATCCGGTTAGCAGGGTCGCGATCGCGAAGATGTAGCTGCGCACCGCGCGACCGTCCGCCACCTGCGCCACCAGCCCGGCGAGCGTGAGATACACCAGCGCGCTGTTGGTGGCGTGCCCGCTCGGGAAGCTGAGACCGGTGACCTGGACGAGATGGTCGACCAGCTCGGGCCGCGGCCGGCCGACCCAGTATTTCGCCTGCGCCGCGATGATCGAGCCGCTGATCGTCGCCGCCGCGATCAGCGCCGCGGTGAGCCACAGCCGCCGCACCAGCAGCAGCCCGATCGCCCCCGCCACCACCAGCGTCAGCACCGTGCCGCTGCCCAGCGCGGTGACGTCGATCAGTGCGGCATGCAGCCAGCGCGGGCCGATCGGCTGCGCCGGGTCGCCGGGCACGCGCAGCGCGAGCATGATCGCGCGATCCCAGGCGAGCGGCGCACCGCCCGCGACCAGCCGCGCGAGCAGCGCCACGCCGACCAGCCCGGCGAGGCCGAGCGCGATCCACAGGACGGGCGGGGCGGGCGGGGCCTCGCGTGGCTCCTCGGCGGGAACGGCGCGGTCGATCATCGTCTGCATGGTCGGCGACAACGAGCGAGCGGTGCGGGCGCTGCGTGGAGGAGGCGAAATTCGCCCGAGGGGAAAGACCGCGCTGGCTACAGCGACATGGATCAGGCTGGGTTGCTGACGGCGCAGGTGTGACGGGGCGCTCACACCATTGTCCTCTCGCCCGCGACGTATCGCCCAATTTCGTCCGTCATCCCCGCGGAGGCGGGGATCCATACACGCCGACGTGCCGGCTCTTTCACGAAGGTCCGCGCGTCTGGATCCCTGCCTCCGCAGGGATGACGGGGGTACCGCGAAAGCCCGGTCGCCCGCGCGCCGCCGACCCTTAGTGTCGCTTACACCAGGGATTACCATGCGACGCGCCCCACCCGCAGCATCGCCGCGGCAACAAAATGTCGCACCTCGGCGCCCCCCCGATTGACGAAGCCACCCGCCGCAGCGCAGCATGCCCGTCATACAGTCGCAACAATGGGGGCATTGTGGTGGTCAGCTTCAAACGTCGCGTGCTGGTGCAGCTTCTCGCGTCGGCCGCGATCGCGTCCCCGGCGGCGGCTCAGGGCACGGCGTCCGACCAGGTCGCCGCCGCGCCGACCGGCTCGGGCCAGACCACCCAGGCCGACGTGCCGCAGAACAGCAGCACCACCGACGGCGACATCATCGTCACCGCGCAGAAGCGCGACGAGAACATCCAGAACGTGCCGATCAGCATCCAGGCCATCGGCACGCGCCGGCTGGATCAGCTCAACGTCTCGAACTTCAACGAATATACTCAGCTGCTGCCATCGGTGGCGTTCCAGTCGTCGCAGCCCGGCGTCACCACCGTCTACATGCGCGGCGTCGCCTCGGGCGGCGACGGCAACCACTCGGGCTCGCTGCCCTCGGTCGGCACCTATCTCGACGAGCAGCCCGTCACCACGATCGGCGGCACGCTCGACATCCACATCTACGACGTCGCGCGGATCGAGAGCCTCGCCGGCCCGCAGGGCACGCTCTACGGCGCGTCGAGCGAGGCGGGGACGATCCGCATCATCACCAACAAGCCCGACACCGCCGGCTTCTACGGCCGCGTCGACGGCGAGGTGAACAGCGTCCGCTCGGGCGGGATCGGCTATACCACCGAGGGGATGCTCAACATCCCGATCAGCGAGCGCATGGCGCTGCGCGTGGTCGGCTTCTACCAGCGCGACGCCGGCTTCATCGACAACGTGCCCGGCACGCGCAGCTTCCTGCCCCAGCCCGGCGGCATCACCGTCACCAACGACCAGTTCGTCGAGAAGGACTATAACGACACCGAGACCTATGGCGGCCGCGCCGCGCTCAAGATCGACCTCGACGACAATTGGACCGCGACGCCGACCTTCCTCTACCAGGAACAGCGCAGCCACGGCAGCTACGCCTTCGACCCGAAGGTCGGCGACCTCGAGGTGCAGCATTTCTACCCCGAATATCGCAAGGATCGCTTCGCCCAGGCGGCGCTGACGATCGAGGGGCAGCTCGGCAACTGGGACGTGACCTATGCCGGCGCCTATCTCGACCGCCGCGCCGAGCAGTCGACCGACTATACCGATTACTCGGAAGCCTATGACTCGCTCTACTCGTCGGTCGGCGGGCTGGCGGGCTATTTCTACTACCAGGACGCCGCCGGCAACACCGTCGACCCACGCCAGCGCGTCGTCGGGCGCGACCATTTCAAGAAGACCAGCCAAGAGCTGCGCGTCGCCTCGCCCGCGGACCAGCCCTTCCGGATCGTCGCGGGTGGCTTCTACCAGCGGCAGAGCAACCTGATCTTCCAGGACTATCAGATCCCCAACCTGGGCCCGGACGTGTCGGTCAACGGCTATACCGGCACGCTGTGGCTGACCCGCCAGCACCGCGTCGACAAGGATTACGCGGTGTTCGGCGAGGCGAGCTACGACCTCACGCCGCGGCTGACGCTGACCGCGGGCGGGCGCGCCTTCATCTACGACAATTCGCTCGTCGGCTTCTTCGGCTTCGGCCGCAATCCCGGCGTCGATCCCGAGGACGGCCGGCCCTATACGGCCTCGCCGTTCAACGCCGCGGGCAGCTCGCGCACCGGCGTGGCGAGCTGCTATCTCGCCGGCGGCGGCACACTGCGCGACGCCTATCTTAACGGCGGCGACACCAGCGCCTTCCTGACGACCAAGGATGTCGGCGGTATCCCCTGCGCCAACCTCGGCGTGGTCAAGGGCAACACGGTGGTGCCCAAGCGCGCCGATGGCCAGGGCGTGACCTACCGCTTCAACGCGACGTGGAAGCCGACCGACCTGTTGCTGCTCTACGCGACCTGGTCGAAGGGCTTCCGGCCCGGCGGGATCAACCGGCGCGGCGACGTCGGCGACTATGACGCCGACTTCCTCACCAACTACGAGCTCGGCTGGAAGACGACCTGGCTCGACGGGCGGTTGCGCATCAACGGCGCGGTGTACCAGCAGGACTGGGACCAGTTCCAGTTCGCCTTCCTGGGCGAGAACAGCTTCACCGTGATCCAGAACGGCCCCGACGCGCGCATCCGCGGCATCGAGATGGACGCCAACGTCAGCGCCGGGCCGCTCTCCTTCACCGCCTCGGGCGCCTATACCGACGCCAAGACACGCACCGATCTGTGCCGGACGGTCACCTGCATCGGCGACGGCAGCGACGTGGTCGCCGCGGCGGGCCGGCGCCTGCCGATCACGCCGCGCTTCAAGCTGAGCGCGACCGCGCGCTACACCGTCCCCATCGGCGCGGCGAAGGCCTACCTTCAGGGGCTGGTGGCGCACCAGAGCTCGGCGGCGTCGGACATCCGGCTCAGCGTCGAGGAGGTCGGCACCGGCCGTCTCGCCAATCCGTCGGCGGAGATCGGCCGGCTGCCCGCCTACACCACGGGCAATCTCGCGCTGGGAGCGGACTGGGGCAAATACACGCTCGAGCTGTTCGCGCGTAACCTGTGGGACGAGCGCGGCCAGATCGCCCGCTTCGTCCAATGCGGCTCCTGCTACCAGCGGCCCTATGCCGTGCCGATCACCCCGCGCACGATCGGGCTGCGGCTGGGCGCGAAGTTCTGAGGGGCGGTGCAGCGTCAGTCATCCCCTGCAATGCCATCCTGAAACGAGTTCAGGATGACGCCGGGAAGAGGGGCGGCCGGCGCGGCACCCCGGTCCGCCCGCGACGCCCGGTCCGGCGCGCGGTGATCCGGGCGCGGCGACCGTCATCGTCGCGCACCGCGTACCGCGACGCCGTCAACTCGCTGGCGGTGGGGCATAACGCCCGGTAGACCGGCGCGATGACCGGATCGCCGCACGAGGAGGAGGACGCCCGCTGGTTCCGCCGCGCCGCGATGGCGGCGGGGCACGCCATCGTCGTCACCGGACCCGAGGTCGAGCGCCCGGGGCCGGTGATCCGCTTCGTCAACGCGGCGATGTGTGCGCTGACCGGCTATGCCGAGCACGAACTGCTCGGGGCGACGCCGCGGATCCTCCAGGGCCCCGAGACCGATCGCGCGGTGCTCGCCGCGCTCCGGGACGCGCTGCGCGCCGGCCGCGGCTATGCCGGCGAGGCGGTCAACTATCGCAAGGACGGCACGCGCTACGTCGTCGACTGGACGATCGATCCGATCCGCGACGCCGCGGGTGCGATCGAGGGCTGGATCGGCGTGCAACGCGACGTCACGGCCGAGCGCGGCCGCGACATCGAGCGTGCCGCGGCGGAAGCGCGGCTGCGCGCGATCTTCTCCGCCGCCTCGGTCGGCCTGTCCGAGGTCGACCAGCAGGGACGTTTCCTGCGCGTCAACCAGGAGCTGTGTCGTCTGCTCGGCCGCAACGAGGCCGAGCTGCTGCGCCTCGGCGTCGCCGACGTGACCCAGCCGGCCTATCTCGCCCCCTCCGTCGCCGCGGTGGAACGCGCGCTGGCGAGCGGGCGCACCGCCACGCTCGACAAATGCTACCATCGCTCCGACGGCACCAGCGTCTGGGCGAACAGCAGCATCACCCCGCTCGGTGCGCCGGGCGATCCGGCGCGCTCGCTGCTGGTCGTCACGATCGATCTTACTGCGCGCAAGCGCGCCGAGGCGGCGCTGCGCGAGAGCGAGGCGCGCTTCCGGCAGTTCGGCGCCGCGTCGGCCGACGCTTTGTGGGTGCGCGACGCGCGCGACCTGCGCATCGAATATGCCAGCCCCGCCTTCGAGCGCCTGTACGGCCTGCCGTTGGCGACGGTCGGCGGCCGCGACGACCTGCGCCGCGTCGCGCGGCTGATCCTGCCCGCCGACCGCGCCGGCGCGATCGACGCGGTGCGCCGCGTCCGCGCGGGCGCGACCGTCACCGCCGAGTTCCGTATCCGCCGTGCCGCCGACGGCGCGGTGCGCTGGGTGCGCGACACCGCTTTCCCGATCCGCGACGGCGAGGGCCGGGTCCACCGCATCGGCGGGATCAGCGAGGATGCCACCGCTGCCAAGGCGAGCTCGGACCGGCTCGAGGTGCTCGTCGCCGAGCTGCAGCACCGGACGCGTAACCTGCTCGGCGTCGTCCGCGGCCTGTCGAACCAGCTGATCGCGAGCAGCGCCTCGCTCGACGATTTCGCCGGCCGGTTCGATGACCGGCTGCGCGCGCTGGCGCGGGTCAACGGGCTGCTCGCGCGGCTCAGCGAGGGGGATCGCATCACCTTCGACGAGCTGGCGCGGAGCGAGCTCGAGTCGCTCGGCGGCGCCGACTGGCTCGGCTCGGGACGGGTGACCATGACCGGGCCGGTCGGCGTGCGGCTGCGCTCCAGCACGGTGCAGACCTTCGCGCTCGCGCTCCACGAACTCGCCACCAACGCACTCAAATATGGCGCGCTGTCGCCGCGGGGCGGGCGGCTGGCGCTGGACTGGCGAGTCGCGGCGGACGGGGGCTCGCCGATGCTGCACGTCACCTGGCACGAGAGCGGGGTCGCGCGCGATCCCGTCGCCGACGCGCCGGCGCCGGGCGGCGGCTATGGGCGCGAGCTGATCGAGCATGCCTTGCCCTATCAGCTCGGCGCGCGCACCCGCTTCGCGCTGCGCGACGACGGCGTCCATTGCGAGATCGCGCTGCCCGCCTCGCGCGGTTCCGAAACCGCGCGCGCTGCGCTAGAGCCGGAGCCAGAGACCGGCCGCGCCGGGCACGACATCGGAGAGGATTGATCACCGCATGACCCAGATGGGCCGGTTCGACTGGGCAGACCCGTTCCTGCTCGACGATCAGCTGAGCGAGGACGAGCGGATGGTGCGCGACACCGCGCGGGCGTACGCCGAGGACAAGCTCGCGCCGCGCATCGTCGAGGCGTTCGCGCACGAGCACACCGATCCCGCGATCTTCCGTGAGATGGGGGAGCTGGGGCTGCTCGGCCCGACCATCCCGGAGGAATATGGCGGGGTCGGCGCCTCCTATGTCGCCTATGGGCTGGTGGCGCGCGAGGTGGAGCGGATCGACTCAGGGTATCGCTCGATGATGAGCGTGCAGTCGAGCCTCGTGATGTACCCGATCTACGCCTATGGTTCGGAGGAGCAGCGCCACCGCTGGCTGCCCGGGCTGGCGCGCGGCGAGCTGATCGGCTGCTTCGGCCTGACCGAGCCCGACGCTGGCTCCGATCCCGGCGGCATGACGACGCGCGCGCGCAAGAGCGACGGCGGCTATGTCCTCTCGGGCGCCAAGACGTGGATCTCGAACAGCCCGATCGCGGACGTGTTCGTGATCTGGGCCAAGAGCGACGCGCACGACGGCGCGATCCGCGGCTTCGTGCTGGAGAAGGGCGCGAAGGGGCTCGCCACGCCCAAGATCGAGGGCAAGCTGAGCTTGCGCGCCTCGATCACCGGCATGGTGATGATGGACGAGGTCGAGGTCGGCGAGGACGCCTTGCTGCCCAACGTGGCGGGGCTGAAGGGGCCGTTCGGCTGCCTCAACCGCGCGCGCTACGGGATCAGCTGGGGCGCGCTGGGCGCGGCGGAATATTGCTTCCATGCGGCGCGGCAATACGGCCTCGACCGCAGGCAGTTCGGCACGCCGCTCGCCGGCCGGCAGCTGTTCCAGAAGAAGCTGGCCGACATGGAGACCGAGATCGCGCTCGGGTTGCAGGCGAGCCTGCGCGTCGGGCGGCTGATGGACGAGGGCCGGTTCGCGCCCGAGATGGTCTCGCTGGTCAAGCGCAACAACGTCGGCAAGGCGCTCGACGTAGCGCGCGCGGCGCGCGACATGCACGGCGGCAACGGCATCTCGGGCGAGTATCAGGTGATGCGCCACCTGATGAACCTCGAGACGGTCAACACCTACGAGGGCGCGCATGACGTCCACGCGCTGATCCTCGGCCGCGCCATCACCGGCATCGCGGCGTTCTGAAGGCGCAAGTCCTTCCCGGCACGGGAGGATCGTCGGAACCGTCCGCCGCGCGCCCCGGTTCTCGCTCGCATCGCGTCGGGAGCGGGTGAGATGGCGAAGCAGAGCAAGGCGCAGCAGGAGACGGTCGAGCGCGTGATGCACGAGTTCGCGGAAGGCGAGCTCGAGACGAGCGCGGGGCGCAAGGTCACCAGCCGCAGGCAGGCGATCGCGATCGGGCTGAGCGAGGCGGGGGCGTCGAACCAGCAGACCCCCGCGCAGAACGAGCGCCGCAAGGGCGCGGCGGAGCGGCGCGAGCGCAGGCACGGGCCGAGCAAGGCCGAGCTCTACGAGCGCGCGAAGAAGGCGGACGTGCCGGGCCGCTCGACGATGAGTAAGGCGCAGCTGGAGAAGGCGCTGGGTTGAGAGGGCTGCGCTGACGGGAGCTTTCTCAACGCTCCCCTACCACCGCCGTCATCCCGGACTTGTTCCGGGATTCAGACTTTCGCGAGAGCAGCGGCACCAGGATGTGCGGGACGGTGGATCCCGGAACAAGTCCGGGATGACGGAAGGGGGCGGCGGTTTTACCGCCTACCGGCACAGCAGTCGCGGACTCGCCACCCGCCCCTCAATAGGCCGCGGTGAAGCGCGCGCGCGGGTGGCGGTGCTGTTCCAGCTCGTCGACCATCGCGATCGCGTAGTCGGCGAAGCTGATCCGGCTCTGCCCCTCGCTGTCGACCACCAGCTCGTCATCGCCGAGCCGGAAGCGGCCGGTGCGCGGCCCCTCCTCGATCAGCGCGGCGGGCGAGAAGAAGGTCCAGTCGATGTCCTCTACCCCGCGCAGCACCTCCAGGAAGCGAACCCCGCCCATCGCCATGTCGCGCCACGCCGCCGGAAAATCGGGCGAGTCGATCAGCCGGCCGCCGTCGGCGGTGCGCAGGCTCGCCGCGCCACCGGTGACCAGCAGCCGCGGCACGCCCGCGGCACGCAGCGCGCCCAGCAGAGTCTCGGCGGTGACGTCGAAGTGGAGCGCGCTGATCACCGCGTCGTGGCCGCGGAGGCGCCCGGCGAGCGCGTCGGCGTCCTGCGCGTCGCCCGCTACCGCGGTGACGCCGTCGCCCGTGGGGATCGCCTCCGGGTGGCGCGCGACCGCGGTGACCTGATGGCCGCGCCGCGCCAGCTCGCGCGTGATCTCCTTGCCCGCGCGGCCGCTCGCGCCCAGCACCGCTACCTTCATGTCGCCCTCCGTGGTGGTTTCCAACGGTGACCTACTTGGCTAGGGCGCGACGTCATGCAAGACGGCACTTCGATCTCACCTGGTCACTTCGGCGATACCGCGCGCGGTGACGTCTACGCGGCCGACTGCCCGACGCGACGCCTGCTCGACCGCGTCGGCGACAAATGGAGCGTGCTGATCCTGCTGCTGCTCGGCGACTCGCCGCGGCGCTTCAGCGAGCTTAAGCGCCGCATCGCTGGCCTGTCGCAGAAGATGCTGAGCCAGACGCTGCGCTCGCTCGAGCGCGACGGGCTGGTCACGCGCGAGGTCGAGGCGAGCGTACCGATCAAGGTGGTCTACCGTGTCACGCCGCTCGGGCGCGAGCTGCTCGGCGCGCTGCGCCAGATGATCGACTGGGCGGAGACGCGGATGGGCGCGGTCGCGCAGGCGCAGGCGCGCTACGACGCGCGCGGCGAGGCCGCGGCGGAGATGGTAGCGCTCCCCGAATGATGCTGTTAACCCTCTGATCCGCGGCGTCGAAAGCGTCGACAGGAGAGGGAGAGGGACATGCGCGAGGCCGACCGTCGCACGATCATCACCGGGCTCGGGATGGGGCTCGCCGTCGCCGCGAGCGGCGCGTGCGCCGCGCCGCCGCGCGACCGCAAGATCGGCTATGCCGTGGTCGGTCTCGGCCGCTACGCCGAGCTGATCATGTCCAAGTTCGCCGAGTGCGATCACTCGCGGCTGGTCGCGCTGGTCAGCGGCACGCCCGAGAAGCTCGAGAAATTCGGCGCGCAGTACAACATCCCCAAGTCGCACCGCTACAGCTACGCCAATTTCGACACGATCCGCGACAATCCCGACGTCGACGTCGTCTACGTCATCCTGCCCAATTCGATGCACGCCGAGTACGTCGTGCGCGCCGCCAAGGCGGGCAAGCACGTGATGTGCGAGAAGCCGATGGCGGTCTCGGTGGCGGAATGCCAGACGATGATCGACGCCTGCCGCGCCGCCAAGCGCAAGCTGATGATCGGCTATCGCTCGCGCTTCCAGCCGCACAACGTGCTGGCGATCCAGCTCGCGCAGAGCGGCTTCGTCGGGCCGACGCAGATCATCACCTCGGAGCACGGCTTCACCATCAAGCCCAACCAGTGGCGGCTCGACCGCCCGCTGTCGGGCGGCGGCTCGCTGATGGACATCGGCATCTACAGCCTCAACGCGGCGCGCTATCTCGCCGGCGAGAACCCGATCGAGGTCAGCGCGATCGAGTCGACCGACCGCTCCGACCCGCGCTTCCGCACCGTTGAGGACAAGATCTCCTTCCTGCTGCGCTTTCCCTCGGGGATCGAGGCGACCTGCGTGTCGAGCTACAATTCCAACCACAACGCCTATCGCGTCACCGGCACCAAGGGCTGGATCGAGCTCGAGCCCGCCACCTCGTACGAGGGGCAGAAGATGCGGATCAACCGCGACGGCCGCACCGAACCGCGCGACCCGCCCGCGGGCAAGGCGCAGCACGCCGGACAGCTCGACCATCTCGCCGAGTGCATCCTCGACGACAAGGAGCCGCTGACCGGCGGCGAGGAGGGGCTCGCCGACCTGCGCGTGATCGAGGCGATCTACCGCTCAGCGCGCGAGGGCCAGCGCGTGCGGCTGGTATGACGGTCCTCACCCGGCGCGCGGCGCTGGCGGGACTGGGCGCGGGACTGGGCGCGGGGGCGCTGCTCGCGAGCGCCGCGCGCGCGGCCGAGCCGCCGCCGATGGGGGTGCTGCGGCTCGACCCGCGGCTCGACGCGATCATCCCGCGCGGCGCGACGATCGAGACGCTCGCCACCGGCTATCGCTGGGCCGAGGGGCCGGTGTGGGTCGCGAAGGGCGACTATCTGCTCTTCTCCGACGTACCCGCGAACGTCGTCCACCGCTGGTCGCGCCGCGACGGCGCGCGGCCGTTCCTCGATCCGGCGGGCTTGCAGACGCCGATCCCGCCCGCGATCCGCGAGGCCGGCGCCAACGGGCTCGCGCTCGATCGCCAGGGCCGGCTGATCGTCGCGGACAGCGGCACGCGCGCGATCGTCCGCGTCGACCTCGCCACGAAGAAGCGGACGGTGCTGGCCGAGCGCTATCGCGGCAAGCGCTTCAATAGCCCCAACGACGTGGTCGTGGCGCGCTCGGGGGCGATCTACTTCACCGACCCGACCTACGGCTTCGCCGCCGGCCCCGACTCGCCGCTGCGCGAGCTCGACGTGATGGGGCTCTACCGGCTCGATCCCGACGGCACGGTGATGCTGCTCGACGGCGCGCGGCGCTTCCCCAACGGCGTCGGCCTCTCGCCCGACGAGCGGACTTTGTACCTGTCCTGCTCGGACGACGCCGCGCCGCTGGTCTGGGCCTATGCGCTCGACGCGCGCGGCTCTCCGACCGGTTCGCGCGTGTTCAGCGATATGCGCGCGGACAAGGCGAAGGGCTGGGCCGGCGCGCCCGACGGGATGGACGTCGCGGCGGCGGGCCACCTGTTCGTCAGCGGGCCGGGCGGGATGCACGTGCTGAGCCCAGCGGGCGAGCCGCTCGGCATCATCGGCAACGGCAAGCCGATCGCCAATGCCTGCGTGGGGGAGGGCGGGCGCAGCTTGTTCCTGACGGCGTCGGACCGCATCTGCCGCGTCGCGCTGGTGGGGTGATCGGGGCGCTCGTTCGCGCGGGGGGAGCCGGGCTACGCGCGCTGCCCATCGCCGCGGAAGGTAGCCTCAGCGTTCGGCGATCTATTCCATGATCGCGCCACCTGCGCGTCTGGATCCCCGCCTGCGCGGGGATGACGGAAGAGATAGGCGGCGGATCTTACCACTTCGATCCGTCATCCCCGCGAATTTAGTTCGTCATCCCCGCGCACTTAATTCCGTCATCCCCGCGAAGGCGGGGATCCAGACGCGCTGTCTCGAGCGAGGGAGCACGCCGCTCGCCGCACTGTGGCGCGGAAGCAACCCTCACAGATCAACGATCCACCGCAGCCCGCCGCGTGTCGACACGAGTCCGCGCGCCACCTACATGCATGGTTAACGGCGCCACCCGAGCGCCGCAGCAGAGGGAGAAGAAGCATGCGGTCCACCCACGCCACGCGGCTGCTCAGCGGCGCCGCCACCGTCGCGCTGACGCTGCTCGCCGCGCCCGCGCTCGCCCAGACCGGCGCCGCACCCGGCGTCACGCCTGACCCCGCCCAAGACACCGCGCAGCGCTCGCAGCCCGATACGGGCATCGTCGACACCACCGCCCCGACCGGCGACGACATCATCGTCGTCGGCACCGCCGGCGGCGGCACGCGGCGGCAGGACGCCGCCTTCGCGGTCACCACGCTCAGCGACGACGCGATCGAGCGCGCCGCGCCCAACAGCACCGCCGACCTGCTCCGCACCGTCCCCGGCGTGATGGCGGAGAGCTCGGGCGGGCAGAACGGCGCCAATATCTTCGTGCGCGGCTACCCCTCGGGCGGCGACGCGCAATTCGTGACCTTCCAGCTCGGCGGCGTGCCGATCTTCCCGCCCTCGACCCTGTCCTTCCTCGAGAACTCGCAGCTGATCCGGCTCGACGAGACGGTGCAGCGGGTCGAGGCGGTGCGCGGCGGCACCGGCTCGCTCTTCTCCAACGGCCAGCCCGGCCTGACCGTCAACGTCGTGCCGCGCACCGGCGGCAGCGCGCTCCACGGCCTCGCCAAATTCTCCTACACCGACTATGACGAGGCACGCGGCGACGCCTGGGTGTCGGGCCCGCTCGGCGAGAACACCGGCTTCATGATCGGCGGCTTCTACGCGCAGGGCAACGGCATCCGCGACCCAGGCTTCCGCGCCGAGAAGGGCGGTCAGGTCACCGCCAACATCCACCATGATTTCGAGGGGCGCGGCTCGGTCGAGGTCTATGCGCGCTACCTCAACGATCGCGGCCAGTGGCTGCTGCCGATCCCGGTGATCCAGGACGGGCGCAAGATCAGCGCCTATCCCGGCTTCGACGCGGGCACCGGCACCTTGCTCGGGCCGGAGACGCGGCTGACGCGCAACGTCCAGGGCAACACCGTCAACCTCGAGAACGGCCGCGGCGCCGACGTGATCAACACCGGCATCACCTTCGACTATGAGGTGGCGGACGGCCTGCGCGTGCGCGAGCGGATGAGCTATCTCGGCGGGCGCGCCGACACGGTCGGGCTCGTCCCCGACGGTCCGCCCACCGCCGCCTCGGCGATGGCAACCGCGCTCGGCGGGGCGGGCTCGACCGTCGCCTCGCTCAGCTTCGTCAATGGCGGCGGCGCGGTCGCCTCGGGTGCGGACACGCAGGTGATGCGCGCGGGCATCTGGAGCGTGCAGAAGAAGATCACCTCCTTCGTCGCCGACACCGCGCTGGAGTGGAAGGCCGGCGGCAACAAGCTGACCGGCGGCTTCTACTACGCCGATTACACCACGCGCGACCAATGGGCGCTGGGCAACCAGGTGCTGCTCACCGCCGAGCCGCGCGCGCGGCTGCTCAACCTGACGCTCAACGGCGGGCGCACCGCGACGCAGAACGGCTTCACCAGCGGCGACGGCTTCCTGGTCGACGCTTATTACAAGGGGTCGGACCTCGCCTTCTACGCGGTCGACGAGCTGCAGATCACATCGCAGCTGCGCGTCGACGGCGGCCTGCGCTACCAGAAGCATATCGTCGACGGCAATTTGCGCACCCCGGCGGCGACCCAGGTCAACCTCGATGGCAACCCCAACACGCTGTACGACAATGCGGTCAACGTGTTCGGCGAGCGCCGCGCGCTCGACCCGTTCCGCGAGGGGCGCTGGTCGTGGACCGCGGGTGCCAACTACGACTTCACGTCGCAGGTCGGCGTGTTCGCGCGCTACAGCCGCGGCCACAGCTTCCCGCAGTTCGACAACCTGCGCGAGGGGCTGACGATCGTCGCCAAGGTCGACACCTACGAGGGTGGTCTCAAGGTCTCGATGCCGTGGCTCAACCTCTACGCCACCGTCTTCCACAACAAGTTCGACGGGCTGGCGACGACGCAGCTGATCAACAACGTCGCGCTGAGCCAGGTCGGCGGCGCCAAGGCGACCGGCGTCGAGCTGGAGGGCGCGTTGCGACCGTTCGCGGGCTTCAGCCTGGCGGCGGCCGGGACGTTCCTCGACGGCACCTATCAGGACTTCTTCACCGGCGGCGGCGCGATCGACAACACCGGCAATCGCGTGCAGCGCCAGCCGCGCTGGATGTGGCGCGTGACGCCGTCCTACGAGCTGCCGGTGGGGAGCCTGCGGCCGTCGCTGTTCGCGACGCTGCAATATACCGGCGACCGCTTCTCCGACCCCGAGAACCAGCAGCTGCTGCCGCGCTTCTACCAGCTCGACGCGGGCGTGTCGGTCGAGGTGGCGGAGCGGATCCGGCTGCAGGTGACGGGCAACAACCTCACCAACGAGATCGGGCTGACCGAGGGCAACCCGCGCATCATCGGCTCGCAGGGGACCGGGCCGGTGCTGGCGCGCCCGATCCTCGGCCGCTCGCTCCGCTTCAGCGCGGCGCTGAGCTTCTGAGGGGGGGGGGGCCTCACTCCCCTTCGGAAGGCGAACCGCGCCACTCTCTCCCGTCATCCCGGACTTGTTCCGGGATCCACGGTGCCGCTCATGCTGACGTCGTTGTGCTCGCGGAGGAGTGGATCCCGGAACACGTCCGGGATGACGGTAGGAGGTGGGATGTGCGCTCGTGGCAAAAGCGGATCTCCTGCCGCCGCCATACGTCAGCGCCGCTAACGTATCGGCTTGCCCCGCTCCCTTACGTGCCGCATACAATAAGATAATTGCTTTCGAATGGCGCGACTCTCGGAGCTCAGCCCGGAGCGCGGGACGAAGGCGGTGAGCGCGCAAGCCTCTGCAACGACGCACGCGAAGGAGAGACGATGACGATCAGCGAGGGGATCAGCCGCCGCACGTGGCTGGCCGGGGCGGCGGCCACGGCGATGGCAGGGGCGCTGCCGGGCGTCGCGCAGGCGGCGCGGCGCCGCAAGGCGGGCGACAAGATCAACATCGCGGTGATCGGCGCGGGCGGCATGGGCGCCGCCAACGCCTCGCGGCTGACCGGCGAGAATATCGTCGCCGCGTGCGACGTCGATTTCGACCATGTCGCCAAGTCGCTGCTCGGCCGCGACGGCAACACCAACCCCGAGCGCGTCGCGCTGCGCGCCGCCTATGACAAGGCCGAGCATTTCAGCGACTATCGCAAGCTGTTCGACAAGCGGAAGGACATCGAGGCGGTCCTGATCGCCACGCCCGACCACCATCACGCGGTCGCGGCCAAGATGGCGATGGAGCGCGGGCTCCACGTCTATGTCCAGAAGCCGCTGACCTATACGGTCGCGGAGAGTCGCATGCTGGCCGAGCTGGCGCGCAAGAACCCCAAGCTGGTCACGCAGATGGGCAACCAGGGCCACTCGGGCGACGACGGTCGCCGCGTGGTCGAGCTGCTGCGCGGCGGCGCCATCGGCAACGTGCGCGAGGTCCATGCCTGGACCAACCGCCCGATCTGGCCGCAGGGCATCGCGCGCCCCGATCCGGTGGCCAAGCCCGCCAGCCTCGACTGGGACCTGTGGCTCGGGCCGGCCTCGGTCGACTGGGGCTACAACCCTGATTACGCCCACTTCAATTGGCGTGGGTGGACCCCGTTCGGTACCGGCGCGCTGGGCGACATGGGCGCGCACCTGCTCGACTTCCCGGTGTGGGCGCTCGAGCCCGGCCTGCCGACGCGGGTGGAGACGCGCCACTCGCGCTGGGCGTCGCGCGACCAGCCGGCGCAGCCGGGCAGCTGGCCGCTGGCGGGGCTGACCTTCTTCGAGTTCGGCAACGCCAAGGGCGGGCCGATCAAGCTCACCTGGTACGACGGCGGGCTGATGCCCCCGACGCCGCACGACCTGCCCGCCGAGGTGACGATGACGCCCGACGGCGGCGTGCTCTACGTCGGCGACCAGGGCATGCTGATGCACGAGACCTATGGCGAGAAGCCGGTGGTGTTCGGCGCCGGCGCGGCCGAGCGCGCCGCGGCAGTGCCGCGCTCGCTGCCGCGGATCGAGGGCGGGCTGCAGGGGCACGAGCGCAACTGGCTCGCTGCGATCCGCGGCGAGACGCAGGCGTCGTGCCCGTTCGCTTATGCCACCACGCTCAACGAGACGATGCTCCTGGGCATGGTTGCGCTGCGTGCCGGTCGGCCGATCACGTACGACGGCAACGCCGCTCGGATCACCGACGCGGCGGAGGCGAACACGCTGCTGACGCGTGACTATCGGAGCGGGTGGACGATCTGAGGGGGGGGGAGTGGGCCTCGCCGGAAAGACCGTTGAACAATCCTCCCCTGGAAGGGGAGGTGGCAGGCCGAAGGCCTGACGGAAGGGTGACGCCGTTGGTGAGTCCAGCGCGCTTCGCCGACGGCGACACCCCTCCGTCGCGCTACGCGCGCCACCTCCCCTTCCAGGGGAGGATCTATTCTCGCTCCCTCACGTCGCCCTCACGATGCCTGCGCCGCGCCGGGGACGAGGTACCACGCCCCGTCCACCAGGATCACGCGCGACGCCGCGCCGTCGCGCCCGTCCACCGCGCGTGGCGCGCCCGCCGCGGTGACGCGACGGCGCGGCACGCGCTCGGTCAGGAGGATATCGTACGACTTGATCAGCCGGTAGAGCGTGGTTCGCCCGATGCGCAGCCGCTGCGCCGCATGGGTCAGATTGTTATCGGTGGCGAGCAGCGCCGCCAGGATCGCGTCGCGCTGTGCCGCGGCCATCGTGCCGCTGATCTGCCAGTCCGGAACACTCATTCGAGCACCTGTCACCGCACCGGAACGGCCCCATGGGGCGCGTCTATAGCCGGCCATCAGGTTAAGCCGTGCCATACGTCAGATCAACGCGCTATTAATCACCATTTCACGTGAAGTTCAGGTCTGGGGGGCGGAGGCGAGCCGCCCCTCAGCAGCAGCGACCACCGCCGCCGCGGTAGCGCGCCGCCTCGCGCTCGCGGAAGAACTGCGCGCGCGTCATCGCCTCGCGCCCGGGATGATGCTCGGCGAGGTGGCGTCGATAGGCGTCATAGTCGGGCTGGCCGACCATCAGCCGTGCGGTCTGCGCCAGCCGGCGCCACAGCGCGCTCACGCGGTCGCTCCCGCCGGCGGGATCTCGCTGACGCTCGGCCGGTCGAGCCGCCGTACCGCCAGGCAGGTGCGCACCGCGTAGACCAGGATCGCCGCCACCACCGCGAGGAACAGCGCGCACAGCGCCGCGTCGATCCGGTCGTTGAGCACGATCCGGTGCATCTCGGCGAGCGTCTTGGCGGGCTTGAGCACCTCGCCCCGCGCGGCGGCGACGGCGAAGCGGCGCGCGTGCGCCAGGAAGCCGATCGCGGGATCGGGGTGCGCCAGCTTCATCAGACCGGCGGTGCCGGTGCACAGCACCAGCCAGGTCGCGGGCAGCACCGTCACCGCGGCGTAGCGCGCGCGTTTCATGCGGAACAGCACCACGGTGGCGAGCAGCAGCGCCACCGCGGCGAGCATCTGGTTGGAGATGCCGAACAGCGGCCACAAGGTGTTCACTCCGCCGAGCGGGTCGGTCACCCCCTGGTAGAGGAAGAAGCCCCAGGCGCCGACGCACAGCAGCGTCGCGACCAGCCCGGGCACGAAGCCGCGCGTATCCCCGAAGCGCGGCACCGCCAGCGCGAGCAGGTCCTGCAGCATGAAGCGTCCTGCGCGCGTGCCCGCATCGACCGCGGTGAGGATGAACAGCGCCTCGAACAGGATCGCGAAATGATACCAGAAGGCCTTCATCGCGGGGCCGCCGATCGCGTGCGAGAAGATCTCGGCCATCGCCACCGCCAGCGTCGGCGCGCCGCCGGCGCGGCTGATGATCGTGGTCTCACCGACCTGGCGCGCGGTCTCGGTCAGCGTCTCGGGCGATACGGGGAAGCCCATCGCGGTCACCGCCGCGGCGGCGGTGGCGGGATCGCCCGCGGTGATCGCGGCGGGGGCGTTCATCGCGAAATAGATGCCGGGATCGAGGATGCACGCCGCGACCAGCGCCATGATCGCCACCGCGCTCTCCATCAGCATCGCGCCATAGCCGATGAAGGCGGCGTCGCCCTCGCTCGCGATCAGCTTGGGCGTGGTGCCACTGGCGATCAGCGCGTGGAAGCCCGACACCGCGCCGCACGCGATGGTGATGAACAGGAAGGGGAACAGCGGCCCGGCCCAGACCGGCCCGCGGCCCGTGGCGGCGAAGTCGGTGAGCGCGGGCATGCGCAGCGGTGGCGCCAGCAGCACGATGCCGACCGCCAGCGCCGCGATCGCGCCGATCTTGAGGAAGGTCGAGAGATAGTCGCGCGGCGCGAGCAGCAGCCACACCGGCAGCAGCGACGCCACCGCGCCGTAGCCGATCAGCCCGACGCACAGCGCCACCGGCGTGAGCGTGAACCACGGCGCGAGGCTCGCGCTCGCCGCGACCGACTGGCCGAGCAGGATCGCCGCGACGAGCCCGACGACGCCGATCACCGACACCTCGCCGATCGCGCCCGGTCGCAGCCAGCGCGTGTAGCCACCCATCACCATGGCGAGCGGCACGGTGGCGACCACGGTGAACAGCCCCCAGGGGCTCTCCGCCAGCGCGCGCACCACGATCAGCGCGAGCACCGCGAGGATGATCACCATGATCATGAAGGCGCCGACGAGCGCGATCGTGCCCGGCACCGCGCCCATCTCCATTCGGATCAGCTCGCCGAGCGAGCGCCCGTCGCGCCGCATCGAGATGAACAGCACCATGAAGTCCTGCACCGCGCCGGCCAGCACCACGCCGGCGAGGATCCACAGGGTCCCCGGCAGATAGCCCATCTGCGCGGCGAGCACCGGCCCGACCAGCGGCCCCGCGCCCGCGATCGCCGCGAAATGGTGGCCGAAGAGCACGCGCCGGTCGGTCGCGACATAGTCGAGCCCGTCGGCGCGGCGCACGGCCGGCGTGGCGCGCGCCGGGTCGACCGCGACGACGACGCGCGCGATGTAGCGGGCGTAATAGCGGTAGGCGACGAGGTACACGCAGAACGCCGCGGCGACGATCCACAGCGCGTTGACCGGCTCGCCGCGCACCGACGCGACCACGCCGAGGCAGGCGGCGCCGGTGAGCGCGAGCAGGATCCATGGTAGGTGCCTGGTCATCGTCGCTCGCTCCCCGCTCTCACGCTCCCGCTATGCGCGCTCAGGCCCGGCGCGATCAACGGGGCACGTGTCAGAAGCGCAGCCCCAGTTCCAGCCCGATCGTGCGGCGCTCGTTGAAGAAGCCGCCGGTTCCCACCAGCCTGGTATATTCGCGATAGAACAGGTGCTGCTCGTCGAAAAGGTTGCGGCTCCACAGCGCCAGCTCGATCGCAGCGCCGGGCGAGACGGCGACGTCGGTCAGCGCGACGCGGCCATTCACCACCACGTCGGCGGCGCCGCGCGGCTGGCGCCGGTCACGCTCCGGATCGTTGTAGTTGGCGTAGAAGCCCGAGTCGGCGTTGGCATCCAAATGCGCGCGCAGCGTCCCGCCGGGCACGTCGGCGTTATAGTCGAACGCGCCGCTGATCGCGTCGCGCGGCGTGCAGACCGGGTAGAGCCGCACCGGCGTCGTCACCACCAGACCGTCGGTCTGCGGGAACGGGTTGGCGGTCGGCGGGATACCCAGGTCGGTGTGCGCATAAGAGGCGGTGAGCGTCAGCCCCGTCGTCGGTGCGAGCGTGAGATCGGCCTCGGCACCGCGCAGCCGGCCGCGACCGGGGGCGTTGAAGGTCTCGGTGGTGGTACGCGTCGACTCCAGCACGCGACCGGCCTGATCCTTCTGCAGGTACTTGGCGGTGAAATCGACCTGGATGCCGGCGTAGCTGCCGGCATAGACCGCCAGGTTGAGCCGCGCGCGGCGATCGAGCCACTCGCTCTTGGTGCCGAGCTCCCACACCGAGACGCTCTCCGGCGTGAAGGGCGCGTACGTGAGCGAGCGCGAGTTGGCGCCGCCCGAGCGATAGCCGGTGCTCCACTTGGCGTAGGCGTGGAGGTCGGGCCCGGCGTCGGCGGCGAGCGTCACCATCGGGTCGAGGCGCGACCAGCGCGCGTCGAGCCCGCGCGGTGCCACCACGCCGTTGACGCTCGGCGTCCTGTTGTTGACGATGTAGAGGCTGCCCGCCTTGGCGTCGCGCGACCAGCGTAGCCCGCCGGTGAGATGCAGCCACGCGTCGGCCAGCGGCGGCGTCCATGTGGCGTGGCCGAAGGCGCCGAGGCTCTCGGCGGTGACCCGGCTGGCGCGGTCGATCGGCTGCGTCGCGGGCGTCAGCGAGAGCAGGGTGGCGGCGGTGCCCCGCTCGTTCCAGCGCATCGTGTTGAACGCCTGCGCCTGATCGCCGACCCGCTCGCGAAAATAGAGTGCGCCGGCGAGATAGTGGAGCTGCGGCGTCTCGCCGATCAGCTGCACCTCCTGGCTCCACTGGCGCTGATCGAACGCCGCCAGGCTGTAGCGCGCGAAGGCGCTGCGCGGCGCGAACACCGACTTGGTCGCCGAGCCGTTGTCATATTGCGACTGGGTCATGGCACGCGACGCGCTGATCGACTTGAGCTCCAGCCCAGGCGCGGCCTGCCAGTCGAGCGTGAGGCGGTGACCGTGGGTACGGCCGACGCTGTCCTGCTGCGGCACGCCAACGGCGGCGACCCGGACCCGGCGCGGCGTGATCGGCTGCGCCGGCGCCTGCGGCTTCGTGTCGGTGGTGACCGTCTGGTAGTAGAGCGGGGAGGAGCCGTCATAGGCGGTGTCGAACGCATAGTCCGCGCTGAGCCCCTCGACCGGGTGCCACAGCGCCGCGAGGTGCGCGCCGCGGCGGTCGTAGAAGTCGAACGGCGTCTGGCCGGTCAGCGGGTTGCGCACCAGTCCGCCGCGTGCGGTGACGAGCCCGTCGAGCTTCACCGCCACGCCGGCGAGCGCGGGCAGGTCGAGGTGGACCTCGCCGCTGTACGCGCCCGCATCGCCGATCCCCGCGCCGGCGCGCAGCCCCAGTTCGCCGCTCGGCGCGCGGGTGACGATGTTGACCGCGCCGCCCTCGGTGTTGCGGCCGAACAGCGTACCCTGCGGCCCGTTTAGCACCTCCAGGCTGGCGACGTCGTACAAAGCGGTGCCGAGACCCTGCGCGCGGCCGAGATAGACGCCGTCGACATAGACGCCGACGCCCTGGTCGCGCGCGGGCTGGTTGCTGTCGGCGAGCACGCCGACGCCGCGTATGTTCACGATCAGCGCAGAAGTGCGCGAGTAGAAGGGCGCGACCCGCAGCGACGGGATCGCGCCGTCGCGCAGGTCGCCGAGCGACTGGACGTGGCGATCGCGCAGCGCGGTCGAGTCGAGCACCGACACCGCGATGGGGGTTTCTTGCAGGTCGGTGCGGCGGCGCTGCGCGGTCACGATCACCTCGCCGAGCGCGGGGGCGGGGTCGGTCGCGGTATCGCCGGTGGGTAAAGGAGCGGGCGGCAGCGTCTGCGCCGCGGCGGGCGCGCAGAGCAGGGCCCCGGCGATCGACAGGAGAAAGGCATCGTAACGGTAGAAGATGGTCATGGTCCACACCCCGGTTGCCGGCGCGGGAGCTAGGCCTGCTCGGCGACAGTCGGGTGACCGGGCGAGGCGGTTCGCCGTTTTGGGTTATCCGCTCTGCTCGGGCGGGCATGGCCCGCGCAGCTCGTGCCCTGCAGAGGTTGGGGCCTGGGTGGGAAACGGTAGCGACCTGAGCCCCGACCTCGCCGTATCGCGGTTTAGGCCTCCGCCGGGGCACGAGGCTGTTGTCCTCAGGTCACCGCGGCTGCCGCGGCCGCGCGGAGCGGCTCGGGCGCGCTGTCCGGCGCAGGCGCGGCGCGCTCCGATCCGCGCGGGTCGGCGCCGTGGCGGTTGGGGCCGCGCGTGCCCGGCAGCAGCAGCAGCAGCGGGGCCACGACCGGGACAAGCAGCCACCAGCCCGAGCGATCGGCGTCATGCAACCGGCGCGCGTGCACCGCGACGCCCGGCGCGGCACCGAACAGCAGCACGAAGCCCAGCGCCGCGAGCAGCACGCCGCCTCGCGCCATCTCGGGGCGCAGGTCGAGCGCGCCGAGCCAGGGCGCGGCGAGATCGGGCGCGTGCCAGGCGAGCGCCAGCGCGGCGAGCAGCGTGAGGTCGAAACCGAACAGCTCGCGCCGCGTCGCGCGCCCGGCGAGCTCGCCGTAGAGCCGCCACGGCCGGGTGAGATGCTCCATCGCTCGCCTCCCTCGACGCGCCTGCGCCGTAGGGGAAACTTAGCGTGGCGGCGGGGTAGGGCGGCGATGTCGAGCGGGGCAGTGGCCCGTTCTGGCGGGCGGCGATGGGCGCGGCGCCCGAGCGCGTGAACCGACTCACTCAGCTGTCACACGCCCCGTCGCTCAGTCGCGTCGCACGCCCACGTCGCGGAAGGCGCGCGGCTCGATCGGCGGGATGGCCGACTCGTTGAGCGCGCACTGCCACAAACCGACGTCGATCCAGCGTCCCTGCTTGTAGCCGACCTCGCGGTACACGCCGGCACGTCGGAAGCCGACCGCCTCGTGCAGCGTGATCGAGGCGTCGTTGGGCAGCGCGATCACACCGATCGCCTGGGTGAAACCCTGCGCGCGCAGTGTGTCGACCAGCGCCTCGTACAGCAACCGGCCGACGCCCTGCCGCTGCGTCGCGCCGGCGGCGTAGATCGAGGTCTCGACGACGTAGCGATAGGCCGGACGGTCGCGGAAGCGCGTGGCATAAGCGTAGGCGAGCAGCCCGCGCTCGCCGCCGTCCTCGCCGCGCGAGACCGCGACCATCCAGGGGTAATAGCCGTCCCACTCGAGGATGCGGTCGCGCATCGCCGCGGCGTCAGGCGCCTCGCTCTCGAACGAGACCGTACCCTGCAGCACATAGGGCGCGTAGATCGCGGCGATCGCGGCGGCGTCGTCGGCAGTGGCGGCGCGGATCGCGATCGGGCCGGGCGGCATTACAGCCCCACCTTGGCGAGCACGAGCTGGAGCAAGGTCCGGTCCGCCGCGCTGGCGCGCACCGGGCCGAGCCCGGCGCACTCGAGGCATTGCGCGCGCACGGTCGCGCCGGTCAGCATCCGCTGCGCGTCGCCGAGCGCGACCGCGAACGCCTGCTGACGCTGCCACGCCAGCTGGCCGACCGCGTCGGCGGGAGCGCCGGCGTCGTCGTCGTCCTCCTGGCTGGCCAGCTGCTGCGCGATCTGCGCGGCGAAGCCCGGTTTCTTGTCGAGATAGACCACCGGCGGCTTGTCCTGGTCGAGCTTGGCGCGACGCGCCGCCTCCCTCACCGCGGCGTCGAGCCCGCCGAACCGGTCGACCAGCTTGAGCTGGTGCGCGATCCCGCCGACCCACACGCGACCCTGGCCGATCTCGTTGACCCGCTCGACGGGCAGCCGGCGCGACTGCGACACGCGCGTCAGGAACTCGCGATAGCCGTGCTCGATGCCCGACTGCACCACCGCGTCGAGCTGCGGCGTGGTGCCGGCGAGCAGGTCGGGCTGGCCCGACAGCGGCGTGGTCTTAACTCCGTCCGCCGAGAGGCCGATCTTGGCGAGCGTGTTCTCGAACGTGGGAATGATGCCGAAGATGCCGATCGAGCCGGTGATCGTGCCGGGCTCGGCGAAGATCACGTCGCCCGGGGTCGACACCCAATAGCCGCCCGAGGCGGCGAGCCCGCCCATCGACACCACCACCGGCAGGCCGCGGCGCTTGGCCTCCAGCACCGCCAGCCGGATCTTCTCCGAGGCCAGCACCGACCCGCCCGGCGAGTCGACGCGCAGCACCAAAGCCTTGAGCTTGTTGTCGATCATGCCCTGATAGAGCAGCTTGGCGATCGTGTCGCCCCCGGCGGTGCCGGGCTGCGCCTCGCCGTCGACGATCTCGCCCGCGACGGTGAGCACGCCGATCTGACCGGTCTTGGGCAGCGGCGCGGCGTCGACATAGGGCTGATATTTGATCGTGCGGAACCAGCCCGCGGGCTTGCCGTCGTCGCCGCCGGCGAGTTGCGCGACGCGCCGCCCGAAGGCGACGCGGTCGCCGAGCTTGTCGACCAGCCCGGTGGCGACATTCGCCTGCGCGACGTCGCCCTGCGCCTGCTGGACGAGCTGCGCCGGCTGCGCCAGCCACGGCGCCACCTGCGCCTTGGGCCGCGCGCTCGCGATCGACTCGCGCCACTGCTGGAAGAGCGTGCCGTACAGCTCCTGGCTGGCGGCGCGCGCCTCCGGGCTCTGGTCGGTGCGGGTATAGGGCTCCACCGCCGACTTGAACTTGCCGACACGATAGACGTGCGCGTTGACCCCGATCTTGTCGAGCAGCCCCTTGTAGTAGAGCTGGCTGCCACCCGGCCCGGCGAAGATCGTGCCGCCCAGCGGGTTCATCCAGATCTCGCTCGCCGCCGAGGCGAGGCGATAGCCCGCGTCGGTATAAGCGGTGGCATAGGCCAGCACCGGCTTGCCCGCCTTGCGCGCGCGCAGCAGCGCGTCCTGCACCTCGCCGAGCGAGGCAGGGTAACCGCCGCCGAACTTGTCGAGATCGAGCACGATCGCCTTGACGCGGTCGTCCCGGGCCGCCGAGTCGATCACGCGCAGCAGGTCGCGCAGGCGATATTGCTTGCCGATCTGCTGGCCGCTGAGCAGCGCGGTGGGCTGGATCTCCTCGGGCTGCTCGACGATCGGGCCGTCCAGCGCGAGCAGCAGCGCGCCGTCCTTGATCGCGCCGGGGCGCGAGCGCGCGTTGAGCGCGGCGAACAGCAGAGCGAAGAACAGCAGCATCGCCGCGAGCACCAGCGCGTCCTTGATGCCCACCAGCAGCTTCCAGGCGCCGCGCACCAGTTTCATCGTGATTATCACCTTCTCGCGGGAGAGTCGCGCGGCGTCCAGCCTAGCCCGGCGTGTATCAAGTGAGCAATACGCTTTGGCTTGCCCAGAACGCCTGACCTCCCAGCTTCGGTCACGCGGAGGAGCGAGCCGGCACCGTCGCGGCCTCGTCTCGGCAGGCACGAGCCGCCACGACCGCGGTCGCGACTGTTCCGGCGCTGCCGCTCGAAAATTTCCCTATCCGATCGGCGCCGCCCGCCATGCCGCTCCTAAGGAGCACTCAAGTCACGGCTTTGCAGTGACGGCGATGTCGCGCCGCAGGCGGGTGAGCATGCGCTGCGGACCAGCAACGGCGCGGCACGCGGGGGTCTACAGGGGCAGAATTCGATGATGTTGGTCAAGTCCGCGCGCACGACGGTATTACATGGCATCTCCACCGTCGCGGTGCTGACCGCGGTCGCCGCCTCCGCACAGACGAAGGACGCCGCGGCGCCGGACATCGACCAGCGGCAGTCCGGAGCGCCCTTCGAGCCGCGCAACGAGATCGTCGTGACGGGTACCCTGTTCCGCGACTCGAACACGACCTTGATCTCGCCGGCCACGGTGCTGACCACGGCGACGCTCGAGCGCGCCAACATCACCACCGCGCAGGAAGCGATCCGCTCGGTGTCGGCCGACGGCGCGGGCTCGATCTCGACCGGCTTTCGCAACGGCTTCTCGGCCGGGGGCGCCGCGGTGTCGCTGCGCGGTCTCGGCGTGTCCTCGACGGTGATACTGATCGACGGGCTGCGCTCGGCCAACTTCCCGCTCAACGACGACGGGCACAACGCCTATGTCGACCTCAACTCGATCCCGCTCAGCACCGTCGACCATATCGAGGTGCTGAAGGACGGCGCCTCCTCCACGTACGGCGCGGACGCGATCGGCGGCGTGGTCAACCTGATCAGCCGGAAGAACGTCCAGGGCATCGACGGTTCGGTCCAGGCCGGCACCACCGCGCACGGCGACGGCTCGCATTATCGCGCCACGCTGACCGCGGGGTTCGGCGACTACAAGGAGCAGGGCTTCAACTTCTACCTCAACGGCGAGTACACGTCCGACGGTTTCATCACCAATCACTCGCGCGGTTATCCTTTCAACACGCTCGATCTCCGTCCGAGCGGCCTGGCCGATCGCAACCGCAACGACGACTCTTTGACTGCCGCGAACCCCCAGGCGGTGGTCACGCGGGTGACGCAGAGCGATCTCAACGATCCGCTCACCGGCCGGGCCGGAGCGCCGCCCACCAAACAATATCAGCTGCTCGATCCGAACGGCTGCCCGCACGGTACCTTCACCTCGACCGAGAAGGACGCGCAGGGCGTCGGCTGCGCGCACAACCTCGTCGACGATTATTCCATCATCCAACCGCGCCAGCAGCGTTACTCGACCACCGGCCGGCTCACCGCGCGGCTGGGCGATCGGCTCGAGCTGTTCGCGAGCGGCAGCTATTCGCACTCTGACCTGAGCATCACCGGCGCGCCGTCCGCGATCCGCCAGATCCAGCCGTTCGGCGGCTCCCCCACGATCGCGTCGAACAATCCGGGGATCGTGCTGCCGGTCTATGTCTGCGCGGCCGGGGTGAACTGCGCCGTCGCGGCCGACCGGAGGCTGAACCCGAACAATCCCTACGCCGCCGCTTATGCCGACCACCCCGGCGAGGGGGCCGCGCGCATCTATTACCTGTTCGGCGACATCCCGGGCGCGAGCGAGCGCTACGTCGACGTGTTCCGCGCCACCGCCGGTATCTCGGGGACGTTGGGAGAGGGCCTCAGCTTCCGCCTCAACGGCGTCTACGCGCGCGACAATTTCAACCTCACGCAGCATGGTGCGATCAGCATCCGGGGCTTGCTGAGCGCGATCAACACCGGCGCCTATGACTTCGTCCATCCGGAGCAGAACAGCGCGGCGGCGCGGGCGCAGGTCTCGCCCGACCGCATCACGCCGTCCTCCTCGACCGTGGCGACGGTCGGCGGATCGCTCATCAAGGCGGTGACGGCGCTGGGCGGCGGCGACCTCAACGTCGGCGCCGGCTTCCAGCTGCGCCGCGAGACGCTGATGAATCGCAGCCAGAACGCGGACCAGAGCTACTACGGGCTGAACACCTCCTCGGCCCAGGGCCGCCAGACCGTGAGCGCGGGCTTCTTCGAGGTGAACGCACCGTTCACGCGCGGCCTCGATGTCGATCTGTCCGGCCGGTACGACCATTACTCGCAGGGCTACGGTCATTTCTCGCCCAAGCTCGGCGCCAAGCTCACGCCGGTCGAGCCGATCGCGTTTCGCGCCACATACTCGCAGGGATTTCGCGCGCCGACGTTCGCCGAGAACAATCCGCTCAGCAGCTATGCCGGCTTCTCGACCTTCTCTCCGCCGGCGAGCTTCGTCGCGGCGCATGCCGGCAACGCGAGTTATGGCACCAGCTACAGCATCGGCAGCGGGGCGAGGGGCAATCCTGACATCCTGCCGGAGGTCTCGCGGAGTCTTACGTTCGGCACCATCATCAAGCCCGCGCGCTGGCTCGACCTGACCGTCGATTACTATCACATCAAGAAGTCGAACCTGATCGTCAGTGGCCCGCGCCGGAGCGAGGCGATAGCGGCCTATTACAGCCAGCCCAACAAGGCCGCCGGCTGCGATGCGCTTGCCAGGGTGGCCAAGGGATACGCCTGCAACGTCGTCGACGCGCCCGACCCGGCCAACCCCGAGGCCCTGCCGCGTCTGCTCGTGTTCGACGTGCCATACGTCAACGCCAACGACGAGGTGAGCTCGGGCCTCGACGTGCAGGCCAACGCGCGGATCCGGCTGGCGTCCGGCGTCCGCCTGATCGAGCGTCTCGACGCCACCCGCGTGCTCCGGCTCGACCTGGTGACGCCCGATGGCGTGGTGCAGCGTTACGCAGGGACGCTCGGACCATATGAGCTGTCGTCGGGCAGCGGCACGCCGCGGATCCGCGGCAATTGGCAGAACGCGCTGGAGGTCGGCGCCTTCTCGCTCGCGACGACGACCTATTATGTGGGCCGGATCAAGCAGGTCGCGGCCGATCGCATCGCGCCCGTGGGCGGCGTGATCGACCTCTCGTGCCAGCATACGCTGGCACCGATCAACAAGGGCGGTGACGTCGGCACGCAATGCTATGTGCGGCCGTTCCTCTACGTCGACCTGAACGCGGGCGTGACCGTGAACGACCAGCTGCGCTTCTTCCTGAACGTGGAGAACGTCACCGACGCACGCGCGCCGCTCGCGTCGGCGGCCTATGGCAGCAACCCGAACTACCTGAGCAGCTGGCATTATGCCGGGCTGGTCGGGCGCAACTTCAGTGCGGGCGCGAGCGTGCGTTTCTGAGGGCGCGCGGGGGGAGTAGCCGCTGCACGGTAGCGGCCCCGCTTCGAGACGCCACTTCGACGGGCTCAGTGGCTCCTCAGCACGAACGGTGGCGGATCGGTCGCCTTCCGTTCGCGCTGAGGAGAGGCTGAGCTCGCCGAAGCCTCGTCTCGAAGCGCAGCCGCGAGGCTGCCGCCGCGCCCGTCGCCGCGCCCCGGCGAACACCCGCGTGCACCGCGGCACAATCTCCTCTACGGCACGCCGCGATGCATGGTGCCGCCACCCTCCACCCGCTGACCGAGCGGGCGCCCGCCACGTGGCAGCGCGAGCTGCGCGCACTCGCCGCGCTGGCGGGGCCGCTGGTCGGCGCCAACCTGCTCCAGATGGCGGTGTTCGCGATCGACGTCGTGTTCGTCGCGCGGCTCGGGCCGGTCGAGTTCGCCGCCGCCACGCTGGGCGTGTTCCTGTTCAACCTGCTCGCCTTCGCGCTGGTCGGGCTGGTCGGCGCGGCCGAGCCGCTGATCGCTGCCGCGCTCGGGCGCCGCATCGGCGCGGTGCGGCAGGTGCGGCGGTCGTTCCGCATGGCTTTGTGGCTCGCCGCGGCGGGTTCGCTGGTGGTGATCGCGCTGCTCAACCTCGCCGAGCCGATCCTGCGCCTCGCCGGGCAGGACGCCGCGGTGGCGGCGCGCGCGGGCAGCTTCTGCCGCTTGCTCTCGCTCGCCGCGCCCTTCGCGGTGGCGGCGGCGCTGATGCGGCTCACCGCCGCCGCGCTCGGGCGGCCGGGCTGGGCGCTGGTGGTGACCTTGCTCGCGCTCGGCGTCGCGGTCACCGCCAACTGGTGCCTCGTCTTCGGCAACGCCGGCTTCCCCGCGCTAGGGCTGGAGGGCGCCGCGATCGCGAGCCTGCTCACCTCGCTCGCCACCGCGGCGAGCTACGCGGTGATCCTGTCGACCGATCGCCGGCTGCGCCGCTTCCACCTGTTCGGCAATTGGTGGCGCACCGAATGGCCGCGGATGATCGAGATCGCCAAGCTCGGCGCGCCGATCGCGCTCGGCTGGATGGCGGAGGGCGGCCTGTTCGGCGGCGCCGCGCTGCTGATGGGGCTGATCTCGGTCACCGCGATCGACGCGCACGCGGTCGCCCTCAACATCGCCGCGGTCGCCTTCCAGGTCCCGTTCGGGCTGGCGCAGGCGGCGACGATCCGCGTCGGCTTGGCCTATGGCGCCGCCGACCCGCGCTGGGTCGGGCGCGCGGGCGGGGTCGCGATCGTGTCCGGCATCGCGGTGATGGTCGTCAGCGCCTCGATCCTCTGGGCGGTGCCGGGGGTGCTG
Organism: Sphingomonas sp. BK069; assembly: GCF_014193405.1. NCBI lineage: Bacteria > Pseudomonadati > Pseudomonadota > Alphaproteobacteria > Sphingomonadales > Sphingomonadaceae > Sphingomonas > Sphingomonas sp. BK069. The sequence continues at coordinate 306,515 of NZ_JACHZH010000002.1, read as the reverse complement.
GTGCGCGCCTATGTCGATCCGGCGCGCGAGGTGGCGGTGGCCGCGCTCGCGGTCGAACTGCTCGGCGTCGCCGCGGTGTTCCAGCTGGTCGACGGCGCGCAGGCGGTCGCCGCCGGCGTGCTGCGCGGCGTGCAGGACACGCGCGTGCCGATGATGATCCAGGTGTTCGGCTATTGGGTGATCGGCTTCGGCATCGCCGCGCTGCTCGGCTTCACCTTTGGCTGGGGCGCGATCGGCATCTGGTGGGGGCTCGCCGCCGGGCTCGGCGTCGTCTCGGCGCTGCTGATCTGGCGCTGGTCGGTGCGCGCGCGGCTCGGCCTGCTGCCTGACCCGGCCGCACGCACGGCCTGACGCACGGTTCCCGAAAAATCGCGCGACCCCGGTTGACCGCCGCGGGCACGCCCCACATATGCGGGGCGCTGGCACTCGCCCCACGGGAGTGCCAAACAACTGTCACATACCTTTAGAGAGGTAAGAGCAATGAACTTTCGTCCGTTGCACGACCGCGTTCTCGTCCGCCGCGTTGAGGCGGAAGAGAAGACGGCCGGCGGGATCATCATCCCGGACACCGCCAAGGAGAAGCCGCAGGAGGGCGAGGTCGTCGCCGCCGGCACCGGTGTCAAGGCCGAGGACGGCAAGGTCACCCCGCTCGACGTCAAGGCCGGCGACCGCATCCTGTTCGGCAAGTGGTCGGGCACCGAGGTCAAGGTCAACGGCGAGGACCTGCTGATCATGAAGGAGTCGGACATCCTCGGCGTCATCGCCTGAGACCGTTCCGGCAACTAAACGTTATCAACAATCGTTCATCTGAAAGGGTAGCCACATGGCAGCCAAGGACGTGAAATTCGGCCGCGACGCGCGCGAGCGCATCCTGCGCGGCGTCGACATCCTCGCCGACGCGGTGAAGGTCACGCTGGGGCCGAAGGGCCGCAACGTCGTGATCGACAAGAGCTTCGGCGCGCCCCGCATCACCAAGGACGGTGTGTCGGTCGCCAAGGAGATCGAGCTCAAGGACAAGTTCGAGAACATGGGCGCGCAGATGGTGCGCGAAGTGGCCTCGAAGACCAACGACATCGCGGGTGACGGCACCACCACCGCCACCGTGCTGGCGCAGGCGATCGTCCGCGAGGGCATGAAGTCGGTCGCGGCCGGCATGAACCCGATGGACCTGAAGCGCGGCATCGACCTGGCGGTGACCAAGGTCGTCGCCGATCTCCAGGCGCGCTCCAAGCCCGTCTCGGGCTCGCAGGAAGTCGCGCAGGTCGGCATCATCTCGGCCAACGGCGACCGTGAGGTCGGCGAGAAGATCGCCGAGGCGATGGAGAAGGTCGGCAAGGAAGGTGTCATCACCGTCGAGGAGGCCAAGGGCCTCGAGTTCGAGCTGGACGTCGTCGAGGGCATGCAGTTCGACCGCGGCTATCTGTCGCCGTACTTCATCACCAACCCGGAGAAGATGTCGGTCGAGCTCAACGACCCGTACATCCTGATCCACGAGAAGAAGCTGTCGTCGCTCCAGGCGATGCTGCCGATCCTCGAGGCGGTGGTGCAGTCGGGCCGTCCGCTGCTGATCATCGCCGAGGACATCGAGGGCGAGGCGCTCGCCACGCTCGTGGTGAACAAGCTGCGCGGCGGCCTCAAGGTCGCGGCCGTCAAGGCGCCGGGCTTCGGCGATCGCCGCAAGGCGATGCTCGAGGACATCGCGATCCTGACCAAGGGCGAGGTCGTCAGCGAGGATCTCGGCATCAAGCTCGAGAGCGTCACGCTCGGCATGCTCGGCACCGCCAAGCGCGTGTCGATCGACAAGGACAACACCACCATCGTCGACGGTGCGGGTGATGCCGAGTCGATCAAGGGCCGCACCGAGGCGATCCGCCAGCAGATCGAGGTGACCACCTCGGACTATGACCGCGAGAAGCTCCAGGAGCGCCTGGCCAAGCTGGCCGGCGGCGTGGCGGTGATCAAGGTCGGCGGTTCGACCGAGGTCGAGGTGAAGGAGCGCAAGGATCGCGTCGACGACGCGCTGCATGCGACCCGCGCCGCGGTCGAGGAAGGTATCGTCCCAGGCGGCGGCACCGCGCTGCTGTACGCGACCAAGGCGCTCGACGGTCTCAACGGCGAGAACGACGACCAGACGCGCGGCGTCGACATCGTCCGCAAGTCGCTGACCTCGCTGGTCCGCCAGATTGCGCAGAACGCCGGTCACGACGGTGCGGTGGTCTCGGGCAAGCTGCTCGACGGCAACGACACCTCGCTCGGCTTCAACGCCGCGACCGACACCTACGAGAACCTGGTCCAGGCCGGCGTGATCGACCCGACCAAGGTGGTGCGCACCGCGCTGCAGAACGCCGCGTCGGTGGCGGGCCTGCTGATCACCACCGAGGCGACCGTCTCGGAGCTGCCCGAGGACAAGGCTCCGGCCATGCCCGCCGGCGGCGGCATGGGCGGCATGGGCGGCATGGACTTCTAAGCCGCTGACGGTCCCGCGCCGGCTCAGGCCGGGGCGGGGCCAGTCACGGTCGGTCCGCCGATCCGTCTCGCACGGGACGAGCGACACCCGGGCAGCACGCGCTGCCCGGGTGTTGTCGTATGGGAGGCGTTCGGACCTGGACTCGCGTCACTCACTACCACCCCGGCGCACGCCGGGGTCCAGGTGGGAAGGCTGCCGTCGCACTCTCCGACGTCCGCCAACTGGAGCCCGGCGTGCGCCGGGGTGGTGCTGGTAGGATGGGTGAGCGATCAGCCTACCCTCACGCCACCCCGAACGGCACCACCCGGTTCGTCTGCGTGTGCCCCACCTCGGCGCGGCCGAGATACGGCACCCCCAGCTCGCCGCACCAGCGCGTCATCATCCCGTCGAGCGGCTCGCCCCAGGCGGGGTCGTTCTCCTTCACCGCGGTCACCGCGCCGAGCCGTACGCCCGCCAGGCTGCGCAGCTGGGTGGCGTTGCCGAGCGTGAACAGCATGCGGTCGATCGCGTACATCGCCTCGGACACCTCCTCGACGATCAGCACATGGTCGGCGAGGTCGGGGAGGTAGGGCGTGCCGACCAGCGCGGCGAGGATCGAGAGGTTGAACGCCGCCGCGGGACGGCCGTCGAGCCCCGGCTCCAGCCCGGCGCGGTCGCGCCGCGCGAACCAGCCGAGCGCGCGCGCCACCGTCGCGTCGCCACCGTGGCTCCGGATGTCGCTCGCCATCGGTCCGTGGACCGGATGGCCGATCCGCCGCGCGTAGAGCGCGCCGAGCAGAAAGCCGACGTCGGAATAGCCGAGATAGGTCTTGCGCCGCGCCGCCTCGCCCAGCTGCGGCATGATCGTCGCGAGCAACCGGTTCGAGCCATAGCCGCCGCGCAGGAACCAGATGCCGTCGAAGGCGGGATCGTTGGCGTACTCGAGGAAGGCGGCGGCGCGCACCGCATCCGAGCCGGCGAAATGCCCGTCGTGCGCGTAGCATTGCGGGTGGAAGACCAGATCGATCTCGGGGAAGGCGAGCGCGGCGAAGGCCGAGACCGGCGCGATCACGTCCGGGTTGGCGACGCTGCTCGCCGCCAGCACTCCGATCCGCATCGCGCACACTCCCGCTTGCCACCCGCCCGGTGAAGGCGGATAGCCCGGCGCCATGCATGACGGCAACGTGGCGGACCAGCGTTTCTTTCTGGTGGGTATCGGCGGATCGGGGATGATGCCGCTGGCGATGATCCTGCGCGGGCGCGGCGCGACCGTCGAACGGAAGAGATTATCACTCTGAAAATGCCGTGATGGCGTAGTCAACGGTTTCCTAATCGCAGATATAAGTGAAATCGTCATCCAACAATGTACAATTGCGTCAGCCTCATCAAGTGAGCGAGGCATAGTGATGACTGAGGTAGATACTGCGGAATTGGTGTATCACACAGCCGGAGCCGGTCCGTGTCCGCAGCCAGATGGTCAGCCATGCGAGGAAGGCACCGAGCCCGGGCCCGAGGTCGTGGTCGTCGGGAAGAACCCGCCACCCGCCGCTGACGTCGGCACACCGATCATCATCGGCGGCGGTACACCCACGCCGCCGACATTCAAGTAAGCGGTCGTACATGGTGTCAGCCGGCGAAGAGCGGGTTCGACGACGCAATGAACAAGCTTTATGAAGGCTCGGCAACCGCCAGGCAGGTGATCGACCAGGCGCACTCAAACAACGCAGCCTTTAATCTAATCAGGATTGATACGGCGGATGGTGGCAAACAAGATATGTTTGACACTCAAAACAACACTGTGTCGTGGGATCCCTTTTCTTACCCTAGCTGGGATGAAAATGGAGTGACTAAGTCTGTTCCCGCGGTTCTGGCGCTGGCGCACGAGATATGTCATGCCGCTTTGCCCGGATCTCCCGAAATGGATGCAATCGATAAGGCGAACAAGATTGCCACCGGATATAACGGCTACTTTGGCACTAAGTTTGAGGCAGGCCGAACCACGCATGGTGATGGAAAATATACGAACACTGACTCGATTGCCTCTACAACCTATTCGATCTCGCGGGGGGATCAGAGCTGTGGTTAACCGATCCAAGTAATTAGAACGTTGAAGGACGGCTCATGCTTAATCTTATTGCCGCGCTCCCGCTGGTGTCGTTGGCGCTGACGCAAGGCGGCATCGAAGTCGTGCGCCGTCCTCCCTCGCTTACCCTTCCTACCTGCCGTCTAGGCAAGCAATACAGGCGGGTCGAGCGGCTAAACGCGGCGCCGGCGATTGCGGATGAGTTCGCGCGTCAGCATCTGCGCATCGCGGAGAGGGACGCTCCTTTTCGACTCAACGATGTAGCCGCGGCGACGAGCCCGCCGGAGCGGCAGTTCCTCCGCGCCTATATGGGACGGCACGAGACAATCGTCTGGTATTATCTCGGCGGGCTTGTTGGCGGGGTGCGGGTAGTGCGGCTCATCGGCGACGACCGGTCCGCCCGCGGCGCACGGTGGCATCTCAGCGGTGACATTCTCTTGGGACCACCCTGTGCCGCAACTCGCGCGCTCTTGGCGGGTGTCCGCTCGACCGGACAGCAATTCTGAGCGTCGCACGGCGAAGTCCCGACACTCCCGCTTGCCACCCGCCCGGTGAAGGCGGATAGCCCGGCGCCATGCATGACGGCAACGTGGCGGACCAGCGTTTCTTTCTGGTGGGTATCGGCGGATCGGGGATGATGCCGCTGGCGATGATCCTGCGCGGGCGTGGTGCGACCGTCGCGGGCAGCGACCGCGGGCTCGACCAGGGCCGTGTCCCCGCCAAGTTCGAGGCGCTGCGCGCGCTCGGCATCGATCTCTTCGCGCAGGACGGCAGCGGCGTCACCGCGCCCGAGCAGATCGTGGTCGCCTCCGCCGCGGTGGAGGAAACCGTGGCCGACATGGTCGCGGCGGCGCGGCTCGGCTGCCGGCGGCTGTCGCGCGCCGAGCTCAACGCGCGGCTGTTCAACGCCAGCGCGCTGCCGATCGGCGTGGCGGGGACGAGCGGCAAGTCGACCGTCACCGGCATGATCGCCGCGATCCTCGGCGCTGCCGGGCGCGACCCGACGGTGATGAACGGCGCGGTGATGAAGCATGTCGCGCGCGCCGACCGCCCCTTCGCCAGCGCGCTGGTGGGGCAGGGCGACGCTTATGTGAGCGAGGTCGACGAGAGCGACGGCTCGATCGCGCTCTACGCGCCGCAGGTGGCGGTGCTGAACAACGTCAGCCTCGATCACAAGTCGCTCGACGAGCTCAACGCGCTGTTCGGCGACTTCCTCGTCAAGGCGCACCACGCCGTGGTCAACGCCGACAATGCCGACGCCGCGACGCTGGCGCTGCGCCTGCCGCCCGCGCGCGTGGCTCGCTTCTCGCTGCGCGACGCGGGCGCGGACCTGTACGCCGACGGGGTCGAGGAGGCCCCGTTCGCCGCGCGCTTCACGCTTCACCACCGCGACGAGCGCCGAGCGGTGGCGCTGCAGGTGCCGGGGCGCCACAACGTTGCCAACGCGCTGGCGGCGATCGGCGCGGCGCTGGCGGCGGGGGTCTCGCTCGACGCCGCAGTAGCGGGGGTGCAGCGGTTCGAGGGCCTGCGCCGCCGCTTCGATCTCGTCGGCAGCGCCGCGGGCGTGACGGTGATCGACGACTTCGGGCACAATCCCGACAAGATCGCCGCGACGCTCGACACGCTCCACGCCTTTCCCGGTCGGCTGATCGTGCTGTTCCAGCCGCACGGCTACGGCCCGCTCAAGGTGATGCGCGCCGAGCTGGCGGCGATGTTCGCGGGGCGACTGGCGGCAGACGACCTGCTGGTGCTGCCCGACCCGGTCTACCAGGGCGGCACGGTGACGCGCGAGGTGACCAGCGCCGACGTGGTGCGCGACGTGGGCGTGGCGGGGCGGCAGGCGATCCACATCCCCGATCGCGCGAGCGCTGCGGCGCACTGCGTCGCGGTGGCGCGGCCAGGAGATCGGATCGTGGTGATGGGCGCGCGCGACGACACGCTGTCGCTGCTCGCGGCGGAGATGGTGGCGATGCTGGAAGGGCGGGGCGGCTAGATCCTCCCCGCACGACGGGGAGGGGGACCGCTGCCGCAGGCGAGTGGCTCTCCACCTAGCGCAGCGCTTGTGGAAGCCCCCCTCCACCACGCCGCTTCGCGGCGCGGTCCCCCTCCCCGTGCCGGGGAGGATCTCAGTAGCTTACCCCAGCGCCGCCGCCGCCACCGCGCGCGCGTCCGCCCGGTCGCCCGCGCTCGCCTCCGCCAGCGCCAGCTCCGCCGCGAGCTCGCGCTCCAGCGCCGCCCGGCGGGCCACGCGTGCCGCATTGTCGAAGGCCTGCGCCGGGTTCTTCGAGTAGGTCGCGAACAGCTCTCCCGCCGCCACGTCCTCCAGCCACTTGCCCTCCAGCGGCAGCGCCAGCTGCCGCGCCGCCACCTTCAGCACCTCCCCCGGCGCCGCGAAGAAACGCTCGGCGTCGAGCGAGCGTGCGGTCGGCCATGCCGCCAGCGCCGCCGCGAAGTGGGTCATCTGCGCCGACCACAGCCGCGCCGCGCGCACCGCGTCGGGCGCACCCGCGAGGTCGCCGAGATGCGGCGCCAAGTCGGTTGTGACGCGCCGCAGCCACGCGCGGTGCGTGTCGCTGCGGAGGATCGCGAGCGCATAGTCGCGCAGCGGGAGGTAGAGCAGGATCGCGCGCGCCTCCGGTTGCGCCGCCGCCAGCGCGGGCAGCAGGAAATTGACCGGCACGTTGGCCTTGACCAGCGTCGGCGCGTCGTCGCGATAGCGCCGCCCCAGCATCGCGGTGACCAGCGCCAGCCGAGTCGGATCGAACGCGAGCGCGGTCTGGCGCAGCGCCTGCGGCTCGCGCAGCACCAACCCGCCCTCGACAGAGTCGAGCGCGCGCGCCAGCAGCGTCGAGCCGCAGTGCGCGACATGGAAGATCCAGGCGGTCGCGCGCGGCGGGGGCGGATCGCGCAGCATCGCCACCGGCAGCCGCATCTCCTGCGGCGCCGCCGGGGCGATCCGCGCGTCGAGGAAGATCGAGCGGTGATAGGCGGCGCGGTCCATCGGCACGAACACCGCCGCGTCGCGCTCGAAGCGCTGGAGATAATGGTCGGGCGAGGCGTACAGGTCGGCGAGCGTCAGGGCCATGGCACGCTATAGCGCCGACGGTCGCTCCTCGCTAATCCAGTAAGTTATGCCGGATATCACGCTGCCGGGGCCGGGCCGCCCTCATGTCCTGATCGTGGCCGAGGACGCCGAGCGGCTCGCCGCGCTCGACCGCGACGAGGTCGTCGACCTGTATCGCACGCACGGCGCGCTGCTGTTCCGCGGCTTCGGCGCCGACGTCGACTCGTTCCGCCACTTCGCCAAGCGTTTCTGCCGCACCGCCGTGGTCAACGAGAGTCCCGGCCGCAAGCCGATCGATCCCGCCGCCAACATCCACACCGTCGACGGCGGCACCGGCGCCTTCGCGCTCCACCCCGAGCTGTCGCGCGAGCCGTGGAAGCCCGACGCCGCCTTCTTCGCCTGCCTCTCAGCACCGACCCGCGGCGGGCAGACGACGATCTGCGACGGCGTCGCGCTGGCGCGCGAACTGCCCGAGGCGGTGCGCGCCGGGCTGCTGCACCGCCGGCTGCTGTACATCAAGCCGGTCTGGCCCTCGCTGCTGCGCTACTGGCTCGGCACCGAGACACCGAGCGACTCGCAGCTCGCGGCGCCGCCGTCCGCCTGCCCCTATCAGTTCCGGCGTTTCCCCGACGGCACGATCGTGCGCTTCTTCTCGCGCCCGGCGCTGCACCGGCCGATGTTCGCCGACGCGCCCGCCTTCGGCAATTTCCTGCTGTTCGCGCGCTTCAACAACAACCGGCCGGACCATCCCGTGCTCGACGACGGGCGCCCGGTGCCCGAGGCGTGGCTGCAGGCGATCAAGGCGGTCGGTGACCGGCTGATGGTACCGGTCGAGTGGCGGAACGGCGACGTGCTGATGCTCGACAACACGCGCTTCCTGCACGGCCGCACCGCGATCACCGATCCCGGGGAGCGGCTGATCGCGACCTATTTCGGCTACGTCGATTTCGCGCGGCCCGATCCCGAGGAGCCGGCCGACGCGATCTGGCGCCGCGAGGATTTCGCCCCGCCGCTGCCGCCCGATCACCCGCGGCTGCGCGAGCAGGGGATGCGATAGGGGCGGCGCGAGGGTGGGGCCCGCACTCTCTACCGTCATCCCGGCCTTGAGCCGGGATCCATCGCGCCGCATACACCACCACTGAGGCGCTCGTGGCACCATGGATCCCGGCTCAGGGCCGGGATGACGAGAAAAGCCCCCCTCAGAACAGCCCCAGCGCCGCCACCTCCTCCTTCGCCAGGTCGATCCCGAACATCAGGCTGAGCCGCATGCGATAGACGCGCGGGTCGGTGATCTCGCCCTCGGCGGTGTTGCCGGCGGCGCGGCGGCGGTAGGCGCGGTCGGTCAGCGCGGCGAAGCCGTGCGGCAGCACGATGCTCACCACCGCGCGCTGGGTGAAGCGGCTCGCCGGCGCACTCATCGCCCAGTGGTTGCTCATCGCCAGGTCGCTGTCGTGCACCGCCTCGGTGGTGAAGCTGTATTGCGGCTGCCAGCTCGTGCCTTTCCACCCCGCCGCGGTGCGCCCGTCGGTGCTGACCGGATCGCCGTCGCGCAACAGCAGCCAGCCGCCGTCGTCCTCGCGCGCCAGCCGGAAGCGCGCGCCGTCGGGCGCGGTCGCCTCCTGGTCGGCGACCAGCGGCATCACCGGCGCGTAGCTCGCGCCGAAGCCGGTGTCGGCGATCCACTCGGCGCCGTCGATCGTCACCAGCGACAGCGCGTGGTTGCGCGGCGGGGTCGCCTCGGCGCCGAGCCACACGCGCGCGAGCAGCGGGCGCGCCGTCATCTCCAGGGCGGCGAGCACGTCGAGCAGCAAACGGTTGTGCTCGAAGCAATAGCCGCCGCGGCGCGAGGCGACGAGCTTGGCCGCGACGGAATCGCCGTCGATCGCGATCGCGCGGCCGAGCCGCACGTCGAGATTCTCGAACGGGATGGTGAGCCGGTGCGCGAGCTGGAGCCGCGCCAGCCCCGCGGCGTCGCGGGTGGGGCGCGCCGGCAGCTCGATGCGGGCGAGATAGGCGTCGAGGTCGAACATGCTGCCGCGCTACCTCAGCCGCGCGCGGATGAGAACGGATTTGACCGCAAACCTTTGCACCGGCATCCCCGACCTCTGACAGGACAGGAGGCGAGGATGGACGAGGTGACCGGGCTGGAACTGCGCTCGACCGTGGACGAGGGCGGCACGCTGACATTGTCGCTCGAACCAGTGACACTGTCGCCGCCGCAGGGCGACGAACTGATCGTCCGCGTCGAGGCGGCGCCGATCAACCCCTCCGATCTCGGGCTGCTGCTCGGCCCGGCGGACGTCGCCACGCTGGCGCGCGGCGGCAGCGCGGAGCGGCCCGAGCTGCGCTTCCAGGTGCCGCGCGAGCGGATCGGCGGCGTGCGCGCGCGGCTCGGCCAGTCGCTGCCGGTCGGCAACGAGGGCGCGGGCACGGTCATCGCCGCGGGTCCGGAGGCGCAGGCGCTGGTGGGGCGCACGGTCGGGATGATGGGCGGCGCGATGTACGCCCAGTATCGCAAGCTGCGCGCGCGCGACGTGGTGCCGCTGCCCGACGGTGCCAGCGCGGCGGACGGCGCGGCGATGTTCGTCAACCCGCTGACCGCGCTCAGCTTCGTCGAGACGGCGCGGCAGGAGGGGCATAGCGCGATCGTTCACACCGCGGCGGCGTCGAACCTCGGGCAGATGCTCCAGAAGATCTGCCTCGCCGACGGCGTTCCGCTGGTCAACGTGGTGCGCAGCGAGGCGCAGGCGGCGCTGCTGCGCGATATCGGCGCCGCCCACGTGCTCGACAGCCGCGCCGAGGACTTCCGCCGCCGTCTCGCCGACGCGATCGCGGAGACCGGCGCGACAATCGCGTTCGACGCGATCGGCGGCGGCACGCTCGGCAGCGACATTGTCCAGGCGATGGAGCAGGCCGCCAACCGCCGCGCCACCGAGTACAGCCGCTACGGCTCGACCGTGTTCAAGCAGCTGTACATCTACGGCGCGCTCGACACCGCGCCGACGACGCTCAACCGGCTGGCGTTCGGCTTCCAGTGGAGCGTCTCGGGCTTCCTGCTGACGCCGTGGCTGCAGAAGGCCGGGCGCGAGACGGTGGCGCGGATGCGCCAGCGCGTGGTCGACGAGCTGACCACCACCTTCGCCAGTCGCTACACCCGCACGATCGGCCTGGCCGAGGCGCTCGATCCCGACGTGCTGCGCGCCTATGAGCGCAAGGCGACCGGAGAAAAGTATCTGATCGACCCAACGCGATGAGGCGGCGGGGCGCGGCGGCGAGGCCCCGCGCCTTAAGTACCGCCGTCATCCCGAACTTGTTTCGGGATCCACCCGGCCGCACACTCAAGTGCCGGGGGGTGTGCGGGACGGTGGATCCTGAGACGAGCTCGGGATGACGCCGGTTCATCGGGGAGGTGCGCGGCGGGAAGGTGCGCTCAGCGCCCCGAACCACCCGTCATCCCGCACTCGATCTGGGATCCATGCTTCCGCAGGCGCCATCCTTGGAGCCGAAAGCGCGATCGGCGGCGCGCTTAACGCGTGCGCGCTTCCTCGAACGACGGCGTGCGCGGCGCGATGGATCCCGGCTCAAGTCCGGGATGACGGTAGAAGGGCGGACGGGCCGGCTTCCCTACCGCAGCAGTTCGTCGCGCACCCGGATCGCGTGGATCGACAGCCGCACCTCCACCATGAAGGCGACGAAGGCGGCGATCAGCAGCGACATCGCCAGGATGAAACTGAACGCCACCCACTGGCCGATATGATAGCGGGTCAGCGCGCCGACGAAGAGCATCGCCACCACGGTGCAGGTCGCCACCGCGCTCGCCACCGCCAGGAACAGCGAGGCGTTGATCACCTTCATCCGCCGCGCCAGCCGACGCAGCTCGGCGGCGGCGCGGGTGCGGTCATCGCGCTGGAGCGCGGGGTGACGCTCCTCCAGCACGCGCGCGCGATCGATCACGCGCGCCAGCCGCCCGGTCAGCACGTTGAGCAGCGCGCCGATGCCGGTGAGCATGAAGACGGGGCTGAGCGAGGCCTGGATCGCCTCGGCGATGGTGGGCAGAGCGGGAGCATAGGGCATCGCGAGGACTGTGCCGCGCCGCCGCGGCGCGCACAACTGTCGCTCCGACCCGACGCCAGCAACATTGGCCGTATCGCCTGTGATGAATCATTGCGCCCGCGCCCGGCTTCGTTGAAGCGGGCGCACACGCCCTCATCTCGGTGATGCCACCGGGCAGCATGGCCCGGGGCAGCGCAAGGAGAAGACTATGTACGTTCCCCTCGTCGCCGGGCTCGCCCTGGCGCTCACCGCGACCGAGCCGGTGCCCGCCGCCGCCCCTGACACGGCCCATCAGGTCCAGCTCGATCATCGCGGGCAGCGCGTCGACGTGACTTATCGCAGCGACGTCAGCGTGACTCACCGCCAGGTCGGCGCGGTCGGCGCGCCGGGCCGGCCCAGCGCGCTGCGCTGCGCCTGGCAGGCCTCGGTCGCGGTGCAGCGCGAGGCGCGTCATCCCGCCGGCCACGTGCTGGCGCGCACCGTCAGCGCCGAGAAGCCGCTGACCGGCTCGCGCCCCGGCTGGTGCTCCACGCAGAAGGACGCGATCGCGCAGGACGTCGCGGCGCGCAGCGGCACGATGCGCGAGCATCTGCTCGCCGTCGCCGCGCGCGACCAGGACTCGCTGGTCGCCGAGCTCGACGCGGCGCATGACCGGGTGCGCGGCTGAGTGCGGCAGCGTCCCTTCCTGCTGGCGGCGCTGACCGGCGCCGCCCTCGTTTCCCCGGCGGCGGCGCAGGTCGCGCCGCACGCCGGCGTCGAGGTCGCGACCGACGAGCGTCGGCGCGGGCTGAGCTGGAGCGACTCGCAGCTCGCTCCCGCCGCCTGGGCGCGGATCGACCTGCCCTCCGGCATCGACCTGGGCGCGCGGGTCACCGGCACGCGCGGCGACCCGCGCCACGGCGGCGCCGACGCGGTGATCGAGCCGACGCTCGGCTATAGCAGGCTCGCCGGCGGCTTCCGGCTCGACGGCTTCGTCACGGGGCATCTGTTCACCGGCGCGGGCGGGGCGCTCGACTATGGTGAGCTCGGCGCCGGCGCCAGCTACACGCTCGGCCCGATCGAGGCAGGCGCGGAGGCGCGTTACGCGCCGTCGCAGAGCGCGATCGGCGGCGACAATCTCTATCTCGGCGTGCGCGGGCGCGTCGGCATCCCGGCCACCCCCTGGACGCTCGCCGCCAGCCTCGGCCGCTCCTCGGGCAGCGTCGACGATCCGGTCCGCGCGGCGCGGCTGCGGCCGACCGGCAGCTACCGCGACTGGTCGGTGGGGCTCGAGCACATTACCGGCCCGGTGACGCTCGCGCTGGTCTATACCGGCACCGACATCAGCGACGACGCGGTGGTGATTTCGCCCTATGCGGCGCTCGACCATGCCGGTGACCGGATCGCGGCGCGGGCATCGATCGGCTTCTGAGCGCTGTGCGGTATCGCGGGCGGGCTCTTCGGCGGTAAGAGGTTAAGCGACAAATTGGATTGATCCTCCCCTGCAAGGGGAGGTGGCAGGCCGCAGGCCTGACGGAGGGGTGACCCGGCCAAGGAGTGACGCTGGACTCACGACCGGCGACACCCCTCCGTCAGCGCTGACGCGCTGCCACCTCCCCTTGCAGGGGAAGATCAGACACCGCGCCGGGAGACACATGGACCTGCTCGCCCTCGCCGACTTCACCCTGGTCGCCCGCCACGGCGGTGTCGGCCGCGCCGCGCGCGCCGCGGGGCGGCCCAAGGCGACCTTGTCACGCCGCGTCGCCGAGCTGGAGGCGGCGCTCGACCTGCGGCTGTTCGAGCGCGGCGCACGCGCGCTCAAGCTGACCGAGGAAGGGCGTGCGCTGTACGAGCGCACCGCCGCGCTGCTCACCGAGCTGGACGAGACCGCCGCCGCGGTGGCGGCGGGCGGCCGGTCACCGCGCGGGCGGCTCAAGGTGAGCGCGCCCCTGCTCTTCTCGCAGACCGCGATGGGGCGGCTGGCGGCCGGGTTCGCGCTGGCGCACCCCGAGGTGCGGCTCGAGGTGACCAGCGAGGATCGCGCGGTCGACCTGGTCGAGGAGGGCTATGACCTCGTCATCCGCGTCGACCCGGCGCCCGACGCCGCGTTGGTCGGGCGCCCCTTCCTGCGCGACCGGCTGGTGGCGGTCGCCGCGCCCGGCGTGGCGCCGCCCGAAGCGGGTGAGCGCGCCCCCGCGGTGGTGCGCGGCGCCGTGGGTGAGGGAGCCGAGTGGCGGCTGCGCCCCGGCGGCGTGGCGGGAAGCGTCGCGGTGACGCCGGTGCTCGGCCTGTCCTCGCTGGTGATGGTGCGCGACGCCGCGCTGGCAGGCGTCGGCGCGGCGCGGCTGCCGATCTCGCTCGTCGCGCGTGACCTCGCCGCGGGGCGGCTGGCGCTGTGGGGCGAGCTCGACGCCGCCCCGATCCGATTATGGGCGCTCTACCCGACGCGGCGGCTGCTGAGCGCGCGCGTCGCCGCCTTCCTGGACCATCTCCGCGCCGCTTTCCCGACCGGCAGCGCGGAGGAGCTCGCCGCCTTTCTCGCCGACTGACGCCCGCTATCGCACGGCACGATAAGCCTCTAAAGCCGTCGCCGGGCAAGGGGAGGAGCAGGACCGATGGCGCGACCGCCGCAGCGCGACCTCACCGCCGGGCCGATCGGGCGCACGCTGCTGCTGTTCGCGCTGCCGACGCTCGGCTCGAGCGTGCTCCAGTCGCTCAATGGCTCGATCAACGCGATCTGGATCGGGCAATTCCTCGGCGAGCGCGCGCTGGCCGCGACCACCAACGCCAACATCATCATGTTCCTGCTGATCGCCGCGGTGTTCGGCTTCGGCATGGCGGCGACGATCCTGATCGGCCAGAACATGGGGCGGCGCGATCTCGACGCGGTGCGGCGCGTGCTCGGCACCTCGCTCGGGCTGTTCGCGGGCGTGTCGGTGGTGACGCTGCTGGTCGGCTGGTTCGCCGCGCCCGCGATCCTGCGCGCGCTCGCCACGTCGGCGGAGGTCTACCCGCTCGCGCTCGCCTATCTGCGCGTGATCTTCGTCGCGATGCCGCCGGGCTTCCTCTCGGTGCTGCTGACGATGGCGCTGCGCGGCACCGGCGACTCGATCACCCCGCTCAAGTTCATGGCGCTGGGCTCGGCCATCGACGTGGTGCTCAACCCGCTGCTGATCCGGGGGGTGGGGCCGCTGCCGGCGCTGGGGATCGAGGGCTCGGCGCTGGCGACGCTGCTCGCCAACAGCGTCTCGCTGCTCGCGCTGCTCGGCTATATCTACCGCCGCGACCTGCCGGTGCGGCTGCGCGGGGCGGAGTGGCGCTACGTCCTGCCCGATCCCGCGCTGCTGCGCACGATCGTCGCCAAGGGTATCCCAATGGGATTGCAGATGCTGGTGGTCTCCACCTCGGCGCTGGCGATGATCGGGCTGGTCAACCGCCACGGCACCGCCACCACCGCCGCTTACGGCGCGGCGAACCAATTGTGGACCTACGTGC
Organism: Sphingomonas sp. BK069; assembly: GCF_014193405.1. Taxonomy (NCBI): domain Bacteria; kingdom Pseudomonadati; phylum Pseudomonadota; class Alphaproteobacteria; order Sphingomonadales; family Sphingomonadaceae; genus Sphingomonas; species Sphingomonas sp. BK069. Next base: position 291,395 of record NZ_JACHZH010000002.1, on the reverse strand, counting down.
AGATGCCCGCGATGGCGGTGGGCGCGGCGGTGAGCGCGATGGCGGCGCAGAATATCGGCGCGGGGCGGTGGGATCGGGTCGGGCGGATCACGCGCACCGGCATCCTCACCAACCTGGCGCTGACCGGCGGGCTGGTCGCGCTGCTGACGCTGCTCGACCGCCACGTGCTGTGGCTGTTCCTCGGGCAGGACGGCGGCGCGGTCGACATCGCGGCGCGGATCAACCTCATCGCCGGATGGAGCTTCGTGCTGTTCGGCGTGTCGATGGTGCTGTCCGCCACGGTGCGCGCCAACGGTGCGGTGATCGGGCCGTTGGTGATCCTGGCCGTCGCGATGTTCCCGCTGCGGCTGGGCATGGCGGCGGGGCTGTCGCCGCGCTGGGGCGCGGACGCGATCTGGTGGAGCTTTCCGGCCGGCTCGGTCGGCTCGATGCTGCTGATGATCGGCTTCTACCTCCACGGCGGTTGGCGCCGCGGCCGATTGCCCGCGACGCCGCACGAGGCCGAGGAGAAGGCGCTGGCGCACGCCGAGCCCACCGCCAAGTCGATACCGGTGGGGTGAGAGGAGGGCGGGTCCGGCGCACGGCTTGATCCCAGAGCGCCGATGGCTGCGGCCGCCTCATCCGCTTGCGTCATCCTGCACTCGTTTCAGGATCTACCCGTCCGCGCTCACGACGGCGGGGGCGCTCGCGGCACGGTGGATCCTGAGACAAGCTCAGGATGACGCTTAGGGGGAGGGGAGGGCGTCGCGCTCGGACCGCTCCACTGCGCCTGCCGCGCATTCATGCCCTCACGGCACCGCCGCGCTCTCACGCGCGAGCTGGCGGCGATCCGCGGCCCAGGCGCGCATCATCGACTGGGTGCAGCCGGACTGCCCGCCGGTGCCGACCGCGGAGCAGGTGTCCGGCAGCCCGCCGGCGACCCGACCGACCTCGTCCATGGTGGCGACGCGGTTGACCCAGCTCTGGTTCTTCGCGGCGATCTCGGCACGGCGCAGCGGCTTGGGGATGCGATAGGGTTCGTCGAGCGGGGCGCACACCACCACCTCGTCGCCGGCGGGCCTGGGGCATGCCTCGCCGGGCGCGAGCGCGACGCTGCGGACGCGCTGCGGCGGTGGCGGCACGGCGGCCTCCGGTGCGGTCCCGGCCAGAAGGACCGCGGCGAGCAGAAGGGTCATCATCGTCTCCTCCCCGCCGCGGTCGAGTAAGGCGCCGCCCGCCCACCGGGAGGAGAAACGGGCGACGCGAGGTGCGGACAGCACGGGAACGCCGCGACCTCGGCCCCGTGGTGGCGGGCACGCCGCATCGCAGGATTGCGGCATGTGTCGGCGCCGCAACCTTTGTCGCGAAAAAATGCCCGCCCATGACACGGGTGGACAGGCGACCGCCGCGATCTACAAGTGCGCGCGACACGCGATGCGCGGCGGATGGGAGAGACACGGGTGCAGCTTGCCACGATCGACGTCTTGGTGGTCGTCGCCTACGCCATCTTCATCTTCGCGCTGGCGCAATGGGTCAGCCGCGACAAGGCGGGCGCCGGGCCGAAGAACACCACCGACTATTTCCTCGCCTCCAAGAACCTGCCGTGGTGGGCGATCGGCGCCAGCCTGATCGCGGCCAATATCTCGGCCGAGCAGATCGTCGGCATGTCGGGCTCGGGCTATGCCATCGGGCTCGCGATCGCCTCCTACGAGTGGATGGCGGCGCTGACGCTGCTGATCGTCGGCAAGTTCTTCCTGCCGATCTTCCTGCGCAACGAGATCTACACGATGCCGCAGTTCCTCGAGCGGCGCTACGGCCCCTCGATCCGGACGCTGATGGCGCTGTTCTGGCTGGCGCTGTACGTCTTCGTGAATCTCACCAGCATCATCTGGCTCGGCTCGATCGCGGTGACCAAGGTGGCGGGGGTCGACCAGAATATCGCGCTGGTGGTGCTCGGCGCCTTCGCGTTGCTGTACCAGCTCAAGGGCGGGTTGAAGGCGGTGGCGCTGACCGACATCGTGCAGGTGACGCTGCTGGTGCTCGGCGGCCTGATCATCGCCTATCTCACGCTCGGCGAACTGGGGCAGGGCGCGGGGCTCGCCGCGGGCTTCGCGCGGCTGACACGCGAGCTGCCCGATCACTTCGAGATGATCCTGTCGCGCGACAACCCGCATTACATGGACCTGCCCGGCCTGTCGGTGCTGATCGGCGGGATGTGGATCGCCAACCTCAGCTACTGGGGCTTCAACCAGTACATCATCCAGCGCGCGCTCGCGGCCAAGTCGCTGGCCGAGGCGCAGAAGGGCGTGCTGTTCGCGTCCTTCCTCAAGCTGCTGATGCCGATCATCATCGTGCTGCCCGGCATCGCCGCGGTGGTGCTCGCGCCCGGGCTGGCCAAGCCCGACGAGGCCTATCCGACGATGATGCGGCTGCTGCCGACCGGGCTGCTCGGCCTCGTCTTCGCCGCGCTGGTGGCGGCGATCATCGCCTCCACCGCCTCCAAGATCAACTCGATCGCGACCATCTTCACGCTCGACGTCTGGGCCAAGTTCAAGCGCCGCCCGTCCGCGGCGGAGGATGGCGCGGTCGACGATTCGCGACTGGTGCTGGTCGGGCGCGTCGCCGCGATGGTGGCGACGGTGATCGCGATCCTCACCGCGCGCCCGCTGGTCGGATCCTCCGAGCAGGCGTTCCAGTTCATCCAGGAGTTCACCGGCTTCTTCACGCCGGGCATCACCGTGATCTTCCTGCTCGGCCTGTTCTGGAAGCGCGCCAACGAGGCCGGCGCGATCATCGCCGCGGTCGCCTCGGTGCTGCTGTCCTGGGGGTTCAAGCTGCTGCTGCCCGGGCTGCCGTTCATGGACCGGATGGGGCTGGTGTTCCTGATCGCGCTGGCGCTGGCGGTGGGCGCCTCGCTGGCGACGCCGCGGCGCGACGACCGCGACACGATCGTCACCGGCGACGTGCGCTACGCCACCAGCGCGGCGTTCAACGTTGGCGCGCTGGCGCTCGTGCTGATCCTGGTGGCGCTGTACGCGACCTTCTGGTGAGCGCGGCGCGCTCGTGCACGCGCAGGAACACGCCGCGGCTCAGAGCCGCGCGCGGTACAGCGAGTGGTGCGTCAGCACGTAAAGCGCGGTGCCGTCGCGGCTGAGCAGCAGCTGGAGCGGGCGCTCGGGCACGTCGATCCGGCCGAGCGCTGCCCCGTCAGCGCCGTAGACGAACACCTGCCCATTGGCGACGTACACGCGCCCGCGCGCGTCGGCGACGACGCTCTCGCCGCCGCGCTCGGCGAACACGCGCAGGTCGGTCAGCGCGCCGCCAGCGCCGACGAGCGCGCTGTAGGTGCGCGCCTCCGAGGCGTTGCTGACGTAGCTGCGCTCGCCCACGCGCGCCGCGACCAGGCCGTAGCCGTCGAGCGCGTGCGAGAAGCGCCGCGCGCGGAAGTCGGGCGGACCCTGCTGGAACACGCGCCACGCCGGCAGCGCGAGCGTGCCATCGGGTGCGACCGACGCGCGTGCCGGGGCGGTGGCGACGTCCCGCGCGAACAGCTGTCCGAGCGTGGTGAAGCGGTCGGTCGCCGGATCGTACTGGTCGCGGAACTCGCCGTTGACCCACCAGGCGCCCGGCAGCAGTACGCGCGACGTGCCCGTCGCGACGGGCGTGGGCGCGATCACGTCGAGCGCCAGCTCGCTCGTGCCGGGGCGGAAGGACGAGACGGTGCCGTCGCGCCCCGCCGCCGAGAGCACCAGCAGGTCGCCCGCGTCGTCGGCGGCGAGGCTGACCGCGTCGAGCGTGGTGTCGCGCTCGATGCCGAGCCCGCGCGCCGCCGACCAGCGGTAGATGCGCTGCTGGAGGCGGTCGACGAAATAGAGCGTGCCGTCGGGCGCGACCGTGCCGCCGCCCGCCGCGTCGAAGCCGCCGGCGAGCTTCTCGACCGTGCCCCCGGCCGCATTCGCCGCCGCGGGCGCGGCTGGCGTCGTGCTCGCCGGCACGTCGAAGGCGGCGAACTCGCGCTCGCGCACCTGCGCGCCGCCGCTCACGTCGACGATCGCGTTCTCGTACGGGAATTTGTTGGCGCGCAGGAAGGTGGCGCAGCCGTTCTCGTCGCAGGTCGCCAGCCCGCTCTCGGCGTTGACGTGCATGTTGCGGAAGCGGATGTCGCGTGCGCCGTACAGCGTCACCGCCGCGGGCAGCGCCTTGGCGGTACGGGTGACGCGATAGGCGTGGAGATTGGCGACGAGGATATCGTGCGAGTCGCGGATCTCGAGCGCGACCGCGTCGCGGCTCTCGCCGCCCTCCTCCTCCGTCTGCGGCGCGATCAACTGCCAGTTCGCCACGCGGTTCAGCGCGATCTCGACGCGGCCGTGATGCTCGGACGACATCTGGTACACGCGCCCGGGCGTGGTCGTGTCGGAGACGTACAGCCCCGTCTGAGCGTAGGTGTTGGGCGTCCACAGGCTATTGAAGGTGCCGCCGCCGCCGCGCGTCACCCACAGGCTGGGATATTGCGCGTCCCAGCGCTTGGCCGGATCGGCGTCGCCCGTGGCGTTGGCGTTATAGGGGTTGAAGCGCACCCCGCCGGCGAGATCGGTGCCGTGGCCACCCTGGAACTTGACGTCGTCGACCAGCGAGTCAGCCCCCGCGGTCCATAGCAGGGCGGTGGCGCGTGGGTTGATCCCGCCGGTGGCGAGGCCAACGCCGCTGACGATCGCGTCGCCGCCGTCGGCGCTCGCCAGCAGCGCTTTGGGCGCGCCGATGCCCTGATAGGCGAAGGTGTTCTCGCGCAACAGGATTTGGGTGAGATTGGGGTGGAGCGCGACCAGCACGCTGTCGCGCCGCAGCCGCAGCGTGTCGCTCACCACGTAGCGGCCGGCGGGCAGGTAGACGGTGCGGTGCGCATCGATCGCGCGCTGCAGCGCCGCGGTGTCGTCGCTCCGGTCATCGCCCTTGGCGCCGGCATCGCGCGCGTTGAACCACTCGCGCGTCGCGGGCAGCGCGCGGATCGCGTCGGCGCGGCGCGGTGGCAGCGCGGCGAGCCGCTCGGCCGCCATCGTGGTGCGCGGCGTGCCCATCGTGGCATAGCCGTCGACGGCGAGGCCGTGGCTGAAGCTGGTCACGCGATAGCTGGGGCCGGCGCCGCGCCGCTCGGTGCCGCTGTCGCGCAAGCGCGCGAACACCGGGGTGCGGCGTGCCAGCGCGTTCTCGAACGTCACCTGCGTGTAGGCGTTGTTCTCGTTGGAGACGATCACGCCCGCGCGCGACACGTTCTCGAAACGCACGTCCTGGCCGAACAACCAGTCGCCGTAGCCGCGATCGATCTCGACGCCGACCGGCGTGTCGCGGAATGCCACGTTGACCAGCGTCAGCCCCGCCTCATGCTCGCGGATCGCGGCGTCGCGCTGGCCGGCGAAGCTCGAGTCGATCAAGGTGAACGGCCAGGCCGGCGAGGGCTTCTCGGCGAGGATGCCGTAGCGGCCGCCACGGAAATGCAGGTCGCGCGCGACATTGGCGACCTGGTACAGGCCCGCCAGCGCGGGGCCGAGGTCGAAGTCCATGTGGCTGAGATACGCGTGCTGCGCGGCGTGGAAGCGGATCGCCGCAGTGGCCGGGTTGCCCTTGCCGACCGCGACGTCGACGTTGCTGATGGCGGAGTAGAAGGTGCCGGGATTGGCGTCGGCGATGGCGGGGTCGAACGGCACGCTGCCCGCGACGGGGAAAGGGATGCGGCGCGGCGGCGCGGCGCCGACGCGCCCGCCCTCGCTGCGCCCGCCCGCGCCCGAGCGGCGCGCGCCGGCGAAGACGATCATGTGCGCGACGCCCTTCTGGAAACCCGGCGAGTCGGCACCGAGCGCGATCACCGGCCGCCGCGCGCCGACGCCGAACAGCCGCACGCCCGGCCACAGGAAGATCGTGCGCGTGATGCGGTAACGGCCCTGCGGCAGGAAGACGATGCCGCCGCCGCCCTGGTCGGCCGCGGCGTCGATCGCCTGCTGGAGCGCGGCGCTGTCGTCGGCGCGACCGTCGCCGACGCCTCGCACCATGGTGGCGCGCGGGTCGAGCGGCGCGGTGACGAAGGCGGAGACGCCGCGCGCCGGTGCCGCAGCGGCGGGGGCGGCAAGCGCCGCGAGCAGGAGCGGGGCGAGCAGGAGAGGGGCGAGCAGGCGATGGGCGGACATGTCGGTGGCCTCTCCTCGCCGCCCGCGCGGCGTGCGACCCGGCTTCCTGAGTGTAAGTGACGGACGGCAAGCGAGGAATTGCGACGAAGGTCGCGGTTGGAAACGATGGCTCACAACGCCGCCGCCTGCCCCCGTCATCCTGAGCTTGTCTCAGGATCCACCCTGCCGCGATCCCAGGTGCCGGTGGCGCTGGTGGAATCGCGGATCCAGAGACGAGCTCAGGATGACGCCAGTGAGGGCGGGGGTGGCCCCCTCCGGCGCTTGTTCAATGAGTATCGCACGGCGACGATCTCGCGGCCGGAGCGCTACGTGCCGGTCTCGCCTATGTGGAAGCCAGCCACCATCCGCTGGCGCCGTCGCGCGCGATCGGCCATGCTGCGGACGCGCGCCGCGGGAGCCGGCGCGGCAGGGGAGCGCGCCGTGACCTTCTTCGAGAGCCTGCTCGCGCTGCTCGGCGTCGCGGTGCTGCTGCTCCAGCTCGCGCGCCGTACCAGCATCCCCTATCCCGCGCTGCTCGCCGCCGCGGGCGTGGCGCTCGCCTGGCTGCCCGGCGCGCCGACGATCGCGCTCGACCCGCACACTGCGCTCGCCCTGTTCATCGCGCCGATCCTGATCGACGCCGCGTTCGACTTTCCCGTCGGCACGGTGATGCGGCTGTGGCGGCCGCTCACCGCGCTGGCGCTGGTGGCGGTGCTGCTGAGCGCGGGCGCGGTGACCTGGCTCGGCGTCGCGCTCGCCGGGCTGCCAGTCTATGCCGCGCTCGCGCTCGGCGCGATCGTCGCCCCGCCTGACGCCGCCGCGGCCACCGCGATCTCGGGCAGCGTCAGGATGCCGCGCCGCACCGTCGCGGTGCTCAAGGGCGAGAGCCTGCTCAACGACGCCTCCGCGCTGCTGCTCTACACCGCCGCGATCCTGGTGGAGAGCCATGGCGGGATCGACGGCGGGCTGGCGCTGCGCGTCGGCGTCGCGGTGCCCGGCGGGGTGCTGCTCGGCTACCTGCTCGCGCTGGCGATGCGCCGCATCCAGCCGCTGGTCTGGGGCACGCTGAGCGGCAACATCTTCCAGTTCGTCTCGGGCTTCGCCGCCTGGCTGGTGGCCGAGCGGCTGGGCCTGTCGGCGGTGCTGTGCCTCGTCACCTTCGCCATGACGATCGCGCGCTCGGCCGGGCTGGTGACGCCGCCGCGCGCGCGGCTGCACGATTTCGCGGTGTGGGAGACGGCGGTGTTCCTGCTCAACGTGCTCGCCTTCCTGCTGATGGGCTTCCAGGCGCGCACGATCGTGGCCGGCATGGCACCCGAGCGGCTGCGCGAGGCGGCGGTGTTCGCCGCCGCGGTGGTGGCCTGCCTGATCGTCGTGCGCATGGCCTGGGTGCTGATCTACAACCGGCTCGCCTTCCACTTTCCCAAGCTGCGCGGCGACTATCCCGCCACGGGGCTGGCGCAGAGCGTGGTGGTGGGCTGGTGCGGCATGCGCGGCATCGTCACGCTCGCCACCGCCTTCGCGCTGCCAGGCCATTTCCCGCAGCGCGACCTGATCGTGCTCACCGCCTTCGCGGTCGTGCTCGCGACGCTGGTGGTGCAGGGGATGACGCTGGCGCCGCTGGTGCGCTGGCTCGGGCTCGACGGCGACGACGGGCTGGGCGAGGAGCTGGCGCGCGCGCGTGTCGCGATGGCGGAGGCGGCGCTGGCGCGGATCGGCGACGCGCCGGGTGCGGCGGCGGACCACTGGCGCTACGGCCTCGCGACCAAGCGCGACGCGATGCGGGCCGGCGGCGACGCGCGCGCGGGCGAGGAGAAGCGCCAGCTCGGCCTCGCCGCGGTGGCGTGCCAGCGCGAGCGGCTCGAGGAACTGCGCGAGGCGCAGGAGGTGGGCGCCGACTCTTTCCTGGTGCTGCAGGAGGAGCTCGACTTCACCGAGATGAGCCTGCGCACCGAGGAGGAGCGCCGCATCGAGGAGGCATGAGCGGCGCGCGACTCGCCCTGGCGCGAAAGCGACTCGGTTGGGCGCGAAGCGCGGGCGGGCGGGTCGTGCTGCCGTGGGCGCCGCCGCGGTACGGGCGTACGATCGAAGCGGGGACACAACAGAAGGGGCCCGACCGTGCGTTTCCAGCAGAGCGCGCCCGCCGCATCGATCGCTTGGGCGCTGTTCATCGCCGTGCTGCTCGCGGGTTGCTCACGCCACGCCGCGCCGCCGCCGACCGCGGCGGCCGCGCCACCACCCGTCGTCGCGATGGTGCCCGCGCCGCTCCCAACTGGCGCACGGCCGGGGATGAACGTCCCGGCGCGCCTGCCCGACGGCAGCTATCCCACGCCCAACCGCGCGCTCAGCGGCGCGGGGGCGGTGTGGCACCTGCGCAGCGCGCTCAACGTCGCCGCGCTCGCCTGCCGCGGCGCGCAGGAGGCGACGATCATCGCGCAGTACAATGCGATGCTCGCCGCGCGGAAGGTCGAGTTCGCCAGCGCGCAGGCGACGCTCCAGGCCGAGTATCGCGCCGGTGGTGGCGACTGGCAGGACCGGTTCGACGACCAGATGACCCGGCTCTATAATTTCTTTGCGCAGGACTTGGCGCGCGACGCCTTCTGCGCCGGCGCGGCGGACACGCTGGGCGCGATGGCGACGGTGCCGGCGGCGACGCTGCCGGGCTTCGCGGCGGAGCGGCTGGCGGCGCTGGAGCGGCCGTTCACCGACTTCTTCGCCGCCTATGATCGCTGGCGCGCCGGCCAGCTCGTCCCCGCCACCGTCGCGGCCGCGACCGCGCCGCCGCGGGCGGTCGCCGGGACCGCGGGGTAGGCGTCGGCTTCGCGGATCGGGTTGCCGCGGCCGCGCTCCGAACGCCGACCGCGGCTGTGAGGCGTTACCCCTCCACGCTGGGGTCATCCTGACCTCCTTTCAGGATCCACCGTGCCGCGCGAGATCTGGCGGCGGCGCTCGCGGGCCGGTGGATCTTGAGACAAGCTCAGGATGACGGCAGAGGGTTGGGGAGAGGACGCCTTACCAGCCGCTCCCATCGCGCTGACGCGGCAACGGGGCTGCCACACCCCCGCTTGCGAAGCCGCGCCGCGCCTTCTACCCAGACAATCATAATACCAACATGATACCGGAGCGCGACATGACACGCACGCGGACCCCTCGCCCCCTGTGGCTCGCCGCCGCGCTCGCCGGCACCGCGGTGACGTCCGCCTCGGCGCAGGTGCCGACGCTCCCCGCGATCTTTCCCGCGCCCACGTCGATGGCGCTGATCGGCGGCCGCGTCGCGCTCGACCGCGCCGCGGTGCTGGTGGTCGCGCCCGGCACCGCGCCGGAGACGGTGGCGCTGGTACGCGCCGCGCTCACCGCCGCGGGCGTCACCCAGGTCACCATCGCGAACCGGCTGCCCGCCACGCTCGCAGCGCTCCACGTCGTCGTCGGGACGAGCGACGCCGTCGCGGTGCGCGACTCGCTCGCGCGCGCGGGCGCCTCTGCCGACGACCGGCCGGAGGGCTACACGCTCGTCGCGCGCCCCGACGCGGCGGGCGGCGGGCTGATCGCGCTCGCCGGGCACGATGCCGACGGGCTGTTCCACGCCGCGCAGACCTTGCACCAGCTCGCGCGCCGCGGCGAGGTGCCGGGGCTGGTGATCCAGGACCATCCTGCCATGCCGATCCGCGGCACGATCGAGGGCTTCTACGGCAAGCCCTGGACGCAGGAGGACCGGATCCGCCACCTCGACTTCCTCGCGAGCGTCAAGGCGAACACCTACGTCTACAGCCCCAAAGACGACCCTTATGCGCGCGACCGCTGGCGCGAGCCCTATCCGGCGGCGACGCTGGCCGAGCTGGGCACGCTGGCCGCGGCGGCGAAGCGCGATCACGTCAATTTCGTCTATGCCATCTCGCCGGGGCCGACGGTGTGCTTCTCCGACCCCGCCGACGCCGCCGCGCTGGAGCGCAAGTTCGACGGGCTGCGCGGCATCGGCGTGCGCAGCTTCTACGTCGCGCTCGACGACATCGAGTATAAGAAGTGGAACTGCGCGAAGGACGAGGCCGCGTTCGGCGCCTCTGGGGCGGCCGCCGCTGGCACGGCGCAGGCGCGGCTGCTCAACGCGGTGCAGCGCGACCTGATCGCGAAGGACCGCGCCGCGCCGCCGCTGATCATGGTGCCGACCGAATATTACGACGCCAAGGAAACGCCCTACAAGGCCGCGCTGCGGCAGGAACTCGACCCGCGCGTGGTGGTGCAATGGACCGGCACCGACGTGGTGCCGCCCGCGATCTCGATCGGCGACGCCAAGACCGCGACCACGGCGTTCGGGCGCAAGACGCTGCTGTGGGACAATTACCCGGTCAACGATTACGCCCAGACCACCGGCCGGCTGCTGCTCGCCCCGTATGCGCGGCGCGAGGCAGGGCTCGCGGGCGAGCTGAGCGGCATCCTCTCCAATCCGATGAACCAGGAGGCGCCCAGCCGCGTCGCGGTGGCGGGCGTCGCGGCGTTCGCGTGGAACGACCGCGGCTACGACCCGGCGCAGGGCTGGCGCTTCGCCGCGGACGCGCTGTCGGGCAGTGACGCGCGCACCGCGGCGGCGCTGCTCGACTTCTTCGACACACAGCATCTCGCCCCCACCTTCGGCAGCCAGCCGTGGCAGGAGCAGGCGCCGCGGCTCAAGGCGCTGCTCGACGGCGTCCGCTTCGCGCTGGCCGACGGCGACGACGCGGCGCGGCGCGAGGCGATCGCGGCGCTGGCGGCGCGCGCCGACGCGCTGGCGGCCGCGCCCGACACGATCCGTGCCGGCGTGATCGACCCCGGCTTCGCGGCGCAGGCGGCGCCGTGGCTCGAGGCGGCCGCTCTGTGGGGCCGCGCGCTCCAGCTCACCGCGGCCGGACTGGGCGCGGCGCTCGACCGCAGCGCTGCCGCATCACGCGACTTCGCCGCGGCGGGGCAACTGGCGGCACAGGCGGCGGCGGTGAAGACGATCCCCGGCGCGACGAGGTTCGACGGCACGGTGAAGGTGGCGGATGGCGTGCTCGACCGCTTCGTCGCGGATGCGCCGGGGCTGGTGGGCGCGGCGCGGGCGCGGGACTGAGGGCCGCGTGCCGTTAGTCCGGACGATGCCGACGAAATCCTCCCCTGCAAGGGAAGGTGGCAGGCCGTAGGCCTGACGGAGGGGTGTTGCCGCTCGTGAGCCTCGATAGACTCACCCTGGCGACACCCCTCCGTTGCGCTGCGCGCGCCACCTCCCCTTGCAGGGGAGGATTGGAGAGGAGGCTTCCTCAGCCTCGCGCCACTTCCGCATAGGGCATCACCAGCGTCCCGTCGGGTGCGGCGGTGTAGGTGGTCTGCGTGGGGTAGGCGATGCCGATCTTCTCGTCGGCGAAGCGCCGCATGATCGCCACCATCAGCCGGTCGCGCGTGGCGTGCGCGGTGGCCCAGTCGTCCCCCGGCGTGTCGACCTGGAGCGCATAGTCGAGGCTCGAGGCGCCGAACGTCTCGAAGCCGCACCGCGCCACCTTGGCGCCCTCGGCCTCGACCAGCTCGGTCAGGATCGCGGGCACGCGCGCCAGCGTGTCGGGCGGTGTCTCGTAGGTGACGCCGATCGTGTAGGACACGCGGACGTGATCGCGCAGCGAGGTGTTCTGGATCTCCTTGTCGAGCAGGTTGCGGTTCGAGATGATCCGCAGCTCGCCGGTAAAGGAGCGGATCCGCGTCGATTTCAGCCCGATCGACTCGATCACGCCGCTGGTGGTGCCGTAGCTGACCTTGTCGCCGCGGCGGAACGGGCGGTCGAAGATGATCGCCAGCGCGGCGAACAGGTCGGCGAAGATGCCCTGCGCGGCGAGACCGATCGCGATGCCGCCGACGCCGAGCCCCGCCACCAGCCCGGTGACGTTGACCCCGAGATTGTCGAGCACCACCACCAGCGCGATCGCGAACACCGCGACGCTGACGAGGAGGCGGATCAGCCCCATCGCGCTCATCAGCGCCTCGCCGGTGTAATGTTCGCCGCGGGTGCGATGCTCGATCGCGCCGAGGATCAGCTCGCGCGCCCAGATCGCGCCCTGGAAGGTGACCGCCACCTTGAACAGGAAGGCGATCGTCGCGTCCAGCTCGGGCGGGGTGGCGGCATAGCCGCTCACCAGCCGCGCCGAGAGCATGACGATGAAGAAGGCGTTGGTGCGCTCCACCGCGCGCCCCAGCACCGCCGACCAGCCCTTGCCCGAGGCGCTGCGCCGCGCCAGCCGCGGACCGAACGCACGTAGCCAGAACAGCAGCAGCGCGAGCGCCACGCCGATGCCGAGCGCAATCAGGATCTGCAGCCAATGCTCCTGCAGCCAGGTGACGCTCGCGCCGAGCAGCGCCTGAAGCTGGTCGCCGACGCGGCCGGCGTCGATCGACGCGGCCGGCTTGGTCGCGGCCGCCTTGGTGTCACTCATCTCAGGCCGCCTTCAACTCGCACGCACCGGTTTGCTCCAGGAAGGCGATCAGCCCGCGTTCGGTGCGGGTCAGATACTGGCTGGCGCGCGGTAGCCGCAGCGTCTGCCGGAACGCCGCCTGCGCGGCTTTGTCCTTGCCGAGCTCGATCAGCGCGGGATGCACGTAGGATTTGCGCGCAATCGCGGGGGTGTTGCCGAGCCGCTCGACCACCGGCTCGAGCATCGTCTTGAGCCCGATCGGCGCGGGCGCCTCGACCAGCGCCTCGAACGCCACGACGCTTGCGCCCCAGGTGCGGAAATGCTTGGCGGTGAAGCCGTCGCCCATCGCCTCGCGGAGATAGGCGTTGACGTCCGACGAGGTCACCGCATGCGGCGCGCCGTCGTCCCCGACGTATTGGAACAGCTTTTGTCCGGGCAGGTCCTGGCACTTCTTGACGAAGCGCGCGAGGCTGCCGTCGGTGATGCGCAGCTTGCGGGTCTTGCCCGACTTGGCCTTGTACTGGAGCGCCAGCGTGCTGCCCTTGATCTGCGCGTGGCGGTCACGCAGCGTGGTCAGGCCGTAGCTCTTGTTGGTCTTGGCGTAGGTCTCGTTGCCGATGCGCAGTGCCGCCATGTCGAGCAGTTTGACGATGGCGGCGACGGTGCGCTCCTTGCTGTGCGTGCGTTTATCGAGATCGGCCTTGACGCGCGCGCGCAGCTTCGTCAGCGCGCGGCCGAACGGGGCGCAGAGGTCGTATTTGGCCGCCTCCTGCTGCGCGCGGTACTCGAGATGGTAGCGATATTGCTTGCGCCCCTTCTCGTCCCAGCCGACCGCCTGGATATGCCCGGTCGGGTCCGGGCAGAACCAGGCGTCGGTATAGGCAGGGGGCAGGCCGATCGCGTTGAGCCGGTCGATCTCGTCGCGGTCGGAGATGCGCGCGCCGTCGGAATCGTAATAGGCCCAGGCGCCGTGCCGCGTTTTCTTGCGCGTGATACCGGGCTCACCGTCGTCGAAATAGACGATGTGGCAGCCGTTTCCGGTCGTGCGCTCCGCTTCTACGCTCATGTCGCGGGAAATGCGCGGGCTGCCGCATCGTTCCGGAACGGGCGTGCGGCGGCGGGGTTGGGACCGCGTCGAACCGACACGTATCAGGAGATTTCCCATGGCCGACCTGTCGCAAGCCCGCGTGCTGATGCTCGCCGCCGACGGCTTCGAGACGGTGGAGCTGTTCGAGCCGCGTCAGGCGCTGGAAGCCGCCGGCGTCACCGTGACGCTCGCCTCGATCAAGCGCGACCCGATCCAGGGCATGAAGCAGGACATCAACCAGGCCGAGACCGCCACGCCCGACCTCACGCTCGACGAGGTCGAGGTCGACGACTACGACGCGCTGGTGCTGCCGGGCGGCGTCGCCAACCCGGACAAGCTGCGCGTCGAGGCCAAGGCGGTGCAGATCGTCCAGGATTTCATGGACGAGGACAAGATCGTCGCGGCGATCTGCCACGCGCCCTGGCTGCTCGCCGAGGCCGACGTGATCGACGGGCGCCGGCTGACCGGCTTCGAGTCGATCCGCACCGACCTGGAGAATGCCGGCGGCGAGGTGGTCGACGAGGAGGTCGTGGTCGACGACAATCTCATCACCAGCCGCAAGCCCGACGACATCCCCGCCTTCAACAAGGCGATCCTCGCTGCGCTGACCGAGGAGCTCGGCGCCGACGAGGAGGAGGAAGAGGAGGCGTAAGGGTCTCAAGATCCTCCCCTGCGAGGGGAGGTGGCAGCGCATCGGCGCTGACGGAGGGGTGTCGCCAGTGGTGAGTGACGAAGCGCCTCACCGGCCGGGTCACCCCTCCGTCAGCCCTGCGGGCTGCCACCTCCCCTGCAAGGGGAGGATTGTAGGTTACGCCCCCACCGCCTCGACCACGCTCGCGAAGCCGTCGCGCGCGAGGCACGCCGCCAGCTCGGACACGATCCGCCGCGGCAGCCCCGGCCCGTCGTAGATCAGCGCGGTATAGACCTGCACCAGGCTCGCCCCGGCGCGGATCCGCGCATAGGCCTCCGCCCCGCTGTCGATCCCGCCGACCGCGATCAACGGCAGGGCGCCACCGGTGGCGCGGCGGAAGTCGGCGAGCCGCTCGGCTGCGAGCGACCGCAGCGGTGCGCCCGACAGCCCGCCGGCCTCGCCCGCGTGTGCGCTCCGCAACGGCGGGCGGCTCACCGTGGTGTTGCTCACGATCAGCGCGTCCACGCCCGCGTCGAGCGCGGCGCGCGCGATCGAGTCGACCAGCGCCGTCTCGAGATCGGGCGCCACCTTGAGGAACAGCGGCGTGGCGCCGCGCGCGGCGACGCAGGCGGCGAGCAGCTCGGCCAGCGCGGCGCCGTGCTGCAGGTCGCGCAGCCCCGGCGTGTTGGGCGAGCTGACGTTGATCGTGACATAGTCCGCCACCGGCGCCGCGGCGCTCACCCCCGCGACATAGTCGGCGACGCGGTCGGCCGCGTCCTTGTTGGCGCCGACGTTGATCCCGAGCACGCCACCGTAGCGCCGCGCCGCCGCGGCGCGCGCCACGCCCGCGGCGAGCCCGCCGTTGTTGAAGCCCATGCGGTTGATGATCGCGCGGTCCTCGGCCAGCCGGAACAGCCGCGGGCGCGGGTTGCCGGGCTGCGCGCGCGGCGTGAGCGTGCCGACCTCGACCGAGCCGAAGCCGAGCCGCATCAGCCCGGCGATCGCGCGCGCGTCCTTGTCGAGCCCGGCGGCGAGCCCGACCGGGTTGGGGAAATCGATCCCGACGACGCGCGTCGGCAGCCGCGGCATCGCGCTACCCAGCGGCCCGCCCAGCGTGCCCCAGCGCGCCAGGGCGCCGAGCGCGACGTCGTGCGCGCGCTCGGGCGGCAGCGCCAACGTGGCGCGGTGGAGGAGGGAGGAGATCGCCATATCGCGTCTGTCGTCCCCTCCCGAGGCGAGATCAAGCCGTACGAATTGTAAAGATTCGACTTGAGCGAGATGAATCTATCCAATCCTTCCGCGACGAGTCGTGTGCATAACGCGACTGCGACCCGAAGGGCTTCCGAACGGAAGTTCTTTCCTCAAGGGCCCGGCAGCCTCTGCCGGGCCCTTTTTTTGCGCCCGGCGCGAACCCGCGCGGTTGATTTCGCGCCGAAGGGCGGCCACATGCCAATCGGAACGATCTACTCCGATTTGAGAGTCGATCGCAACTGCTTAGCTGGGAACGATGCGCCTCTCGAGCCTGACCGATTATGCCGTGGTGCTGCTCACCGCCGCCGCGCGCCACTGCGGCGGGCTGGCGCGGATGAACGCCACGTCGCTCGCCGAGGAGACCGGCGTGCCGCTGCCCACTGCGCAGAAGCTGGTCAGCCGACTCGCGGCGGCGGGGCTGATCGACAGCACGCGTGGCACCGGCGGCGGGATCCGGCTGGCGCGCCCGCCCGCGATGATCACGCTGGCGGACGTGGTCGAGGCGGTGGAGGGGCCGATCGCGCTCACCGCCTGCGTCGACGCCGCCGAGCACGACTGCGCGATCGAGGGCAATTGCCGCGTCAAGCCGCACTGGAACGCGGTCAATCAGGCGGTGCGCGGCGCGCTCGCGGGGGTGACGCTGGCGTCGCTCGCCGCCGCGCCCACGCCCGCGCCCGAACAGATGAAGGTTGAGGCATAACATGGCCACGAAGAACGCCGAGGCCCATGCGGCCGTCGCCAAGAAGTATGAGTGGGGCTTCGCCACCGACATCGAGCAGGACTTCGCGCCCAAGGGGCTGAGCGAGGATACCGTCCGCTATATCAGCGCCAAGAAGAACGAGCCCGAGTGGATGCTCGACTGGCGGCTCAAGGCGTTCCGCCTGTGGCAGACGATGCAGGCGCCCGACTGGGCCAAGCTCAACGTGCCGCCGATCGACTATCAGGACGCGTACTACTACGCCGAGCCCAAGCAGAAGAAGACGATCGCGTCGCTCGACGAGCTCGACCCCGAGATCCGTCGCACCTACGAGAAGCTCGGCATCCCGATCAAGGAGCAGGAGGTGCTCGCGGGGGTCGAGGGCGCGCGCAAGGTCGCGGTCGACGCGGTGTTCGACTCGGTCTCGGTCGCGACCACCTTCCGCGAGGAGCTCAAGGCGGCGGGGGTGATCTTCCTGTCGATCAGCGAGGCGATCCGCGAATACCCTGACCTCGTCCGCAAGTGGCTGGGCAAGGTCGTGCCGCAGCGCGACAATTACTTCGCGACGCTCAACTCGGCGGTCTTCTCGGACGGCACCTTCGTCTACGTGCCCGAGGACGTACGTTGCCCGATGGAGCTCTCCACCTATTTCCGCATCAACGCCGAGAATACCGGCCAGTTCGAGCGCACGCTGATCGTCGCCGACAAGGGCGCGTACGTCAGCTACCTCGAGGGCTGCACCGCGCCGATGCGCGACGAGAACCAGCTCCACGCCGCGGTGGTCGAGCTGGTCGCGCTCGACGACGCCGAGATCAAATATTCGACCGTGCAGAACTGGTATCCCGGCGACGAGAACGGCGTCGGCGGCATCTACAACTTCGTCACCAAGCGCGCGCTCTGCCAGGGCAGGAACAGCAAGGTGAGCTGGACCCAGGTCGAGACCGGCTCTGCGATCACCTGGAAATACCCGAGCTGCGTGCTGGCGGGCGAGAACAGCGTCGGCGAGTTCTACTCGGTGGCGGTGACCAACAACCGCCAGCAGGCCGATACCGGCACCAAGATGATCCACCTCGGCAAGGGCTCGCGCTCGACGATCGTGTCGAAGGGCATCTCGGCGGGGCGGTCGGACAATACCTATCGCGGGCTGGTGCGCGTCGCGCCGACCGCGGAGGGCGTGCGCAACTTCACCCAGTGCGACTCGCTGCTGCTGTCGGACCAGTGCGGCGCGCACACCGTGCCGTACATCGAGGTGCGCAACCCCTCGGCGCAGATCGAGCATGAGGCGACGACCTCGAAGATCAGCGAGGATCAGCTATTCTACGCGATGTCGCGCGGGCTCGACGCCGAGGCCGCGGTGGCGCTGATCGTCAACGGCTTCGCGCGCGAGGTGCTGCAGCAGCTGCCGATGGAGTTCGCGGTCGAGGCGCAGAAGCTGCTTGGGATCTCGCTCGAGGGGAGCGTGGGGTGACGTTTCGTCCTTCCGTCACCCCGGGCCTGTTCCGGTGGCCAGCCGTCGGCGCGCCTGACGGTCGGTAGGTTTGCGGAAGGGTCGATCCCGGACACGTCCGGGTTGACGATGGAATAGGCAACGGCCTCCCTACAGGGGAGGGGCTTCAGGAATGACGATGCTCACGATTGACAACCTTCATGCCGAGATCGACGGCAAGCCGATCCTTAAGGGCCTCACGCTCCAGGTGGACGCGGGCGAGATCCACGCGATCATGGGGCCCAACGGCGCAGGCAAGTCGACGCTCGGCTACGTCCTCGGCGGGCGGCCCGGCTATGAGGTGACCGCGGGCTCGGTCACGTTCAACGGCGAGGACCTGCTCGACAAGGAGCCGCACGAGCGCGCCGCCGCGGGCGTGTTCCTCGGCTTCCAATATCCGGTCGAGATCCCGGGCGTGTCCAACGTCCAGTTCCTGCGCGAGAGCCTCAACGCGCAGCGCGCGGTCCGCGGGGAGAAGCCGTTGTCGGGCGCGGAGTTCCTCAAAGTGGCGCGCGCGCAGGCCGACGCACTCGGGCTCCAGCAGGACATGCTCAAGCGTCCGGTCAACGTCGGCTTCTCGGGCGGCGAGAAGAAGCGCAACGAGATGGTGCAGATGGGGATCATCGATCCAAAGTTCGCGATCCTCGACGAGACCGACTCGGGCCTCGACATCGACGCGCTGCGCGTGGTCGGCGACGGCATCAACCGCATCATGCGCCAGCCGGACAAGGCGGTGCTGCTGATCACCCATTACCAACGCCTGCTCGATTACGTGCGGCCTGACCGCGTCCACGTGCTGGCGGACGGGCGCATCACGCGCTCGGGCGGGCCGGAGCTGGCGCAGCAGCTCGAGCGCGAGGGCTATGCCGAGGTGGCGGCGTGATGATGTTGTTCACGCGAAGCCGCGAAGACGCGAAGAAGATGGTTCACGCGGAGGCGCGGAGACGCGGAGGTGTCGCGCGCGTGGCAGCGCGCCCTCATCACCATACGCGATGTGATGCGGCGGCGCTGGCGCGGCGGGGCGCAACGCCTCCGCGTCTCCGCGCCTCCGCGTGCGAACCTCTTCGCGTCTTCGCGTCTTCGCGTGAACCGAATCACATGGGAGCCGCCGCATGAGCGTGCTCGACCTTCCCTCCAATCGCGAGGAGGCATGGCGCTGGGCCGATCTCGGCGGGATCGCCGCGGCCGCCGCGCTCGCGCCGGTCGCGCGCCCCGACGCGCAGTTCCTCGACCTGCCCGGCGCCAAGCTCCTGTTCGTTGACGGTGAGCTCGACGAAGGTGCGAGCGAGCTCCACCGCGTCAGCGTCGGCGCGATCGCCCCGAGCGACCACGCGCTCGGCCGGCGCGCCGCGCGCGGCTGGACGCTCACGCTCGACGCGCAGGCGGTCGCCGACCCGGTCCAGGTCGTCCATGTCGCCACCGGTGCGGAGAACCATCTCGGCGCCGCGATCGAGCTGGGCGACGACGCGGTCGCGCAGCTGGTCGAGACGTTCGTGGGCGCGGGCTGGTCGAACCGCTTCACCAGCGTCCGGCTGGGGCGCGGCGCGCGGCTGTCGCGCGCGGTGCGGCTGACCCAGGCGGCGGGCTTCGTCTCGCTGCGCGACGAGATCGTGCTCGGCCAGGCGGCGAGCTTCACCGGCACCGTGCTCGCCGCGGGCGATCAGGGCGCGCGCGTCGACGCCGCGCTGACGCTGGCGGGCGAGGGCGGTTACGCCGAGTTCGGCGGTGCGTTGCTCACCCGCGACCGGCTCCAGCAGGAATGCGCGGTGCGCGTGCGCCACGCCGAGCCCAACGGCCAGTCGCACCAATTGTGGCGCGCGGTCGCGGCGGACCAGTCGCAGGCGAGCCTCGCCGCGGCGGTGGAGGTGGCGCGCCACGCGCAGAAGACTGACGGCGAGCAGTCGCTGCGCGGGCTGCTGCTCCACCGCACCGCGACGGTGAACCTCAAGCCCGAGCTGGAGATCTTCGCCGACGACGTGAAATGCGCGCACGGCGCGACCGTGGGCGAACTCGACGCGCGCGCGCTCTTCTACATGGAGAGCCGCGGCATCCCGGCGGCGCGCGCCAAGGCGCTGCTGACGCACGCCTTCGTGGCGGACGCGCTCGACCGCATCGCCGACGAGACGGTACGGGAGGCGTTCGCGGCCGATGCTGCCGCGTGGCTGGAGCGCGCGCTGTGACCCTGTCCTACGCGCGAGCCCGGTGCGATGAGGCGGTGGTGACAACTCCCGGCTCCTCGAACACCGACGCGCGCGTGGGGCACGGGCGACTCAACATTCGCAATATTGGCGGGGGCGAGCTGGACCGGCTCACCCCCGCCCGTCATCCCGGACTTGATCCGGTATCCATCTCTCCGCGTACCCAGCGGCTGATGCGTGCGCGGAACCATGGACCCCGGATCAAGTCCGGGGTGACGGCAGAGAAGTGGCGGGCGTCGGTCCCCCGCCGCCCCACACCCTCCTCCCGACTCAACTTACTCAACATTGGGGAGCGCGCATGACCGTCCTGACCGCCGATCCCGCCGCGCGCCCGCTCGACGTCGTCGCGGATTTTCCCGCCATCCCCGCCGGCTGGGCCTATCTCGACACCGCCGCCACGGCGCAGAAGCCGCGCGCGGTGATCGACGCGATCACGCGCGGTTACGACACCGATTACGCCACCGTCCACCGCGGCGTGTACCAGCGCTCCGCCGACATGACCCTGGCCTATGAGGCGGCGCGCGAGACCGTCGCGCGCTTCGTCAACGCTACGCCCGACGAGATCGTCTTCGTCCGCGGCGCCACCGAGGCGATCAACCTCGTCGCCCAGTCGTTCGCGGGCACGACGCTGAAAGCCGGCGACCGCATCCTGCTCTCCACGCTCGAGCACCACAGCAACATCGTGCCGTGGCAGATGGTGGCCGAGCGGGTCGGCGCCGCGATCGACGTCGTCCCGCTCACCGCCGACCAGCGCATCGACCTCGACGCCATGGCACGGATGCTCCGCCCCGAGCACAAGCTCGTCGCGCTCGCGCACGTCTCCAACGTGCTTGGCTCGGTACTCGACGTGCGCGGCGCGAGCGAACTCGCGCACGCGGTCGGCGCGACGATCCTGATTGACGGCTGCCAGGCGGTGGCGCGGCTGCCGGTCGACGTGCGCGCGCTCGGCTGCGACTTCTACGTCTTCTCCGGGCACAAGCTGTACGGCCCGACCGGGATCGGCGTGCTGTGGGGCCGGCGCGCGCTGCTCGACGCGATGCCGCCCTACCAGGGCGGCGGCTCGATGATCGATCGCGTGTCGTTCGAGCGCACCACCTACGCCCCCGCGCCGACGCGGTTCGAGGCGGGGACGCCGCACATCGTCGGCGCGCTCGGGCTGGCCGCGGCGATCGACTATGTGCAGGGGATCGGGCTCGAGCGCATCCACGCGCACGAGACCGCGCTGGTGGCGCAGGCGCGTGAGGCGCTCGGCCGCATCAACTCGGTGCGCGTGCTCGGGCCGGCGGACAGCGCCGGGATCGTCTCCTTCGCGATGGAGGGGGTGCATCCGCACGACATCGGCACCATCTTGGACGAGTCGAAGGTGGCGATCCGCGCCGGCCATCATTGCGCGCAGCCGCTGATGGCGGCGCTGAAGGTCGAGGCGACCGCGCGCGCCAGCTTCGGCGTGTACAACGGCCCGGACGACGTCGCCGCGCTCGCCGCGGGGATCGAGCGCGTGGCCCGGATCTTCGGATGACGGTTTTGGATAGGGACGAGGGACGATGAGCGACCCGATCAAGGTCGAGGAAGTCGAGACGGTGCAGGCGCCGCCGCGCGCCAAGGTGTCCGACGCGGTCGAGCCTGCAGGCGGGGAGGGGCGGCAGCGTGACTATCTCGCCGGCTTCCTGGCGCAGCAGCCCGCCGGCGGCGAGGCGCCGCACGAGCCCGGCGGCGCGCTCTATGAGGGCGTGATCGACGCGCTCAAGGAGATCTACGACCCCGAGATCCCGGTCAACATCTACGACCTGGGTCTGATCTACGCCGTCGAGGTGACCGACGCCGGCCAGGCGACGGTGACCATGACGCTGACGACGCCGAACTGCCCGGTCGCCGAGTCGATGCCGGGCGAGGTGGAGATGCGCGTCGCCGCCGTGCCGGGCATCGCCTTCGCCGACGTCAACCTGGTGTGGGATCCGCCCTGGGACCCGCAGAAGATGTCCGACGACGCCAAGCTCGAACTGGGGATGCTGTGATGGCCACCACCCTGCGTGCGCGCCCCGCGGCGCTGAACCTGACGGCGAGCGCCGAGGCGCGGATCGCCGAGCTGATGGGCAAGGCCCCGGAAGGCGCGGTCGGCGTGAAGCTTTCGACGCCGCGGCGCGGCTGCTCGGGGCTGGCCTATTCGGTCGATTACGTCGAGGCGGCGAGCGCGATGGACGAGCGGATCGAGACGCCGGGCGGGGTGCTGTTCGTCGACGGCGCGTCGCTGCTGTACCTGATCGGCTCGACGATGGACTGGGTCGAGGACGATTTCACCGCGGGGTTCGTGTTCAACAATCCCAACGCGAAGGGCGCGTGCGGCTGCGGGGAGAGCTTCACGGTGTGAGCGGCTGGGGGACACGACAGTGATCGCTCCCGCTCCTCTTCCTCCGTCATTCCCGCGAAGGCGGGAATCCAGACACGCTGACGTCTGGTCATGAGGCGCGACGTTCGCGCCTATGGATCCCCGCCTCCGCGGGGATGACGTACGGTAAGGGGCACGCCGGAGGTCGAAAGGCGTGTGTGGTCCTCAGGCGACCGGCGGCTGTGCAGAGGTAACCCTCCAACCCCTTCACCTCGCGCAACATTTCTCCACGGACCCTCCGCCGCGCTGCGGCGTTGCCCGGTATAATGCGAGTCGACCTTTCCTCCGCCGACCTGTGGCGCTCCTTCCGCGCCGACTGGTGGGGCCAGCTGAAGCGCGCCTACACCGCCTCGGACGCCGATAATCTCGGGCTGATCGCGGCCGGAGCCGCCTTCTACATCATCTCCTCGATCGCGCCGATCCTCGCGGTGACGGTGCTCGGCTACGGCCTGTTCGCGGACGCTCAGACGGTGCAGGAGGACATCCGCGCCCTGTTCGCCGCTTTCCCGCGCGATGTGGCGGTGCTGATCGGCCAGCAGCTCGACACGGTCGTCTCGGGCTCGCAGGGCAAGAAGGGGCTAGGCATCATCCTTGCGCTGGCCATCGCGCTGTACGGCGGCAGCAAGGCCGCGACCTCGATGATGACCGCGCTGAACGTCGCCTATGAGGTGAAGGACAAGCGCAGCTTCGTGACCTGGACGCTGACCTCCTTCGCGATCGTGCTCGCCGGCGTCGTGCTGGTGCTGACCGGCATCGCCGCGAGCGCGCTCGCCGCGTTCATCGGCACGCTGATCCCGTGGTTCCCCGCGGTGGTGCTGGTGGTGATCCGGATCGCGACCTATCTCGCGCTCGCACTGCTGGTGATCACCGGCGCGTCGCTGCTGTTCCGCTTCGGTCCCTATCGCCCGCGCGCGCGGCTGCGCTGGGCGACGCCGGGCACGGTGGTGGCCACCGCGGTGTGGTTGCTCGCCAACGTCGGGTTCAGCCTCTACGTCGCCAATTTCGGCAATTACGGCGCGACCTACGGCTCGCTGAGCGCGATCATCGTGGTGCTGACCTGGCTGTGGATCAGCGTCTACGCCTTCCTGCTCGGCGCCGCGCTCGACGTGCAGGCCTATCGCGGACGGCCCGATCATCCCGCCATCTCGGACATAGCCACCGCGGCGCCGCGCGGTTAGGGTCGGCACCGACATCATCGCCCGGGGGCCAGACACTTGACCGCGACCACCGACGTCAGCGAGCGCGGGCCGCTCGCGCTCGCCATCATCGACACGCTCGTCCACCGCATCGGCAAGGACGAGCGCGCCGCGCGCCCGCACGACTGGCTCGAGGCGACGATCCTCACGCTGCGCAACGAGATCATCGAGCGCTGGATGGCCTCCACTAAGCAGGCGCACGCCGCTGGCGCCAAGCGGGTCTATTATCTCAGCCTCGAGTTCCTGATCGGTCGGCTGCTGCGCGACACGCTCGCCAACCTGCGTCACCGCGACGAGGTGGGCGAGGCGCTGCGCCAGCTCGGCGTCGACCTCGGCGGGATCGAGGAGCTGGAGCCCGACGCCGCGCTCGGCAACGGCGGCCTCGGGCGGCTGGCGGCCTGTTTCATGGAGAGCCTGGCGACGCTCGACCTGCCCGCCTACGGCTACGGCATCCGCTACGTGAACGGCATGTTCCGCCAGCGCATCGACGACGGCTGGCAGGTCGAGCTGCCCGAGACCTGGCTGGCGCATGGCAATCCCTGGGAGTTCGAGCGGCGCGAGAGCGCCTATTTCGTCGGCTTCGGCGGCGAGGTGACCGGCGACGAGGCCGGCCGTGTCCACTGGCAGCCCGGCGAGGCGGTCGAGGCGGTCGCGGTCGATACGCCCGTGGTCGGCTGGCGCGGCAAGCGCGTCAACACGCTGCGGCTGTGGACCGCGCGCAGCCTCGACCCGTTCAAGCTCGATGCCTTCAACCGCGGCGACTTCGAGGGCGCGATGGCGGACCAGCTCCGCGCCGACAGCCTGGTGCGCGTGCTCTACCCCAACGACTCCACCGCGGCCGGGCAGGAGCTGCGGCTGCGCCAGGAATATTTCTTCTCCTCGGCGTCGATCCAGGACATCGTTCGCCGCCACATCCAGTATTTCGGCGACATCCGCACGCTGCCCGATCGCGCCGCGATTCAGCTCAACGACACCCATCCCGCGGTGGCGGTGGCCGAGCTGATGCGGCTGCTGGTCGATCACCACGAGCTCGACATGGATGCGGCCTGGGCGATCACCCGCGCCACCTTCGGCTACACCAACCACACCTTGCTGCCCGAGGCGCTGGAGAGCTGGCCGCTGCCGCTGTTCGAGCGGCTGCTGCCGCGCCACATGCAATTGGTCTACGCGATCAACGCCAAGCTGCTGCGCGAGGCGCGCGCCGCCGAGGGGATAGACGACCGCGCCATCGCCGCGATCAGCCTGATCGACGAGGGCGGCGAGCGCCGCGTGCGGATGGCCAACCTCGCCTTCGCGGGCGCGCACAGCGTGAACGGCGTGGCGGCGCTGCACACGCAGCTGATGAAGTCGACCGTCTTCGCCGACCTCCACCGCCTCTATCCCGACCGGATCAACAACAAGACCAACGGCATCACGCCGCGGCGCTGGCTGCAGGGCTGCAACCCCGCGTTGACCGCATTGATCACGGAGGCGATCGGGCCGGACTTCACCGACGACGCGCAGAAACTGCCCGCGCTCGCCCCCTTTGCCGAGGACGCGGGATTCCGCGAGAAGTTCGCCGCGGTGAAGCGCGCCAACAAGGTCGCGCTGGCCGAGCATGTCCGCGACACGATCGGGCTGCGGCTCGATCCCGACTCGATCTTCGACGTCCAGATCAAACGCATCCACGAATACAAACGCCAGCTGCTCAATCTGGTCGAGACGGTGGCGCTGTACGACCAGATCCGCAGCCATCCCGAGCGCGACTGGACCCCGCGCGTGAAGCTGTTCGCGGGCAAGGCGGCGTCGAGCTACGTCAACGCCAAGCTGATCATCAAGCTGGCCAACGACGTGGCGCGGCGGATCAACGGCGATCCCAGCATCGGCGGGCTGCTCAAGGTGGCATTCCTGCCCAATTACAACGTCAGCCTCGCCGAGCGGATGGTGCCGGCGGCCGATCTCTCCGAGCAGATCTCCACCGCGGGCATGGAGGCCTCGGGCACGGGTAACATGAAGTTCGCGCTTAACGGTGCTCTGACGATCGGCACGCTCGACGGCGCCAATATCGAGATCCGCGACCATGTCGGCGCCGACAACATCGTGATCTTCGGGATGACCGCGGAGGAGGTAGCAGCGAAGCGCGCAGGTGGGTATTCGCCGCGCGCGGTGATCGAAAATTCGGCGGAGCTGGCGCAGGCGGTGAACGCGATCGCCTCTGGCGTGTTTTCCCCGGATGACCCGAACCGCTACCGCGATCTCATGAACGGCCTGTACGACCACGACTGGTTCATGGTCGCGGCCGACTTCGACGCCTATGCCGCCGCGCAGCGCGAGGTCGACCGCCGCTGGGGCGATCGCGATGGCTGGCAGCGCAGCGCGATCCGCAACACCGCCAACATGGGCTGGTTCTCGTCCGATCGAACGATCGGCGAGTATGCGCGCGAGATCTGGGGCGTGCTGTGAGGCCGCCGGCGGCAGCGATCGACGCGCTGCTCGACGGCACCAGCGCCGATCCCTTCGCCCTGCTCGGCGCGCATGCCGGGCCTAAGGGCACGTTCGCGCGCGCCTGGATACCGGGCGCGGAGAGCGCCGAGCCGCACACGCTCGCGGGCGCGCCGCTCGGCACGCTCGACCGCGTCGACGACCGCGGACTGTTCGAGGGCGTGATCGAGGGCGATCCCCAGGCGCTGCGCTATCGCGCGCGCGGCGGCGGAGCGGAATGGTGGGTGACCGACCCGTACAGCTTCGGTCCCGTGCTCGGCCCGGTCGACGACCTGCTGATGAACGAGGGGACGCACTTCCGCCTCTACGACAAGCTCGGCGCGCACCTGCTCCACCACGAGGGCGCCGATGGGGTGCATTTCGCGGTGTGGGCGCCCAACGCGCGGCGCGTCGCGGTGGTGGGCGACTTCAACGACTGGGACGCGCGCCGCCACGGCATGCGGCTGCGCGCCGACACCGGCGTGTGGGAGATCTTCCTCCCCGATATCGGCGCCGGGCGCGCCTACAAATACGCCATCACCGGGCCGGACGGCGTGATGCAGCCGCTCAAGGCCGACCCGTACGCCTTCGCCGCCGAGCTGCGCCCCAAGACCGCCTCGCTCACCACCGCGCCGCCGACCCATGAATGGGGCGACGCGGCGCACCGCGACGCCTGGGCCTCGGTCGACCCGCGGCGCGTGCCGATCAGCATCTACGAGGTCCACGCGGGCAGCTGGGACCGCGACGAGAACGGCTGGTATCTCAGCTGGGACGAGCTTGCCGAGCGGCTGATCCCCTATGCCGTGGCGATGGGCTTCACGCACATCGAGTTCATGCCGATCTCGGAACATCCCTATGATCCGAGCTGGGGCTATCAGACCACCGGCCTGTTCGCGCCGAGCGCGCGCTTCGGCGACCACGAGGGGTTCGCGCGCTTCGTCGACGGCGCGCACCGCGCCGGGCTGGGCGTGCTGCTCGACTGGGTGCCGGCGCACTTCCCGACCGACGCGCACGGGCTCGCGCATTTCGACGGCACCGCGCTGTACGAGCACCAGGACCCGCGGCTCGGCTATCACCCCGACTGGAACACCGCGATCTACAATTTCGGGCGGCGCGAGGTCTCCGCGTTTCTGGTCAACAACGCTTTGTTCTGGGCCGAGCGCTACCATGTCGACGGGCTGCGCGTCGATGCGGTGGCGTCGATGCTGTACCGCGACTATTCGCGCAAGGCCGGCGAGTGGATCCCCAACACAGAGGGCGGGCGCGAGAACTGGGAAGCGGTGGAGTTCCTGCGCGCCACCAACAAGGCGGTCTACGCGCGCCACCCCGGCGTGATCACCGTCGCGGAGGAATCGACCAGCTGGCCCGGCGTGACCACGCCCGCCTATGACGAGGGAGCCGCCAGCGCGCTCGGCTTCGGCTTCAAGTGGAACATGGGCTGGATGCACGACACGCTCCAGTACATGGCGCGCGACCCGATCCACCGCCGCCACCACCACCACAATATCACCTTCGGGCTGGTCTACGCCTTCAGCGAGAATTTCGTCCTGCCGATCAGCCACGACGAGGTGGTGCATGGCAAGGGTTCGATGCTCACCAAGATGGCCGGCGACGACTGGCAGAAGTTCGCCAACCTGCGCGCCTATTACGCGATGATGTGGGGCTATCCCGGCAAGAAGCTGCTGTTCATGGGGCAGGAGTTCGCACAGCGCCAGGAATGGAGCGAGGAGCGCGCGCTCGACTGGGGGCTGACCAACTCATCCGCGCACGACGGCGTGCGCAAGCTCGTGCGCGATCTCAACAAGGTCTACCGCGAGCACCGCGCGCTGCATGCCCGCGACTGCGAGCCCGAGGGGTTCGAGTGGCTGATCGGCGATGACGCGGAGAACTCGGTGTTCGCCTGGCTGCGGCGTGCGCCCGGTGCGCCGCCGGTGGCGGTGATCGTCAACATGACGCCAGTGGCGCGGATGCCCTATCGCGTGCCGCTGCCGCTCGAAGGGCGCTGGCGCGAGCTGATCAACTCGGACGCGCAGGAATATTGGGGATCGGGGCTCGGCAATCTCGGTGGCGTCGTCGCGGCGGCGGGCTATGCTGACGTTACCCTGCCGCCGCTGGCGACCGTGATGCTGGAGTTCGAAGGGTGAGCAGCGCTCAGAAGAGCCGCGTGAGCACCGCGATGATCATGGCCCAGGCCAGGATCGAGGGAATAATGGCCGTCATCAACCCGCGGATCAGACCGTCGGGCGAACGATACGGATATGCGCGATCCATTGCAGATCCTCTCTTATCATTGTCGTTCCTTGATACGCCATCACTGACTGAGCAACGCGGAATCTGCTCGAGCGTTCCGAACCTAACCGGCCGACGCGCGGCAGTAAAGACGATACAGGGAGGAGTCTGACGTGGACGAACGCAGAGGTCAGCCGCTGGCACGCGACGCCATGGCCTATGTTCTGGCCGGCGGTCGCGGGAGCCGCCTCAAGGAACTTACCGATACGCGAGCGAAACCAGCCGTCTATTTCGGCGGCAAGAGCCGGATCATCGATTTCGCGCTGTCCAACGCGATCAACTCGGGCATCCGGCGGATCGGCGTCGCGACACAGTACAAGGCGCATTCGCTGATCCGCCACCTGCAGCGTGGATGGAACTTCCTCCGCCCCGAGCGCAACGAGAGCTTCGACATCCTGCCCGCCTCGCAGCGGATCAGCGAGTTTCAATGGTACGAGGGCACCGCCGACGCGGTCTATCAGAACATCGACATCATCCAGGACATCGCGCCCGAGTTCATGGTGATCCTGGCCGGCGATCACATCTACAAGATGGACTATGAGATCATGCTGCGCCAGCACTGCGACAGCGGTGCCGACGTCACCGTGGCGTGCCTCGAGGTGCCGCGGCACGAGGCCAGCGCGTTCGGCGTGATGCACGTCGACGAGCAGGATCGCATCATCGATTTCGTCGAGAAGCCCGCCGATCCGCCCTCGATCCCGGGCCAGCCCGATCGCGCGCTCGCCAGCCTCGGCATCTACGTGTTCCACACGCGGCTGCTGATCGACCAGCTGCGTCGCGACGCAGCGACGGAAGGGTCGGCGCGCGACTTCGGCAAGGACATCATCCCGTACCTGGTCAAGAACGGCAACGCCTATGCGCACCGCTTCTCCGCCAGCTGCGTCCGCTCGCCCGACGAGCCCGCGGCCTATTGGCGCGACGTCGGCACGGTGGACGCTTATTGGGAGGCGAGCATCGACCTCACCGACGTCGTGCCGCAGCTCGACCTCTACGATCGCGAGTGGCCGCTGTGGACCTATTCCGAGCTGACCCCGCCGGCCAAGTTCGTCCACGATATCGAGGGGCGGCGCGGCCAGGCGGTGTCGAGCCTGATCGCGGGCGACACGATCATCTCGGGCTCGAACGTGCATCGCAGCCTGGTGTCGACCGGGGTGCGGGCGCACAGCTTCTCGTCGCTGGACGAGGCGGTGGTGCTGCCGCATTGTCACATCGGCCGCGGCGCCCAGCTGAGCAAGGTGGTGCTCGATCGCGGTGTGATCATCCCCGACGGGCTGATCGTCGGCGAGGATCCGGAGCTTGACGCCCATCGGTTCCGCCGCACCGAGAAGGGCGTCTGCCTGATCACCCAGCCGATGATCGATCGCCTCGGCTGACATGGCGCTCTCGGTCCTCTCGGTCGCGTCCGAGGCCTATCCGCTGGTGAAGACCGGGGGGCTGGGCGACGTGGTCGGCGCGCTGCCCGCCGCGCTCGCGCCGCATGGCGTCGACGTGACCACCTTCCTGCCGGGCTATCCGCGAGTCCTCGCCGCGCTGGAGGCTGATGCCGCCAAGCGTGCGCGTGCTCCGGCGAACGCCGGAGCCCAGAGTCACAAGGGTGACGAGCGCGGCCCTGGGCTCCTGCGTGCGCAGGAGCTCGATGGTTCAGGCGAGGTGAGTCACGGATGGGGCGCGCCGCTGCACCGCTGGCCGGACCTGCTCGGCGCGCCGGCGCAGCTGCTCGAGGGCGAGATCGCGGGACATCGCCTGCTCGTGCTCGACGCGCCCGGCTATTTCGCGCGCGAGGGCGGGCCGTACGGCGACCCGGCCGGGCGCGACTGGGACGACAACTGGCGCCGCTTCGCCGCCTTCGCGCGCGCCGCGGCGGACGTGGCGGGTGGCGCGGTGGCGAGCGAGCGCTTCGACGTGCTCCACGCGCACGACTGGCAGTCCGGGCTGGCGCCGGCCTATCTCCGCTTCGCGCCGCCCGCGGCGGACG
Organism: Sphingomonas sp. BK069; assembly: GCF_014193405.1. Taxonomy (NCBI): domain Bacteria; kingdom Pseudomonadati; phylum Pseudomonadota; class Alphaproteobacteria; order Sphingomonadales; family Sphingomonadaceae; genus Sphingomonas; species Sphingomonas sp. BK069. The sequence continues at coordinate 261,192 of NZ_JACHZH010000002.1, read as the reverse complement.
TGCCGCGCACGGTGATGACGATTCACAACATCGCCTTCCAGGGGCGCTATGACGCCGGCATCTTCGCCTCGCTGGCGTTGCCCGCGCACGCCTTCGCGGTCGACGGCGTCGAATATTATGGCGGCGTCGGCTACCTCAAGGCGGGGCTCGAGTCCGCCGACGCGATCACCACGGTGAGCCCGACCTACGCGCGCGAGATCCTCTCGCCCGATTTCGGCATGGGGCTGGAGGGGCTGATGCGCACGCGCCAGCGCCGCGTCAGCGGGATCGTCAACGGCATCGACACCGCGGTGTGGTCGCCGTCCGCCGACCCGTCGCTGCCGGCGCGCTACGATGCCGCCACGCTCGCCCGCCGCGTCACCAACAAGCGCGCGGTGGAGGAGGCCTTCGACCTCGACGCCGGTGACGGCCCGATCTTCTGCGTCGTCAGCCGGCTGACGTGGCAGAAGGGGATGGACGTGCTCGCCGACGCGATCCCTGCACTGGTCGAGCGCGGCGCGCGGCTCGCGCTGCTCGGCTCGGGCGACGCCTGGATCGAACAGGCCTTCCGCGACGCCGCCGAGCGCTTCCCCGGCCAGATCGGCGTGCGGCTCGGCTATGACGAGGCGCTGTCGCACCTGCTCCAGGCGGGCAGCGACGCGATCCTGATCCCGTCGCGCTTCGAGCCGTGCGGACTGACCCAGCTCTACGGCCTCGCCTATGGCTGCGTCCCCGTGGTGGCGCGCACCGGCGGGCTCGCCGACACCGTGATCCACGCCAATGCCGCCGCGCTCGCGGCCGGTGTTGCCACGGGTATTCAGTTCGATACCGTCACCTACGAGTCACTGGTGGGTGCGATCGCACTGGCGACCGACCTCTACGCCGATGCCGAGCGCTGGGAGCAGATCCAGCGCGCCGGCATGGCGGCCGATTTCTCATGGGCGACGAGCGGTCGCCGTTACGCGTCATTGTACAGGGAGCTGCTCGCCGCATGATCGTCACCACCGCTACCACGCCGTTCGACGACCAGAAGCCCGGCACCTCGGGGCTGCGCAAGAAGGTGCGCGTGTTCGAGCAGCCTAACTACGCCGAGAACTTCATCCAGTCGGTGTTTGACGTGGTCGAGGGCAAGCAGGGCGCGACGCTCGTGATCGGCGGCGACGGTCGCTACCTCAACCGGGTCGTGATCCAGAAGGCGATCCGCATGGCCGCGGCCGCGGGCTTCGCACGCGTCGTGGTGGGGCAGGGCGGCATCCTCTCGACCCCCGCCGCCTCGAACGTGATCCGCCAGCGCGGCGCGCTCGGCGGGCTGGTGCTGTCGGCGAGCCACAATCCCGGCGGCCCCGACGAGGACTTCGGGATCAAGTACAATGTCGCGAACGGCGGCCCAGCGCCCGAAAAGGTTACCGAGGCGATCCACGCGCGCACGGTGTCGCTCAGCGAGTGGCACGCCGCCGACAGCGCCGACATCGACCTCGACACGCTCGGCGAGGTCACGGTGGAGGGCATGGCGGTCGAGGTGATCGACCCCGTCGCCGACTATGCCGCGCAGATGGAGCAGCTGTTCGACTTCGCCGCGATCCGCTCCGCCGGGCTGACGGTGGCGTTCGACGCGATGAGCGCGGTGACCGGGCCGTACGCGATCGAGATCCTCGAGCGCCGGCTCGGCTTCGCGCCGGGCACGGTGCGCAACGGTACGCCGCTGGAGGATTTCGGCGGCCATCATCCCGACCCCAACCTCGTCCACGCGCATGAGCTGTACGAGCTGATGATGTCCGCCGACGCGCCCGACTTCGGCGCGGCCTCGGACGGCGACGGCGACCGCAACCTGATCATCGGGCGCAACCGCTTCGTCACGCCCTCGGACAGCCTCGCGATGCTCGCGGCGAACGCGCATCTCGCGCCGGGGTACAAGGACGGGCTCAAGGGCATCGCGCGCTCGATGCCGACCAGCGCCGCGGCCGACCGCGTCGCCGAGAAGCTCGGCATCCCCGCCTATGAGACGCCGACCGGCTGGAAGTTCTTCGGCAACCTGCTCGACGCCGGCATGGCGACGATCTGCGGCGAGGAAAGCGCGGGCACCGGCAGCGACCATGTCCGCGAGAAGGACGGGCTATGGGCGGTGCTGCTGTGGCTCAACATCCTGGCGGCGACCGGCAAGAGCGTCGACCAGATCGCGCGCGCGCATTGGGCCACCTACGGCCGCAACTATTACGCGCGCCACGACTATGAGGGCGTCGACAGCGCCGCCGCGGACACGCTGATGCGCGAGCTGCGCGGCAAGCTGGCGACACTGCCGGGAACGAGCGTCGCCGGGCTTACGATCGCCGAGGCCGACGACTTCGCCTATGAGGACCCGACCGACGGTTCGACCAGCCGCAACCAGGGCGTGCGCGTGCTGTTCGAGGGCGGCAGCCGTGTCGTCTTCCGTCTCTCTGGCACGGGCACCAGCGGCGCGACGCTGCGCGTCTACCTCGAGCGCTACGAGCCGGCGGGCGGTGACCTCGACGCCGAGACCGGCGACATGCTCGCCGACATCGTCGCCGCGGCCGAGCAGCTCGCCGCGATCCGCCAGCACACCGGCCGCGAGCGCCCCGACGTCGTGACGTGACCGCGGTCATCGAGGCGGGCGGCGTCACCTTCGCGGTGCGCGCGCCCGCCGCGGCGGTGCTATGGCTATGCCTGTTCGACGGCCAGGACGAACGCCGTGTCACGATGGCACGCGACGGCGAGGGCTGGCGCGTCCACGTCACCGGCGTCGGCGAGGGTGTGCGCTACGGCTTCCGCGCCGAGGGCGACGCGCCGTTCGACGTGGCCAAGCTGCTCGTCGACCCGCACGCGACCGAGCTCGACCGAGCCTTCGCCTACGATCCGCGGCTGGCCGCGTACGGCGCCGACACCGCCGCGCTGGTGCCCAAGGCGATCGTGCGCGCGCCGCTGCCGCCGCGCGATCTGCCGCCGCTCACGCGTGCGGGCGGGCTGATCTACGAGATCAACGTCCGCGGCTTCACCATGCTGCATCCCGAGGTGCCCGCGGCGCAGCGCGGCACCGTCGCGGCGCTGGCGCACCCCGCGGTGATCGCGCACCTGCGCAAGATCGGGGTCGACGCGGTCGAGCTGATGCCGATCACCGCTTGGATCGACGAGCGCCACCTGCCGCCGCTCGGGCTGCGCAACGCCTGGGGCTACAACCCGGTGGTGCCGATGGCGCTCGACCCGCGGCTGGTGCCCGGCGGCATACGCGAGCTGCGCGACACGGTCGCGGCGCTGCGCGCGGCGGGGATCGGCACGATCCTCGACCTGGTCTTCAACCACACTGGCGAGAGCGACCTGCTCGGCCCGACGCTGTCGCTGCGCGGGCTCGACGACACGGCCTATGCGCGCGCGTCGGACGGCACGCTGATCAACGATACCGGCACGGGCAACACGCTCGATTTCGCGCGGGGCTGGGTGCGCGCGCTGGTGTGCGACTCGCTGCGCCACTTCGTCGCACAAGCGGGGGTGGACGGCTTCCGCTTCGATCTCGCCACGGTGATGGCGCGCGGCCCCGGCTTCGCCGCCGACGCGCCGATCTTCGCCGAGATCGCGGCCGACCCGCTGCTCCACGACCGCGTGATGATCGCCGAGCCATGGGACACCGGGCCGGGTGGCTACCAGCTCGGCGCCTTTCCGGAAGGCTGGTGGGAGTGGAACGACCGCTACCGCGACGACGTGCGCCGTTTCTGGCGCGGCGACGGCGGCGCGGGGGCGCTGGCGACGCGGCTGTCGGGATCGAGCGACGTGTTCGGCGCCGAGCGCACGCGCGGGGTAAGCTTCGTCGCCGCGCACGACGGCTTCACGCTCGCCGACCTCGTCGCGCACGCCGAGCGCCACAACCACGCCAACGGCGAGGACAATCGCGACGGCCACGGCGGCGAGATCGCGTGGAACAACGGCGTCGAGGGTGCGAGTGACGATCCCGCGGTACGGGCGCGGCGTGCCGCCGACGCGCGCGCGCTGCTGGCAACGCTATTCGCCACCCGCGGTACCATCATGCTCACCGCGGGCGACGAGTTCGGCCGCACCCAGCGCGGTAACAACAACGCCTATGCGCAGGACAACGCCACCATTTGGCTCGACTGGGCGGGACGCGACGTCGCGCTGGAGGATGTCGTCGCCGCGCTGGCGGCACGGCGTCGCGCGCTACCCGCGCTGCGCGATCCGACGCTACGGCACGATGCGCGCTGGTATCGGCTCGACGGCGCGCCGATGCGCGACGCCGACTGGGAGGGCGCCGACGGTGTCGAGCTGCGGCTGCCGGAGTTCACCGTCCGCGTCGACCGGACGGCGCGGCAGGTCGAGCTACGCGCGACCCCGCTCAGCCGCTGATCGCGACCGGTGCGGCGTTGCTGCTCGCCTCGACGACTCGGCGCAACTCGTGCGAGTTCAGCGTCTTCATGAACTCGCAGCCGAACACGTCACCGTCGTTCCAGGCGATCCGCGCGTGATGCTCGCTGCCCCCCGGCAGCGACAATTTGAGCAAGGTCCCGACGGCGAGCGGCAAAGAGATGCGCGCGCGCAGCCCGTTCGCCGAGACGTCGAGGATGGTGACCGAGATCGCGACGCGCGCCATCGCGCGGCACTCGGTGCTGAAGCGCGGGTCGCGCCGGTTGTCGATACTGGGCTGCGAGGCCACGCGGAACATCCCCCCTTGGTGTCGGGACGGAAGGTAGCATCTGCTGGTTAACGATAGGTAAGGCGGGATGAACGCGGCGAAAGGTGTGGAGCGGGTGACGCCCGCCGAGCCGGAGCAGCGCGTGCTCCACCGGCGGCACATGGCGGGGCGGCAGCGGCACCGCTTCGAGCAGCCAAGCGCTGGCATGATCGCCCGTGATGTCGCGGCCGATCGCGCGCTGCGGCGAACCTCAGCTCCCGTGGCGCGTCAGGGTCGCGCGCCGCGGTGGGGCAGGCGAGGGTCGCGCCGCGCGTTCGAGCCGGAAGCGCGCGAGCTGGTGGCCGAGGTCGGCGGCGCGCTCGGCCAGGTCGATCGAGGCGGCGTCGGTCTGCTGCGCCATCGCGGCATTGTCCTGCGTCATCCGGCTCATCTCGCTCACCGCGGCATTGACCTGCCCGAGCCCCGCCGCCTGCTTGCGCCCGCTGTCGGCGACGCGCGCGACCAGCGCGCGGGCGTCGTCCACGCGCGTCAGGATGTGGCGCAGCGCGGCGTCGGTCTCGCCGACCAGCCGCACCCCCGTGGCGATCTCGCCCCCGACCGCGCCGACGCGCGCCTTCACCTCACGCGCCGCCTCGGCCGAGCGCTGCGCCAGGGCGCGCACCTCCTGCGCCACCACCGCGAAACCGCGGCCGGCGTCGCCCGCACGCGCCGCCTCCACGCCCGCGTTGAGCGCGAGCAGGTTGGTCTGGAAGGCGATGCCGTCGATCAGCGCGATGATCTCGCCGATCTCGGCGCCGCTGCGCTCGATGCCGTGCATCGCCGCGATCGCGCGCTGCGCCACGTCGCCGCTCGCCGCGGCCGCCGCGCTCGCCTCGGCGGCGAGCTGATCGGCGCGCGTGCCGTCCTCCGCCGCGGCGGCGACATCGCGGGTGAGCTCCTGCAAGGCGGCGGCGCTCTGCTCCAGCGCGGCGGCCTGGCGCTCGGTCCGCTCGGCGAGCGACTCGGCGCCGGCGCGGATCACCTGCGTCTCCGCCTCGATCGCGCTGGCCCGCTCGCGCACCGCGGTGACGATCGCGCGGAGATCGACCAGCACCTGATTATACGCGGCGCGTACCGGCTCGTAGCGCTCCGACAGCGCGGTCGCGATCGGCTGGCTGAGGTCGCCGCCGGCCAGCCGCGCGAGGCCGGCCGTGATCGCGCCGATCAGCGCGTCGATCTCGCTGATGTCGATGCAGGTCACGATCATCGCCGGCCGGCCGTGGCGCTGGGCCAGGAAGAGCGAGACGAGCGCCGGGAATTGCGTTCCGTCCTTGCGCAATCCGCGGAACGGCATGCGGGCCACGCCGGCGCGCTGCGCCTCCTTCATGAGCGCGCCGACCGCGGCCTTGGTCGGCTCGCCGTCGGCCTGCAGCTCGGGCGAGGTGAGCCCCAGCGGCTGACCGATGAATTCCTCGCGCGTGCGGCCGAACAGGCGGAGCGTGGCCGGATTGCAGTCGACGTAACGGCCGTCCTGCACGATGTAGATCGCCTCGGGCGACGCCTCGAAATAGAGTTCGGCGGTGGATTGGCCGCGACGGCCCGATGTCCAGCTGCGCACGTTGATGCTGCCCCCTCCCGACCCCTTTCACTATCCTAGTGCAGCGGCGCGCGGTGCAGCGGCGTGTCTGACCCGGGGTGGGGAGGAGAATCGCGTCGGTGGCGCTACGCCGCTCGCTCCTTCATCTCGACCCGCTCCAGCGCGCCGAGGAACTCGCTCGCCCACCAGGTCACGTCCTGCGACTGGACGCCTTCCATCAGCGCCTCCCAGCGGCGCACGCGCTCGTCGCGCGGCATGCGCAGCGCCTGCCAGATCGCGTCGGACACCTCCTCCGCGCTATACGGGTTCACCAGCAGCGCCTCGGGCATCTGCTCGGCTGCGCCGGCGAAGCGCGACAGCACCAGCACGCCGGGGTCGGCCGGGTCCTGCGCGGCGACATATTCCTTCGCCACCAGGTTCATGCCGTCGCGCAGCGGGGTCACCAGTCCGATCTTGGCGGCGCGGTAGATGCCGGCGAGCTGGTCGCGCGGATAGCCCTGGTTGACGTAGCGGATCGGCACCCAGTCGACGTCGGCATATTCGCCGTTGATCCGCCCCGAGATCTGCTCGAGCGAGGTGCGGATGCGCTGGTAGCTTTCCACGGAGACGCGGCTCGGCGGCGCCACCTGGAGGAGGAACACCTCCTTGCGCTCCTCGGGATGCTCGATCAGGAAGCGCTCATAGCCGAGGAAGCGCTCCTCCAGTCCCTTGGAATAGTCGAGCCGGTCGACGCCGACGATCATGTCGCGTCCGGTCGCGCTGTCGCGCATGCGCCGATAGGCGAGCCGCGCCGCGACGCCCTTCGACATCTCGGCGAACTCGGCGGCGTCGATCCCGATCGGGCAGGCGACCAGCTTGACGCAGCGGTCGCCCAGCCGGGCGATGCCGTCCTCGTCGACGGTGGCGCCCATGTCGTGCACCGCGAAGTCGCGGAACGAGTCGAGCCACTCCGCGGTGTGGAAGCCGATCAGGTCATAGGCGAACAAGGTCTCCACCAGCTCCTGCGCGTTGGGCAGGGTGCCGAGCAGCCGGCGCGGCGGCCAGGGAATGTGGAGGAAGAAGCCGATCTTGTTGCGGCAGCCGCGCTGGCGCAGCTCGGCGCCGAGCGGGAACATGTGATAGTCCTGGATCCACACCAGGTCGTCGGGCTCGATCAGCGGGCGGACGGTGTCGGCGAAACGCTGGTTGGTGCGCTGGTAGCCGCCGGCGAACTCGCGCTCATATTCCGCCAGGTCGATGCGATAGTGGAACAGCGGCCACAGCGTGCGGTTGGCGTAGCCGTCGTAATATTCTTGGACGTCCTGCTCCTCCAGGTCGACCGTCGCGGTGGTCACGCCCTGGTTGCGCTGGAAGTTGATGTGGCCGGTGAAATGGTCGGTCTGCTCGCCCGACCAGCCGAACCACAGCCCGCCGCGGTCGCGCAGCGCCGCCGCCATCGCCACCGCCAGCCCGCCCTGCGCGCCCGAGGTCGAGCCCTTTGGAGCGGTGACACGGTTCGAGATGACGATCAGTCGACTCAACGGATACTACTCCACGGTTTGCTCAGCATGGCGGCGCAATTGATCATGCCGACCAGCGAATAGGTCTGCGGATAGTTGCCCCACAGTTCCCCACTGTGGGGATCGATGTCCTCGGAGAGCAGCCCGGCCGCGGTGCAGCGAGTCAGCATTTCCTCGAACAGGGCGCGTGCCTCGTCGCTGCGGCCGGTGAGGTACAGCGCCTCGATCAGCCAGAAGGTACAGACGTTGAACGCGGTCTCGGGCAGGCCGAAATCGTCCTCGGTGTCGTAGCGCAACATGGTCGAGCCGCGCCGCAGGCCCGTCTCGATCGCGGAGAGCGTGTCGAGGAAGCGTGGATCGTCCGCCTCGAGGAAGCGCAGGTCGAGCAGCTGGAGCACGCTGGCGTCGAGGTCGTCGCCCGCGAAGGTGGCGGACATGCGCCGCGTCTCCTCGCGCCAGGCGGCGCTCTCGATGCGGTCGCGGATCACCTGCGCGCGCTCGGCCCAGACCGCCTGGCGCTCGGCCAGCCCGAGCCGCTCGGCGGCGTTGGCGAGCCGGTCGCACGCCGCCCAGCACATCGCGCTGGAGTAGGTGTGGACGCTCTGGCGCGTGCGCAGCTCCCACAGGCCCGCGTCGGGCTGGTCGTAATAGGCCCAGGCGCGCTCGCCGACTCGCTCCAGCGCCTCGAAATCCTCGACGCCGCTCAGCCGGAACAGGCGATGGTCGAAGAAGGCGTGGACCGAGCAGAGCACGATCTGGCCATAGGCGTCGTGCTGGATCTGCTCGGCCGCCTGGTTGCCGACGCGCACCGGCCCCATGCCGCGATAGCCGGCGAGCTGCTCCTCGATCCGCTCCGGCAGCTCGGCCTCGCCGAGCACGCCGTACAGCGGCTGGATATGCCCGCCGCGCGCCGCGTCGACGATGTTGCGGAGGTAGCCGAGATAGCCCTCCAGCACGTCGAGGGCGCCGAGCCGGTTGAGCGCCTGCACGGTGTAATAAGCGTCGCGGATCCAGCAGTAACGATAGTCCCAGTTGCGCTGCGACCCGGCGTGCTCGGGCACCGAGGTGGTCAGCGCCGCGACGATCGCGCCGGTCTCCTCGTGCTGGCACAGTTTGAGCGTGATCGCGCAGCGGATCACCGTCTCCTGCCACTCCAGCGGCACGGCGAGCCCGCGCACCCAGCCCTGCCACTCCTGCGTGGTGCGGTAGAGCATCAGGTCGACGGTGCTGGCGAGATCGCCCTGGAAGCTCTCGTCCGGCCCGAGGAAGAAGTGGAGCGGGCGCTCGACGCGGAAGGCGTGCTCGCCCTGCACCATCGCGATCGGCGCGGTGGTGGTGAGCCGCAGCGCGATCGTGTCGAGCAGCAGCCGCAGGTGGTTGGAGCCGCCGATCTGCTCGCGGCAGCCGCCGCCCCAGCCGCAGGTGGGGCGCAGCTTCACCCGCACGCGCGGGCTGCCCGCGACGGGGCGGATGATCCGTGCGTAGCCGACCGGGCGATAGGTGCGCCCCTCGCGCTGGAAGCGCGGACAGAAGTCGATCACCTCGATCGCGCCGCCGTGGCTGTCCACGTGGCGCGTGACCAGGATCGGGGTGTTGCGGATATATTCCTGCTCGACCGAGACGCTGTCCTCGATCTCGATGCCCCAATAGCCGCTGTCGGGCGCCTCGCCGCCGAGCAGCGACGAGAAGAGCGGGTCACCGTCGACGCGCGGCACGCAGCCCCAGACGAAGCGCCCCTGCCGGTCCACCAGCGCGCTCACCTGGCAATTGCCGATCGGCCACAGGTCGAGGTTGGTCATCATGTCTCCGTCGGGTGAGGGGAGGGACAGGCAGCGGCGAGCCAGGCGAGCGCGGCGGCGACGTCGTCGAGCCGATAGGCGGCGGCGGTGTCGCGCGCCGGGCCCACGAGCACGCCCGCGCCGCCCAGGGCACGCGCGGCGGCGAAGCCCGCCTCGTCGGTCACGTCGTCCCCCATGAACACAGGACGCGTGTGGCGCCGCGCGGGTTCCGCCATCAGCAGGTCCACCGCGCTGCCCTTGTCGCGCCCGCGCAGGCGCAGCTCGGCCACCATCTTGCCGTGCTGCACCATGAGACCGTGCGTCGCGGCGAGTTCGTCGGCGAGCGCGGTGACCGCGGCCTGCGCGTCGGTAGCCTGACGATAGTGGAGGCCGACGCCGAAGGGCTTGTCCTCGATCAGCACGCCGGGGTGCTGCGCGGCGAGAGCGCGCGCGGCGGCGAGCGCCTGGTCGAGCGCGGGCGGACGCTCGGGGGCGTAGCAGCCGCCGTCGGCGCCCGCGATCTCCAGCCCGTGGCTGCCGGCGACGGTGAGCAGTGCGGGGGCGAGCAGGGCACGCACCTCCGCCACCGGCCGCCCGCTGACGATCGCGACGCGCCCGTCGAGCGCGTCGATGAGGCGTGCGAGCAGCGACGGCACGTGCGGCGCGACCGCGACCGCGTCGGGGGTATCGGCGATCTCGACCAGGGTGCCGTCGAAGTCGAGGAAGAGGCTGGCGCCGTCGAGCAGGTCGGCGGGCGGGGGCGAGAGCGCGGTCATGCCGCGCGTGGTGACGGCATGTGCGGGGCGATGCAATGGGGTGCGGGGGCGCAAATTCCTCCCCGGCACGGGGAGGGGGACCGCCGGCCGCAGGCCGGTGGTGGAGGGGGCTCGCCGCACACGAGCCGAAGCGTTGGTGGAGAGCCCCCTCCGTCAGCGCTTCGCGCTGCCACCTCCCCGCCATGCGGGGAGGACTGCGTCACTGATCGACCCACTCCGTCAAAGTCACGCCTTTAATCGATTTTACTCGCGTCATCGGAACGTCCTATCCCGCCATTAACGGTGGCGTACCGCCGCGCACGAGCGCGCGGGCCACGACTGAGGAGAGCGAGCATGGACGCGAAGACGGGCGAAGTAGGCGGCGGCTGCCCGGTGGTCGGGCACGGCGGGGGCAATCGCTCGAAGCGCCAGGGCAATCGCGAATGGTGGCCGGAGGGGCTCAGCCTCACCGCGCTCAACCAGCATTCGCCGCGCTCCAACCCGCTCGGCGCCGACTTCGACTATGCCGCGGCGTTCGCGACGCTCGATCTCGACGCGGTGATGGCCGATCTCAAGGCGCTGATGACCGACTCGCAGGACTGGTGGCCCGCGGACTTCGGCCACTACGGCGGCCTGTTCATCCGGCTCGCCTGGCATTCGGCGGGCACCTATCGCATCACCGACGGGCGCGGCGGCGCGGGCGGCGGGCAGCAGCGCTTCGCTCCGCTCAACTCCTGGCCCGACAATGCCAGCCTCGACAAGGGCCGCCGCCTGCTGTGGCCGATCAAGCAGAAGTACGGCAACGCGCTGAGCTGGGCCGACCTGTTCGTGCTCGTCGGCAATGCCGCGCTCGAGTCGATGGGGTTCAAGACCTTCGGCTTCGCCGGCGGCCGCGCCGACACCTGGGAGCCCGAGGAGCTGTTCTGGGGCCCCGAGGGCACGTGGCTCGGCGACGAGCGCTACTCGGGCGAGCGCCAGCTCCACCCCGGGCTCGGCGCGGTGCAGATGGGCCTCATCTACGTCAACCCCGAGGGGCCCAACGGCGAGCCCGACCCGGCGCGCTCGGCGCACGACATCCGCGAGACGTTCGGCCGCATGGCGATGAACGACGAGGAGACGGTCGCGCTGATCGCGGGCGGCCACACCTTCGGCAAGACGCACGGCGCGGGCGACCCGTCGTTCATCGGTGCGGAGCCCGAGGGCGCGGTGATCGAGGACCAGGGGCTCGGCTGGCGCAGCAAGTTCGAGAGCGGCGTCGGCGCGCACGCGATCACCTCAGGGCTCGAGGTGACGTGGAGCCAGACGCCGACGCAATGGTCGAACCGCTATTTCGAGAATCTGTTCGGCTTCGAATGGGAGCTGACCAAGAGCCCCGCGGGCGCGCACCAGTGGATCGCCAAGGACGCCCCCGAGGACGTGCCCGACGCGTTCGATCCGAACAGGAAGCACCGCCCGACGATGCTCACCTCGGACATCGCGCTCCGAGCGGACCCCGCCTATGAGAAGATCTCGCGCCGCTTCCTCGAGAATCCGGACGAGTTCGCCGATGCCTTCGCGCGCGCCTGGTTCAAGCTGACCCACCGCGACATGGGGCCGCGCGAGCGCTACCTCGGCAAGCTCGTGCCGCAGGAGGTGCTGATCTGGCAGGACCCGATCCCGGCGCTCGACCATCCCGTGATCGAGGCGGGCGAGATCGCCGAGCTCAAGTCCAAGCTGCTTGGGCTCGGCTTCACCGTGCCGCAGCTGGTGTCGGTGGCCTGGGCCTCGGCCTCGACCTTCCGCGGCTCGGACAAGCGCGGCGGTGCCAATGGCGCGCGGATCCGCTTCGCGCCGCAGAAGGACTGGGACGTCAACGATCCCGCGCTGCTGGCGCAGGTCCTGCCCAAGCTGGAGCAGGTCAAGGCCGAGTTCGACGCCGCTGCCACCGGCGGCAAGAAGGTGTCGATCGCCGACCTGATCGTGCTGGCGGGCACCGCTGCGGTCGAGAAGGCGGCGCGTGACGGCGGCGTCGACGTCGAGGTGCCGTTCACCCCCGGCCGCATGGACGCCAGCGAGGAGTGGACCGACGCCCACTCGTTCCAGGCGCTCAAGCCGATGGCCGACGGCTTCCGCAACTATTACTGGGACGGCGCCTTCATGGCTCCGGAGGAGGCGCTGGTCGACAAGGCACAGCTGATGCGGCTGACCGCGCCGGAGATGACCGTGCTGGTCGGCGGGCTGCGCGTGCTCGGCGCCAACGCCTTCGGCGCCAAGGAGGGCGTGTTCACCGACCGCGTCGGCGTGCTGAGCAACGACTTCTTCGTCAACCTGCTGACGATGGAGAATGAGTGGGTCGCGACCGAGTCGAACAACCGCTTCCAGGGCCTGAACCGCAAGACCAAGGCGCCGACCTGGACCGCCACCCGCGTCGACCTGATCTTCGGCTCGCAGTCCGAGCTGCGCGCCCAGGCCGAGGTCTATGCCCAGTCGGACTCGAAGGAGAAGATGGTCCGCGACTTCGTCAAGGCGTGGGACAAGGTGATGAACGCCGACCGCATCGACCAGCTCAAGCCGGCCGACGCGTTCAGCCAGAAGCTGTCCGCCTGAGCTGACGGCGCGACCCCGCTCTACGTCGGCGGGGTCGCGTCTTCCGTGATAACCTGATCCAGTCCTTTGTGTCGCTACCGTGCTCCTGCGCAAGCAGGAGCCCAGGGCCACGAGCGTCGTCCCTGCAACCCTGGGCTCCGGCGTTCGCCGGAGCACGGTCCGGCTTCACCTTAGCAGAAGCGGCGGCATGGTACGCCGCGCCGCTTCACCTCCTGCTCACCTGCCGCTACAGCGCTCGCCGAGAAGCGACGGCCGTCGAGCCGGCGCCGATAGGACGGGCGCACGCGCCGCACGGGAGACGGACATGGACAGGATCGGCGTGATCGGCGCGGGGCAGATGGGGGCGGGGATCGCGCAGGTCGCCGCCGCGGCGGGCGCGCACGTGCTGCTCGCCGACGTCGATCAGGCGCGCGCCGCCAAGGGACGCGACGGCGTCGCCAAGCGGCTGGACCGCGACGTCGCCAAGGAGAAGATCGACGCCACCGCGCGCGACGCCACGCTCGCGCGGATCGAGCCGGTGGCCGGCTATGACGCGATGGCCGACTGCGCGCTGGTGATCGAGGCGGCGACCGAGCGCGAGGAGATCAAGCGCGCGATCTTCGCCGGCGTCGGCGAGGTGCTGGGCGCGGACGCGATCCTGGCGACCAACACCTCGTCGATCCCGATCACGCGGCTGGCGCAGGCGGCGCCCGACGCGGCGCGCTTCATCGGCGTCCACTTCTTCAATCCCGTCCCGGTCATGGGGCTGATCGAGGTGATCCGCGGCCTCGCCACCGCGGACGCCACCGTCGCCGCGATCGAGCGTTTCGCCGCGCGGCTGGGCAAGCGCGTTGTCCACGCCAGCGACGCGCCGGGCTTCATCGTCAACCGCGTGCTGATGCCGTACATCAACGAGGCGGTGTTCGCGCTGGGCGAGGGGGTCGCGACGATCCCCGACATCGACGCCGCCTGCCAGCTCGGGCTCAACCATCCGATGGGGCCGCTGACGCTGGCCGACTTCATCGGGCTCGACACCTGCCTGGAGATCACGCGCGTGCTGTTCGAGGGCACCGGCGATCCCAAGTTCCGCCCCGCGCCGCTGCTGGTGAAGTACGTCGAGGCGGGCTGGTACGGGCGCAAGAGCGGCCGCGGTTTCTACGATTACGGCGGCGAGACGCCGGTGCCGACGCGGTGAGGTGCTAAGATCCTCCCCGCGAGCGGGGAGGGGGACCGCTCGCCAAAGGCGAGTGGGGAAGGGAGGCTTCCCTGGGCGTTGCGCTGCGTGGTGAGCCCCCTCCACCACCGCGCCGCGCGCGGCGGTCCCCCTCCCCGTGCCGGGAAGGATTTACCCCTCGCTTGACGTGCCCGTTCCGGCCACCCACCCTCGCGCGTACACGTAAGGACCGCTACCGACCGCTTATGCAGCTCGTCATCGTCGAATCGCCCGCCAAGGCGAAGACCATCGAAAAGTACCTCGGCTCCGACTATCGCGTGCTCGCGAGCTACGGCCATATCCGCGACCTGCCGCCGCGCGACGGGTCGGTGAACCCCGACGAGGGGTTCGCGATGGAATGGGAGAATTACGCGGACAAGGCCAAGCAGCTCAAGGCGATCGCCGATCTCGCCAAGACCGCGGACCGGCTGATCCTCGCGACCGATCCGGATCGCGAGGGCGAGGCGATCTCGTGGCACGTCCAGGAGGTGCTGGCCAAGCGCAAGGTGCTACCCAAGGACGTCCAGCGAGTCACCTTCAACGCGATCACCAAGCCCGCGGTGACGCAGGCGATGGCCAACCCGCGCCAGCTCGATACCGACCTGATCGACGCCTATCGCGCGCGCCGCGCGCTCGACTATCTCGTCGGCTTCACGCTCTCGCCGGTGCTGTGGCGCAAGCTGCCCGGCGCCAAGTCGGCGGGGCGCGTCCAGTCGGTCGCGCTGCGGCTGATCGTCTCGCGCGAGCGCGAGATCGAGGCGTTCCGCGCGCAGGAATATTGGTCGGTCACGGCGAACCTCGAGCATGACGGGACGCCCTTCGTCGCGCGGCTGGTGCAATGGGAGGGCAGGAAGCTCGACCGGCTCTCGATCGGCAACGAGGGCGACGCGCTGCGCGCCAAGGCCGACGTCGAGGCCGGCAACTTCTCGGTCCAGTCGGTCGAGACCAAGCCGGCGACGCGTAATCCGCCGCCGCCCTTCACCACCTCGACGCTGCAGCAGGAGGCGGCGCGCAAGCTCGGCTTCTCGGCCGACCACACGATGCGGATCGCGCAGCAGCTCTACGAGGACGGCGCGATCACCTATATGCGGACCGACGGCGTGCAGATGGACGGCAGCGCCATCTCCGCCGCGCGCGCCGCGATCGCCGCGCGCTACGACGGCGGCTACGTCCCCGACACGCCGCGGATGTACCAGACCAAGGCGAAGAACGCGCAGGAAGCGCACGAGGCGATCCGCCCGACCGACTTCTCGCGCGACCGCGTCGGCTCGGGCGACCACGCGCGGCTGTACGACCTGGTGTGGAAGCGCGCGCTGGCGAGCCAGATGGCCTCGGCGCGGATGGAGCGCACGACGGTGGAGCTCGCCGACGGCACCGGGCGCCACGTGTTGCGCGCCACCGGGCAGGTGGTGCTCTTCCCCGGCTATCTCGCGCTCTACGAGGAGGGGCAAGATGATAGCCAGGACGAGGACGCCCGGCGCCTGCCGCGGCTGCGCGAGGGCGACTCGCCCGCCAAGAAGGGTGTCGAGGCCGAGCAGCATTTCACCCAGCCGCCGCCGCGCTTCTCCGAGGCGTCGCTGGTCAAGCGCATGGAGGAGCTGGGGATCGGCAGGCCCTCGACCTATGCCTCGATCATCAAGACGCTCAAGGACCGTGCCTACGTCCGCGTCGAGAAGAACCGCTTCTTCGCCGAGGAGAGCGGCCGGCTCGTGACCGCCTTCCTCGAGCGCTTCTTCGAGCGCTACGTCGGCTATGATTTCACCGCGGGCCTCGAGGAGGAGCTGGACGACGTCTCGGGCGGGCGCGCGCAGTGGCAGGCGGTGCTCGAGGCGTTCTGGCGCGACTTCAAGCCGCGTACCGCCGAGGTGATGGAGCAGAAGCCGAGCGAGGTCACCGCGCAGCTCGACCAATTCCTCGCGCCCTATCTCTTCCCCGACAAGGCCGACGGTACCGACCCGCGGCTGTGCCCGGCATGCCATGTCGGCAGCCTGGCGCTGCGCGGCGGCAAGTTCGGCGCGTTCATCGCGTGCAGCAACTATCCCGAGTGCAAGTTCACGCGCCGCTTCGCGCAGGGCGGCGAGGCGACCGAGGACGCGACCCCCGAGCAGCTCGGCCACGATCCGAAGACGGGGCTGCCGGTCGAGCGCAAGTCGGGGCGGTTCGGTCCGTACATCCAGCTCGGCGACGGCAAGGACGCCAAGCGCGCCTCCATCCCCAAGGACATCGCCGAGCTCGACCTGGAGATGGCGCTCAAGCTGCTCAACCTGCCGCGCGTGATCGGCCAGCACCCCGAGACGGGCAAGGACATCGCCGCTAGCATCGGGCGCTACGGCCCCTATCTGGTGCACGAGGGCAAGTATGCGCGGCTCCAGTCGACCGCCGAGGTGTTCGAGACCGGCATGAACGCGGCGGTGGTGAAGCTGGCCGAGGCGGCGGCCGGCGGCGGCCGGCCGCAGCGCGGCGCCGCGCGCGCGCCGCTCAAGGTGCTGGGCGCGCACCCGCGGACCGAGGCCGAGCTGCGGCTGATGGAAGGGCGCTACGGGCCGTACGTGACCGACGGCACCACCAACGCGACCCTGCCCAAGACGATCGCGCCCGATCAACTGACGCTGGAGGAGGCAGCGCAGCTGATCGACGACCGCGCCGCCGCGGCACCGGCGAAGAAGCCGGTCAAGAAGAAGGCGTCGGCGAAGAAGCCGGCCGCGGCGAAGGAGGCGGGGGCCGCGAAGGCGCCGGCCAAAAAGGCTGCCGCCAAGAAGGCGCCGGCGAAGAAGGCGGCGGCGAAGAAGTAGGAGCGCTCCGATCCTCCCCGCTAGGCGGGGAGGGGGACCGCTCGCCGAAGGCGAGTGGTGGAGGGGGCTCGCCCCGCACGACCCGGCTCGCTCGCGGCGCGCCCCCTCCCGTCAGCGCTTCGCGCTGCCACCTCCCCGTGCCGGGGAGGATTGAGAGGGCTCACAACCTCGCGATTCGTCATCCTGAACTCGTTTCAGGATCCACCCGTCCGCGCTCTCCTCGCGCCGCTGGGTAGGCGGGACCGTGGATCCTGAGACGAGCTCAGGATGACGGCAGAGGGCAGGGGAGGAGCATCACGCCTGTCGCCGCGGCGCCGTTATCGACCGGGTGCCTCGGGTCAGCGTGGCTCAGGCGGCGCGGCGGGTGCCCAGCGCGAGCACGTCGCGCGCGGCGCGCTGCGCGGTCGCGATCTCGCGCGCGGTCATGTCCTCGGCCACCTCGGCCCGCGCCGCGGCGGCCGCCTCATGGCCGCGTGCGGCGGCGAGGTTGAACCACTTGTGCGCCTCGATCAGGTCGAGCGTCGCGCCGGCGGTGCCGGTCGAATAGGCCACGCCCAGGTCATAAGCGGCGTCCTCGTTGCCGCGGGTCGCCTCGGCGGTACGGCGGGCGAGCAGCGCGCCCTCGAAATCGGTCAGCATCTCGGACTACCCCTCTAATCCTTGGAATGAGGGTGTTTTCGCTGATTCGAGTCTCTAATTGGTTAATCGGTTAATGCGACTTCAGTCGAACTTATCCAGGATCGACCGCGAGATTGTCGATCAGCCGCGTGTTGCCGAGCCGGGCCGCCGCGAGCAGTTGCCGCCGCCGACCCGCCGCCGGCTCGGGCGAGAGCGTCTCGGCGTCGACCAGCGCGACATAGTCGACCTCGAACCCCGCCGCGGTCAGCGTCGCGGTGGCGTCGTCGAGCGCCTTGGCCGAGTCGGTGCCGCCGCGGATCGCGCGGGCCGCGATGCCAAGCGCGCGCGGCAGCGCCACCGCCTTCTGGCGCTCCTCGGGTGAGAGGTAGACGTTGCGCGACGAGAGCGCGAGCCCGTCGTCCTCGCGCTGGGTCGGCACGCCGGTGATCTCGACGTCGAAGTCGAGGTCGGCCACCATGCGGCGCACCACGGCGAGCTGCTGGAAGTCCTTCTCGCCGAAATAGGCGCGCGTCGGGTATACCTGGTTGAACAGCTTGGCGACGACGGTGGCGACGCCGTCGAAATGACCCGGCCGCGCCGCGCCGTCGAGCCCCTCGCTCACCCCGCTGACCGAGACGGTCGTGGCGAAGCCGTCGGGGTACATCTGCTCCACCGGCGGCAGCCACAGCAGGTCGCAGCCCGCCTCACCCAGCATGGCGATGTCGCTGGTCTCCTTGCGCGGGTAGCGCGACAGGTCCTCGCCCGCGCCGAACTGGCGCGGATTGACGAAGATCGACGCCACCACCGTCGTGCCCGGCCGGCGCGCCGCCTCGACCAGCGCGATATGGCCGGCGTGCAGCGCCCCCATGGTCGGCACCAGCGCCACCTCGCGGCCGCTCGCGCGCGCCGCTTCCAGCGCCGCGCGGAGCCCGGCGAGCTCCCGATATATCTCCACCCGTTACCCCTCGAAACTCGCGGCGTCGGGTTCTATGGTCGCGACGAACCGCGATCAATCAGGGATGCGACGAATTGTCCGATACCGTTGCAGGCGTGCACGACGATAGCCCGGGCGCGGGGGCGCCGGGCGGGCGCACGCACGTCATCGTCTTCGCCAACGAGAAGGGCGGGACGGGCAAGAGCACCACCGCGGTCCATGTCGCGATCGCGCTCGCGGCGAAGGGCGCGCGCGTCGCCTGCATCGACCTCGACCATCGCCAGCGCACGCTCGGCCGCTATCTCGAGAACCGCGAGTCGACGGTGCAGCGCTCGGCGATCGACCTGCCGCTGCCCGATCACGCCACGGGTGACGGCCGCGCCGACGGCATCTTCGCCGAGCTCTACCAGCGCTTCACCGACGGCTACGACTTCCTGGTGATCGACACGCCCGGTCGCGACGACCCCGCGGCGCGGCTCGCGGCGGCGCTGTCGAACACGCTGGTGACGCCGATGAACGACAGTTTCGTCGACTTCGACCTGATCGGACAGGTCGATCCCGAGACCTACAAGGTCACCCGGCCGAGCTTCTACTCCGAGCTGATCTGGGACGCGCGCAAGGCGCGCGCGCGCGAGGACGGCACCACGATCGACTGGGTCGTGCTGCGCAACCGCCTGCAATATCTGGAGGCGCGCAACATGCGCCGCGTGTCGGAGGCGCTCGACCAGCTCGCCCGGCGCGTCGGCTTCCGCATCATCCCGGGCCTGGGCGAGCGCGTGATCTACCGCGAGCTCTTTCCCAAGGGGCTGACGCTGCTCGACGCCAAGGCGTTCGGCGGGATGGGGCTGAGCCACGTCGCCGCGCGCCAGGAGCTGCGCGAGATGATGGCCGCGCTGGCATTGCCCGAGTCCACGATGCCGCTGTTCGCGTGAGGGGGCGGGAAGAGGCCGTGTTCCTGCTGAGACAGGAACCCAGAGCGCCGACCGCTACGCTGCGTGACCCTAGGCTCCTGCGTGCGCAGGAGCACGTGGCGTATGAGGCGAGCGCCTTCTCCAACCACCCCCCGTCATCCCGAACTTGTCTCGTGTACGCGCTTTGGCTCACCCCCGGTGAGCCAAGATCGTTTCCGGGGGACACGATCTCGCGCGTGCACCACTGTGCCGCGTACTCAGGTGCGGCGGAAGTCACGGACGGGTCGATCCTGAAACGAGTTCAGGATGACGCCTCGCGGGGGAGCAGGGCGGGGTCATCGGTGGTCCTCGCACCCCGCCGCCCGGACTGGACACTCGCCGGCGCCGACTCACGCTTATGCTGAAGTGGCTCCTCCTCCTCGCGATCGTCTACGCCGCCTGGCGCTTCCTCCGCCCGGCGCCCAAGCGTCAGCGCTCGCCGCTGGCCGAGGCGCGGGCGCTGCTCGGCGTCACGCACGACGCCGACGAGGCGGCGATCCGTGCCGCGCATCGTCGCCTCATCTCCGAGATCCACCCGGACCGCGGCGGCTCGCCCGAGCGCGCGCGCCAGGCCAACGCCGCGCGCGACACGCTGCTCGCGCGCCTGCGCCGCGACTGACGGGATCGCCGGCATGAGCCACCGCTTCGACCCCGTGATCCTGCGCGAATATGACGTGCGCGGCACCGTCGGCACCAACCTGTCGGACGCGGACGCCTATGCCGTCGGCCGCAGCTTCGCCACGCGGCTGCGGCGCGCCGGCGGGACCAGCGTCGCGGTCGGTTACGACGGGCGCACCCACTCGCCCGCGCTCGAGGCGGCGCTTGTGCGCGGTTTGAGCGAGGGCGGCGTCGACGTGGTGCGGGTCGGGCTGGGACCATCGCCGATGCTCTATTATGCCGCGGCGACGCTCGGGGTCGACGGCGGGGTGCAGGTGACCGGCAGCCACAACCCGCGCGACGACAACGGTTTCAAGCTGGTGCTCCGTGGCGACAGCTTCTTCGGCGACGACATCACCGACCTGGCGCGCCTCGCCGCGGCGGGCGACTGGACCAGCGGGCAGGGCAGGGTGAGCGAGCGCGATGTTCGCGCCGATTATGTCGACCGGCTGCTCGCGGGCGATCCGGAGCGCGGCGAGGGACGGCCGCTCCGCGTCGGCTGGGACGCGGGCAGCGGCGCGGCGGGCGAGGTGGTGCGCGCGCTCACCGCGCGCCTGCCGGGGGAGCACCACCTGCTGTTCTGCGAGATCGACGGCAACTTCCCCCACCATCACCCCGACCCGACGGTCGAGGCCAATCTCGCCGACCTCAAGGCGCTGATCGCGCGCGAGAGGCTCGACCTCGGCTTCGCCTTCGACGGCGACGGCGACCGGATCGGCGCGGTCGACGCCGCGGGCCGTGTGCTGTGGGGCGACGAGATCCTCGCGCTGCTCGCCGCGCCCTTGCTCGAGGAGCTGCCCGGCGCGACGATCGTCGCCGACGTGAAATCGAGCGACGCATTGTTCGACCGCATCGCCGCGCTGGGCGGCAAGGCGCTGATGTGGCGCACCGGCCATAGCGAGATGAAGTCGAAGATGAAGGAAGTGGGCGCGCCGCTCGCGGGCGAGCTGTCGGGCCACATCTTCTTCGCGCACGGCTATTACGGCTTCGACGACGCGCTGTACGCGGCGGTGCGGCTGCTGCGCGCGGTGCGGCGCGCGGGTCAGCCGCTCGCGGACCTGCGCGCCGCGCTGCCGCCGCGCTGCACCACGCCCGAGTGGCGCGTCCCGGTCGACGAGGCGCGCAAGCTCGCAGTGGTGGCCGAGGTGGCGGCGCGGCTCGACGCCGCTGCCGCGCGCGTCGATCGTACCGACGGCGTGCGCGTATCGGTCGACGACGGCTGGTGGCTGCTGCGCGCGTCGAATACTCAGGCGGCGCTGACCCTGCGCGCCGAGGCGCGCGACGAGGCGGGGCTGGCGCGGCTGGTGGCGGCGATCGACGCGGAGCTGGCGGCGAGCGGGGTGCGGCGGTAGCGCGACGCGCGGGGACTATGACGAGACGGCCTCGCTCCGTTCGCTGACGTCATGCTGAACTTGGGTCAGCATCCACTGTTTTGCGAGCGCGACGGTCGTTGAACGCGCGGCACAGTGGATCCTGAAACCAGTTCAGGATGACGGCAGAGAGCTGGCAAGCGAGCGTCGCCGCCGCCGCGCTACCCCCCGCTCGGCCCCGGCAACCAGCTCAGGTCGACCGCGGCGAGCCGGTCGACGTGGTTGGCGCTGCGCATCAGCCGCGCTTCGTCGAGCAGCGTCACCCGGCCGCCCGAGCGCGCGATCAGTCCCTGCTCCTCGAGCTGGCGCAGCATGCGGTTGACGTGCACCGCGGTGAGACCGGTGGCGTCGCCGATCTCCTCCTGCGTCAGCCCCAGCGCGAAGGTGTCGCCAGTGTTCTCGTCCTGGCGGCGGATGCGGTCGCGCAGGTCGAGCAGCACCGCCGCGACGCGCGCGCGCGCCGACATCCGACCCAAACCGGCGAGACGATCGGTCAGCGTCGCGCGCTCGACCTGCTCGAGCGCGGCGAGCGCCAGCGCGACGCGGGGGAAGCGGAAGACGATGTCGGCTACCTGCGTGCGGTCGATCGGCACCACCACGCTGTCCGCCAGCGCGAGGAGCGCGTGCGGCGCCTTGCCAAAGGCGATCACCGCCATGCCGGTGAGGTCGCCGGGGAAGATGAAGCGCAGGATCTGCCGGCTGCCGTCGTCCAGCAAAACATAGGCGATCAGCATGCCGCTCTTCAGCGCGAACAGCTCGGTGGAGCGTTCATTCTCCCGCACCAGCGTCATCCCCTTGCGGACGGTGCGCTCGCGCTCACCCAGCTGGTCTAGCGCCGCGCGCTCGGGCGCGGTGAGGATTATCATGTCGCCGATCCTGTCGGCGAGGCTACGCGCTGGCACCCGGTGGATATCCCCTTGATCTGTGCGTTCGTTACGCGGGCAATCGACCAACGTGCATTAAAACCGATCAAGCGCACGCGGGGGTCACCATGTTCGCTCATCCTTGGCGACCGCGCGGGGCTTCGATAGAGCGGGGCGATGGATCGCATTCTTATCCGCGGCGGTAACCGCCTGAACGGTCGTCTTCCCATCTCCGGCGCCAAGAACGCCGCGCTGACGCTGATGCCCTGCGCCCTGCTCACCGACGAGCCGCTGACGCTGCGCAACCTGCCGCGGCTCGCCGACGTCGACGGCTTCGGCCATCTGCTCAACCAGCTCGGCGCCTCGACCACGATCGAGGGCAGCCGGCCGGAGGATTTCGGCCGCGTGATGACGATCCGCGCCGGCCAGCTCAGCTCGACCGAGGCGCCCTATGACATCGTGCGCAAGATGCGCGCCTCGATCCTGGTGCTCGGCCCGATCCTGGCGCGCGCGGGGCAGGCGCGGGTCTCGCTGCCGGGCGGCTGCGCCATCGGCAATCGCCCGATCGACCTGCACCTCAAGGCGCTCCAGGCGATCGGCGCCGAGCTGGAGATGTCGGCCGGCTATGTCACCGCCACCGCGCCGGGCGGCCGCCTCGAGGGCGGGCGCTACACCTTCCCGATCGTGTCGGTGGGCGCGACCGAGAACGTTCTGATGGCGGCGGTGACCGCGCGGGGCAGCAGCCGCATCGAGAACGCCGCGCGCGAGCCCGAGATCGTCGACCTGTGCCGCTGCCTCGTCGCGATGGGCGCGCGTATCGAGGGGATCGGCACCGAGACGCTCGAGATCGAGGGCGTCGCCGAGCTGCACGGCGCCACGTATGGCGTGATGCCCGACCGGATCGAGGCAGGCAGCTACGCCTGTGCCGCGGCGGTGACCGGCGGCACGGTCGAGCTCGCCAACGTCAACGCCGCCGACATGGGCGCGACGCTGGACGCGCTGCGCGCGGCGGGCGTGGGGATCGAGGAGCGGCGCGACTCGATCGTGGTGACGAGCGAGGGCAAGCTGGCGCCGCTGACGCTCTCCACCGCGCCGTACCCGGGCTTCGCGACCGACATGCAGGCGCAGTTCATGGCGATGCTGTGCAAGGCCGAGGGCGCCAGCGTGCTGACCGAGACGATCTTCGAGAACCGCTACATGCACGTGCCCGAGCTGGCGCGGATGGGGGCGGACATCCAGGTGCACGGCCGCACCGCGGTGGTGAAGGGGGTCGATCGCCTGGTCGGCGCGCCGGTGATGGCGACCGACCTGCGCGCCTCGATGAGCCTGATCATCGCCGGGCTGGTGGCGGAGGGCGAGACCAGCGTCGCGCGCGTCTACCACCTCGACCGCGGCTATGAGCGGCTCGAGGAGAAGCTGTTGGCGGTGGGGGCCGATATCGAGCGCGACTCGGGGGGGTGATAAGGCGGCGGGCGCGCGTCCTGACGCGCTTTCTCTGAGTCTTTCTCCCGCATCCTGAAACCCGCGCCGTCATCCCGGACCTGTTCCGGAATCCACCGGTCCGCGTACTCGGAAGGCGTTCCGCTCGCGGACGAGTGGATCCCGGAACAAGTCCGGGATGACGGCAGAGGCAGGGGGCGCATCCCCTCACCTGTCGCGCCATCCGCCCGCCCTCCGTCGCTCACCCCAGCGGCGCGTCGCGCTTCGCCAGCAGCGGCGGTGCATAGGGCAGCGGCGCGTTCGCGGGCATCGTCGCCAGCTCGGTCGCGATCGCGTCGGCGCGCGCCTTGGCGGACGGGTGGGTGCGGCTGCGGAAGAAGCCGCCGTCGATCTTGCCGCCCTCCTCGCGCCAGAAGCGCACCGCCAGCTGCGGGTCCCAGCCCGCGTTGCGGAGCAGATAGGCGCCGAGCAGATCGGCCTCGGTCTCGGTCTGGCGGAACAGCCGGCCGTTGCGACCCAGTTCGGCGAACAGCCCCCACTTAACGCCGGCCGCCTCCAGCCGCGCGCG
Source organism: Sphingomonas sp. BK069 (assembly GCF_014193405.1). Taxonomy (NCBI): domain Bacteria; kingdom Pseudomonadati; phylum Pseudomonadota; class Alphaproteobacteria; order Sphingomonadales; family Sphingomonadaceae; genus Sphingomonas; species Sphingomonas sp. BK069. The sequence continues at coordinate 236,981 of NZ_JACHZH010000002.1, read as the reverse complement.
GTGGCGCAGGATGGCGTGGGCCAGCTCGTGCGCGACCACCACCGCTACCTGATCGTCGCCGAACAGCTCGAACAAGCGCCCGCCGACCTGTACCACACGACCGTCGGACGAGGCGCCGAGCTTGTTGCCCGCGAGCACCTCGAACTCGACGCGGCAGCCCGCGCGCGGCTGCACGGTCACCGACCGCTCGGCGCCGGCGCGGCGGAGCGTCAGCGCGAGCGGTGCGGTCGGGGGATGCGACGCGAGCAGCGCCTGCGCCGCGTCGCGGGTCACGCTCGTCGTCGAGTCACCACCGGCCGGGGCCGCGACCGCGGCGCCGTCGATCGCGAGCAGCCCGTCGTTCGCCGCCACCCCCGCGGTCGCCGCGGGGGCGCCCGGCACCACCAGCTCGACCGTCACCGGCGCGGCGAAGGCGGCGCGCAGCGCGGGGGGATATTGGTCGGCGGCGTGGAGCGCGGCGCCGATCACCGGCTGCTGGTCGCGGCACAAGGGCGCGTTGGCGGTGGTGAGCCGCCAGGCGATCGCGGCGAGCCGTTGATCGACTTCGAGCAATGTCGGCTCGGCCGCGGCAGGGGCGGCGGCGAGCAGCGCCGCCGGAATAAGGGAAGCGAACAGGAACAGGAGACGCATCGGGGCAGGATCACTCGCGCTGGCGGAACGCCGCCGGCTCGATGCCGTGGCGCTGTAGTCTGTCATAGAGGCTGCGGCGCGGCAGCTGAAGCTCGGCGGCGGCGGCGCCGACGTCGCCGCGCACGCGGTCGAGCGCGGCGCGGATCGTCGCCGCCTCGAAACGGTCGACGCGCTCGGCGAGCGGCAGCTGGTCGGCCGCGCTCGGCGTCCCCTCCGCCATCCCGAGCACGACGCGCGTGGCATAGTTGCGCAGCTCGCGGACGTTGCCGGTCCAGTCGTCGGCGACGAGCCGCGCCTCCACCGCGGGATCGATGTTGGGCCGCTCGCGCCCGAACCGCTCCGCCGCCTCGCCGAGGAAATAGGCGAACAGCAGCGGCACGTCGGCGCGGCGCTCGCGCAGCGGCGGGATGCGCAGCCGCACCGTCTCCAGCCGGTAGAGCAGATCGGCGCGGAACCGTCCCTCGGCCACCGCGGCGGCGAGATCGGTCTTGGCCGCGGCGACGACGCGCAGGTTGACCACGCGCGGCGCGCCGCCGGGCTGGGGCAGCTCGCGCTCCTCGACCACGCGCAGCAGCTTGCCCTGGAGCGCGGGCGACATGCTGTCGATCTCGTCGAGGAAGAGCGTGCCGCGGTCGGCGTCGGCGACCCGGCCGGGCTGGGCGCGGCTGCCGAACAGCGCCTCGTCCGCCACCGCGTCGGGCAAAGCGGCGCAGTCGACGGCGACGAACTGGCGCGCGCGACGGTGACTCCAGCGGTGCAGCAGCAGCGCGACCAGCTCCTTGCCCGTGCCGGTCTCGCCCTCGACCAGCACGTCGACGTCGACGTCGGCGAGCTGGCGGATCGTGTCGCGCAGCCGCACCATCGCCGGGGTCTCGCCGATCAGCGGGTAGTGGGTCTCGGCCTCGGCCGCGGCGACGCGCAGCCGGCGGTTCTCCAGCACCAGCCGGCGCATCTCGAGCGCGCGGCGCGCGCTGGCGATCAGATGGTCGGCGGCGAACGGCTTGGCGATGAAGTCGAACGCGCCCTGTTTGAGCGCCGCCACTGCCATCGCGATGTCGCCGTGCCCGGTCATCAGGATCACCGGCAGCTCGGGGTCACGCGCCGCCACCGCCTCGAACAGCGCGTGGCCGTCCATCCGCGGCATGCGGATGTCACTGACGACGATGCCGCGGAAATCGGCGTCGAGCCGCGCCAGCGCGGTACGCGCGTCGCCGTACGGCTCGACGTCGATGCCGGCGATCGCGAAACTGTCCGCCAGCGCGGCACGCAGGCCCTCGTCGTCGTCGATCAGCACGACGCGGAGCGGCGGCTGGCTCACGCGCGCCGCACCGTCGCGCGGAACGCCGCGCCGCCGAGCGGGGAGGGGACGATCCGCAGCGTGCCGTCGAACTGCGCGATGATGTCGCGCGCGATGCCGAGCCCGAGCCCGAGCCCGTCGGGGCGTCCGGTGACGAAGGGGCTGAACACCTCGTCGCCGAGCGCCGGGTCGATCCCCGGTCCGTTGTCCGCCACGGTCAGCTCCACCCACTCCTCCCTCGTCGCTACGGTGAGCGCGACGCGCGGGTCGGCGCGCCCGGCGAGCGCGTCGACCGCGTTGTTGATCAGGTTGACCAGCACCTGCTCCAGCCGCACGCGCCCGGCGAACACGCTGGGCTGCCTCGGCGCGGGCCAGTCGAGCGCGACGCGCGCGGCACGCAGCCGGTCGCCGACCAGCAGCCGCGTGCCGTCGATCACGTCGTCGAGCGCGATCGGTCCCGCGGTGCCGCTGCCGCGCCGCGCGAAGCGGCGCATCTCCTGCGTGATCGTGCCGATCCGCTCGGTCAGCGCCACCGCGCTGTCGAGGCTGGCGGCGACCCGCTCGGTGCGCTGCTGCGCGAGATGGTGGCGCGCGTTCTCGGCGAGCGTGCGGATCGTCGCCACCGGCTGGTTGATCTCATGCGCCAGCCCCGCGGTGATCGAGCCGAGCGAGGCGAGCCGGTTGGCCTGCGCCAGCTCCTCGCGCGCGGCGCGGAAGCGGCGGTCGGCGTCCTCGCGCCGCGCCATGGCGGCGCTGAGCTCGGCGGTGCGCGCCGCCACCGCCTGCTCCAGCTCGGCGCGGTCGGCGGCGGCGCGCGCGATCCGGCTGGTGCGCCACAGCAGCAGAGCGGCGAGCAGCGCCAGCAGCAGCACCGCGGTGACGGTGGTGAGCCGCGCGAGATTGGTGGCGTCGCGCAGCGCGCGCGTGACGGGCACGAGGTGGAGCAGCCGCCAGCCGGCATGCGCCGCGGGCACCGCGGTGAGGCGCAGCGGCGCGCCGTCGGGCGCGACGGCGTCGCTGCCGGCGAAGCGATAGCCGGTCGGCGCGAGCGGGCGGTCGAGGAACTGGCCGGTGCGGCGGATCGCGGCGAGTGTCGCCGGCGGCAGCGGCGCGAGCACGCGGAGCGCGGCGCGCGGGTCGGTCGCGGCGAGCACGATGCCGCGCTCGTCGGCGAGCAGCGTCCGGCCGGGATCATTCGCCCAGGCGCGCGTGATCGCGTCGAACTCGACCTTCACCACCACGACGCCGAGCGGCCCCGCCGCGCCGTCGATCCGCCGCGCCATGAACAGCCCCGGCCGCCCGCTGACGTTGCCGAGCGCGAAATGCTCCGCCGCGCCGTCGCGCATCGCCTGCTGGAAATAGGGACGGAAGCGATAATCGTGGCCGACGAAGCTCTGCGCGCCGGCGGCGTTGGACGCGGAGACGGTGAGGCCGCGCGAGTCGATCGCGTAGATCACCGGCGCGCCGGTGCGCCGCGCGAGCGAGGCGAGCTTGTCGTCGAGCCGCGTCGCCGCGCGGGAGGCGGCGCCCTGCACCAGCGCGTCGCGCAGGTCGCCATATTCGCTCAGCACGATCGGCAGCAGGCGGAACTTGGCGAGCTCGCTGTCGATCAGCCGCGCCTGCTGGCGCGCGGTGCGCAGCGCCTCGTCCTCCACCCGGTCGAGCGCGCGCTGCCGCGTCACGTGCGCCGCGGCGAGATAGAACAGCGCGCCGAGCAGCACGACCGCGAGCGCGGCGAGCAGCAGACCGGGGCGACGCGGCAGGGACACGCGTGCGGGATACCGCATCCGGGCCAGTGAGGCCATGCGGAAACCCGCGCCCCGTCCGGCCAGGAGCCGCGGAAATCCTAGGATGAGCGTGTTTTCGCCGGCCCGACCGCGACGGCGTAGCATGGCGCCGAGAGCGACGGCCGCCGCCTTGCCGGGTCGAGCCGCCTGCCATGGAGAGGTCATGAGACGAGTTTCTATCCTGTCGAGCGCGTTGCTCACCCCCACGCTGCTCGTCGCGGCGTCGGCGGGCGCCCAGGCCGGCGCTCCCGCGGGCGGGGGCAAGGCCGCGCCGGCCACGCCGATCGCGTCCGAATATCCCACCGCCGGGATCGGCGAGGGGACCGCGCAGGGCAAATACAACGTCTCGCGCTGGGCCGAGGACTGGCGTGCGATGGCCGACCCGGACAAGCGCGACGACCCGCTCGACCGGCTTAAATATCTGCCGCTGACAGAGGACGGCTCGGTCTATCTCTCGCTCTCGGGCGAGATCCGCTACCGCGTCCAGGCCACCACCAACCCCGACCTGCGCGACCGCGCGGCGCAGCGGCAGGAGCGGCTGCGCGTCTATGCCGGCGCCGACCTGCACCTCGGCGAGCACGTCCGCGTCTACGGCGAGCTCGCCAAGGCGCGCGTCGACGGCGTCAACATCGGCGCCCCCGCGGGCAATCTGCGCAATGCGCTGACGCTGTCGCAGGGTTTCGGCGAGGTCTATGGCACGCTCGCCGGCGCGAGCGTGGGCGTGCGCGCGGGGCGGCAGGAATTCTCGGACGGGCCGAACCTGCTCACCTCGGTGCGCGACGATCCCACGCTCCACTTCGTGCTCGACGGCGTCCGCGCCTATGCGCGCGGCAGGCGCGTGCGCGCCGACGTGTTCGACCTGCGCTACATCGCCTACGGCCAGCAGGGGCTGAGCGACGACCGCACCGACGGCGCGCGGCGCTTCAGCGGCGTCACTTTCGGCTATGCGGTGCCGAGCGATTTCCTCGGCGGCTCCAAGCTGTTCTTCGACCCCTTCGTCTGGCGGCTGCGCAACCGCGTGGCGAGCTGGAACGGCACGGTCGCGCGCGAGGAGCGGATGTTCTACGGCCTCCACCTCTACGGCGACGCCGGGCCGGTCACGGTCGACTGGACCGTGAACCATCAGGGCGGCACGTTCGGGGATCGCCCGATCAACGCGTGGCAGGCCTTCGTCGCGCAGACCTACCGCCTCGGCAAGGCGGCGAGCGCGCCGCGGGTCGGGGTCCACCTCGACTATGCCAGCGGCGGGGGCGCCTATGACGGCGGCACGCTGCGCACCGCGAGCGGGCTCTACGGCAACAACATTTACTACAGCTACCAGCTGTTTCTGACGCCGACCAACCTGATGTCGGTCTCGCCCAACGTCTCGTTCAGCCCGGTGAAGCGGCTGCGCGTGACAGGCGAGTATACGATGGCGTGGCGCGCGACCGAGAGCGACGCCGTGTATCGCGCCTCGGGCGCCGCCTTCGCGGGCACGCAGGACGTGGCGGGGAGGCGCATCGCCGACCTGATGCGCTTCCAGGCGATCTGGGCGGTGACGCCGCGGGTGAGCGTCACCGGGCGCTACGAGCATCTGATCGCCAAGGACGCGCTGACGCGGGCGGGGTATCAGAACTCCGACTTTCTCGCGGCATGGCTGAGCCTGCGGTTCTGATGGGTCAATTCAACGATCCTCCCCGCCATGCGGGGAGGGGGACCAGCCGCAGGCTGGTGGAGGGGGCTCTCCGCATACGGGCCGGCGCATCCGTGTCGAACCCCCCTCCACGACTCGCTGCGCGAGCGGTCCCCCTCCCCGCCATGCGGGGAGGATTGTTGGCGCCGGCACTGCCGACGCGATAAACCACATATGATGAGGAGAGACGCCATGGCCGTCGCGCCGCCCACCGCCCCCGAGGCCGCCCCCGTCGCCGGCCGGCTCAAGTCGATCATCGGCGGCTCGACCGGTAACCTGGTCGAGTGGTTCGACTGGTACGTCTATTCCGCGTTCACGCTCTATTTCGTCAGGCATTTCTTTCCCAAGGACGATCCGACCGCGCAGCTGCTGAGCGCGGCGGCGGTGTTCGCGGTGGGCTTCGTGATGCGCCCGATCGGCGCGTGGATCATGGGCATCTACGCCGATCGCCGCGGGCGCAAGGCGGGGCTGACCTTGTCGGTGACGCTGATGTGCACCGGCTCGCTGATCATCGCCTGCTCCCCCGGCATCGAGACGATCGGCTATGGCGCGCCCGCGCTGCTGGTGCTCGCGCGACTGATGCAGGGTCTGTCGGTCGGCGGCGAATATGGCGCCAGCGCGACCTATCTGTCCGAGATGGCGGGCAAGGAGCGGCGCGGCTTCTTCTCGTCCTTCCAGTATGTCACGCTGATCTCGGGGCAGCTGCTCGCGATTCTGCTGCTGGTGGTGCTGCAATCGGTGATGAGCGAGCAGGCGCTGACCAGCTGGGGTTGGCGCATCCCCTTCGCGATCGGCGCGGTGCTGGCGCTGGTGGTGTTCTGGCTGCGCCGCGGGCTGGCCGAGACGCAGAGCTTCGAGAAGGCCAAGGCGAGCGACGCGCCCAAGTCGGGCTTCGGCACGCTGCTGCGCCGCCATCCGCGCGAGACGGCGCTGGTGATGCTGCTCACCGCCGGGGGCACGCTCGCCTTCTACGCTTACTCGATCTACATGCAGAAGTTTCTGGTCAACACCTCGGGCTTCTCCAAGGAGACCGCGACCCAGATCAACGCGGTGACCTTGTTCGCCTTCATGCTGCTCCAGCCGGTCGCGGGCGGGCTGTCCGACCGGATCGGGCGCAAGCCGCTGATGGTCGCGTTCGGCGTGGCGGGCGTGCTGTTCACCTATCCGATCTTCTCCGCGCTGGAGCATACGCGCGACGCGACCGTCGCGGGGCTGCTGGTAATGGCGGCGCTGGTGATCGTTACCGGCTATACCTCGATCAACGCGGTGGTGAAGGCGGAGCTGTTCCCCGCGCACATCCGCGCGCTGGGGGTGGCGCTGCCCTATGCGCTGGCCAACACGATCTTCGGCGGCACGGCGGAATATGTCGCGCTGAGCTTCAAGCAGCACGGCTGGGAGCAGGGCTTCTATTGGTACGTCACGGTGATGATCGGCGTGTCGCTGCTGGTCTACCTGCGCATGCGCGACACGGGCAAGGCGAGCCTGATCGCGGAGGATTGAGGGCAAGATCCTCCCCGGTACGGGGAGGGGGACCGCTCGCCGTAGGCGAGTGGTGGAGGGGGATCTCCGCGAACGCACCGCCTCGTATGCGGACGCCCCCCTCCACCAGCCTTCGGCTGGTCCCCCTCCCCGCCATGCGGGGAGGACCTAAGGGCCGCTCACCCCATCGTCAGCACGATCTTGCCGATATGGTCGCCGCTCTCCATCCGCCGGTGCGCCTCGGCGGCCTCCGCCAGCGGGAAACTGCGGTCCATCACCGGCTTGAGCTTGCCCGCCGCGGCGAAGGGCCACACCGTGCGGGCGATCTCGTCGGTGACCAGCGCCTTGAAGCCGGCGTCGCGCGCGCGCAGCGTCGAGCCGGTCAGCGTCAGCCGCCGCCGCATGATCTCGAACAATGGCACGGTCGCGTTGGCGCCGCGCTGCACCGCGATCGAGACGTGGCGCCCGTCCTCGGCGAGGCACTGGAGGTTGCGCGGCACATAGTCGCCGCCCACCATGTCGAGCACCGCCGCGCAGCCGCGCCCCTCGGTGATGTCGCGGACGCGCGCGACGAAATCTTCCGAGCGATAGTTGATCGCATGGTCGGCGCCGAGCCGCCGCGCCGCCGCGGCCTTCTCGTCCGAGCCGACGGTAACGATGATCTCCAGCCCGAAGAGGTTGGAGAGCGTGATCGCCATCGTGCCGATACCGCTGGTGCCGCCGTGCACCAGCACGGTGTCGCCCTCCATCGCGAAGGCACGCTCGAAGAGGTTGGTCCATACCGTGTAGAGCGTCTCGGGCAGCGCCGCCGCCTCGGTCATCGACAGCGCCTCGGGCACGGGCAGCGCCTGGCCCGCGGGCACCAGCGCATAGTCGGCGTAAGCGCCGCCCGCGACGAGCGCGCAGACCGGCTGGCCGAGCAGCACCGGCTCCACGCCGTCGCCGAGCGCCACCACCTCGCCCGCCAGCTCGAGCCCGAGCACGCTCGGCGCGCCGGGGGGCGGGGGATAGTTGCCCTGGCGCTGCAGCACGTCGGGACGGTTGACCCCCGCCGCGGCGACTCGCACCAGCAGCTCGCCCGCGCCCGGTCGCGGCACCGCGCGCTCGACCGGCACCAGGACCTCCGGGCCGCCGGACTCCGCGGGATCGATCGCCAGCATCACCTCGGGCAGGTCGGTCATCGCTAGGGCAACCCTTTCTTTCTGGCGTCTTCCCCGCCTTATGGCCGGCGCGGCGAGGGCGTCAACGCGCACGCCACACTCGGGTTCGCCGCGGCTTGACTCCGCGCCGCCCCGGTAGGACGATCCGGACATGGACCTAGACGACATCCTCGGCCCGCAGCGGGACGACCCGCTCGCCGCGCTGCTGCGCGAGGATCTCGACCGACTTTCGGTCATCGAGCTGGAGGCGCGCGCCGACGCGCTGGAGGGCGAGATCGCGCGGGTCCGGCGCAAAATAGACGGGGCCGTTAACCATCGCGCAAGCGCGGACGCGCTATTCAAGCGATGAACGCTGGCGCACTGGGCTGGCGAACGATCGCTCCCGGTGCGGAGGCCAGCGCTTGATGCGGGGCCAATCAATCACGACATTCGTGACGATGGGCCGCGTGTCCTCACGCGGCTCGCTAGGAGTAATCTGATGCCCTCATTCGCCAGCGCTCTCGAGACCACGCTGCACAAGGCGCTCGAGGCCGCTTCCTCGCGCCGCCATGAATATGCCACGCTGGAGCACCTGCTGCTCGCGCTGATCGACGACGAGCACGCCAGCCAGGTGATGTCCGCGTGCGGCGTCGACCTCGGCGAGCTCAAGACCACGGTCGCGCATTACCTCGACACCGAGCTCGGCGCGCTGCGCGTCGACGCCACGACCGACCCGTCGCCCACCTCGGGCTTCCAGCGCGTCGTCCAGCGCGCGATCCTGCACGTCCAGTCGTCCGGCCGCGACGAGGTGACCGGTGCCAACGTGCTGGTCGCGCTCTTCTCCGAGCGCGAGAGCTACGCGGTCTATTTCCTCCAGCAGCAGGACATGAGCCGCCTCGACGCGGTCAGCTTCATCAGCCACGGCGTCGGCAAGGGCGCCGCCACCCCCGAGGCCACCAGCGTGAAGGGCGCGGCCGAGGAGGAGAAGAAGGAGAAGGCGGACACGTCGGGCAAGAAGGGCGAGAGCGCGCTTAAGCAGTTCACCGTCGACCTCAACGAGAAAGCGAAGGTCGGCAAGGTCGACCCGCTGATCGGCCGCATGGCAGAGGTGGACCGCACGGTGCAGATTCTGTGCCGGCGTTCCAAGAACAACCCGCTCTATGTCGGCGATCCCGGCGTCGGGAAGACAGCGATCGCGGAGGGGCTGGCGCGCAAGATCGTCGAGGGCGACGTACCCGAGGTGCTCAAGCCCGCGGTGATCTACTCGCTCGACATGGGCGCGCTGCTCGCCGGCACCCGCTACCGCGGCGACTTTGAGGAGCGGCTCAAGGCGGTGGTCAACGAGCTGGAGAAGCTGCCCGACGCGGTGCTCTTCATCGACGAGATCCACACCGTGATCGGCGCGGGCGCGACCAGCGGCGGCGCGATGGACGCGTCCAACCTGCTCAAGCCGGCGCTGTCGGGCGGCACGATCCGCTGCATCGGCTCGACCACCTACAAGGAGTTCCGCAACCACTTCGAGAAGGACCGCGCGCTGCTGCGGCGCTTCCAGAAGATCGACGTCAACGAGCCCTCGATCGAGGACACGATCAAGATCCTCGCGGGCCTGCGCTCGGCGTTCGAGGACCATCACTCGGTCAAGTACACGCCCGACGCGATCAAGTCGGCGGTGGAGCTGAGCGCGCGCTACATCAACGACCGCAAGCTGCCCGACAAGGCGATCGACGTGATCGACGAGGTCGGCGCGATGCAGATGCTGGTGCCGCCGTCGAAGCGCAAGAAGACGATCACCGCCAAGGAGATCGAGGCGGTGATCGCGACGATGGCGCGGATCCCGCCGAAGAGCGTGTCGACCGACGACAAGAAGCAGCTCGAGACGCTCGAGACCGACCTGAAGCGCGTGGTGTTCGGCCAGAATGCCGCGATCGAGAAGCTGTCGTCGGCGATCAAGCTGGCGCGCGCGGGGCTGCGCGAGCCGGAGAAGCCGATCGGCAACTATCTCTTCTCCGGCCCGACCGGCGTCGGCAAGACCGAGGTGGCCAAGCAGCTCTCGACCATCCTGGGCATCCCGCTCCAGCGCTTCGACATGAGCGAGTATATGGAGCGCCACTCGGTCAGCCGGCTGATCGGTGCGCCCCCGGGCTATGTCGGCTTCGACCAGGGCGGCCTGCTGACCGACGCGGTCGACCAGAACCCGCACTGCGTGCTGCTGCTCGACGAGATCGAGAAGGCGCACCCCGATCTGTTCAACATCCTCTTGCAGGTGATGGACAACGGGCGGCTCACCGACCAGCACGGCAAGACCGTCGACTTCCGCAACGTCATCCTGATCATGACGACCAACGCGGGCGCGGCGGACATGGCGCGCGAGACGGTCGGCTTCGGCAACCTCACCCGCGAGGGCGAGGACGAGCAGGCGGTGCAGAAGATGTTCACGCCCGAGTTCCGCAACCGGCTCGATGCGATCGTGCCGTTCGGCTACCTGCCGCCCGAGGTGGTGGCGCGCGTGGTGGACAAGTTCATCCTCCAGCTGGAGCTCCAGCTGGCCGACCGCGACGTCCACATCAAGCTCGACGACGAGGCCAAGAAGTGGCTGACCGACAAGGGCTATGACAAGCTGTACGGCGCGCGTCCGATGGGTCGCCTGATCCAGGAGAAGATCAAGCAGCCGCTCGCCGAGGAACTGCTGTTCGGCAAATTGGTCCACGGCGGCGAGGTGACGGTGAAGCTGAAGGAGGGCGCGCTCTCCTTCGCGATCGAGCCCGCCGCGCCGAAGAAGCCGGGCAAGAAGAAGGGCGGCAAGGCCGCGCCGGTCAAGGCGGGCTGAGGCGAGGGCTGACGAGGGGGCGGGGGACGAGCGTTCCCCGCCGCCGTCCAGAGAGGTGACACTCTCCTCGCATGGATCATTGTTCCCCGGCGAAGGCCGAGGTCCGGGTGGGAAGGTGGTGGTGAGAGCCATGACCGTCCCCGGCTCGGCCCCGGCCTCCGCCGGGGAACACCCTTTGCGACGGCTGGCTACGTTGCCTCCCGTTGCCTTCCGCTCCAGTGAAGCGACACAGTCTGACATGACCTGGGCAGGTGCGGCGGCGACGCGCGCTTTTTCTCGTCGCATCACGCAACATATGATCGCGCCGTTAACCTTCCCTTCGGGTTGGCCCTGTTACGCCGATTGTCATGAACGGGGGGACGGTCATCCGCTGGATCGCGCGCGCGCTCGCTCTGCTCGGCGCCTTTGTCGCGCTCGCGCCCCCGGCCGCGGCGCTGGCGGGGACGCCGCTCGCTACCTGTTTCCGCCACGCGCTGCCCCATGAACGTGCCGTCGCGGTGCTCGCCGATCCGCGCGGCTTCGATTGCACCAGCGACCAGCGGAGCGCCGGACCGGGCGATTACTGGGTGCTCGCGCCGCGCCTGCCCGTGATCGCGCGCGGCTCGCTGATCCGCTCCGCCAGCGTCTGGCAGGACGCCGCGACGCTCCACGTCCGCTACGCCGACGGCACGACACGCGCGACCGGCTTCACCAGCGCGACCGCGTGGCAGCGGCTCAAGCTCGGCGCGGTGTTCGAGCTGGCGCTGCCGGATCATGCCGCGCGGCCCGTCGCGCTGCTGTGGCATGTTCGCGGCGCGCCGGTCACGCGCGGCATCGTCATCGACCCGCGCGTCGCGACGCCGGCGCAGTCGACGCGGATGGAGGTGGCGATGGCCGCCTTCTACGCCGCCTTCGCCGGGCTGTGCGTGGCGCTGCTGATGTCCAACCTCGCGCTCGGCGCGGCGCTGCGCCAGCGCTTCCACCCGCCCTATTGCGCGATGGTGCTGTGCCTGCTGGCCTATGGTGTCAGCTCCTCCGGGCTGCTCGGCCAGCTCACGGGCATGGACAACAACCTGCGGCTGCGGCTCAACACCGCGCTGCTGGCGCTGGCGCTCAGCTTCGCGATCCTGTTCGCGCGGCGCTTCTTCCACCCGCGCGTGTTCGCCGGCTGGGTCGGGCGCACGGCGACGTCGTCGGTCGGTGCGGTACTGGTGACCGCGACGCTCTATTGCACGCTGATGCCCCGGGCATCGCACTGGCTCGACGCCGCGCTGACCGCCAGCTTCGCCGCGGTGGCGGCCCTGGCGCTGCCGCTGCTGTGGCGCGGCTGGCGCGCCGACACGCCGCACGCGCGCGTGTTCATGCTCGCCTGGGGCACGCCGCTCGCTTTCGCCGGGCTGCGCGTCGCGCAGGCGGCGGGGCTGGTGCGCTGGAACTTCTTCATCGACAATTCGACCCTGCTGGCGATGGCGCTCGAGGCGTCATGCAGCGCGCTGGTGATCGCGTGGCGCATCAAGCTGGTGGTGGAGGAGCGCGACGCCGCGCGCGAGCAGGAGATGCTGGCGCGGCTGCTCGCCGACAGCGACCCGCTGACCGGGCTGATGAACCGCCGCAGCTTCCTGCGCGAGGCGATCGGGCGCGCCGAGCCCCAGCTGCTCGTGCTGATCGACATCGATCATTTCAAGCAGGTCAACGATACGCTCGGCCACGACGGCGGCGATGAGGTGCTGCGCGTCTTCGCGCGCGCGCTGCTCGCGGTGGTGCCCGACGACGCGCTGGTGGCGCGCGTGGGCGGCGAGGAGTTCGCGGTGCTGACCGGCGCCGGGCGCGACGACCTGCCCGACCAGATCCTCGGCGCGGTGCGCGCGGCCCGGATGCCGTTCGATCTCGCCGTCACCGCCTCGCTGGGCAGCGAGCGCGGCACGATCGCGACCGAGGCGGAGTGGAAGCGACTGTATCGCCGCGCCGACGACGCGCTCTACGCCGCCAAGACGGCGGGTCGCGATCGCGTGCGCTGGGCCGCGGCGGCTTAGTCGAGAGCTGGAGACAGCTAGGGCTGGGTCCATGGTGGCGCGGCGCGGCGTGGAGGGCGGGAGCCTGACTGATCCGAGCTGGGCGCCTGGTACAGAAGACCTGTCGAAAAGCGGTTGTCTCACCCCTCCATCCGTCATCCCCGCGCAGGCGGGGATCCAGACACGCTGACGTTCTGTTCTTCTCACGTCGCTCCACGCGTCTGGATCCCTGCCTTCGCAGGGATGACGGAGGAGGAAGCGGGCGCGGTCAGCGACGAGCGTCTCGACGAACCCCGGCGACGGAACGGCGAAGGGGGGCGCCGTACTGGCATGATGACGGCTCCAGGCAACCCTACGTCTTATCCGGCGCCGGCGCGCGACGCTTCCTTACACCCCCGCTTCCCGCATCGGTACGGCCACGCTAAGCTCCGCACACACCACAGCGAGTCCTGTCATGACCCAGCCGCCAGACCTTCGTCGCCGCCGCGCCGTGATCGGCGGATTGGCGCTGCTGCTGCTCGCCATGGCGCACCGCGAGACGCCGATGATCGGCACGCTCACGATCCATGCCGACGGCGCGCATCTGCCGCGCGTGACAGCCGACGCCGCCCCCGCGCTGCGCCCGCTCGCCGCCGCGGTCGTCCTGCTCGGAGAATATCTGGTACGCTGACCGCTTGTCGCTGGCGGCGCGGTTGCTTACAGCGATGTCAATGACGGACGAGCACGCCTGGCAGGACGCCTATCGCCACCCGGTGCCCTGGGCCACCGGCTTCGCGCCGCGATCGATGATCGACCTGTTCGAGGATTCGGTACGCCAGCACGGCTCGCGCCCCGCGATCGACTTCCTCGGGCGCCACTATAGCTACGACGAGCTCGCCGACGGCGTGCGGCGTGTCGCCACCGGCCTTGCCGCGCTCGGCTATGGCAAGGGCGATCGTATCGGGCTGTTCCTGCCCAACACGCCCCATTATCTCGCGGCCTATCACGGCGCGCTGCGGCTGGGCTGCACCGTCGTCAACTTCTCGCCGCTCTACACCGTCGACGAGCTCTGCCACCAGGTCGAGGACTCGGGCACGCGGCTGCTGTTCACCCTCTCCGCCACCGCGCTGCTGCCCAACGCGCTGGCGGTGCTCGACAAGAGCGGGCTCGAGCGGCTGGTGGTCGGCTCGGTCGCGGGTGTGCTGCCACCCGCCAAGTCGGTCGCCTACCGCCTGCTGAAGCGGCGCGAGGTGGCGCCGCGCCCGGCCGACCCGCGCGTGCTCGCTTTCTCGCAGCTGATCGCCAACGACGGCGCGCTGCCCCCTGCCGCAATCGCGCCCGAGCGCGACGTCGCGCTGATCCAGTACACCGGCGGCACGACCGGCGTGCCGAAGGGCGCGATGCTGACCCATGCCAATGTCTCGGCCAACGCTCGCCAGGTGGCCTGCCTCGACCCGCACCGGGACCAGACCGACCGCATCCTGGGCGTGCTGCCGCTGTTCCACGTTTTCGCGAACACCTGCGTGATGAACCGCACGATCGTGACCGGCGGCGAGATGGTGCTGCTGCCGCGCTTCGACGCCGGCCAGGCGCTCGCCGCGATCGCGCGGACGCGACCGACCTCGCTGCCGGGCGTGCCGACCATGTACCAGGCGCTGCTCGACCATCCCTCGCTGGCCAAGACCGACCTGACCAGCCTGCGCGTCTGCATCTCGGGCGGCGCGCCGCTCAACGCCGAGCTGAAGGTGTGCTGGGAGGCGGCGACCGGCTCGACGCTGGTGGAGGGCTATGGCCTGTCGGAGAGCACCGGCGTGCTCACCACCAACCCCTATGATCCGCCGCAGAAGCCCGGCACGATCGGCCAGCCCTTGCCGTCGACCCGCATCCGGCTGGTCGACAAGGAGGATGCCACGCGCGAGGCGCCGCCGGGCGAGCCCGGCGAGATCGTCGCGCTGGGCCCGCAGATCATGGCGGGCTATTGGAACCGTCCCGACGCCGACGCGACCACCTTCGCGCTCGACTCGCAGGGGCGGCGCTGGCTGCGCACCGGCGACGTCGGCACGATCGACTCGGACGGCTTCATCGCCATCGTCGACCGGCTCAAGGACATGATCGCGGTCGGCGGGTTCAAGGTCTTCCCGAGCCAGATCGAGGCGATCCTCTACCATCATCCGGCGGTGCGCGAGGCGCTGGTGATCGGCATGGCCGATACCTATCGCGGCGAGGTGCCGCGCGCCTATGTCACCCTGACCGAGGAGGCGGGCGCGATCGACGGCGCGGCGCTGCGCGACTGGCTCAACCCGCAGTTGGGCAAGCACGAGCGCGTCGACCGCGTGGTGGTGCGCGCCGCCTTGCCCAAGACGATGATCGGCAAGCTCAGCCGCAAGGACCTGGTGGCGGAGATCCGTGCCGAGATGGCATCGCCGCCGATCACGCCGAGCTGAGGCGAGTACGCCGTCGACGCGATCGTCGACGTCGTCCCGCCGTCATCCTGAACTCATTTCAGGATCCACCGTGCCGCTGACCCAACAGGCGAGGCGTTCGCGGGACGGTAGATCCTGAAACGAGTTCAGGATGACGCAAGTGGGAGGTCGGCGCAGGTGCCGCTGCTGATCCCTTCACGCGATCGTCCGGCGAGAACGCGTCCGCACCGCACAGCGTGTGCAGGCGCCAGTCGGCCTCCCTACTTCCCCTCGAGCGCCGCGCCGATCGCGTCGGCCGGGCGCGAGAGCAGCCCGTAGACGCCCTGCGCCGCGATCACCGCCAGCGTCACGCCGACGAGTGCCATCACGAAGAACTGGAAGGCGGAGGCGAAGGCGCGCGAGCGCTCCACCTTGCGCGCCATCTGCGCCTCGTGCGCGAGGCGGCGCTCGGCGCGGCGCTCGCCGGCGTCCGGCTCGGCCTTCTGCTGCGGCCGGCTGGCGAGCCGCGGCTCGTCGACCAGCGCCTTGACCGACAGCCGCTCCTGCGACTTGATGCCGAAGAAGCGGCCCTTGGCCCATTGCACGCGGCCGACGATCACGATCGTGCCGCGGCGGATCTCGACATAGCTGCCGGACTGCGGCGGCTCGTCGCAACCGCCCATCAGCCCGCGCGACGAAACGTTGTGAATGACGACGTCGACCCACTTCGCCCCCAGCCGCATCCGCGACGGGATCAGGACCGTGATCCGCTCCTCGCGCGGGCGAAAGCCAGATTGTAGCGCCGCGAGCACCGTCGTCGCATTCCCTCATCGCTGAACCAGATGGCGGCTATGCCACCGGCGGCGCGAAGAAGCCGTTAACGCGGCAGCGATCGTGACCCGTTTCGGCGATCAGAGCATCCCGAGCGCCTGCATGTACACCTCGAGGATCGACTGCTCCTCCTGGTACTCCTCGCGCTTCTGCTTGCGAATCTTCATGATCTGGCGGATCGCCTTGGCGTCATAACCGCGGCTCTTGGCCTCGGCGAAGACGTCCTTGATGTCGTCGGCGATGCCCTTCTTCTCTTCCTCGAGCCGCTCGGCGCGCTCGATCAGCAGCCGCAGCTCGTCCGCCGCGACCGCACCGCCGCCCATGCCCTCGCCCCGCTCTTCCGCCATCTCACTGTCTTCCTCGAAAATATGACGCCGCCCGCGGGCGCAGGC
Organism: Sphingomonas sp. BK069; assembly: GCF_014193405.1. Lineage (NCBI taxonomy): Bacteria > Pseudomonadati > Pseudomonadota > Alphaproteobacteria > Sphingomonadales > Sphingomonadaceae > Sphingomonas > Sphingomonas sp. BK069. Next base: position 220,555 of record NZ_JACHZH010000002.1, on the reverse strand, counting down.
GAATCGCACTGCGGCGGACGGCGAGGTTCGCCCCTGATCGGGAGAGGGGGCGCGTCTATCCGGGTGCGCGCGCGGGCTCAAGTGTGGCGGTGCGGACGCAGTGAGGAAGGGGCGCTCCGTTCGCGCTGAGGAGCGGCTGAGCCCGTCGAAGTCGCGTCTCGAAGCGCCTTTACCGTCTGCGGCATCAGGTGCTTCGAGACGGCCCTTCGCCAAGCTCAGTGCCTCCTCAGCACGAACGGGTCAGGGGTTATACTCTCCGCTCACCCACCCTTCGCCACCACCCCGCGGTGCATGACGAAGTCGACGGCCTCCAGTCGACGCACGTCGTCGAGCGGCGAGCCGGAGACCGCGATCAGGTCGGCGCGCTTGCCCGGCGCGATCACGCCCAGGTCGTCGCGGCCGAGCAGGTCGGCCGCCGCGACGGTCGCGCTGCGGATCGCCTGCGCCGGGGTCATGCCGAGGTCGACGAGGTGCGCGAACTCGGTGGCGTTGTCGCCGTGGCGCGACACGCCGCTGTCGGTGCCGAAGGCGAACTTCACCCCCGCCGCCCAGGCCTTCTTGTGGTTGGCGTGGAGCGCCGCCGCCGCCGCCTCGGCCTTGGGGATGGTGGCGGGCGGCAGCGCACCGGCGCGCGCCTGCGCGAGCGCCGCCAGCGGCGCGATCTCGGTCGGCACCAGATAGGCGTTATGCGCCTTGAACAGCCGGATCGTCTCGTCGTCGAGGTAGCTGGCGTGTTCGACCGAGTCGACGCCCGCCTCCAGCGCCGCCTTGGTGCCCTCGGCGGCGTGGCTGTGCGCGGTGGCCTTGCGCCCCAGCGCGTGCGCGGTCTCGACGATGGCGCGCATCTCCTCGGGCGTCATCGCGCGGCCGAGCCCGCCGGCGACGTTCGACAGCACGCCCCCGGTCGCAGCGAACTTGATCACCTGGGCGCCCAGCCCGACCTGCGCGCGCACCGCGCGGCGGCAGTCGTCCGGCCCGTCGCAGACGTTGATCTGATGCGCGTGCACCGCGTCGGCCCATTCCTCGGCGAGTCCGTTGCCGCCGTCCCCGTGCCCGCCGGTCACCGAGATCATCGATCCGGCGTTGACGATCGTCGGCCCGACCACGTCGCCGCGCTCGACCGCGTCACGCAGCGCGCGGATGCCGCGCGGATCACCGCCGAGGTCGCGCACGGTGGTGAAGCCCGCCTCGAGCGTGCGGCGCGCGTTGACCACCGCCGTCATCAGGTCGTCGGCCGAGTCGGTGTTGAGCCGGGTCAGCCGCTCGCGCAGCGGGTCGCCGCCGATGCCCCAGAGGTGGACGTGCATGTCGATCAGTCCCGGCAGGACGAATTCACGCGACAGGTCGACCAGGCGCGCGCCCGCGGGCGGCGGGACGAGCCCGTCGCGCACCTCGGCGATCACGCCGTCGCGCACGATCACGGTGCTGGGACCGCGCGGGCGCTCGCCGGGCCGGTCGAGCAGCTGGCCGGCGTGGACGTAGATGAGCGTGGGTGCGGGCGTGGCGGGCGTGGCGGTCGGTGTCGGCTGTTGCGCACCGGCTCCCGCGGCGAGCGCGAGTGCGAGTGTGACGGCGAGTGTTCTCAGCATGTTGCCCCCTGTTTTGGTGGGGCGAGGCTAGGCTGCCGCGCGGCGTTCGTCACGGGGGTGATGTGAGTGGGAGAGGCGACGCCTGCTCCGTGCCCGCCTGGTCATGCTCCCCCCCCATCCACGTCCCTGTTCCTCCCCCCTCACGCCCCTAACGTCATCCCCGCGGAGGCGGGGATCCAGACACGCTGACGCTCGTGCAAGGGCCGCCACGTCAGCGTCTATGGATCCCCGCCCGCGCGGGGATGACGAGGGGGGGCGAGAGGCGACGAGCCAAAAGGCAGAGGGACGGTGGGCGGAGAGGCGCGATGGCGGAGAGATACGGGCGGGGAGTATGGTGGAGAGGTGCCGGGAGGGGCGGAGGAGTAACCCGCTAGCAGAGAGCGACCCCCGGCTTCGTTCCGCCTCCTCCCGCGCCCCGCTACCCCCTCTTACGCCGGGATCTGCTGCGAGATGCAGTGGAAGCTGCCGCCCCCCGTCAGGATCGCGTCGGCGCGCAGCCCGACCACCTCGCGATCGGGGAAGAGCGCGCGCACGGCGGCGACGCCCGCCTCATCCTGTGGCGTGCCGTACACTGGAACGACCACCGCGGCGTTGCCGATGTAGAAGTTCATGTAGCTCGCCGGCACCACCTCCTCGTCACGTAGCACGCGGCCGGGCGAGGGGATCTCGACCACCTCCACCCCCGCGGCGCGCGCGCGCGCCGCGGCGTCCTGGTAGACGCGCCAGTTCGGGTCGTTCTCCGCGCCGACCGGCAGCGCCAGCCGGTTCGGGCCGACGAAGCGCGCAAGGTTGTCGACATGGCCGTCGGTATGGTCGTTGAGCAGCCCGTCGCCCAGCCACAGCACGCGCGTGTAGCCCAGGTCCGCGGCGAGCCGGCGCTCCACCGCTTCCTTGGTCAGCGCGGGGTTGCGGTTGGGGTTGAGCAGGCACTGCTCGGTGGTGACGACCAGACCGGTGCCGTCGCCGTCGATCGCGCCGCCCTCGAGCACCCACTCGCACGGCAGCACGATCAGCCCGCGCGCGCGCGCCAGCCGCGCGCCGATGTCGTCGTCGCCGGGCAGGTCGTATTTGCCGCCCCAGCCGTTGAACTGGAAGTCGCGCGCGCGCCCGTCGCCGTCGACGATCGGGGCGGTGTCGCGCAGCCAGATGTCACCGAACGGCTGCACCAGCACCTCGGCGAAGGGCGCGAGCGCGCGCGCCGCCGTGGCCGCCTCGGCGTCGGCGGCGACGAGCAGCACCTGCTCGCCGCGCCCCTCGGCATGGACCGCGCGCGCGAAGGCGGCGACCTCGTCGCGCGCCTGGTCGAGATCGTCCTGCCACAGCTCGGGATGGCTCGGGAAACCGATCCACACCGCCTGGTGCGGCGCCCATTCGGGCAGCGGGGTACGGGACACGGTCGTCACTCCTGTTCAGCGCGCGGTGGCGCGGCTGCGGTCGCGGATCGCGCGGAACTCGTCGCCCGCGACCCAGTTGGGCCAGGCGTCGCTCTCGGCCAGCGCGCGACCGATCGAGTAATAGAGCTGCACGTCGCGCACCGTCCCCGCCCAGTTCCAGTTCGGATCATATTCGTCCTTGGGCCCGTGGTAGCGGTGCTCCTCATAGTCCTTCGCCGCGGCGGCGCCCGCGGCCTTGCCGCCCGCCACCAGATCGTCGCCCGCGTCGAAATAGATCATCGGCACGCCGCGCTTGGCGAGGCTGAAATGGTCGGAGCGATAGTAGAAGCCCTTCTCCGGCGTGGGCTCGTCCGAGGCATAGCGCCCCTGCGCCTTAAGCGCCGCGTCGAGGTACGCGTCGAGCTCGGACTTTCCCTTGCCGACCACCACCACGTTCTTCGCCGGGCCGGCGAGCGACAGCGCGTCCATATTGACCCCGCCGACGGTACGCGCCAGCGGGTAGAGCGGGTTGGCGGCGTAATATTCGGAGCCGAGCAGCCCCGATTCCTCGCCCGTCACCGCGACGAAGACCTGGCTGCGCGCCGCCGGCCCGGCCTTGGCGTTGGCCTCGGCGAGCGCGACCAGCGCGGCGGTGCCGCTGGCATTGTCGATCGCGCCGTTGCAGATGTCGTCGCCGTCGGGCGCGGCCTCGCAATGGCCGAGATGGTCCCAGTGCGCGCTGTAGAGGACGTAGTCGTCGGGGCGGGTCTTGCCCGGCAGCACGCCGACGACGTTGCGCGACATGTGCTTGCGCACCGTCTCGTCGAACGACACCGAGGCGGTCACACCCTTGAGCGGCATCGCGCGGAAGCCCTTTCGCGCGGCCGCGGCGGCGAGCGCGTCGAAGTCGAGCTTCTCGCGCGCGAACAGCGCCTTCGCCTGGTCGTACTGGATCCAGCCGATCGCTGCGCTCTGGTCGGCATGGCCGTCGGCCGCGTCGGCGACCTGCTGCGCGCCGGTCCAGCTCGACTGAACCACGTTCCAGCCGTAGGCCGCGGGTTCGGTCTGGTGGACGATCAGCGCGGCCGCGGCGCCCTGTCGTGCCGCCTCCTCGAACTTGTAGGTCCAGCGCCCGTAATAGGTCATCGCGCGGCCGTTGAAGGTGCCGCCGACGGTGGGCGTGCGCCAGTCGGGATCGTTGATGAGGATCAGCACCGTCTTGCCGCGCACGTCGACCCCGGCATAGTCGTTCCATCCCTTCTCGGGCGCGTCGACGCCGTAACCGACGAAGACGACGTCGCTGTCCTTCACCTCCTCGCGCGGGGCGATGCGATGGCTGCCCACCACCATCTGCGGCCCGTACTGGAGGCTGAGCGGCGCGCCCGCGCCCTTGAAGACGAGCGGCGAAACGTTGCGCGCGGTCAGCTCGACCAGCGGCACGTCCTGGAACCAGCTGCCCTTGTTCCCGGGCTTCAGCCCTGCCGCGGCGAAGCGCTTCGCGAGATAGGCGACCGTCTTCTCCTCGCCCGCGGTGCCCGGCGCGCGGCCCTCGTACGCGTCCGACGATAACTCTTTCGTCACCTCTTTGAGTGTCTGCTCGGCGATCGGCGCGGTCGGCACCGTCTGCGCCGCGGCGGCGCTCGCCGCGGCGAGCGCGAGCAGGGACAGGGACGAGAGACGCAGGCGCATGGACGTACTCCGGGAGGATACCGGCGCCTCATGCCAAGCTGGCTCAGCGCTGTCCACGCGGGCCTTGCGGCGCGCGCGGCGCCGGATAGATTTGTGATGGGGAACAGGGGGAAGATGTGATGAAGGGGAAGACGGGGGCGGCGCTGTGCGCGCTGCTCGCGGGGCTCGCCGGCCAGGCCGCGAGCGCGGCGCCGGCAGGGACGGACGGCGCGTCGGTGCCGGCGGCGCCCACCACGGGCGATCTGGCGAGCCGCTTCGGCGCGCGCGAGCATGTCGGCCAGGTCAGCCTGGCGCCCGACGGCGCGCACATCGCCTATATCAGCGCGACCTCGGGACGCGGCAGCGCGGTGCGGCTGATCGACGTCGCGAAGCAGCGCGAGGAGATGGTCGACCTCGGCAACGGCGAGCGACTGACCCCGTCGATGTGCGGCTGGGCCTCCTCCGCGCGGCTCGTCTGCAAGTTCCGCGGCGTCGCCGACTATTACGACAAGCAGGTGGGCTATTCGCGGCTGTTCGCCTTCGACGCCGACGGCGGCCACCCGCTGTACCTCGGCCGCAAGAGCCGGCTCGGCGCGACCCGCCTCAACCAGTTCGACGGCGACGTGATCGACTGGCGCGGAGGCGACGGCTGGGTGCTGATGCAGCGCGACTTCATCCCGGAGCGAGGTGACGGCTTCAACGCCAGCTCGGTGTCGCGCGACGGGCTCGGCGTCGAGCTGGTCGACAGCAGCACGGGCAAGGCGCAGCTGATCGAGCGCCCGGTGGCCGACGCCGAGGACTGGCTGGCCGACGGCCAGGGCCACATCCGCGTCCGCGAGACGATGCCGCGGCGCGACGACGGCGAGCTCAAGGGCGACACCGTCTACAGCTATCGCGCGACCGGCCAGGACGCGTGGAAGCCGTTCAGCACCTCGCGCCAGGACGGCCCCAGCGTGCTCGAGCCGCTCGCGGTCGACGGCACGCGCGACGTGGCGTTCGCGACCCGGCGGCTCGACGGGCGACTCGCGCTCTACAGCGTGGCGCTCGACGGTTCGATGAAGGCGAACCTGGTGTGGAGCAATCCCGAGGTCGATGTCGGCGGAATCGCGCGGATCGGGCGGCACGGGCGCGTGATCGGCGCCACCTACGTGACCGATCGTCGCCAGACCGACTATTTCGATCCGGAGTACAAGACGCTCGCCGCCAAGCTGGCGAGGGCGCTGCCCAAGTCGCCGCTGATCGGCCTGGTCGGTGCCACCGCGGACGAGAGCCGGCTGCTGGTCTATGCCGGCAGCGACGTCGATCCCGGCATGTATTACCTCTACACCAAGGCCAAGCGCACGCTCGACCCGCTGATCGCGGCGCGTCCCGAGCTGGAGGGTGTGCCGCTCGGCCAGATGACCTCGGTCAAGTTCCCCGCGGCGGATGGCACGATGGTGCCCGCCTATCTCACGCTGCCACCCGGCGGCGCGACCAAGGGGCTGCCCGCGATCGTGATGCCGCACGGTGGGCCAGCCTATCGCGACGAATGGGGTTTCGACTGGCTCGTCCAGTTCTTCGCCGCCTCGGGCTATGCGGTGCTCCAGCCGCAGTTCCGCGGCTCGACCGGCTACGGCGACACCTGGTTCGCCAACAACGGCTTCCGGTCGTGGGAACTCGCGATCGGCGACGTCAGCGACGCCGGGCGCTGGCTGGTCAAGCAGGGGATCGCCGATCCGGCCAAGCTCGGCATCGTCGGCTGGTCGTACGGCGGCTATGCCGCGTTGCAGAGCAACGTCGTCGACCCCGACCTGTTCAAGGCGGTGGTGGCGATCGCGCCGGTGACCGACCTCGGCCGCACCAAGCAGGAGAGCGAGGGCTTCAGTAACCACGCCATGGTCGAACGCCAGATCGGCTCGGGGGAGAATATCGGCAAGGGCTCGCCCGCGCGCCACGCCGACCGCTTCAAGGCGCCGGTGCTGCTGTTCCACGGCGACCGCGACCTCAACGTCGGGGTGGGCCAGTCGAAGCTGATGGACAAGAGGCTGCGCGGCGCGGGCAAGGCCTCGATGCTGGTGGTGTACGAGGGATTGGACCACCAGCTCGACGACGACCGCGCACGCGCGGAGATGCTGCGCAAGAGCGACGGCTTCCTGCGCGCCGCCTTCGCGGGGAAGTGACGGGGGGGAGGAGGCGAGATGGGGTACATCGTGACCTGTGCGCCTTCGCAGCTATGGCTCTGCGCCGCGCTCCTGGGCGCCGGGACCTTCCCAGAATCGGTGTGCGATTGATCCTCCCCCGCACGGCAGCGCGTCAGCGCTCACGGACGGATGAGCCGGTCGACGAGGGACAGGTGGACTCAAGACCGGCGAAACCCCTCCGTCAGCGCTGACGCGTTGACGCCTTGTATCTCAAGAATGAGGCATAGAGGCGGTTGCGGGTTGGGTAGGCGGTGACCCACCCCGCGCCGTTCGCGAGCGCGTTTTACCATCCAGGTTGCCGAGACCGCAGGGGAGCATGGCCCGGACGGATCTTCATCAGCCCGCACGGTTGCGAGGGGTTCTACCCCGCACGCGCGACGAAGGGAGCAAAGATGACGTCTCAGCCGGTGTTCGTCGGGAGCGACGTGAGCAAGGCCAGGCTCCATCTACGCCTGTGGCCGAGCCAGGGGTGGTTGAGCTTCTCCAACGATGACGAGGGTATCCAGGCTTGGGTGCGGCACGTGGCGGGGCTGAAGTCCGAAGCGGTCGGACTGGAGGCCTGCGGCGGCTACGGATCCGCCGCGCTCGCCGCGCTCGCCGCGTTCGACGGCGAGAGCGGCACCACCCGTGGCCAGCGACGCACCGCCGGTGGCCGCAAACCGCTGCACGACGCCGCTTACATGGCCGCCCTTGTGACCGGTCAGCACTAGCCCGCCATGAAGGCCTTCAAACGGGGCATCGCCGAAGCCGGCAAGCCATCCAAGCTCAGCCTCGTCGCCGCCGACCGAAAGCTCTTCACCACCCTCAACGCCACGCTCAAACATGATCAGCCTTGGACCGCCTGAAAGACGGTTGCTCCCCTTCAAGGGCAGGATCTCGCTTCCCTACGCCGCCGCGCGCGCTTCCCGCCGCGCGGCCGCGGCCTGTGCCACCGCGCGCTCCAGCCCGGCGAGCGTGAACGGCTTGCGCAGCACCGGGTGCCCTCCGAGGTCGATCGCCTCGTCGGCGCCGCCCGCGAACCCGGTGACGAACAGCACCGGCACGCGCGCGTGGGTCGCGGCCAGTTCGGCGACCATCTCGGGGCCCGTCAGCGTCGGCATCAGCACGTCGGAGAGGATCAGGTCGACCCGGTCCATCCCGGCGAGCAGTGCGGCGGCGCGGGTCGGGTCGTCACACGCGCGGGGATGATGCCCCAGCTCGCTGAGCGCATCCATCGTCGCGGGCAACACGCGTGGGTCGTCCTCCACCACCAGGATGTGCAGGCCCGCCGGGTTCTGCACGGGCGCGACCGGCGCCGCGCTGACGGGCATCAGCGGTGCGGACGCCGTGGGTTGCGCGCGCTCGCGCGGCAGCAGCAGCGTCACCGTGGTGCCGAGCCCCACCACCGAGTCGACCGACACGTCGCCGCCCAGTCCGCGCGCGAAGGAGAAGACCTGGCTCAGCCCCAGACCCGTGCCCTTGCCGACGGGCTTGGTGGTGAAGAAGGGCTCGAACACGCGCTCGACCACGTCGGGTGTCATGCCGCAGCCGGTGTCGCTCACCGCGAGCGCGACGTAATCCGCGCCCGCGACGGTGCGGCGCAGCGCGCGAATCGTGAGCGTGCCGCGCCCCTCCATCGCGTCGCGCGCGTTGACCGCGAGGTTGACCAGCGAGTTCTCGAGCTGAACCCGGTCGGCGCGCGTGCACCAGCCGTCGCTCTCGTCGCCGAACCGGACCGTGACGCCGTCGCCCAGCGTTCGCCCGATCAGGTCCGCGAGCCCCTCGAACAGCGGCGCGGCGGCGATCGGCTCGGGGTTGATCGCGGTCTCGCGCGCGAAGGCGAGCAGCTGCTGGGTGAGCGCGGCGGCACGCTGGGCGCCGTCGTGCGCGCTCGAGAGATGGCGCGCGGCGGTCTTCGGGTCGATCGTCACGGCGCGCTGCGCCAGCTCGATCCCGCCCAGCACCACCGCGAGCATATTGTTGAAGTCGTGCGCGATGCCGCCGGTCAGCTGGCCCACCGCCTCCATCTTCTGAATCTGGCGCAGGCGCGCCTCCTGCGCGCGCAGCTCCTCGGTCGCCTGCGCCACTGCGCTGGCGAGTTCCTCCGCACGGTCGCGCTGCGCGTCGGCCTCGGCGCGCGCCACCGCATGCTCGGACAGCGCCGACACCACCGCCCAACCGAGCCAGATCACCCCGACCACCAGCAGCAGCCCGAAGGCGGCGAGCACCTTGGCGATGATGCTCGATCGCCGCACCGAGGCCTGGGCGTGGCTGGTGCGCGCCTCGAGCAGCACGCGCTCCTGCGCCACCAGCGCGTCGAGCCCTTCGTTGATTCGCGTCAGCGAGTCGGCCTTGCTGCTGTGGTAGAAGCGCGCCAGCGCCTGGTTGTTCTTGCGATAGTTGGTGTTCAGCGCGGTGAGCGCGAGCTCGTCGCCGCGCTCGCGGAAAGCGTCGCGGATCTCGCCGAGGTGGCGCGACTGAACGGCATTGTCGTGCGTCAGCTTCTCGAGCCGGTCGATCGTCTCGTCGGCGCGGCGCCAGTCCTCGAAATAGAGCCGCCCGAGCTGCTGGTCGCCCGAGATGACGTAGCGGCCCAGCGATGCCTCCGAGCGGGCGATCGTGCCCTGCAGCGTGCGGACCAGGATCATCACGTCGTAGCTGTGGCGTTGCGCCGCCAGCGCGTCGTCGCGGCGATGATTGGCCTCGCGCAGCGTCAGCAGCAGCGCGGCGAGCACCGCGACGCCCAGCAGGCCCAACACCCACAGGGCGATCGTCCCCCAGGTGGAGGTCGGGCCTCCGCGCTCGGCGTCCTCGTCGGTCACCGGCGGCGGTTTACCGCCGTTTACCTTACCAAAGGTTAAAACGCCCGGCTCAGGCCGCCGTGATCGCCCCGACCTGCTGACCCGCCGCGGCGAACATCGCGACCACGCGGTCGATCTGTTCGGCGCTGTGCTCGGCGCAGATCGAGCAGCGCAGCAGGAACGTGCCCGTCGGCGTCGCGGGCGGGCGCGCGACGTTGACGTACAGCCCGGCCTCGAGCAGCCCCTGCCACATCGCCACCGCCTGCTCCTGGTCCTCCAGGATCACCGCGACGATCGCCGAGTCGGGCGCCGCGGTGCCCAGGCGGAAGCCCAGCGTCTTGAGCCCGCCGTGCAGCCGCCGCGCATTGTCCCACAGCCGCGCGCGCTTGTCGTGCGCGTGCATCAGCTTGCGCACCGAGGTGGCGGCGGTGGCGACCACCGACGGCGGCAGCGAGGCGGTAAAGATGTACGGGCGGCAGGACAGGCGTAGCGCCTCGAACTTGGGATGGTTCGAGATGCAGAAGCCGCCGACGGTGCCGACCGACTTGGAGAAGGTGCCGATCACGAAATCGACGTCGTCGCCGAGCGTCAGGCCCAGCTCCTCGTAAACGCCGCGGCCGTGTTCGCCGAAGAAGCCCATCGAGTGTGCCTCGTCGACCAGCACCATGCAGCCGTGCTTGCGCGCCACCGCGACCATCTCGCGCAGCGGCGCGATGTCGCCCAGCATCGAGTAGACGCCCTCGAGCACGACCAGCTTGCCCGGCTCCTTGGGCAAACGGCCGAGCCGCTTGTCGAGGTCCTCGACCGAATTGTGGCGGAACCGGACGATCTCGGCGTCGCCCATCTTGCAGCCGTCGTAGATCGAGGCGTGGCTGTCGGCGTCGAGAATGACATATTCGCCGCGGCCCGCGATCGTCGAGATCACGCCGAGGTTGGCCTGATAGCCGGTGGAGAACACCATCGCGTGCGCGGCGCCGTAGAACTCGCGCAGCGCGTCCTCGGCGTCGACATGGTCGCGGAAGGTGCCGTTGAGCATTCGGCTGCCATTGGTGCCGCTGCCGAACTGCTCCAGCGCGCGCTTCCCCGCCGCGATCACGTCGGGGTCGAAGGTCATGCCCATGTAATTGTAGGTGCCGAGCAGGATCGTCTCCTGCCCGCGGATCACCGCGGTGGTGGGCGAGCGCACCTCCTCCATGACGATGCCGAAGGGATCGCGCACGCCCGACGACATCAGCTTGTCGCGCTCGGCGATCAGCGGGTCGAACTTGGCGAACAGGTCGTGCGCGGTCGGCGCGGGCGCGACGGTCTCGGGCAGCGCCTCGGGCTGGAGGCCGGTCTCGGTCATCGTATTCAGCCCCGCAGCTTCTCGACCGCGTCGGCGAGCTGCCCCACGGTCTCGATCTCGGCCTGCATGTTCATCGTGATGATGATGTCGAACTCGTCCTCGATCGCGGCGACGAAGTCCATGACGGTGAGCGAGTCCCACTCCAGATCGCCCTGGAAGGTGGTCGCCTCGGTGATCTCGATGCCCTTCTTGTTGAAGGGTTCGATCTGCGTGCGGAGCGTGTCGAGGATCGTGCTGCGGTCGGTCATGGGCTCGGCTGTGGCCTTGAAATGCGGCGGATGTCGGGCCGCGCTATAGCAGGCCCTGGGCGCGATACCATCGCGCCGTGGCGGCCAGCCCCTCCGCCGCGCCGATCCGCGCGCGCCACAGCTCGGCCGGGGGCGCCTGGGCCGGATCGGCGGTCCAGTCGGGGTGGACCATATAAGCCACGCGGTCGGCCGTCAGCTTTGCGCCCGAACCGCGGAACAGCGCGTCGCCGCGCGCGGCGAGGCGGAGCAGCGCGGCGGGCAGCGGCAGCGGCAGCGCGCGGCGACCGACCGCGGCGGCGATCGCGCGCGCGAACTCGGTGTAGCGCAGCGCGCCGTCGGGGCTGGCGGGCTCGTAGATGGCGTGCGCACCCGTTCCCGGCCGCTCGGCAAGCGTCAGCAGCAACCGCGCGAGGTCGTCGACGTGGATGATCGAGAGCCGGCCGTTGGGGGGCAAGGGCACCATGCCGCGCCGCGCCGCGCGGAACAGGTCGCGCTGCTCCATGTCGCCCGGGCCGTAGACGCCGGGCGGGCGGACGATCGTCCAGTCGAGCCCGCTGGCGGCCACCTCCGCCTCCGCGCCCGCCTTCGACCAGCCGTAATTCGACAGCCTCGGCTCGCGCGCTGCGAGCGAGGAGACGTGGACAAAGCGCGCGACTCCCCAAACCTTGGCCGCCTCGACCACGGTTCGCGTGCCCTCGATGTTGGCAGCGGCGAAGCCGGCGCGGTCGGGTGCGTTCACCGCGCCGGCGACATGGACCACCGCGTCGGCGGTCGACACCAGCCCCGAGACTGCCGCCGCGTCGTCGAGCGCGCCCGCCACCCAGGTCACGCCGTCCCGCTCCGCCTGCGCCCGCCGCGCCAGCGCGCGCACTTGGTGTCCGGCGGCGAGCGCCTGCTGCAGCAGCGCGCCGCCGACGAAGCCGGTCGCGCCGGTCAGCGCCAGGATCACAGCAGCGCCATATGGTTGCGGTGGACCAGCGCGGCGCGCGGGGCATAGCCGAGGATCGCCGCCTGCTCGTCGCTGCGCCGTCCGAGCAGTCGCGCCGCCTCGCCGGCGTCATATTCGGCGAGGCCGCGCGCGATCGTTCCCGCCGGGCCCTCGATGGTGACGAGATCGCCGCGCGCGAACTCGCCCTCCACCCGCGTCACCCCGGCGGCGAGCAGGCTGCGACCCTCGGTCAGCGCGCGCGCCGCGCCGGCGTCGACGTGGAGCGCGCCGCGCGCGGTCAGCCCGCCGGCGAGCCACGCCTTGCGCGCGGGCGCGGCGCGCTCGGCGACGAAGAGCGTGTGCCGCGCCGCGGCCGACAGCGGCGCCTCGGCGCCCCCCGAGGCGATCGCGAGCGCCGCGCCCGCGGCATTGGCGATCCGCGCCGCCGCGATCTTGGAGACCATCCCGCCCGAGCCCATGCCCGAGGCCGAGCCGCGATCGGCCATCGCCTCGATCGCGGCGTCGATGCGCTCGACGCGGGCGATGTGCTGAGCGCCGGGCAGCGCGGGGTTGCGGTCGTACAGGCCGTCGACGTCGGAGAGCAGCACCACGCCCTGCGCCGCCGCGGCTTGCGCCACGCGCGCGGCGAGCCGGTCGTTGTCGCCGAAGCGGATCTCCTCGGTGGCGACCGAGTCGTTCTCGTTGATCACGGGCACGACGCCGAGCTGGAGCAAGCGGTTGAGCGTCGCCGCGGCGTTGAGGTAGCGGCGCCGCTCCTCCAGATCGCCGAGTGTCACCAGCATCTGCGCCGCGGTCAGCCCGCGCGCGCCGAGCACCTCGGCCCACACGCCGGCGAGCGCGATCTGCCCGGTCGCGGCGGCCGCCTGCGCGTCCTCCAGGCTGGCGCGCCCGCCCTTGGCGAGACCGAGCCGGCGTGCGCCGAGCGCGATCGCGCCCGAGGAGACCACCGCGACCTGCTGCCCGGCGGCGACGCGCTCGGCGATGGCGGCGGCAATCGTCTCGAGCCAGGCGCGGCGCACGCCGCCGGCGTCGTCGACGAGCAGCGCCGAGCCGATCTTGACGATCAGGCGCGGGCAGGCGGTGGGCGGGAACAGCGACATGGCGCGGCGAGCGGTAGCGCGCGCGTGCGCCGGGCTCAATCGCGCGCGAAGATCTCCGCGTGAGGGAGGGTGAGGTTCAGCGCGGGCAGGGCGAGATCGAGCAGCGAGTCATGCGCGACGTCGTTCCATGCGCGCGGCCCGGTGCGCTGGAGCACGCGCAGGCGCTCGGCCGCGATGTCGACGAACACGATCGTGTCGACGCTGGGAAGGGCTCTGTACTCCTCCAGCTTGACGGTGAGATCGGTACGCACGGTGCTGCCGGAGATGACCTCGAAGAGGACGTAAGGATCGGCGAAGGCGCGCTCGTTGTCGTAGGACGGGTCGCTCTTGCCGTGGAAGACGGCCACGTCGGGTCGTCGTACCGAAAGGTCGCCGGTGCGTGTCGCCAGCTGCGAGGAATAGTCGGCGAACCCCGAACCACGTAGGCTGGTCGCGAGAAAGGTCAGGACGTTGCCGGCCACTTCGCCATGGCGCTTGGTCGCGCCAGTGATGATCCGAATGACGCCGCGGTCGAGCTCCGCCTTCTCCTCGCCGAAGTCGATCGAGAGGAAGCGCTCGGCCGTGAGCGGCGCGTAGATTGGCATGATGCCCGCGGACATACTCTCACCATCATAGCGGCGTAAGCGCGGCGCGTTATCCTCACGAATAGTCGACCTGCCACTGCCGTCATCCCGGACTTGGTCCGGGATCCACGGCGCCGCGCACTCAAGTGCGGCGATGCCTGCGGGCTGGTGAGTCCGGACCAAGTCCGGGATGACGGCAGGAAAGGGTAGGATGCCCTCTACCGTCCTCGTCTCACCCCCGCAGCGGCGACCATTCCAGCGCTTCCTCCTCGCCGTCGTCGTCGACCGGCGACCCGCTCGTCGGAATCGCCTCGAGCAACTTGTCGAGCGCCCAGTCGACACCGACGCCGCTCGCGCCCGAGAGCGGGATCACCTCGGCGCCGCTCGCTTCCTCCAGCTCCGCCGCCAGCGCCGCGATCAATTCGTCGTCGAGCGTGTCGATCTTGTTGAGCGCGACCACGACGGGCTTGTCCTCGAGCCCGCCGCCATAGGCTGCCAGCTCGTCGCGCACGATGCGGTAGCTCTCCGCCACGTCGTCGTCATTGGCGTCGATGAGGTGGAGCAGCACGCGGCAGCGCTCGATATGGCCGAGGAAGCGGTCGCCGATGCCCGCGCCCTCGGCGGCGCCCTCGATCAGCCCGGGGATGTCGGCGACGACGAATTCGCGCTGCTTGTGGCGCACCACGCCGAGCTGCGGACGAGTCGTGGTGAAGGCATAGGCGCCCACCTTGGCCTGGGCGTTGGTGACCTGGTTGATGAAGGTCGACTTGCCCGCGTTGGGCAAGCCCACCAGCCCCGCGTCGGCGAGCAGCTTGAGCCGCAGCCACACCCAGGCCTCGTCGCTGGGCCAGCCGGTGCCGTGCTGGTGCGGCGCGCGGTTGGTCGAGGTCTTGTAGCTGGCGTTACCGCGCCCGCCGTCCCCGCCGCGCAGGAACACGATCCGCTCGCCCACCTTGGTGAGATCGGCCAGCAGCGTGCGCTCCTCGTCGTCGGCGAGGATCTGCGTGCCGACCGGCACCTTGATGACGAGGTCCTTGCCGCCCCCACCGGTGCGGTTGCTGCCCGATCCGCCGGTGCCGCGCGGCGCGCGGAAATGCTGGGTGTAGCGGAAGTCGATCAGCGTGTTCAGCCCGGCGACCGCCTCGAAGACGATGTCGCCGCCCTTGCCGCCGTCGCCGCCGTCGGGGCCGCCATATTCGATGTACTTCTCGCGCCGGAAGCTGACCGCGCCGGGGCCGCCCGCGCCCGAGCGCACGAAAATCTTTGCCTGATCGAGGAAATGCATGGCGCGCTCCGTACCGCGTCGTGGCGGTGAAAGCGACAGGCGCGTGGGCGCGGGTTGCCTGCCGCTCCGGGCTGGCCGTAGGAGCAGACGACGGCGCATCGGGCGCCGATGGAGCGCACGTTGGTCGACAGCAGCTGGAACCGGGGCGGAGCAGTGATGGCTGGCGAACGCCGCGACGCCGGACCGAGCGCCGAGGAGCGCGCCCGGTCGAGCGAGGCACGCGCCGCGATGCGCGCCGAGGCGATGACGGCACGGCTCGAGTCGCGCGCGGCCGCACGCGAGGCGCAGGCGCAGGAGCGCGAGGCGGCGCGCCGCTCGCGCCGCGAGGCCGCGGCGGCGCTGGCCGAGCGCGACCCGCATCGCGCCGCCGCCGAGCGCAAGCGCGGCTCGGGGCGGCGCGACGTGGTGCGGCAGGACCGCGACGTCAGCGGCTATGCTACGCTGGTCGACGGCGAGCGGATCCGCA
Organism: Sphingomonas sp. BK069; assembly: GCF_014193405.1. Taxonomy (NCBI): domain Bacteria; kingdom Pseudomonadati; phylum Pseudomonadota; class Alphaproteobacteria; order Sphingomonadales; family Sphingomonadaceae; genus Sphingomonas; species Sphingomonas sp. BK069. The sequence goes on along the minus strand of NZ_JACHZH010000002.1, from coordinate 205,009 downwards.
CGCTCGCAGCGCGCGGCGCGAGCGTCGCCGGACTCGCCGCGGTGTTCGGCCTGGGCGAAGACGAGATCGCGCGGGTGCTCGCCGCGGACGCGGAGGAGGCATGATGGCGGCGGTGTGGGACGCAGCTGCGGTGCGCCTCTGGCTGGAGCGCCGGATCGAGGCGGCGCGCGCCGACCAGGTCACCGCCGAACGCCACGGCCGCGTGGGCCACGACGATTGCGACCAGGCCGCGGCCGAGGAGATGGTGTGCGCGGCGCTGCTGCGCGGTGGGGCGAGCGACAGCCAGGATTCGCTGACCGCCGCGCTGAAGGCGCTGCAGGACAAGGACGAGTTCATCTGGCGCGGCGTCTACGACGATCGCAAGTTCGACCGTCACGCGCGCGGGCAGATCCGCAAGCTGATGAAGATGGCGAAGACCAACTCGGGATTCGAGCGGCTCGGCCATTATCAGTGAGGCGGCGGTCGCCCGCCACATGACTACGGGTCCGGCACCCGAAGGTACCGGACCCGCGCCCTCCTACTCTACGCGAGGGAACTCGTGGCGGTCGGGACGGTGAGGCCGCTCGGCCACGCCCGCCCCTGTAACCGCAAGAAGTTAACGGCAGTACCGCGGGTTGTTCGACTTCTCGATCGCGTTGCCCGCGACCGCGCCGCCGACACCGCCCAGCACCGTGCCGAGCGTGCGGTCACCGCGCGAGTCGATCACCCGGCCGAGCAGGCCGCCGGCGATCGCGCCAACCACCGTCCCGGTGGTGCCGCCCGAGCAGCGCTGGTTGTAATTGTACCGGCGTGAGTCGCCGCGGCGGTCATAGTCGCGGTAGCTGCTGCGATCGTAGCGATAGTCACGATAGTCGCGGTCATAGCGGCCGTAACGCTGCGCGTCGGCGGCGGTCGGCACGATCGCGGCGGTACCCATCGCGAGCGCGGCGCCAGCCAGAGCGAGATTCTTGAACATCTGTCATCTCCCGTTTGCTTGTTCCGGTCGGCGGGGCTTCCCGTCGATGATGCGGTTATGCTCGAGTCGCGTTGAGCCGACCCTGAATGCGCCCGTTATCGAAGGTTCATCCTCCTTTCCCCCGCGGCATGCCTCCCGTAGAGCGCCGCGATGCGCTGGTTCCTCTCCCTGCTCGCGGTGCTGCTGCTGGTGCCGGGCTGGACGGGCGAGGCGCGGCTGCCGGTCCTGTCACCCGACGCCACGGTGCGGGCGCGCTGGCTCGCGCCGGCGGGCGGTTGGCCACGACGGATCGGCCTGCTCCAACCGGTCGGCGCACTCGCGCTCAGCTCGGATGACCATGCCTTCGGCGGCTATTCGGCGCTGGCGCTGCGCGGTGACGAGGCGGTGCTGCTGAGCGACGGCGGCCAGTTTCTTCGCCTCAGCATCGCGGGCCGGCACCTTCGCAAGCGCGCGATCGTCACGCTGCGCGAGGGGCCCGGTACCGGCTGGATGAAGGAGGATAGAGACAGCGAGTCGCTGGTGCTCGACCGGACCACGGGCTTCGTCTGGATCGGCTACGAGCGCGTGAACGCGATCTGGCGCTACGCCCCCGACCTTCAACACGCGCTGGGCGCAGTGGCGCCCCGACCGATGCGCTATTGGGGCGCCAATACCGGACCCGAATCGCTGGTACGGCTCAATGACGGCCGCTTCCTCGTTATCCAGGAAGGCTGGCGGGGCATGATCGAGCCGCGCAACGCGTTATTGTTCGACGGCGATCCGACCGTGTCCGGCGACTATGGCAGACCGCTACACTATCGCCCGCCCGAGGGCTTCGCGCCGAGCGACGCCGCCGTGCTGCCCAACGGCGATGTGCTGGTGCTCAACCGGCGCTGGCACTTCCCACCGCTGCGATTCGACTCGGTGCTGGTGCGGATCGCGCGCGACTCGATCCGCCCCGGCGCGCTGCTCGCCGGACCGATCGTGGCCGATCTCAGCCCGATCATGGAGCGGGAGAATGCCGAGGGCATAGCGGTGACGGTGGAGCGCGGCGCGACGATGATCTGGGTGGTCACCGACAATGACATGTCACGCTGGCGCCCGACCGTGCTCGCCAAGTTCCGCTGGCTCGGCTGAGCCGCGCACGCGAAGCGGCCCGCCGTCACGGGGACGGCGGGCCGCGATCGATCGGATCGGAGAAGCGGATCAGGCCGCGACGGCGGCTGCGCGCTTCTTCACGATATCGCGCTTCAGGCGACGCGCCTTGAGCGACAGCTTGTCGTCCGAGGTCTTGACCAGCCAGTTGTCCAGCCCGCCGTTATGCTCGACCGAGCGCAGCCCGTGGGTCGAGACGCGCAGCGACACCGAACGCTCCAGCGCGTCCGACAGCAGCGTGACGTTCTGCAGGTTCGGCAGGAACGTGCGCTTGGTCTTATTGTTGGCGTGGGAGACGTTGTGCCCCACCTGCCGGCCCTTGCCGGTCAGCTCGCAGATGCGCGACATGTGATCGATCCTGAATATCGGTTGCCCGGAAAGTGGGGCGCGATAGCCCGCGGCGGCGGATCGGTCAAGCGATCACGCGTTCGGCCAACTCGGGCCAGCGGCAACCTCGCTCCCGGCGGCGCGTTGTAGCGGCACAAGCGTTGTTGCGCTAACGTACCGATCGGGAGGATATCACATGCGCATGTTGCTCGCTCTGGTGGGGATCGCGGCCCTGGTGCTGCTCGCCGCGATGATGCTGGGGTTCGTCAAGTTCGATCAGACGCAGACCGCGCAGCTGCCGCGGCTCGAGGGCGGCCAGGCGCCCAAGTTCGAGGCGGACGTCGCCAAGGTCAGCGTCGGCACCGAGAACAAGACGGTCGAAGTGCCCAAGGTGGACATCCAGAAGCCCGGCGAGCAGCGCTGACCCTGAGCGGCGTCGAGCCGCTCGGGGTGGTCGAGGGGCGCGCGGCACGCTAGGTGCGCCGGCATGTTCCCGCTGCCTCCCGCGATGCGTCAGGCGCTCGACGCCGCGCGTGACGCCGCGGCGCGCGGCGAGGTGCCGGTGGGGGCTGTGGTGATGTGCGGCGAACAGGTCGTCGCCGTGGCGGCCAACGCGCCGCGCGCGCTCTGTGACCCGACGGCCCATGCCGAGATGCTCGCGATTCGCGCCGCCGCGCGCGCGCTCGGCCGCGACCGGCTGGAGGATTGCGACCTCTGGGTGACGCTCGAACCCTGCGCGATGTGCGCTGGCGCGATCGCGCACGCGCGGGTCGCACGGCTCTATTATGGCGCGGACGACGCCAAGGGCGGCGCGGTGGAGCACGGGCCGCGCTTCTTCGCGCAGCCGACCTGTCACCATCGCCCGGAAGTCTATGCCGGCATCGGTGCGGGCGAGTCGGCGATGCTGCTCCGCGACTTCTTCTCGGCGCGGCGCGCGGGCTGAGCGATCGGACGTGGCCTGCCCGAACACGCCCGCCACCTAGACGCTCGATGAACGCCACATTCCGGCACGGTTCACCGCGGCTCGGTTAACTCCCGCAACAGGCTCGCATCACTCTGCGTTGGACCCATCATGCGAACCGAGTTGAGGAGGTCTTGAGATGTCGGGACTGTGGAAGAAGGCGGGGCTCGCCACCGTGCTGGTCGCAACCGCGCTGACCAGCGCCGCGCCTGCCCAGGCGCAGCGCTACTGGCGCCATCGCGACCGCGGCGGTGATACGGCGGCGGGCGCGCTGATCGGCGGCGTGATCGGGCTGGGACTGGGCGCGGCGATCGCGTCGAGCAACAACCGTGACCGTTACTATGATCGCTACGACCGCGGCTATTACGCCGATCGGGGCTATTATGACCGCGGCTATTACCCGGCGCCGCCGCCCCGCGTCTATTATCGCGAATATGCCCCGCCGCCGCGGGCTTATTACTACGAGCCGCGCGGTTATTACCGCGACTATGATCGGCCGCGCGGTTACTACGGTTACGGCTACTGACCCATCGGGCGGCGCGGGAGCGATCCCGCGCCGTTTTTTGTTGGCCTGAGCGTGCAGATTGCGGCATGGCGCCGCGCCATGACCGACACGCCTCCCGACCATCTCTCGATCGACCCGTCGAGCCCGCACTTCGACCAGGCCGCGCTCCAGCGCGGGGTCGGCATCCGCTTCAAGGGCGTCGAGCGCCGCGACGTCGAGGAATACAGCATGTCCGAGGGCTGGATTCGCGTCGCGCTCGGCAAGAAGGTCGATCGCCACGGCCGTCCGCTGACGATCAAGCTCACGGGCCCGGTCGAGGCCTGGTTCGAGCGCGGCGGCGAGGATGAAGGCGCGGAGGGAGCGGGCGAGTAAGCCCCTTCATTCCTCCCCTGCAAGGGGAGGAGGACCGCGCCCGAAGGGCATGGTGGAGGGGTGTCGCCGGTGGTGAGCCGAGCGACGCTCGCCGACGGGGTCACCCCTCCGTCGCGCTACGCGCGCCACCTCCCCTTTCAGGGGAGGATTGAACCCCAGCCGCCCCCTCAGTTCGCGCTTTCCAGCGTCTCGCTCGCCTCCATCCAGCGCAGCTCGACCGTGTCGAGCACCGCCTGCACGTCGCCGCGCATCCGGCTCAGCTCGCCCATCGGCTTGCCGCGCCAGCGCGGGTCGGCGCCGCCCGGGTCCGCCATCGCGCGCTCGATGCCAGAGCGCTCCGCGGTAAGCCGCGCGATCTCCGCCTCCAGCTCGCGCACCGTCTTGCGCAAGGCGGCGTCGCGGTCGCGCCGCTCCGCCGCAGCCTTCTTGTCGGCCTTGCGCTCGGCCTTGCTCATCCCCGGCTTGGCGGGATCGCCCTTGAGCACGAAGGCGATGTAATCGTCGAGGCTGCCGTCGAACTCGCGCGCGGTGCCCTCGTCGACCAGCACCAGCCGGTCGGCGGTGAGTTCGAGCATGTGGCGGTCGTGGCTGACCAGCACCACCGCGCCCGAATAGGCGTTGAGCGCCTGCACCAATGCCTCGCGCGCGTCGACGTCGAGGTGGTTGGTGGGCTCGTCGAGGATCAGCAGGTGCGGCGCCTCGCGCGTGATCAGCGCCAGCGCCAGCCGCGCGCGCTCGCCGCCGGAGAGCTTGCCCACCTTGGTGGTCGCCTTGTCGCCCGAGAAGCCGAAGCGGCCGAGCTGCGCGCGCACCGCGGCGGGCGTCGCGCCCTTCATGATGCGCGTCATATGCTCGAGCGGCGTGTCGTCGGTGTCGAGCTCCTCGACCTGATATTGCGTGAAATAGCCGACCTTCATCTTGGGGGTCGCGTTCATCGCGCCCTCCAGCGGGGTCAGCTGCGCCGCGAGCAGCCGCGCCAGCGTGGTCTTGCCGTTGCCGTTGCGCCCGAGCAGCGCGATCCGATCGTCCGGATCGAGCCGCAGGTTGAGCCGCTTGAGGATCGGGGTCGCGTTATAACCCACGCTGGCGAGATCGAGCGTGACCAGCGGCGGACGCAGCTCGCTCGGATCGGGGAAGCCGAACGACAGCGTCGGATCGTTCGCCATCTCCGCGATCGGCTGCATCTTGGCGAGCATCTTCTGCCGGCTCTGCGCCTGCTTGGCGGTCGACGCGCGGGCCGAGTTCTTGGCGATGTACGACTGCAATTTCTCTCGCTGCGCCGCCTGGTTGGCACGCGCTGCCTCCAGCTGCGCCATGCGCTCGGCGCGCTGGCGCTCGAACGCGTCATAGCCGCCCGGGTACAGCGTGATCTTGCCGCCCTGGAGGTGAAGGATGTGGTCGACGACGTTGTTGAGGAAGTCGCGCTCGTGGCTGACCACGACGATCGTCGCGGGATAGCCCTTGAGGAAGTCCTCCAGCCACATCACCGCCTCGAGATCGAGGTGGTTCGACGGCTCGTCGAGCAGGAGCAGGTCGGGCTGGGAGAAGAGCAGGGCGGCGAGCGCGACGCGCATCTTCCACCCGCCCGAGAAGCTGTCGAGCGGACGCTGCTGCATTTCCTCGTCGAAGCCGAGGCCGATCAGGATCTGCGCGGCGCGGGCGGGGGCGGTATAAGCGTCGATCGCGATCAGCCGCTCGTAGACGTCGCCGAGCCGGTCGGGATCCTCGCACGTCTCGCTCTCGATCATCAGCGCGGCGCGCTCGAGGTCGGCGGCGATCACCGTGTCGAAGGGTGTGGCGTCGCCCGCGGGCGCCTCCTGCGCGATGTAGCCGAGCCGCGCGCCCTTGGGCATGTCCGCGGAGCCGTCGTCGGGTTCGAGCTGGCCCGCGATGACGCGCACCAGCGTCGACTTGCCCGCGCCGTTGCGCCCGATCAGGCCGACGCGGCTGCCGGGCGGCAGCGCCGCGGTCGCGCCGTCGAGGATCGTGCGCCCGCCGAGGCGCACGGTGATGCCGTTGAGGTTGAGCATGCGCGCGCGTCTACCCGATCGCGGCGGGGGCGGGAAGGTGGGTTGGATGGGCACCTCCCCCGTCTTCCGTCATCCCGGCGAAGGCCGGGATGACGGAAGAGGGGGGACGCCCTAACGGGGCGGAGCGGAGCGGGTACCGTGCTCCTGCGCACGCAGGAGCCTCGGGGGCGCGGGCCCGTCGCTGAGTAACCCCGGGTTCCTGCATGAGCAGGAACACCGCTTACCCCTCGAACTGACGTCCGACATGCGCCTCGCCGCGCGCCTCGGCGAGCCGCTGCTGGCGGTGGCGCTCGGCGTAGCCGGCGCGCTGCGCGTCGCCGCGCGAGTCGTGGCAGGCGGGACAGCTCACCCCCTCGACATACAGCGGCGAGGCGCGGTCGCCCGGGCTCACCGGCATACGGCAGGCGTGGCACAGCAGGTGCGTCCCCGGCGTGAGGCCGTGACCGACCGCGACGCGCTGGTCGAACACGAAGCATTCGCCCGACCAGCGGCTCTCCGCCGCGGGCACTTCTTCGAGATAGCGCAGGATGCCGCCGTCGAGATGGTGGACCTGCTCGATGCCCTCGCGCCTGAGCAGCGCGGTCGACTTCTCGCAGCGGATGCCGCCGGTGCAGAACATCGCCACGCGCGTCTTGCCTGCCAGCAACGTGTCGCGGTTGGAACGGAACCAGGCGGGAAAGTCGGCGAAGCTCGCGGTGCCCGGGTCGACCGCGCCGGCGAAGCTGCCGACTCGCACCTCATAGGCGTTGCGCGTATCGATCACGAGCGTGGCGGGATCGTCGATCAGCGCGTTCCAATCGGCCGGCGCGACATAGTGGCCCGACTCGGTGAGCGGGTCGACCGGCTCGCCCATCGTGACGATCTCGCGCTTCACCTTCACCTTGAGCCGGTGGAATGGCGAGGCGTCCGCCCAGCTGTGCTTGAGCGACAGCGCGCCACCCGGCAGCGCGCGGATCGGCGCGAGCAGCCGGTCGAGCGCCGCGGGCGTGCCCGCGACGGTGCCGTTCACCCCCTCGCTCGCGAGCAGCAGCGTGCCGCGCACGCCGCCCGCGCGCGCGATCTCCAGCAGCGGTCCGCGCAGCGCGTGCGGGTCGTCGAGCCGCGCGAAGCGGTAGAGCGCGTCGACGCGGACGGGCGCGTCGCTCAATGGACGAAGCGCGCCACCACGTCGCGGTAGCTGCGGCTCACCTTCACGCTCGCGCCCGAGTCGAGCACCAGGAAACACTCGCCGTTGGTGTGCGGCTTGACCTGCTTGACGAGGTCGAGGTTGACGATCGTCGAGCGGTGGATGCGCTGGAACCGGCGCGGGTCGAGCCTTTTCTCGAGATCCTTCATCGTCTCGCGCAGGATCAGCGTGTTGTCGCCGGTGTAGATGCACATGTAATCGCCCGCGGCGTCGATCCGTTCGATCGTGTCGACGTCGACGCGGAAGATCTGGCCGCGATCCTTGATGTTGATCATCTTCTCGAAACGGCTGGCGTTGACCGCGTCGCCGCCGCCGTCGCCCATCTCAGCGGCCGCCTGCGGCGCATGCTCGGCGAGCACCTCCTTTAGCTTCTCCGCCTCGCCGACGCTCTGCCGCTCGGACAGGCGCTGGCGGACGCGGTCGAGCGTGTCGGCCAGCCGCGCCTCCTCCACCGGCTTCATCAGATAATCGGTCGCCTGCGCCTCGAAGGCGCGGATCGCGTGATCGGAATAGGCGGTGACGAACACGAAGAGCGGCGGCTCGACGTCCATCAGTCCCTGCACGACCGAGAAACCGTCGAAGCCCGGCATCTGGATGTCGAGGAAGACGAGGTCGGGCTTGTGGGTCTTGATCGCGCTGATCGCCTCGCGCCCGTTCTGGCACTTGGCGATGATCTCGACGTCGTCGTGCGCCGCGAGGCGGAGCTCGAGCCCCTGGATCGCGAGCGGCTCGTCGTCGACGAGGATGGTACGAATGGTCATCACACCTCTCTATTCGGTACGTCGCGCTGGTACGGGATCTCGATCTCGACCCCGAACCCGCCCGTCGGCATGGCCCGCACATCGAAGCGGTGGTCAGGCCCGTAAGCCTGTGCCAGCCGTTCCCTGATATTGGCGATGCCGACGCCGGTGGAAAGGCTTGGCCGCGATTTGGTCGGCATCAAGCCCGGACCGGTGTCGGATACGCCGAGCAGCACCCTGTCGCCGACGAGCCGCGCGGTGACGCAGATCTCGGCGCCATCCTCCTGCGGCGTGACGGCATATTTGATCGCATTCTCGACCAGCGGCTGGAGCAGCAGCGACGGCAGTCGCGCCTTCTCGACCGCCGCGTCGACCTCGAACTTGGGGCGCAGCCGCTCCTCGAAGCGCATCTTCTCGATCTCGAGGTACAGCTTCAACGTCTCCACCTCCTGCGCGACGGTGACGTGCGCGGTCGGCTCGTTGGCGAGCGTGTAGCGCAGGAACGAGGCGAGCCGCGACAGCATCGCGTTGGCGCGCTCGGTCTGCTTGAGCAGCACCAGCGTCGAGATCGAGTTGAGCGTGTTGAACAGGAAGTGCGGGTTTAGCTGGTAGCGCAGCATCGCCAGCTGCGCGCTCGAGGCCTGGTTCTCGAGATGCTCCATCTGATCGATCTGGTCCTCGACGATCAGGTAGAAGTTGATGCCGAAATACAGCGCCGACCAGCCCGCCAGCACGGTGAAGTTGAGGAACAGCGTGGCGAGCAGCACCGACAGGTCGATGCCCGGCGCGGCGAGCTTGATCAGGCTGAACGAGAAAGCGTCGAGCGTGGCGTAGAGGAAGGTCGCGGCCGACAGCGTGAAGATCGACAGCATGATGCCCGTCACGCGCGGCAGCCGGCGGTAGAAGCCGTACAGCGTCGAGAGCAGCAGCGTGATGCAGTAGCCCACGATCGACTCGATGATCACCGGCACGATCGACTTGAGCGTGAAGCTGACCGACAGCGACGAGACCGAGCGCAGCAGCATGTAGCCGGTCCAGCCCGCCGCCTGGAGCTTCCAGAAGGCGGCGGCCTTGTCCTCGAAGAAGGGGCGCACGAACAGCTGGCGCGCGGGCAGCTGGCGCACCGGCGCGGCTGCGCTGGTCGGGGGCGGGGCGGAAGCGGTAGGCGCGGGGGGCGCATGGGTCGCGGAGGTCGCCATCGCGTCCCCCTCTACACCGGCGAACCGCTTGGCGCAAAAGGAAGGCCGCCGCCCCGGGCTGGGACGGCGGCCTGGTCGGGTCAAACGGGCGGCGAGCTTAGAAGGTGAAGCGGGCGCCGACGCGGATCGTGTAGAGCGACTGCGACGCGTAGATCGTGTCGCTCGGCGTCGCGTTGGGCAGTGCGTAGCGGTACTGGGCGCAGGTGTTGCTGCCCACCGTCACGCAGCTCACCCGCGCCGCCACCGCGGTATAGGGGAACTGATACTCGCGGATCTGCCCCCAGTTCTTGTTGAGCAGGTTGGTGAAATTCTCGATATCCGCGAACACCTCGAAGCGCGAGTTGCCCACGAAGGTCGGGATCTCCTGGCCGACGTGCAGGTCGATCCGGGTGAACCACTTGGAGTTGAACGCGTTGCGCGGTGCGATCTTGCCGCGGTACTTGGCCAGCCCCGAGTCCTCGAAGAACTGGTTGAGCGTCGCCGCCGTGGTCGGGTTGTCATAAGTGACGAGGGGATCGTCGATCCCGGTCGGCACGTACATCAGGTAGCGCGAGTTCGAACCGGTGGTGCCGAAGATCGCGCTGCGCCCGCTCGACGTGTCCTGCATCGTGTAGCTGTACGGGCGACCGATGCGGGTCTCGCCGAACAGCGACAGGCGCGTCTTGTAGTCGCCGACGAAGGCGTGATCGAACGTCACGTCATATTTGAAGTTGTGCCGGACCTCGTCGTTCGACGTGCCATAGGCCGCGCCATTGGCGTCGAGGAAGGCGCCGTTGGCATAGTTCGAGCCGGCGGTCGACGAAGTCGCCGGGGTGCGATCCTTGATGTTCTGGTAAGTGTAGCTCGCACCCAGGTAGAGACCGAAGTCGAACTGCTTGTTGATCCGCGCGACGCCGACGTAGCTGCGGCCGCGCCCGGTGTTGGTCAGCAGGATGTCGTTGAACGTGTCCGTCGGCGTGGTCAGCGAGGTGTAGCGGACGCGACCGTCGGGGGTGCGCGCCGCGGTCGGGACCGAGCGGATGTCGGTCCAGAACACCTGGTCGCGCACGTCCGACCAGAAGAAGTCGCCGCCGAAGGTCCAGCCACCGCCGAGGAACTGCGGCGTGTAGTCGAGCGACAGCGTGCCGCGCCACTGCGACGGCAGGCGGAAGTTCGGCGCCACCGCGTTGGTCGCCGCCGCCGAGACGCCGCCGGCCAGATAGGTGTTCGCGGCGGTCGGGATCGTCCCGCCGTTGACGTTGCTCAGGATCGCCTGGCCGACCGCCTGCGACGGCAGGCCGGTACCCTCGTACGTGCCGTTGTTGATCTGGCGCACGTCGATCACGTTGGACGCGATACCCGTGTTGGAGAAGCTGTTCGACGTGTAGACGTCGGGCGCGCCCCCGCCGAAGATGCCGATGCCGCCGCGCAGGCTGATCTCACGCACCGGCTTCCAGTCGAACCCGAAGCGCGGCTGGAACAGCCCGCGGCCGGACAGGAACGCCTGGTTGGTGAAGCCGTAGCGCTGGGTGAAGGTGGCGTTCAGCGGCGGGCGGCTGTGGCTGCCGTACAGGTCGTAGCGCATGCCGTAGGCGAAGTTCAGCGTCGGGGTGATGCTCCAGACGTCCTGCACGCCGAAGGCATATTGCCAATAGTTGAACTGCGCCGCGGCGTTGTTCGGATCGAGCGACGGCACCGCGTTGGTGTAGCCGAAGCGCTGCGCGTTGCCCGCCTGGAAGTCGGCCAGCGAGTCGAAATAATAGGAGCCGGTGGTGCCGGCGCGCGGGCTAGACGAGCTGAGGAAAGCGTTGAACACGTCGACGTGCTGGATGTCGGTGAAGATCCGCAGGTCATGGCCCTCGCGGGTCACGCGGGCCTGGAGCGTACCGCCCCAAGTCTCGGTGCTAAGCGCGTTGAACTGGCGCGACACGTCCGGACCGAACGAGACCGTGGCATAGCCCGGCGCGCAGTTGAGCGAGGCGCCGGCGCCCGCGGCGCCGGGGTTGGCGCGGTCCGACGTCGGTGCGGTGCAGACGCGCATCTCGGCGAAGCCGCGGCCCTGCAGCGGGTCCTGGATGCGCGTGTACTTCTTGTAGAAGCCGCGCGCCTCCGTGGAGAAGCTGTCCGACCAGTCCGAGTTCAGCTGGATCACGCCGGTGTGCAGCTTGTTGCCCTGAAGATAGGCGTTGGACGCGAGTCCGAGGCTGGGCGAGCTGGGATTGGCGCTGGTGTTGTTGGTGAGGACGATCGAGTCCTCGGCGTAGCTGTAGGTCAGCGCCAGTCGCTGCGTGTCCGACAGATTGGCGTCGATCCGCGCGACGAGGCGGTCGTCCTTGTCCTGGTTGCTGCTGACGACGCCGCCGGTGTCATAGCCGTAGCGCGACTGCGCGATCGCCGAGACGTTGTTGATGTCGGCGAGTGACAGGTTGGGGATGGTGGTGCCGGCGTTGGCGTCGCTGGGACCCTCGGCGATCGGGCGCGGCGCGCGCAGGCGCTCGCCCGCGACCATGAAGAACAACCGGTCCTTGATGATCGGGCCGGAGAGCTCGGCGCCGTAATTCTCATACTTGTAGTTGGGCAGGATCACCTCGCCGGTGGGCACGCCCGGGCCCGCCTTGGTCTTGGTGCCGCTCAGCTCGTCCGCCGAATAGGAGTAGAAGCCGGTGCCGTGGAACTCGTTGGTGCCGGACTTGAGGATGACGTTGACGACGCCGCCCTGGAAGTTGCCCTCGCGCACGTCATACGGGGCGACCTTGGTCTGGAACTGGCCGATCGCGTCGAGCGGGATCGGCGAGCGGCGGCTCGGCAGACCGTCCGGGTTGAGCCCGAAATTGTCGGTGATCGGCACGCCGTCGACGGTGAAGCGGTTGAAGCGCGCGTTCTGGCCGGCGAAGCTGACCGCACGGCCGCCGCTGGGCGTGTCGTCGAGGCGGGCGAGCGGGTCGCGGCGCATCAGGTCGCGGATGTCGCGGTTGACCGAGGCGATGGTGCCGATCTTCTCCGCGTTGAGGACGGTCGCCGGGCCCTGGCTGACGGTGCGCGCGCTCGGGATCGAGGCCGCGGTGACGACGATGTCGGTGCCCTCGGCGGTCAGCTCGATCGGCAGGTCGAAGGTCTGCGCGACGATCGTGGTCACGTCGGTGACGGTGGTGTCGGCATAGCCGGTGGCACGGACCGTGATCGAATAGGGGCCGCCCGGGCGCAGGCCGGTGGCGTTGAAGCCGCCCTTCGAGTCGGTGGTGGTGGTCGAGCGCGTGCCCGAGGGGACGTTGACGACCTCGACCGTCGCGCCGGCCACCGGGGCGCCGTCGCCCGTCACGGTGCCGCGGATCGTCGAGGTGGTTTCCTGCGCCATGGCAGCGGCGGGCGCGACGAGTGCGACCAGCGCCGCGCCTACGAGAAGGTTGTTTCGCATCGGATGATGTCCCCTATGGCGCATGGCCTGGTGCGCGACGGAATTCGTCGTCGTTGGGCGCGCCGATGACCTCCGATTATGTCTCTTACATGACAGCGGAAAGTGCTTTCGTCCTGCGCTGCAACACTGTCGCCGAGCGTTGCATAAATGCGACAGCGAAGATGCCGTATACGGTGTCGATCCACCCACTCAGCGGCGGTTGAACAGCCGCTTCCACGCCGGCGTCGGGCTGCCCGACTGGAGCACGCCGCGACGGAACAGCCGCGCGCCCACGGTGATGAAGATCGCTACCCACAAGGCCTGCCACGCCAGTGCGGCGGCATGCGGCCACAGTGCCGAGTCGCTCGCCGCGCGGCCGGCCATCGCGAACGGCGAGGACAGCGGGAACAGCTCGGCGAGCATCGCCACCCAGCTGCCCGGATGCGAGACCGCCGCCGAGGAGAGCGCGAACATCGCCACCTGGATGATCGTGATCGGCAGCGACAGCATCTGGATCTCGCGCATCGTCGCCGCCTGCGCGCCGACGCCGAGGAAGACCGAGCCGAGCAGCAGATAGGCCATGGTGAAATAGCCGCCGAACAGCAGCGCGAACCAGCCGCCGCCCACCGCGGGCGCGAGCGTGCGCAGCGAATCGCCGATGTCGCCGGGCAGCAGCGCGCCGAGCTGGCTGATCACCACGCCCCAGAAGGTGACGAACAGTACCGCCACGCCGAACATGCCGACCAGCTTGCCCAGGAACACGCTCTCCAGCGGCACCGCGGCGGCGAGCACCTCGATCACCTTGTTGTTGCGCTCCTCCGCCATCGTGCCGGCGACCTGGCCGGACAGGAACAGCGTGAGGAAGAAGATCCCGAACACCGCGAAGAAGCCCGTCGCCTTGCGCACGCCCTGCGACGGCGCGCTGGTCTGCACCGCGGTGAGCGTCGCCGCCGCGGGCGCGGTGCCGGCGCGCTCGGCCAGCGCGGCATCGCGCGCGAGGCCGGCGAGGTAGCGCGCGCCGCCGCGGCTGCCCGCGGCGTAGAGCACCGCCGGGCGATCGAGCGGGCCGTAGAGCACCGCGGCGACGTCGACCGTATCGTGGCCGTGCGCGCCCGCGGCGAGCGCCGCGGCGGCCTGACGCGCCGGATCGGGGGCGGGAGCGCGCGCCTCGACCTGCGGCTGGCGCGAGTCGCCGGCGAGCAGCGGTCGCCAGCGCGCGTCGGCGTCGAGCACGCGCCGCGCCGTCGCGGCGGGCAGCAGCACCACCAGTCGGGTGCGCGCGGCCGAACTGTCCGACGCGCTCGCCGCGCCCATGCCGCCGACCGCGCCGAACGACGCCATGATCAGCGGCGCGAACAGGAACAGCAGGAAGATCGGGGTGAACACGGTAGCGACGAAATCGCGGCGCGCGATCGTCAGCGTCTGGCGGAGATGGCGGCGAAGCTGGGTCACGCGCGCGCCTCCTGCTCGCCGACGACTCGCACGAAGGCCTCGTGCAGCCCCGGTCGCTCGATCGACAGGCCGGCGATGCCGTGACCGGCCGCGATCAGCCGGGTGAGCACCGCCTCGATCCCGTCGGGCGGGAGCTGGAAGCGCCAGCCCTCGCCGTCGCTACGCGCGTCGGCCGGGAGCAGCGCGGCGATCGCCGGGTCGGCGCGGTGCGGCACGTAATGGACGTGCTGCGGCAGCAGCGCGCGCGCCTCGTCGACGGTGCCCTCGAAGCGGCGCTGCCCGCGCGCGATGATCGCGAGCCGGTCGCACAGCCGCTGCGCGTGCTGCATGACGTGGGTGGAGAAGAGGATGGTGGCGCCGCGCGCCTGCTCGGCACGGATCAGCGCCTCCAGCCGCTCCTGGTTGACCGGGTCGAGCCCGGAGAACGGCTCGTCGAGCACGAGCAGGTCTGGGCGGTGGACGACCGCGCCGAGCAGCTGGACCAGCTGCGCCATGCCCTTGGAGAGCTTGCGGATCTTGCCGTCGATCGCGTGGCCCAGCCCGGCCGCCTCGAGCAGCTCGGCGGCGCGCGCGCGGCCGGTGCGCCACTCCAGCCCGCGCAGCGCGCCCATGAAGGCGATCGCCTCGCGCGCGGTCATCGAGGGGTACAGCCCGCGCTCCTCGGGCAGATAGCCGACGCGGTCGCCGACGTCGCGCGGGGCGTCGCTGCCGAGCAGGCGGCGCTTGCCCGAGTCGGGCTCGATGATGCCGAGCAGCATGCGCAACGTCGTGGTCTTGCCCGCACCGTTGGGGCCGAGCACGCCGTAGATCGCGCCTTCAGGTACCACGAGATCGACGCCGTCCACCACGCGCCGCTCGCCGTAGCGTTTCACCAGCGCCTCGGCGCTGACCGCGATCCCGTTATCCGCCACCCGACGCCCCCTTGTCGCGGCCGAGCCTAGGCGAGCGCGCGCGCCAGGGCCAGCGCGGAAGGGAGGGGTTGCTCCCGCGCAGATCCTCCCCGCTCGGCGGGGAGGGGGACCGCCGGCAAAGCCGGTGGTGGAGGGGGTTCTCCCCACAGTGCAGCGCTTGTGGAAGCCCCCCTCCACCATGCTTCGCATGGTCCCCCTCCCCGTGCCGGGGAGGATCTGCGCGAGCGACGACGGCGGGTAGAGCGTCTCTATCGCCTGCCTCGCTGACGCTTGACCGCCGCTACTTCCCTCCCTCCCGCCGCGCCAGCGCCGCGACGCAGCTGGCCCGATCGATCGAGCGGCCGTCGCGCTGGCGCGAGTCGACCCAGGTCACCTTGGCCTCGCCGCTGCCCGTGCTGGGGGGATAGAGATAAGCGTCGAGGATGCAGATCGCGCTGGAGAATTGCAGCTTGCGCGCGGTGCCCTCGCGCACGTCGGCGTCGGGCGGGCCGAAGCTGCGCACCAGCGCGGCGGCGTTCTGCCCGATCACGCTTTCCAGCCCCAGGCTGGGCAGCGCCGCCGCGACCGGCTGCGGCCGCGGCGCGGTGGTGGGCGCGGTGGCGGTACAGCCCGCGATCGCGAGCGCGGGGAGCAGCGCGGCGACACGGCGGGACGGGATCATCGACGGGCTCCGTGGTACAAATGCGTCGCCATCGCCGCGCTGAGCACGGGGGCGAGGACGTTGAGCAGCGGAACCACGAACAGCGCGGTGCCGGCAAGCCCCAGCACGAAGCGGCGCCCGCCGGTCGCCGCGCGCCAGTCTCGCATCGCCGCGCGCGGCAGGTGGCGCGCCGCCACCATGTCGCCGAGGTCGCGCCCGAGCAGCCACGCGTTGACCAGGAAGAACAGCGCCGCGGTGCCGACCCCGGTGACGAGCAGCGCGAGATAGACCGGCAGCAGCAGCAGGTTGACCAGCACGAAGCGCGTCGCCGAGCCGAGCCCCATCGCCAGCCCGCGCGCCAGCGGCACCTCGCGCGCGCTCGCCGCCGCCGCGGGATAGTGGCGCCGCTCGACCGCCGCGACGATGTTGTCGGCGAACAGTCCGACCACCAGGATCGCGATCGCGCGGAACAGCAGCCAGAAGGCCAGCGCGGTCGCCATCACCGCGGCCAGCCCCGCCATCGCGCCGTGATAGGCCCAGCCGGCCAGCGCGGCGTCGACCAGCCACCACAGGCCGAGCGCCAGCGCCGCGAACAGCGCGAGCGTCACCGCCAGCGACTGCGCCAACACGCGCAGCACCGGCGGGTCGCCGAGCTGACCGATCGAGAGCAGCAGCGCGCGCAGCATCGTGGCGCAGCGATGCGCCCTGCGCCGCGGTTGCGCAAGCCGCGGGCGCCGGATAGGCGGGCGCTTTCCCGGACAGCAGGACCATTCCCTTGACCGAACCCCGTTACGACGTCGTCGCGATCGGCAACGCCATCGTCGACATCCTCTCGCCCGCGAGCGACGCCTTCGTCGCCGAGAACGGCATGACCAAGGGGGCGATGGCGCTGGTCTTCTCGCCCGAGGAAGCCGACACGCTCTACGCCAAGATGGGGCCGGGGCAGGAGGTGTCGGGCGGGTCGGCGGCGAACACGATCGCGGGCATGGCGGCACTGGGCGCGTCCTGCGCCTTCATCGGCCAGGTCGCCGACGACCAGCTCGGCGACGTCTTCGCGCACGACATCCGCGCCGCGGGTATCCGCTTCGACACGCCCGCGCGCGCCGGCGCGCCGACCACCGGCCGCTGCCTGATCTTCGTCACGCCCGACGGGCAGCGCACGATGAACACCTTCCTCGGCGCCTCGCACTATCTGCCCGAGGCGGCGCTGGACCGCGCGCTGATCGCGGACGCGCGCTACCTCTATCTCGAGGGCTATCTGTGGGATCCGGAGGAGCCGCGCGCGGCGATGCGCGCCGCGATCGACGTCGCGCGCGCGGCGGGGCGCAAGGTGGCCTTCACGCTCTCCGCCGAGTTCGTCATCGACCGCCACCGCGCCGCCTTCCACGCACTGATCGACGCCGGGTTGATCGACCTGCTGTTCGCCAACGAGGCGGAGATCATGTCGCTGACCGAGACGGGCGACGTTGAGGCGGCGATCGCGGCGGTGAAGGACAAGGTGCCGCTGGTGGTGGTCACGCTGAGCGAGCGCGGCGCCACCGCGATCGCGGGCGACGAGCGCGTCACGGTGCCGGCGCAGCCGATCGACAAGGTGGTCGACACCACCGGCGCGGGCGACCTGTTCGCGGCGGGCTTCCTGTTCGGCCAGGCGCGCGGCAAGTCGCTGGAGGCATCGCTGACGCTGGGTGCGATCTGCGCCGCCGAGGTGATCCAGCATTTCGGCGCGCGCCCGATCGTCGACCTGAAGGCGATCACCGCGGCGGTGTGAAGGGGGCGAGAAGCGAGGGGGCCGCGGCCTACGTCGGCCCTCCCTACCTTCTTCCGTCGTCCCGGACTTGTTCCGGGATCCACTTCTCCGCAAGGGCAACGCCTGCAGGATGAGCGGCACGGTGGATCCCGGACCGAGTCCGGTTTGACGGACGTGGGTAGCCAGCCGCTGTGGCGCGATCGAGCAAACGCGGTCGGTGAGACGCAGCGTGAGACTCATCTCTCCACCCACCTCCCACCGCATGTCATTGAACTGACCCAGTAACGTCATCGCGCCGCAAGATGACGCTCGCACAGCGCACCGCAGACGGGCGGATCAGCGCCCGCTGGGGAACGATCACATGAACCGTACGATGCTGCTCGCGAGCGCGGCCGCGCTCGCTTTCCCGGCGGTGCCCGCCGCGGCGCAGGACTCGCAGATCGTGCGCGACGGCACGGGCGCCGCGCCCGCTGCCGCCGCCGCTGCGCTCGCGGACCCGGCTTCCGGCGCGGGCGCCGACCCGGCGACGACCGATGATACCGCCGCGACCGATGTCGTCGTCACCGGCGCGGTGACCCGATCGGTCACGCAGATCGGCAACGTCGAAATCCAGAAGATTCTGCCCGGCATCAGCCCGCTCAAGGCGCTCCAGACGCTGCCCGGCGTGACCTATCTGACCGCCGACCCGTGGGGCAACAACGAGCAGAACATCTCGCTCTTCATCCATGGCTTCAACGCGCAGCAGCTCGGCTACACGCTCGACGGCGTCCCGCTCGGCGACCAGCAATACGGCAATTACAACGGGCTGAGCCCACAGCGCGCGATCATCTCGGAGAATGTCGGCCGCGTCACGTTGGCCTCGGGCGCGGGCGACCTCGGCACCGCCTCGACCAGCAACCTCGGCGGCACGATCGACACCTTCTCGAGCGACCCGCGCGCGGACTTCGGCCTCACCGCGGCGCAGACCGTCGGCAGCTACCAGGCGACGCGCTCCTATCTGCGCCTCGACAGCGGCGACATCGGGCAGAACACGCGGCTCTATGTCTCGGGCGTGCGCCAGCGCGCGCGGGCGTGGGACTTCAACGGCTATCAGAACGGCTGGCAGGGCAATGCCAAGCTGGTTCACGACGACAGCCGTGGCAAGCTGACCGCCTACTTCGCCTATTCGGACAAGACCGAGCCCAACGAGGATGCCACCGTCGTCGCGGCCAACCAGGCGTTCCAGCCCTATATCCGGCCGTTCCTCTACTCGGACCTGGCCAACACGCTAAAATATTTCAACAATCAATATGCCTATAACGGCGCGCCCAGCTATGCCGCCGCGGGCAGCAACTACAGCAACTATTACGGCGGCGCGCTGCGCACCGACTATCTCGGCTACGCCAAATACGACTGGCGCGCCACCGACCGGGTGACCTGGTCGAACCAGGTGTACTTCCACCACAATGACGGCGTCGGCATCATCGCCGGCCCGATCACCGCCGCCGGCCTGCCGCTGCTGTTCTCTTATTATTACCCGGGCGCCGCCGGGAGCAGCCCGACCTCGCCGACCAACCTCGCGCGGCTGTCGACGATCTTCGGCAACTCCGGGCTGGCGACGCGCACCACCGAATATCGCATCGATCGCTACGGCGGCCTGTCGACGCTCAAGGTCGAGCTCGGCAACCACCAGATCGAGCTGGGCGGCTGGTACGAGCGGCAGAGCTCGTCGAGCTATCGCCGCTGGTACGCCTTCGACATCAACGACCCCAGCTCGGTCTACCGCCGCCCCAACAGCTACGCCGACCCGCTGATCACGCAGTACGGCAGCGAGGTGCGCGTCGAGGAAATCCAGACGCATATCCAGGACGCCTGGCAGGTCGTGCCGACGCTGCTGGTGCAGGCGGGCTTCAAGAGCACCTTCCAGAAGGCGCGCCAGGCGGTGCCGGTGCAGCCGATCCCGGGCTCGTTCACCGGCTCGCGCGAGCTGCCGGTCGGCCGGCTCAACACCGACGAGTGGTTCCTGCCCCAGGCGGGCGTGCTCTGGGACGTCACCGCGAGCGAGCAGGTGTTCGTCAACGCGCAGAAGAACATCCGCCAGTTCCAGACGAGCGCGGCGGCGGGCCTGTCGCCCTTCGCGCTGGGCAGCCAGACACTGTTCGAGGCGTTCAAGGACCAGACCAAGCCCGAGACGAGCTGGACCTACGAGGGCGGCGTGCGCACCCGCCGCGCGCTCGATCTCGGCCCGGTCACGGGCTTCGAGGGCCAGATCAGCTATTATCACGTCGACTTCTCGAACCGGCTGCTGGGCGTCAGCCCGACCCAGACGATCAGCGCGGTGGCGAGCGGCGCGACCATCCTCGCCAACGTCGGCAGCGTGACCACCGATGGTGTCGACGTCGCCGGCACGCTGCGCTTCGGCGACACGGTCTCGCTGTACAATGCCCTGTCGTACAACAACTCGCGCTACGACGACGATTACACCGTCGGCGCCGCGCAAACGGTGGTGCCGACCGCGGGCAAGAAGGTGCCGGGCTCGCCCGAGTGGCTCAACAAAACGGTGGCGACGCTGCGCACCGACGGCGTCGAGTTGCAGCTGATCGGCGACTATATCGGCAAGCGCTATGCCACTTATACCAACGACCTCAGCGTGAAGGGCTATTTCACGCTTTCCGGCCGGATCGGCTTCGACATGCCGCTGTCGGGCGAGGGGCTGGCGAAGAAGCTGGGGGTGAGCCTCAACGTCACCAATCTCACCGACCAGCGCGGCGCCAGCACGATCAGCATCGGCGCCGCGAGCGGGACGTACAATTTCTTCCCGGTCGCGCCGCGCCAGGTGTTCGCCACGATCACTGCTGCGTTCTGAGGGGAGGAGCAACCGTTTCTCTCGCTCCGTCATCCCGGACCCGTTCCGGGATCCACCGTGCCGCATACTTAGGAGGCGTTACTCTCGCGGACGAGTGGATCCCGGACCAGGTCCGGGACGACGGTGATAGGAGCACACGGCGTGCGATCAGACCGTTGGCGCCGACAGAGGGAGCCTCGGACCGCCATTCCCATCGACGGCCGGCCCCGCATCGCCTAACGCCGCGCGCATGATCGCGCATCTCAAGGGGCTGGTCGCGTCGACCGGGATCGACCACGCGGTGATCGAGGTCGCGGGGGTCGGCTATCTCGTCGGCGCCTCGGCGCGCACGCTCGCCGCGCTGCCGCCCGCGGGCGAGGCCTGCCTCGTCCATACCGAGCTGCTGGTCGGCGAGGATTTTCTGCGGCTGGTCGGCTTCGCCAGCGCGGCCGAGCGCGACTGGTTCCGGCTGCTCACCGGCGTGCAGGGGGTGGGGGCGCGGGTCGCGCTGGCGATCCTCTCCGCGCTCGAGCCCAACGACCTCAGCCGCGCGGTGATGGCGCAGGACAAGGCGACGGTGGCGCGCGCCAACGGAGTCGGCCCCAAGCTGGCCGAGCGGATCGTGCGCGAGCTCAAGGACAAGGTCGGCGGCGTCGCGCTTGGCCCGGCCGCGGCGGCGCAGGTGGTGCCCGCGGGGGCGAGCGTTGACGCGGTGTCGGCGCTGCTCAACCTCGGCTTCCGCCCCGCCGAGGCGAGCGCCGCGGTCGCCGCGGCGGAGGAGGAGCTGGGCGCGAGCGCCGGGCTCGACGCGCTGGTGCGGCTCGCGCTGCGCAAGGCGGCGAAGTAGCCGAGCAGGGACGCGGCGCACGTCGGTCCTCCCCTGCAAGGAGAGGTGGCAGGCCGCAGGCCTGACGGAGGGGTGACCCGGCCGGCGAGGTCGGGAGGACTCACCGCCGGCGACACCCCTCCGTCAGTGCGACGCACTGCCACCTCCCCTTGCAGGGGAGGACCGAGTCACCTCTCAGAACGTCAGTGTCGCTCTTACCGCCCCGCAGGCGCTCCCGCACCGCCGCCGGCACCGCGGCCGCGACCGCCGCGACGGCGACGATTGCCGCCGCCGTTGCCGCCGGCCGGACCGGCGCTCGCGTTGGCGTAGTTGCGGCCCTGCGGCGAGCCCGCGGTCGGGCGCGGCGCGTGCGTGGCCCGCGGACGCGCCGGCGGACGCGATCCGCGCGGACGGTCCTCGCGCGGCGCGGGATCGGCGCCGATCGCCTTGACGCGCTCGCTCTTGAGCTGCTCGGCGCGGCGCAGGAAGTCCTCGGGCAGCTCATGCTGCGTCACCTTCTGGCGAGTCAGCTTCTCGATGTCCTTGAGGTAGGGTCGCTCGTCGTCCGCGCAGAAGGCGATCGCCTCGCCGCTGCGTCCGGCGCGCGCGGTGCGGCCGATGCGGTGGACATATTGCTCGGGCACGTTGGGCAGCTCGAAGTTGAACACATGGCTCACCCCCGAGACGTCGATGCCGCGCGCGGCGATGTCGGTGGCGACCAGGATCGGCACCTCGCCCGCCTTGAACGCCGCCAGCGCGCGCTCGCGCTGCGGCTGCGACTTGTTGCCGTGGATCGCGTTGGCGGCGATGCCGTTGCCCGCGAGCAGCTTCACGACACGATCGGCGCCGTGCTTGGTGCGCGTGAACACCAGCGCCCGGTCGATCTTGGTCTCGCGCAGCAGGATGGTGAGCAGCGCCTGCTTCTCGGTCTGGTTGCAGAAGATCACCGACTGGTCGACGCGCTCCGCGGTGGTCGACTGAGGCACCACCGAGACGGTCGCCGGATCGGTGAGGAACTGGTCGGCGAGCTGGCGGATCGACGGCGGCATCGTCGCCGAGAAAAACAGCGACTGGCGCTTGCGCGGCAGCATGCGCACGATCTTCTTGAGCGCGTGGATGAAGCCGAGGTCGAGCATCTGGTCGGCCTCGTCGAGCACGAGGATCTCGAGCATCGACAGGTTGAGGAAGCCCTGCTCGATCACGTCGATCAGGCGACCCGGCGTGGCGACCAGGATATCGACGCCGCGCGCGACGTCGTTGCGGTTCTTGGCGATGCTGGTGCCGCCGAACACGGTCGCCACCGACATCTTGGAGAACTGGCCGTAGCCGCGCGCCGACTCGGCGATCTGGCTCGCCAGCTCGCGCGTCGGCGCCAGCACCAGCATGCGGCAGTGCGTCGGCAGCACGCGCTTGTTCGCCTCGGACAGGCGCTGGATCGACGGCAGCACGAAGGCCGCGGTCTTGCCGGTGCCGGTCTGCGCGATGCCGAGCAGGTCCTTGCCCTCGAGCAGCAGCGGGATGCTGTCGCGCTGGATCGGGGTGGGCTCGCTATAGCCCTTGGCCTCGAGCGCGCGGACGAGCGGCTCGGCCAGGCCGAGATGGGAGAATGACATGTGAAAATCCTGCGAAACAGGCCCACCGCGCGCCGCGAGGACGCACGGGTGGCGGGGGGAGAATGACGCCCCGCGTGACTTGGGAAGCCCTGAAACAACAACCGAGACGGAGCCTGAGCCCGCGAGGGCCCGATCACGCTGCATACGTCTCGATGCGGCGCAGATGGCGCAGGTGCAGCAAAAAGTCAAGGTCGCGGCGTTGAACCCCTGGCCCAGGATGGTGTTTGGACGGGGGTGACCTTCCCCGAGCAGCCTCTCTGACATGACCCAACCACCCGTATCGACGCCGCGCCCACGCGCGCCCGCCGAGGCGCCCAGCATCGGGCGCTGGGACTGGGATATCCGCGCCGATCGCGTCACCTCCGACGTCGGCTTCGCCGCGCTATATGGCGTCGCCCCCGAGCTGGCGCGCGACGGCGCGCCGATCGCCGACTTCTTCGGCGGCATCCATCCCGACGACCTGCCGCGCGTGCGCGAGGCGATCGACCACAGCATCGCCAGCGGCGCGCCGTTCGAGGCCGAGTATCGCCTCGTCGATGCGGAGGGGCGGACGCGCTGGGTCGCGGCGCAGGGGCGCGTCGACCGCGATGCCGCGGGCGCGGCGGTCCACTTCCCCGGCGTCAGCTTCGACATCGACCAGCGCAAGCGGGCCGAGCTGCGCCTCGCCGCGCTGGTGGAGCTGGGCGACCGGCTGCGCGAGCCCGGCGACGCCGGCGACCTCGCGCTCGCCGCCGCCAAGGTACTGGGCCGCGCGCTCGACGTCAGCCGCGCCGGCTATGGCATCGTCGACGCGGTGGCGGAGACGATCACCACCGAGCGCGCCTTCTGCGCGCCGGGGATCGATCCGCTCCCCGCGGTGCTGCACTTCCGCGACTATGGCTCGTACATCGAGGACCTGAAGCGCGGCGTCACCGTCGCGATCGAGGACGTGCGGCTCGACCCGCGCACGCGCGACACCGCCGAGGGCCTGCGCCAGCTCGCCGCCATGTCCTTCATCAACATGCCGGTGACCGAGCAGGGCGGCTTTGTCGCTTTGCTGTACCTCAACCACGCCCAGCCGCGTCGGTGGACCGACGAGGAACAGGGATTCGTCCGCGAGGTGGCCGAGCGGACGCGCGACGCGGTCGAGCGCCGCCGCGCCGAGCGCGAGCTGGCCGATCTCACCGCGCATCTCGAGCAGGAGGTGGAGGCGCGCACCACCGAACTGATGCGCGCCGAGGAGCAGCTGCGCCAGGCGCATAAGATGGAGGCGGTGGGCCAGCTCACCGGCGGCCTCGCGCACGATTTCAACAATCTGCTGACCGGCATCTCGGGCGCGCTGGAGATGATCCAGGTGCGCGTGGCGCAGGGCCGCGTCGCCGAGCTCGATCGCTACGTCACCGCGGCGCAGGGCGCGACGCGCCGCGCCGCGGCGCTGACGCACCGGCTGCTCGCCTTCTCGCGCCGGCAGACGCTCGACCCGCGCCCGACCGACGTCAACCGGCTGGTCAGCGACATGGAGGATCTGGTCCGCCGCACCGTCGGGCCGGCGATCACGCTGGAGGTGGTCGGCGCGGCGGGGCTGTGGGACGCGCTGGTCGATCCCAACCAGCTCGAGAACGCGCTGCTCAACCTGTGCGTCAACGCGCGTGACGCGATGCCCGAGGGCGGCCGTATCACGATCGAGACCGCCAACCGCTGGCTCGACGAGCGCGGGGCGCGCGAGCGCGACCTGCCGCCCGGCCAGTATCTCTCGCTCTGCGTCAGCGATACCGGCACGGGCATGACGCCGGAGGTGCAGGCGCGCGCCTTCGATCCCTTCTACACCACCAAGCCGCTCGGCGAGGGGACGGGGCTGGGCCTGTCGATGATCTACGGCTTCGCGCGCCAGTCGGGCGGGCAGGCGCGCATCTACAGCGAGGTCGGGCAGGGGACGACCGTCTGCATCTACCTGCCGCGGCACTATGGCGCGGCCGGCGGTGAGGAGGAGGCGGCGCTGCCGCTCGACCAAGTGCCGGCGGCGCAGGGCACGCCGGTGGTGCTGGTCGTCGACGACGAGCCGACGATCCGGATGCTGGTGGTCGAGGTGCTCGCCGGGCTGGGCTATGCCACGCTGGAGGCGGGCGACGGCGCGGCGGCGCTGCGGCTGCTCGGCGCGGGCGCGCGGCCCGACCTGCTGGTGACCGACGTCGGCCTGCCGGGGCAGATGAACGGCCGCCAGGTCGCCGATGCCGCGCTGGCGCTGATGCCCGCGCTGAAGGTGCTGTTCATCACCGGCTATGCCGAGAATGCGGTGATCGGCGGCGGCCAGCTCGCGCCCAATATGGGGCTGCTCACTAAGCCCTTCGCGATGGAGGCGTTGGCCGGAAAGGTGCGCGCGCTTCTGGCGGGGTGATCGGGATGTGTAAATGGAGCAGTATCTTTGGTTGGCAATTGAAGGTCGGCCCGTTGGTATAGCCGGCAAGTTATCGGAAAGTGGAAGATTTAGAGATAAACGGCTGCGATGACGGATCGCGCTAACTAATTCACCTATATTGTTGATGCAATCTTTACGGATTGGTCGCCTCATAATGAGGTGTCTCTTTGAAGAAAATATGTATCAGTGCGATCTGCGCCGTGGCGCTTGCGTCGAGCGCGCAGGCGGGCCAACGCGTTCAGCTTCGGCAGTGGAACCAGGATGCGACGCCACGTGAGCGGCCGCTTCGCCCACAAGAGGCCGCGCCGGACGTGTCAGAGTTAGCGGTCTATGCCGTGGCGTCGACGACGGCCGGGGGTGGCTGGGAGTATCCCGCCGGAGGTATGAGCACGACATACAACCACGGGGGTGAATTCTTCCGAGTCGCCGTTGTCGAAATGGCTTATGCTTCATGGCGAAAAGCGTCGTACAAGGGGAAATATCTTCCATCCTCAGCTAATTATCAAGAGGACACGATCTGTGGCGGGACTGCTACGGCACCTGAGAGCTGCAGCGCAGGTCAAACCGTCATTGGCTACATTGAATATTGGAAGTTGGATGGGGAAGCCGGAGGCGGAAAATTCTACTATGAGACGTCCGGCGGCACTGGTAATAGTGGCGTGAGTACGCAGATCTACATCAAGTAATATGATGCTGGTCATAACATGGTTACGGCCAGCACATTCATCAAGAAGCCAGCTGATACTTGCGTGATGTATCTAGAACGCCCGAAATGAAACCGGCATTCTTGGTTCGGCCGGTTTGCTGGTAGAATAATAAATTACTTGAAAAATCATTGATAAAGTCGCGTGGCGAGTTTTCGACTGTGTCCCATGCTGGTGAGTTCATGAATAAGCCACCTGCATGCCAGTCCATCTGGAATAACTCGTCGATATCTATATCGCCGTGATTAAACATTTTCATGGCCTCACGAGCGAATTGCTTGGGGCGCATGTGGTGAAAGTCGAGGACAGCATCGTCTTGGCTGGCACCGTTGGTCATCCAATCGTCTTTCGCTCGTAGCACCGGGGCGGAATTCGGCCGTGGTAAAAACCTGGTCGGTCGGGCATCCGTCATACTCGACATCAGTAAGGTGAGGTCGGATAGCAGCGTGCTCATCTACGATCTCCGCTGTCGCATGGGCCGGTCGGGGAGCGTGTCGAGCCGAGCGACCGGGTCTCTCATTATAGACGGTGAGTCGTCGACCACGTCGCGTCGCTCCGAGCGCGGGGACGGCTATGCCGTCTCCGGTGGCGTCGGCTCAACAATCGCGATACGCCTAACGCGGAGAGGAGCAGCGCATGAAACTCGCCAGCCTGAAAGAGGGGCGCGACGGTCGCCTCGTCGTGGTCTCGGACGACCTCGCCTGGTACGCCGACGCGGCGCACCTCTGCCCCACGCTCCAGGCCGCGCTGGACGACTGGGAGCGCGTCGCGCCCACACTCGAGCTGCTCGCCACCGATCTGCGCAACGAGGCGATTCCGCGCGCGCGCTTTCACGAGCATGACGCTGCCGCGCCGCTGCCGCGCGCCTATCAATGGGCCGACGGCTCGGCCTATGTGAACCATGTCGCGCTGGTGCGGCAGGCGCGCGGCGCCGCGCTGCCGGAGAGCTACTGGCACGATCCGTTGCTCTACCAGGGCGGCTCGGACTCCCTCCTCGGCGCGCGCGACCCGATCGCGCTCGCCGACGAGAGCTGGGACGCCGACTTCGAGGCCGAAGTCGTGGTCGTCACCGGCGACGTACCGCAGGGCACGACACGCGACGCCGCACTCGGGCTGATCCGGCTGGTGGGCCTGACCAACGACGTGTCGCTGCGCGGGCTGATCGCGGGCGAGGTGGCGAAAGGCTTCGGCTTCTTCCAGTCCAAGCCCGCCTCCTCCTTCTCGCCGGTGTTCGTCACGCCCGATTCGCTTGGCGCGTGGTGGCGGGACGGCAAGCTCCACCGCCGGCTGATGGTCGAGCGGAACGGCCAGCCGTTCGGCCGAGCCGAGGCGGGCGAGGACATGACCTTCGACTTCGGCGCGCTGATCGCACACGCGGCGCGGACGCGCCGGCTCGGCGCGGGCACGATCATCGGCTCGGGCACCGTTTCCAACCGCGACGCCAAGGGCGGTCCCGGCCGCCCGGTGAGCGAGGGGGGACTGGGTTACTCCTGCATCGCCGAGCAGCGCGCGGTCGAGACGCTGCGCGGCGGTGAGGCGACCACCCGCTTCCTGCAACGCGACGACACGGTGCGGATCTGGGCCGAGGACGATCGCCACCACACGATCTTCGGCGCCATCGAACAGGTGGTCGAGTGAGCGGTCGGGACATCGGCGCGTCCGCGGCGCGCGGTCGCCGCCCGAGCGCCGACGGTCCCGTCCCCTGCGCCGTGCTCGTGCGAAGGCAGGAGCCCTGGGCCGAACAGTGCGTCGGGTCGAGACGTGCGGATCGCTGGAGCTCCCGCGTGCGCGGCAGCACGGTAGCGGCCGCGGCGCTGATGCTCGCGCTGCTGCCCGACGTCGCTGCGGCCCAGACGGCCGCCTCCCCCGCCGCTTCCGCCATCCCCGCCGCGACGCGCGCCTATCCCGCCTCGCCCGCCGAGCTGTTCGGCGCGCTGTTCGACCAGGTGCAGCGCCGCCGGCTCTTCCCCGACGGCAAGACTTTCGCCGACGCCACGCCGAAGCGCAGCCCCGCCGCGATCATGGCCGATTACGCGCGTGCCGGCGCGCTCGACGATGGCGGGCTGCGCGCCTTCGTGCTCGCCAACTTCGACGTGCCCGAGCCGGGTCGCACCGCGCCCCCCAGCGCGGCGCGGCCGCGGCTCGCCGAGCACATCCGCGCGCTCTGGCCGCAGCTCACCCGGCCGCCGCTGAGCCCGCCGCCGGGCTCCTCCGCGCTCGCGCTGCCGCACCGTTACGTCGTGCCGGGCGGGCGCTTCCGCGAGATGTATTACTGGGACAGCTATTTCACGATGCTGGGCCTGGAGGCGGACAGCCAGCGGCCACTCACCCGCGACATGATCGAGAATTTCGTCTCGCTGGTCGAGCGCTACGGCCACGTCCCCAACGGGACGCGGACCTATTACGTCAGTCGCTCGCAGCCGCCGTTCCTCTACCTTATGATGAGCTTGGTGCGCGACGTCGACCGCGCCACCCAGGCGCGCTGGCTCGACGCCCTGCTCGCCGAGCATCGTTTCTGGATCGAGCAGCGCTCCGCGACCATGCCCGACGGCGCGCGCCTCCAGCATTACGGCGACGGCAAGTCGACCCCGCGCGACGAGAGCTATCGAGAGGACGTCGCGACCGGCGAGGGCGACCCGCGCGTCTACAAGGACCTGCGCGCCGGCGCGGAGAGCGGCTGGGACTATAGCTCGCGCTGGTTCGGCGACGGGCGGACGCTGGCGACGATCGACACGACGAAGATCGTCCCGGCCGATCTCAACAGCCTGCTCTACGGCATGGAGCGCGCGATCGCGGCGCGCTGCCGTGCGCTGGCGCGACCCTGCGCGGCGACGTTCGAGCGCGCCGCGACGACCCGCCAGCGGGCGATCGAGCGCTGGCTGTGGAGCGAGCGCGACGGCCGCTACGGCGACTATGACCTTGCCGCCGCACGGCTGCGCGCCGGCGTCACGGCGGCGACGGCCTACCCGCTGTTCACCGACGTGGCGTCGCGGACGCGCGGCGCGCGGGTCGCGCAGACGATCGAGCGCGACCTGCTCGCCGCCAACGGGCTGCGCACCACCGCCGCGGCGACCGGGCAGCAGTGGGACAAGCCGAACGGCTGGGCGCCGTTGCAATGGGTCGCGGTGGAGGGGCTGCGTCGCTACGGCGCCGAGCGCGTGGCTCGACAGATCGGCACGCGCTTCCTCGCTACGGTGGAGCGCGAGTATCGCGCCTCGGGCAAGCTGCTCGAGAAATATGACGTCGAGGAGAGCCGCGCGGGCGGCGGCGGCGAATATCCGACGCAGGACGGCTTCGGCTGGACCAACGGCGTCACCCGCGCGCTACAGCAGCGCTACGGGCAGGACGGGCAATAGGCGTCTGCCTCAGCCCGCGGTCCCGCAGGGCCATTCGACGAGGACCCGGCCGTTCGGGAACGTGGTGATACAACCGCAGTCGCTGCCGTCGCAGATCAGCTCGACCGTCTGGAGCCGGCGCTCGCCGCGCTTCACCGTCTTGGCCTCGAACTTGAGCGCATCCTCGGGCACTTCGCCGAGCCCGACGGCGCCGCGAAAGATCGTGGCCAACTCGTCGAGCCGCTCCTTGATCTCGCTCGATAGGCGCGTGACGCGCGCGGATTCGGACTCGTCGAGCTCGTGTTGACGCTGTTCTGTCATGATCGCCTCCAGTGTTGACGCTGGAACGGGCGAGACGCTGCGCTTTCGTGTTGACTGAGACAATCGGGCAAGTCGGCTGGGTGCGCGGGTAAACCTTACACTATACTGTGCCACCACAGTTGAATGCGGTACTTTTCTACAAAGGTGCCGCGACGAGATCCATTCGCCCCGTCGCCGCCGCGAGTGCGGCGAGCATCTCGGCGCGCAGCGCGGCGCGCATCCGGCGTCGGCGCCGCGTGCGCGAGCGGTGCTTGCCCGAGACCTCGCCCTCCTCCGGTTCCTCGCGGCGCGGGTCGACGAGGAAGAAGTCGGCGGAGGTGCGCTCGCCGTCGAGCTTGGCCCAGAGCTCGTCATAGTCGAGCGAGCTCGACCGTCCGTCCACGACATAGCCGGCCGCCACCTGGGTCCGGTTCGACGGGCCGGCCAGCAGCGCGGCGCCGAGCGCCTCTGCCAGCGTCGCCGCGGCGAGCAGCAGCAGCGTCGGTGCGGCGATCTCGCCGTTGGCGCGCGCGGCGTAGCGCAGCTCCTCGCGCACCTGATAGCCGCCCTGCAGCCCGCCGACGAGCAGCACCGGCACGTCCGCGGCGCCGACCAGCGCGCCGCTCACCAGCGCGAAGGTCAGCGTGAACAGCCGCTGCCCGTCGAGCAGGAAGGCAAGCTCCACCTCGCCTTCCATCGGCGCCAGTCGCGCGGGGGTGAGCAGCACCGCGTGGTGGCGGCCCTCCTCATCGTGCCGCTCCCACAGCGTGAACGGCGCCCGCCACAGCGTGGCGCCGTGTGCCGCGGCGTGGCGGCCGACGAAGTCATGGTGGTGGATCAGCGCGGCGAGCCGCTGGCGGCGGCTGAGCGGGGTGGCAAGATAGGCGCCGACATATTTGAACGACCCATGACGCGCGCCGGCGTCCTTGGACGCGGCGACGCCGGCGCGACGCGCGCGCGACATGGCGCGTCGCAGCCGCACCTGTTCGACCGGGTGTCGCAGCAGGCCGAGCAGCTGTCGCGCGCGTCGCGACGGCTTAAGTGCCAGCATGCGTGCCTCGACGATCGGAGCCCGTGCTCATCCGTTCTGTTGTCCTGCGTCCCGGCTGCGATCGCGTCCGCAGCGGCCAGGGGCCGGGATCGCGCCGCCGGGCGATGTTGCAAAGCAACGGAAAGTTCAAGCTAAATTGCTGTGGGTTGGGACGGTCGCCGCGAAGCGGCACGATCCGCCGTCTCAGCGCGGGACAAAGCCGCGGCGGCGCTCTCCGCGCCCGATCACCGCGAAGCCGATGAAGGCGGCGAGCAGGCCGGGGTCCTCGACCCCCGCGAGCGCGCGCTTGACCGTCGCGAGAAAGTCGGCCGCGGCGGGGATGTCGTCGACGCGGCGATAGTCCATCGCCCACTCGCCAAACTGCCGCGCGGCGACGGGACCATCGCTGACATAGCCGATCGCGTGGTGGCGCGGGTCGCGCGCGATGCGTACCATCAGGCGGCCCCTTCGCCCTCGATCGCCTGGATGAAGCGCGTCCCGTCGTGGAGCAGCAGGCCGGTGATGCCGGCGCCGCGGTTGCGCTCGGCCGCGGCACGGCACAGCGCCGCCGCCGCGTCGTCGGAGAGCGGCGCAGTGGCGCGGCTGATATAGACGATCTGGTGCAGGGCAGCGGCCATAAGCGGGTCGTCCGAGAGAGTGGGCGGCGCGCGTCGGCCATCGGCACGATGACGCTAAATGCTTGTCGAAGATTGTAGATAGTTGCGGTCAATGAAAGTCGTGGCTGGCGATCGGGATCACGTCGTCGCGCCGCTCGCGGAAGTGATAGTCGGAGCGCGGGCGCGGCTGCCAGCCCTTGTCGCCGCGGTCGGGCGCGCCGGGGTAGGTGGCGCCGTCGCCGCGCGCCACCAGCCGCGGCAGGTCGACGTCGCCGACCGAGCGCAGCATCGCGGTGAGATCGGTGACCCGGTCGACGATGACGTGGATCACCGCGCCTTCCTGCTGCACGGACCCCTTCAGGCTGACCATCGCCGACGACATCACGGTGCGGCGCTGCGCCTCGAAGCGATCGGGCCAGAGGATGCCGTTGGCGACCCCGGTCTCGTCCTCGATCGTGATGAAGAGCACGCCCTTGGCCGAGCCGGGGCGCTGGCGCACCAGGATGATGCCGGCGACCTCGACCATCTTGCCATGCTTGCCGGCGAGATCGCCGCAGCGAGTCACCCGCGCGTCGTCGAGCCGCGGGCGCAGGAACTCGAGCGGGTGCGCGCGCAGCGACATCTGCGTGGCGCGATAATCCTCCACCACCTCGCGCCCCTGGGTGAGCTTGGCGAGCGTCACCGGCTCCTCGCGGCGCTCGATCCCGGCGAGCAGCGGCAGCGGCGTCTCGCCCAGCCCGCGGATCGCCCAGAGCGCCTGGCGCCGGTCGAGCCCAAGCGCGTGAAAGGCGTCCGCGCGCGCCAGTTTCTCGAGCGTCGCCAGCGGCACGCCCGAGCGGCGCCACAGGTCCTCGACCGAGCGGAACGGCACGTGGGCGCGCGCGGTGAGGATCCGCCCGGCGTCCTCGCCGGACAGGCCGTGGATCACGCGCAGGCCGAGCCGCAGCGGGGCGAACCGAAGCGGAGATGAGGAGGGTTCAATCTTACCCGCGTCGCTAGCCTCAGCCCCACGCCGCACGCTCAACCCGCGCGCCGCCAGCGACTCCCCCCTCTCCACCAGCGCGGTGTCCCACTCGCTCTCCAGCACGCAGGGCGGGCGCACCTCCACGCCGTGCGCGCGTGCGTCGCGGACGATCTGCGCGGGGGCGTAGAATCCCATCGGCTGCGCGTTGAGCAGCGCCGCGCAGAACACGTCGGGGTGGTGGCATTTCATCCACGACGAGGCGTAGGCGATCTTGGCGAAGCTGGCGGCGTGGCTCTCGGGGAAGCCGTAGCTGCCGAAGCCCTCGATCTGCGCCACCAGCCGCTCGGCGAAGGCCTCGCTGATGCCGTTGCCGCGCATCCCCGCGATCAGCCGCTCGCGGAAGCGCCCGACCCCGCCGGTCAGCTTGAAGGTCGCCATCGCACGGCGCAGCTCGTCGGCCTCGCCCGGCGTGAAGCCGCCGCCGATGATCGCGACCTGCATCGCCTGCTCCTGGAACAGCGGCACGCCCAGCGTCTTCTCCAGCACCGCGCGCAGCGCCTCATTGGGATATTCCACCGTCTCGCGGCCCTCGCGGCGCTTGAGATAGGGGTGGACCATGTTGCCCTGGATCGGCCCCGGCCGCACGATCGCGACCTGGATGGCGATGTCGTAGAAGGTCTTCGGCTTCATCCGCGGCAGCATGCTCATCTGCGCGCGGCTCTCGATCTGGAACACGCCGAGCGTGTCGGCCTGCTGGATCATCCGGTAGGTCGCCGGATCGTCGCCCTGCAACGGCGCGCTGGCGAGGTCCATGTCGACGTTCTTGTGCGCGGCGAGCAGGTCGAAGGCGCGGCGCATGCAGCCCAGCATGCCGAGCCCGAGGATGTCGACCTTCATGAAGCCGAGCTCCTCGATGTCGGCCTTCTCCCACTCGATCACGCGGCGGTCCACCATCGCGGCGGGCTCGATCGGGACGAGCTGGTGGAGCGGGTCGCGCGTCAGCACGAAGCCGCCGGGGTGTTGCGACAGGTGGCGCGGCGTGCCGATCAGCTGCTTGGCGAGATCGAGCGCGAGCGCCAGCCGCGGCTCGGCGGCGTCGAGGTGGAGCGCCGCGACATGCTCGGTCGGCACGCCCTCGTTCGACCAGCCCCAGACCTGGCTGGCGAGTGCGCCGGTCATGTCCTCGGGCAGGCCGAGCACCTTGCCCACCTCGCGGATCGCGCCGCGGGTGCGAAAGCGGCTGACCACCGCGGTCAGCGCGGCATGGTCGTGGCCGTAGCTCTCGTAGATCCACTGGATCACTTCCTCGCGCCGCTCGTGCTCGAAATCGATGTCGATGTCGGGCGGCTCGCTGCGCTCCTCCGAGATGAAGCGCTCGAATAGCAATTGGTGCTTGATCGGGTCGATCGAGGTGATGCCGAGCACGTAGCAGATGATCGAATTGGCCGCGCTGCCGCGCCCCTGGCACAGGATCTGCTGCCCGCGCGCGAAGCTGACGATCGAGTTGACCGTGAGGAAATAGGGCGCGTAGCTCATCCGCTCGACCAGCGTCAGCTCGTGCTCGAGCTGCTCGGCGTAGCGCGCCGGGGGCGTGCCCTCGAACAGGCGCGCCAGCGCGTCGCGCGAGAGGCGGGCGAGTGCTTCCTGCGCGCTGCGCCCGCTCATCACCAGCTCGTCGGGATATTGGTATTGCAGCTCGCGCAGCGAGAAGGTGCAGCGCTCGACGATCGCCGCCGCGGCGGCGATCGCCTCGGGCCGGTCGCGGAACAGCCGCGCCATCGCGCCCGGCGGCTTGAGGTGGCGGTCGGCGCTGCGCTCGCGGCGGAGGCCGAGTTCGTCGATCGTGCACTTCTCGCGGATCGCGGTGACGACGTCCTGGAGCATGCGCTGCTCGGGTGCGTGGTACAGCACGTCGCCGGTGGCGAGCGGAGTCAGCCCGTGCGCGCGCGCTGCCTCGCTCAGCCGGTGCAGTCGCAGCTGCTCGCCGGGGCGGCGGTAATGGGTGAGGCAGACGTGGCCGGCGTCGCCGAACAGGTCGGCCATCCAGCGCATCGGCTCGGGGTCGGGCGCGTGGCCCGGGACCAGCGCGGCGACCAGCCCCTTGGCGTGCGCGGCGACGTCCTCCCAGTGGAGGAAGCAGCGCCCCTTCTCGCCGCGTTGCGCGTCGGCGCGCGCCTTGCCGCGGCTGAGCAGTTCGGTCAGCCGCGACCAGCCGGCGCGGTCCTCGGGCCAGACCAGCAGCGAGGCGCCGTCGACCAGGTCGAGCCGGCAGCCCGGGATCGAGCGCACCTCGAGCCCGCTGTCGCGGCGCACCTGGTCGCAGGCGTAGAGCGCTCGCACCACGCCCGCGACCGAGTTGCGGTCGACCACGCCCAGCGCGGGCATCCCCATCGCCGCCGCGGTGGCGACCAGCTGCTCGCACGACGAGGCGCCGCGCAGGAACGAGAAATGCGTGGTGACCTGGAGCTCGCTGTACGTCACGGGTCGAACCGACTAGATGAAATGGTCAGTTGGAGGCGCGGATGGGCAAGGTCGTCGGCATCACCGAGTTCAAGGCGCGCTGCCTCGCGCTGCTGGGCGAGATGGAGCGCAGCGGCGAGCCGCTGACGATCACGCGGCGCGGTCGCCCCGCGCTGACGCTCACCGCGCGCGAGCTGCGCGCCGACGATGCCGGGCCGTTCGGCGCGATGCGGGGCACGGTGGCGGTTCACGGCGACATCGTCGCGCCGCTCGAGCCGGACGACGGCGCGCGTGACGCGGCGTGGGACTCGCTCGGCTTCGCGGCGCGCGCCGACACGCCGCCGCGGTGATCCTGCTCGACACGCATGTCGTGATCTGGGCGGTCGACGACTCGCCGCGGCTGGGCGCGCGCGCCCGCGCGTCGATCGCGGGGGACGACGACCGTCGCGTCTCGGCGATGGTGGCGTGGGAGATCGCGATGCTCGTCGATCGCGGCCGGCTGGTGCTCGCCCTGCCGCCCGACACATGGGTCGAGCGCAGCCTCGCGAGCCTCGCGGCGCGTGACGTGCCCGTGTCGCGCGCGATCGCGCTGGAGGCGGGGCGGCTCGGCAACGGCCTCCACGGCGACCCATGCGACCGGCTGATGGTGGCGACCGCGCGCGCGCTCGACGCCGCGCTGATCACGGCGGACGAGCATATCCTGCGCTATGCCGCGGCGGGGCATGTCCGTGCGATCGACGCGCGGGGGTGAAGGGGTAGAGGTGACGTTCGGGGGGAGTCGCTGAGAGTCGTAGCAGTGCCAGGCGTTGCCGCCCGGTACAGCAGTGATGGAAGCGATACGGCGACCACACCCGCTACCGTCGCCCCGGCGGAAGCCGGGGCCCAGGTGGAGGACGCCGGTGAGTCTCACGAAAGCCTTCCCAACTGCTCCCCGGCCTCCGCCGGGGCGACGCGAGAGGAGGGCGGCGGCGCGTAGGTCGCCGGTGTAATCGAGTGGAGGAGGGAGGGTGGGATCGTCTCCCACCATCATGCTCCTGTGTCGGCAGGAACACAGACCCGCGCGGCGCATCGTCCGCCGCATGCGAGCCCACCCGACGGTACCTTCCGCCGTGTTCCCGCGTACGCGGGAACCCAGGGCCAAGCGGCACGCCGTCCACCAACTGCGGGCACAGTCGTCGGCGCTCGATACCCTAGGCTCCTGCGTGCGCGGGAGCACCGCGGCGAAGAGTCGGCCGCCGACGCCGTCGCACCGCGGCCTACCCCGCACCGGCGGGAGGCAACCCCCGCTCACCCGAACGTCCCGTGCATGTACCAGGTCAGGTCGCCGGTCGCGCCGCGCTCGCCGTCGCCGCGGCGGAACAACCAGTAGCGCCGGCCCGCCTCGTCCTCGACCTGGTAATAGTCGCGCACCGCGTCGCGCTCGCCGCGGCGGCGCCACCACTCGCCCGCGATCCGCTCGGGCCCGTCGCCGCACACCACGACATGCGACTCGCCGCGCCAGGTGAAGCGCTTGGGTGGCTGGTCGGGTAGCTCGGCCAGGACATGGTCGAGCGGCTCGGGGCGGCGCAGCAGCCGCGTCGGGCGCGGCCAGCGCGGGTGCCACGGATGGTCCGCGTCGCGCGTGTCGAGCCGGCGCACGTCGTCGCGGCGCAGCGTCGGCGCGGCGCGCTCGGGCGGGTCAAGCGGCGCGGCACCCGCCACCGAGCGCTCGGGCACGTCGCTCTCCACCGCGCGCGCGCGCCACAGCCGCGCCGCGCCGATGCGGTTGACGATCGCGTCCACCAGGGGCGCCAGGTCGGGGCGCTCGCCCTCGGCAAGGTCGCCGTCGAGATACTCGGGCGCGAGCGGGTCGGCGCGCTGGACGTGGAGCGTCAGCGCCTCGATCCCGAAGCCGGGGTCGATCCGCTCGACGCGGCGCAGCAGCAGCCGGCGCAGGTGATCGCGCGCGCGCGTCGGCCGCGCGAAGCCGACCCGCAGCGTCTGCACCGCGGCGTCGACCCGCGTGGCGGCGAGCAGCAGCTGGCGCGCGCCGCGCCCCGCGCGCGCCAGCTCGGCGGCGAGCCGGTCGACCAATTGCCCGATCCAGTGCGCGATCGGCTCGGCGGTGAGCAGCGGCTCGGCGAAGCGCTGCTCCACCGTGATCGCCACCGGCGGCACCACCGGGGCGAGCGGCTCGGGCGCGCGCCCGCTCGCCTGGTCGAGCCGCTGTGCCAGCGCGGTGCCGAAGCGGCGCGCCAGCGGCGCGCGCGGCAGCGCGGCGAGCTGGCCGACGGTGTCGACGCCGAGCCGGCGCAGCAGCTCGAGCGCGCGCTCGTCGACGCGGAGCGACGCCACCGGCAGCGGCGCGAGCGCGTCGAGCGTCGCGCCCGGCGGCAGGATCGTCACGCCGCCCTGCTCGGGCTCGGCATGGTGCGCGCAGGCCCAGGCGGCGCCCGCGGTATCGGCGATCGCGACGCGCGCGGTGATTCCGAGCCGCGCGAGTAGCCGCACCAGCCGCCGCGCCAGCCGTGACTCGCCGCCGTGGAGATGCGCCACGCCGGTGAGGTCGAGCAGCAGCGACTGCGAGTCCTCGATCGCCACCACCGGCGTCCAGCGCCGCGCCAGCGCGACCGCGAGCCGATGCAGCGCGCGCTGGTCGCCCTCCGGGTCGGCGTCGCGCACGACGATCTCGGGGGTAGCGGCGCGCACCTGCGTCAGCGCCATGCCGGGCTCGACCCCGATCGCGCGCGCCGCGGCGGAGGCGGCGGCGATCTCGACCCGGCTGCCCACCTTCTGGACGGTGACGAGCGGCGGCGCGATGTCGTATGCGGGGCCGGGAGGGGCGGCCGCGGCGGGGTCGCGGCAGACGCGCGCGACCGTGCCCGCGGTGGTGCGGCCGGTGTCGAAGAAGGCGGCGACCTCCTTCACCGCGGCGCCGGGGTCGTTCGAGCCGGGTCGGCGCTCCTTGGCGGCGGTCTTGTCCGGGTGCGGCCCGTCGCCGGGATAGCGGATCGCGGGCATCGCGTTCCACGCGCCGCTCAGCGCGGGGGAGACGTGGGAGACGCGCGAGGCGGGGTGGGGCGCGGGTACGGCGGGGGTGTCTGAGATGGAAGCCGCAGGACCGTCAATTGCGGTGGAGACGTGCGCCACGAGGCGGACGGTGGGGTTCGCACCCTCTCGCGCTTTGCCGTCATCCCGGACCTGTTCCGGGATCCAGTTTTCCGCGCCCGCCTCGGCCGCTGAAGGCGCGGGACCGTGGATACTGGGAAACGTCCGGGATGACGGAGCGAAGGAGGGCGAGGGGCGCGCCTCGTCACCGCGGCCCTGCGCGGAGAGCCGTCGTCCCGCGCGAGTCGCCGCCGGTTCGCTCGCGGCACCCTGGATCCCGGAACACGTCCGGGACGACGAGGCGAAAGAGGGTAAGGGGCGCGCGTCGTCACCCCGACCTTGCGCCGCGGTCCATCGTGCCGCGGGCACCGGGGTGGGTTGGCTCGCGGTACCCTGGGCTCTGTCTGACGGCGACAAGGGGGGTGACGGTCGCGCCCCGGCCGCACTGCTGCCGCGCTCGCGCTGGCGTGAGGTCGGCCGCACGCCCTCGCCGCCGGTGCGCACCGGCGCCATCACCGGCTCGGGCCAGCCGCTCGACTTGCCCCCATCGTCGCCGGGCAGCCGCTTGAACGGATGCTCCGCCGCCTCGCTGCGGCGGCCCATCTCGCGCATCGGCGGGCGCTGGTGCGGCGCGATCGCGGCGACGCGGCGCGCGACGTCGGCACGCGTCTCGCCCGCCCAGCACGCCCCCGCGCCGCCGGTCGCCTCGTCGACGCCGCGCAGCGGGCCGGGCAGATAGCCGCCGTCGTCGCGCGCCCAGCGCGCGCCCGGGCGCCAGCCGGTGTTGCGCGGCGCGTCGCACTGTTTGCCGCCCTGCTCGGCGTCACCCGCCGCCTTCAGCGCGGCGAGGTCGAGCGCCACGCGCTCAGGCGGCGGCGCGAGCGCCGGCTCTGCCCGCCGCAGCCGGTCGATCGACCAGTCGGGCAGGTAGAGCGATGCGACCCGTCTCATCGCATGCCTCCACGATTGTCTGAAAAGATTCGCCGTTGCGTTGCCGCACCAGCGCGAGATCCCAGCGCGCGCGCCCG
The DNA here is from genome assembly GCF_014193405.1 of Sphingomonas sp. BK069. NCBI lineage: Bacteria > Pseudomonadati > Pseudomonadota > Alphaproteobacteria > Sphingomonadales > Sphingomonadaceae > Sphingomonas > Sphingomonas sp. BK069. Next base: position 166,294 of record NZ_JACHZH010000002.1, on the reverse strand, counting down.
ACGCCCGCCACCGGCAGCGGCGCCGAGGGGGCGGAGCCGACGCGCCAGCGCGTCACCGCCGCGGACGGCACCGCGAGCGGGTCAGCGCCCTCGCGCGCGTGGCGCTTGAGCAGCAGGGCGATGGTGCGCCCGCCCTCGGCGGCAAGCTGGAGCCGCCGCGTCGAGGCCATCGCCGCGCGGCGCGTCTCGCCGATCACCGCGCCGAGCGCGCGGTGGCGCAGGCCTTCCTCCATCAGCGCGAGCACCTCGGCGTCGTCGCTCGCCTCGGCGTATAGCACGCGATCGGGCGCGAGACCCGACTGGTAGAGGCCGGGCGCGAACAGGTCGCGCCGCCGCACCACCCACAGGACCGGTCCCCAGGCGCGCGCGGCGACGCCGGCGAGGAAGAGCGTGGCCGAGGCGTCGTCGCCCATCGCGGGGGTGGCGGCGGCGACCTCGTGCAGCGCGTCGAGCCGCAGCCCGCCGTTGGCGAGCCGCTCGTCGACCGCGGGCACGCCGAACGGCAGTACCGGGCGACGGCGATGGCCGTCGCCCTCGATCGCGCTGAGCGTATCGCGCAGGGACTGGAGGACGCTCGACTCGGACACAGGTGACGACTCGCTGGTGGAGCGTCGTTCTTACTTTGTTCTAATGGGTTGAGTCGAGTCCGTGATGCTCAGAAGGCGATTCGTCCCCGCGCGTACAGATAACGCCCGTTGACCCCAATCGGCGAGAGCGGATCGTAGGCGAGATTGCCCGCACCGTTGATCGCGTCGCCGGACGGCGCCGGATAGGCGTCGGCGAGATTGATCCCGCCGACCGCGAGGCGCAGCCGTGGCGACAGCGAGAAGGACCATTCCGCGTCGAGCGACCAGCGCGCGGCGAACCGCTGCGACGGCGTGTCCCCCGCACCGAAATCGAACTGGTGGGTGACCGCGCCGAAGCGCGTCGCGCGGAGCATCGCCGACCATGGTTCGCGGCCCAGCTCGGCACCGAGGATCAGCTTGTCACGCGGCGCCGCGCCGTCGAGCGTGTTCGCCTCCTCCAGCCCGACCAACGCACCGCTGATCCCGTGCGCGGCGAGCTGCGGCGGCGGCGCCGCGACGCGTCGGATCGCACTGGCGGCATAGCTGTAGCCGGCAGACAGCGTGAGCCGTGCCGCGCCAAGCGCCAACCGCTGCTCGCCCGTCGCCTCGATCCCGCGGGTGCGCAGATCCACCGCATTGGTGAAGAAGTTGATCGCGTCGTACCGCTCCAGCCCGAGCGCCGCGCGCGCGGCTTCGTCCAGCGCGGTGAGATCGAACCGCTCGGACAAGGTGAGCCGGCGCCGCACCTGGATCTGGAAGAGGTCGAGCGTCAGTCGCAGCCCCGCCGCAGGGGCGGCGACGATCCCGCCGGACTGGTTGAGACTGCGCTCCGCCCGCAGCGGCGCCGCGCCGAGCGCCCGCGCCGCCGGACTGTCCACCGCCAGCGTCGCGATGCGGCGAAGCTGTCCGCCCGCGCCGAAGCCGAGCGTGGTGGAGGACAGGCCGCGCTGCGCCAGCGCGGGCGCCCGGAAGCTGTTCGAGACCGAGCCGCGCAGCGCGACCCCGTGCCCCAGCGCGGCGCGCCACGCCGCTTTGCCGGCGAGCGCGGCACCCGCGTCGCTATACCGTTCCGCGCGCGCCGCCAGGTCGACCGTGATCCCCGGCAGCGGCTCGGTGCTGGTCTCGACATAGCCCGCCGCCACCGACCGCGCGACGCGGCGCGCGTCCTCGGGCGTCAGGCCGGGGCCGGCCTGTGCGCCGGGCTGAAGCCCGAGCATCGCGGGATCGGCGAGCGGCCCGACGGCATAGGAGGCAGGGTCGCCCGGTCCGGCGCGCCAGCGCTCTTGCCGCAGCTCGATCCCGCCCGAGACCGTCAGCGGCACGGCCAGCCCGACCTCATAGTCGCGGGTGAGATCGAGGTCGCCGACCAGCTGGTCCGAGCGCAGCGAGGTGAGATGGAAGCGCGTGGGGCTCGCCGCGCCGAGCGAGTAATTGACGCTCTCGCGCAGGTCATCGTCGATCGCGTTGGCGCCATAGGTGACGCTCCCGTCCACCCGCCACCCGCCGACGGCGCCGCGCAGCCCGAGCGTGCCCGAGCCGTCCCGGTCGTGTATCACCGACACCGGGCGGAAGCCGGCGGTGCCACCCGGCTGCGCGACCGGCAGATAATCGTCGCCGTCGCCGTCGACGATGACGGGCCAGCGGAAGAAGTTGCTCCCCAGTGCCCGCCGCACCTGCGCGATGCCGAAGCCGTAGAGCGTGAGCCCCGGCGCGACCGACGTCTCCGCATTGTACCACAGGTGGAAGCCCGAGGCGGCGGGGTCGCCCAGCTTGAACAGCCGCCGGCCGAGCAGGCGCGTGTTGCGCGGATCGGTCGCGCTGCCGTTCGACAGATAGTAGCCGCCGCGATCGTACCCGGCGCGGTCGGTGCCCTGCTGGTGCGACCAGTCGCCGCCCACCGTCAGGAAGCCGTCGCCGAGCCCGGTGCCGAGTTCCAGCGCGGCCTGGACCGTCGCGCCGTCACGCAGCCGCCGGCCGATCGCGCCGGGTGCGGTGAGATTGCTGCCATAGCTCAGATCGGCGATCGCGCCGCTGGCCCGCCGGTCGAGCCCCAGATCGATCACGCCGGCGATCGCGTCGGAGCCATATTGCGCACCCGCCCCGTCGCGCAGCACGTCGACGCGTGCGATCGCGCCGGTGGGCAGCGTGGCGAGATCGACCGGGGCGGTGCCGCGACCGATCTTGGAGTCGAGCGCCAGCGTCGACGTGGTATGATAGCGTTTGCCGTTGACGAGGACGAGCAGCTGGTCGGGCGACAGGCCGCGCAGCTGCGCCGCGCGTACCGCGTCGCCGACCCCCGAATTCGACTGGCGCGGGAAGTTGACGCTCGGCACCAGCTGCTCGAGCGCCTGTCCGAGATCCCCCGCCGGGCTCGCCTGACGGATCGTGTCGCCGCCGATCACGTCCACGGGCACCGCACTCTCCGCCACGCTGCGCGGCGCACCGCGGGCGGCGATCACGGTGACGTCCGCTGGCGCGTCGATGTTCGCGAAGGTCGCGGTCTGCGCCGCGGCGGGACTGCTCGCCAGCAGCACGAACGCAGCCGTGCCGCCGATCCACTCCATTCCCACCAGGGCCGTGCCGCGCGCTCTCGTCATCTCCCATCCTATGAGGGGATGATGACCGAGCCAGCGGGAACACCGGAAAAATACGAGCGGGCCGACGCCCCGGGCACGGGCGTTCGGGCACGCCATGCGCCCGGGCCGTGGCAGGCCGGGGCGGTGGTGGTCGGGATGGTGGTGGGCGCGGGCATCTTCCGCTCTGCGGCGGCGGTCGGTGCCGCGCTCGGCAGCGCGCCCGCGATATATGCCGCGTGGCTGGCGGGCGGGATGGTCGCGCTCGCCGGCGCGCTCTGCTACGCCGAGCTCAGCACCGCTTTCCCGCACGAAGGCGGCGACTATCGCTTCCTCAAGGAAGCCTTTGGCGACACGATCGCCTTCCTGTTCGGCTGGTCGCGTTTCACGGTAATCTTCACCGCCTCGGCGGCGATGCTCGCGTTCGTGAGCACCGACTATCTCGCCGCGCTGGTGCCGATGGGATCCATTGCGCGGGCGGCGGTCGCGGTGGCGGCGGTGCTGCTGCTGGGGCTGCTCAATCTGCGCGGGCTGGCGACGAGCGTGCGCGGCGAGGTGGTGCTCGTCGCGCTCGTCATCATCGCGCTGCTCGCACTGGGCGGGGCGGGGGTGTGGCTGCGCGGCGTCGATGCTCCCGCACCGGGGACGATGCCGCGCCCGGGCGGCGTCGGCACCGCGATGATCTACGTGATGCTCGCTTACGGCGGCTTCAACGACGCGGCGACGCTCTCGGCCGAGGTGCGGCGCCCGCGCGACATCACCTATGCGCTGGTCGGCGGCATGGCGGCGGTGACCGCACTGTACCTGATCGCCAACTGGGCTTACCTGACCGTACTCGGACCTGCCGGGCTGGCCACCAGCGCCGCGCCCGCGGCGGCGGTGATGCGCCGCGCGCTCGGACCGGCCGGCGAGATCGCGATGGTAGCGGCGGTGGTGGTGGCGACCGCGGCGATCCTCAACGCATTGTTCCTGGTGGGCGGGCGCACGCTCACCGCGCTCGCGGGCGACACGCCGGCACTCGCGCGGCTGGGGCGGTGGGACAGCGCGCGCGGGGTCGCGCCGGCGGCGGTGCGGTGCCAGGTCGCGCTCACGCTGCCGCTGATCCTGTGGGGCGCCAGCACGCCCGCGGGCTTCGCGGCCATGGTCGACTATATGGCGCCGGTCTACTGGCTGTTCCTGACGCTGAGCGGCGCCGCGCTGCCGATCCTGCGCGTCCGCCGCGCCAGCATGCCGCGGCCGTACCGCGCGCCGCTCGCACCGCTGCTGTCGATGGTCTTCACCGCCGCGGCCGGCGCCATCTTCGTCGCGAGCATGGTGCACGTCGGCGGCACGGGACGCGCGGTGAGCGCCGGCCTCTTGGCGATCGGGATCGTGACCCGCGCGACGCTGAACCGGTTCGACGCGACAGGCGCGAGGTCCAGGTAAAGCATCAAGGGGCTTCCGCTTCGCTTGAAATATAATTACAAGCCGCGACGAAGCCTCCCGGACCCAATCGGGCGGCGAGGAGAGTGGACCTTGGGCGACGCCCGCAACCTGAAGCCGCTGACGCTGCACGTCCCCGAGCCGCGCTTCCGCCCCGGCGACGCGGCCGATTTCGGCGACCTGGAGGTGCCGCCCGCGGGCGCCGCGCCGCGCCCCGACACCGCCGCGCCGCCGCGCGACTTCACCGACCTCGCCTATACGATGGTGCGCGTGCTCGACGAGCAGCACCAGGCGGTCGGGCCGTGGAACCCGCGGCTCAGCCCCGACACGCTGCGCCGCATGCTGCGCCACATGGCGACGGTGCGCGCCTTCGACGAGCGCATGTTCCGCGCGCAGCGTCAGGGCAAGACCAGCTTCTACATGAAGTCGCTCGGCGAGGAGGCGGTGGCGGTGGCCGCGGCGCACGCGCTCGACGCCGACGACATGTGCTTCCCCTCCTATCGCCAGCAGGGGCTGCTGATCGCGCGCGGCTGCCCGCTGGTCGACATGATGAACCAGATCTACTCGAACACCGGCGACAAGCTGCAGGGCAAGCAGCTGCCGATCATGTACTCGGAGAAGCGCTTCGGCTTCTTCTCGATCTCGGGCAATCTCACCACGCAATATCCCCAGGCGGTGGGCTGGGCGATGGCCTCGGCCTCCAAGGGCGACACGCGCATCGCCGCGACCTGGTGCGGCGAGGGCTCCACCGCGGAGGGCGACTTCCACTCGGCGCTGACCTTCGCCACCGTCTATCGCGCGCCGGTGATCTTCAACGTCGTGAACAACCAATGGGCGATCTCGAGCTTCTCGGGCTTCGCCGGGGCGGAGGCGACCACCTTCGCGGCGCGCGCGATCGGCTATGGCATTGCCGGGCTGCGGGTCGACGGCAACGACCCGCTCGCGGTCTATGCCGCGACACTCTGGGCGGCGGAGCGCGCGCGCACCAACGTCGGGCCGACGCTGATCGAGCATTTCACCTATCGCGCCGAGGGCCACTCCACCTCCGACGACCCGTCGCAATATCGCTCCACCGGCGAGCCGAACGCCTGGCCGCTGGGCGACCCGATCCGCCGGCTGAAGGACCATCTGGTCGCGGTCGGCGAATGGGACGAGGCGCGGCAGGAGGCGATGGACCGCGCGGTCGCCGAAGAGGTCCGCGCCGCGCAGAAGGCGGCGGAGGCGAATGGCATCCTCGGCCACGGCCTGGCGCAGCCGCTCGACTCGCTGTTCGACGGCGTGTTCGAGGAGATGCCCTGGCACCTGCGCGAGCAGCGCCAGATGATGATCGACGAGGAAGCCGCGAGCGGCCGGCCATGGGCGCGGACGTGACGATGGCACTCCCAATCCTCCCCAGAACGGGGAGGGGGACCGCCTCGCGTCAGCGTGGTGGTGGAGGGGGCTCTCCGCGGACGACAGCGCTGGTGGAGAGCCCCCTCCACCACGCCGCTTCGCGTCGCGGTCCCCCTTCCCGCGAGCGGGGAGGATTTGGATACTGACATGACCGACGCGATCGACACCCCCACCACCACCCGCATGAACATGATCCAGGCGATCAATTCGGCGATGGACGAGATGATGGCGCGCGACCCCGACGTGATCGTGATGGGGGAGGACGTCGGCTATTTCGGCGGCGTCTTCCGCGCCACCGCGGGGCTGCAGAAGAAGTACGGCAAGACCCGCGTGTTCGACACGCCGATCACCGAGATCGGCATCGTCGGCGTCGCGATCGGCATGGGCGCCTATGGCCTGCGCCCGGTGCCCGAGATCCAGTTCGCCGATTATATCTATCCCGCGCTCGACCAGCTCGTTTCCGAGGCGGCGCGGCTGCGCTATCGCTCGGCCGGCGACTTCACCGCGCCGATCACGGTGCGCTCGCCCTATGGCGGCGGCATTTTCGGCGGGCAGACGCACTCGCAGTCGCCCGAGGGCATCTTCACGCACGTCTCGGGGATCAAGACGGTGATCCCCTCGACCCCGTACGACGCCAAGGGGCTGCTGATCGCCGCGATCGAGGACAATGACCCCGTGCTCTTCCTCGAGCCCAAGCGGATCTACAACGGCCCCTTCAACGGCCATTGGGACCGCCCGGCGGAGAATTGGTCGAAGCATCCCGGCGGCGAGGTGCCGACGGGCTATTACACCGTCCCGCTCGGCCTGGCGAAGACGGTGCGCGAGGGGGATGCGGTGACGATGCTCGCCTACGGCACGATGGTGCACGTCTGCGCACAGGTGGTGGCCGACACCGGCGTCGACGCCGAGATCATCGACCTGCGCACGCTGGTCCCGCTCGACATCGAAGCGATCGAGCGTTCGGTGAGGAAGACCGGCCGCTGCATGGTGGTGCACGAGGCGACGCGCACCGGCGGCTTCGGCGCCGAGCTCGCCGCCTTGGTGCAGGAGCGCTGCTTCTACCATCTCGAGGCGCCGGTCGAGCGAGTCACCGGCTTCGACACGCCCTACCCGCACAGCCTGGAATGGGCCTATTTCCCCGGCCCGGTGCGGATCGGCCAGGCGCTCAAGAAGATTCTCAAGGACTAAACCCACATGGCGCGCTTCACCTTCAAGCTGCCCGACATCGGCGAGGGCATTTCCGAGGCCGAGATCGTCGCCTGGCACGTCCAGGTCGGCGATCGCGTCGAGGAAGACCAGCAGCTCGCCGACATGATGACCGACAAGGCCACGGTCGAGATGGAGAGCCCGGTCGCGGGCGTGGTGGTCGAGCGCGCGGGCGAGGTCGGCGACCAGGTCTCGATCGGCGCGCCGCTGGTGGTGATCGAGACCGACGGGGAGGGAGCGGATGCCGCTGACGTGCCGCCCGCGGTGCAGGAGGACACGCTCGAAGCGGAGAATCCGGGAGTGGAGGAGAGCCAAATCCTCCCCGGGACGGGGAGGGGGACCGCGCCCGCAGGGCGTGGTGGAGGGGGGACTCCCCGAACGCTGCCGGCGGAGGAGCTCCCTCCAGCTGCCGCTCCGCCCGCGGAGCCCCCCCTCCACCATCAGCCTTCGGCTGACGGTCCCCCTCCCCGTTCCGGGGAGGATTTGGGTCGCCCCGTTCTCGCCTCCCCCGCCGTGCGCGCCCGCGCGCGTGACCTCGGCGTCGACCTCGCGCGGGTCCGCGTCGCCGAGGGCGATCGCATTCGCCACGCCGATCTCGACGCTTTCCTCCGCTACGGCGGTGGCGACGGCTACCACCCGCCCCACGTGAGCCGCGCGCGCGACGACGAGCAGGTCCGCGTGATCGGCATGCGCCGCCGCATCGCCGAGAACATGGCCGCGGCGAAGCGCCACATCCCGCATTTCACCTATGTCGAGGAGATCGAGGTCACCGCGCTGGAGGCGCTGCGCGCGCAGCTCAACGCGCGCCGCGGCGAGCGGCCCAAGCTGACCTTGCTCCCGCTGCTGATCGTGGCGCTGTGCCGCACCTTGCCCGACTTCCCGATGCTCAACGCGCGCTACGACGACGAGGCCGGCGTGGTGACGCGCCACGGCCGCGTCCATCTCGGCATGGCGGCGCAGACCGACGCCGGGCTGACCGTGCCGGTGATCCGCGACGCGCAGGACCGCAACGTCTGGCAGCTCGCCACCGAGATCGCGCGACTCGCCGCCGCGGCACGCGCGGGCAAGCTGCGCCCCGACGAGCTCGGCAACGGCACGATCACGCTCACCTCGCTAGGCCCGCTCGGCGGGATCGCGACCACGCCGGTGATCAACCGACCCGAGGTGGCGATCATAGGCCCGAACAAGATCGTCGAGCGCCCCGTCTTCGTCGCCCCCGAAGAGGCCGGGCGCGGCGATGCCATCCGCAGGGCCAAGCTGATGAATCTCTCGATCAGCTGCGATCACCGCGTGGTCGACGGGCACGATGCGGCCAGCTTCGTGCAGGCATTGAAGGGGCTTATCGAGGCGCCGGCGCTGCTCTTCGTCGACTGAGCCGGCGGGCGCGGCTAGGGTCGAGGCCATGCACCTCGACCTGCTCCAGTCGATCAGCCTGTGCGGCGACAGCGCCTCGCCCAACGACGACCGCGCCGGCGCGAGCGCGCGCTGCGCCTGGGTGATCGACGGCGCCACCGATCTCGCTCCGCCCGGGCTGCTCGGTGATCGGGGTGGCGCGGCCTGGTTAGCAGCGACCGCCGACGCCGCCTTCGGGCTGGGCGAGGCCGCCGACCTGCGCGCCACCTGCGCCTCGGTGTATGAGACCGTGGCGACGCGCTACGCGGCCGAGCGGCGGCGTGAACCCGCGGGCGCGTGGGAACTGCCGAGCGCCTCGTTCGCGGCGATCCAGCTCGTCGGCGACTCGCTCGAGGTGGCCTGGGCGGGCGACTGCGCGATCCTGCGCGCGCGCGCGGACGGTGCGGTCGACTGGCTCACCCCCGCACCCGACCGCGCGGCGGAGAGCGCCGAGGCGGCGGCACTGGGTGAGGCGCTCGGCGGCGTGCGGACGCCGGCGATGATCGCGGATCGTCGCGCCGCGCGCGAGCGACCGGGGCGGCGCGTGCTCGGCGTCGACGCTGCGGCCGCGGCGGCCGCGACCGACCACGCCCGCGTCGCGCTCGCGCCGGGTGACGGTCTGCTTCTGATGAGCGACGGCTTCGCCGCGCTGGTCGACAGCTACGACGCGTATGACGCGCCGGGGCTGATGGCGGCGGTGCGCACGCGGGGGATGGCGGCGTTGGCCGAGGAGTTGCGCGCGATCGAGCGGGACGACGCCGACTGCCGACGCTTCCCGCGTTTCAAGCGAAGTGACGATGCCACGGCGTTATGGGTACGGGTGGGGCCGCACCCTCGGCTGTGAAAGAGGCGGTCGCCTTAGCGGAACGCCGCATCCACGTTCGTCATCCCGTGGTCGAGCCCGGGATGACGCGCACGACCGTTATCGGGGTTACGCCTCCTACACTCGGCGGCCGCTGAACAGCTGCACCAGCCCGACGATGATCGCCACCACGAGCAGGATGTGGATCAACCCGCCGGCGACATGAAGGCTGAAGCCCAGCAGCCAAAGCACCAGGAGAATAACGGCGATCGTCCAGAGCATCGAAGTACCTCCTGTGTTGGGAGAGGAAAACACTCGCTGCCGGGCTACTGTTCCGCGCCCCGGCAACAATTCGTTACAGGCAAAAGCGCGTGCCGCTCAGCGGCGGCCGGTGAACAGCTGCACCAGACCGACGATCAGCGCGATCACCAGCAGCAGGTGGATCAAGCCATGGGTGAGGTGGAAGCTGAAGCCCAGCAGCCACAGGATCACCAGGATGACGACGGTCGTCCACAGCATCGCTCACTCCGCGCTCGATCCACGCTCATTATAGCGCGGACGGGCGCGCCCGGATCAGCGCGCCGCGGTGACTCGCCAGATCGCGTTGCCGACGTCGTCGGCCACCAGCAATGCGCCGGTGCGGTCGGTGATCACGCCGACGGGCCGGCCGTGCGCGTCGCCGTCCGGCGTGACGAAGCCGGTCAGCACGTCGGCTGGCTTGGCCCCCTTCACCGGCCAGCCCGCCGCGTCGAACGGCACGAACACCACCTTGTAGCCCGACAGCGGCTTGCGGTTCCACGAGCCGTGCTCGCCGACGAAGGCGCCCTGCGCGAACTGCCCACCCAGCTTGGCGTCGCCCGCGAAGCTCAGCCCCAGCGCGGCGACGTGCGGGCCCAGCGCATAGTCGGGTCGCTTCACGTATTGCTGCAGCTCGGGGTTCTTCGGCTCCACCCGCGTGTCGACGTAGCCGCCCCAATAATACCAGGGCCATCCGAAGTTGTCGCCCAGCTCCACCGCGGTGAGATAGTCGGGGACGAGATCGGAGCCGAGCATGTCGCGCTCGTTCACCACGGTCCACAGCCGGTTGGTGCCGGGGACCAGCGCCATGCCGTTGGGGTTGCGCAGCCCGGTGGCGAAGACGCGGAAGGTCTTCTCCTTGGGATAGACCTGGAGGATCGCGGCCCGGAACTTCTCGCGCGCGAACCCGCCCTCGGCGACGTTCGAGGCCGAGCCGACCGAGACGTACAGGGTGCGCCCATCCTCGGCCGGAATGACGTTGCGCGCCCAGTGGTTGCCGCCGCCGGGCAGCTTCACCACCAGCTCGGGCTTGGCGGTGATGCTGGTCGCGCCCTCGGTATAGGGCACGCGCACCAGCGAGTCGGTGTTGGCGACGTAGAGCTGGCCGTCGAACAGCGCCATGCCGGAGGGCGAGGTGAGCCCGGTCATGAACACGGTGCGGGTCTCGGCGCGACCATCGCCGTCGGCGTCGCGCAGCAACGTGATGCGATTAGCCGAGGGGCCGCCCGCACCGACCTTGCCGAGCAGGTGGCGCATCACCCAACCCTGGATCCCACCACCCTCGCGCGGCGGCGAGTTGGTCTCGGCCACCAGCACGTCACCGTTGGGGAGGCGGTAGAGCCAGCGCGGATGGTCGAGCCCGGTGGCGAAGGCGGCGACGCGCAGCCCTGCCGCGGGCGTCGGCGCCTCGCCCGCCTTCCAGCCGATCGGGTCGGCAGTTTTGACCGTGGGCAGCGTCTGCTCGCGCGGCGGCGTGATCGTCGGCCGCGCGCCGCTCACCGCGGCCACGTCGAGCCGTGCGGCGTCGGGCCAGGCGAGATAGGCGACGACGCCGATCGCGGCGAGGACAAGGAGGCCGAGCACGGCGAGGATGTGTCTGCGCATGCCACCGGATGTAGGGCCAAGCCGCGGCCCGCGCCACCGTCGCGTGCGTTGCCGCCGACCCCCGCACCGGTGTAGCGTCGCGCGGCTCGGGGGGAGGAGCGCGATGCACGGCGGATCGAGCAGCGGGGCGAGCGGGGCGAGCGGGGCAGCGGCGGCGGACGCGCTCGCGGCGCGCCCGGCGCGCGCGCCCGACCATGCCACCGAGGCGGCGATCCTCTCGGCGCTCGCGCACGACCTGGCCGACCATCCCGCCGAGCTGCTCCAGCGGCTGACCGACCAGATCGTCACGCACGGGATGGCCGGCTCGGCCGGGGTCAGCCTGCGTGAGCCGAACGGCTTCCGCTGGGACGCGCTGTCGGGCGCCTGGGCGCGCTATCGCGGCGGCGGCATGCCGCTCGACGCCAGCCCGTGCGGGGTCGCGATCGCGCGCGACGCGGCGCTGCTGTTCGAGCGGCCGCAGGAGCTGTTCGCGGGTGCCGCGCTCGACCCGCCCGTACGCGAGCTGCTGCTCGTGCCGTTCCACCGCGACGGCCGCGCCGCCGGCACCTTGTGGCTGCTCGCCCACGCGCCCGACCGCGCCTTCGACCGGGAGGACGCGCGCTTGCTCACCAGCCTCGCCCAGTTCGCCGCGAGCGCGCTGGTGCTGCGCCAGCGCACCGCTGAGCTGGCGCGCGGGCGCGACCTGTTGCGGGCGACGATGGACGCCTCGACCGACATGATCCAGGTGTTCGAGGCGGTGCGCGACGAGCGCGGCGAGATCGTCGACTTCCGCTGGCTGCTCAACAACCACACCTCCGAGAGCACCTATGGCGAGGTTCGCGGCCAGAGCCTGCTGGAGCGCAATCCCGGGGTGATCGAGGAAGGGATCTTCGCTACCTTCAAGCACGTCACCGAGACGGGCGAGCCGCGCCAGGACGAGCGCCACTATGTCCACGAGCAGTTCGACAGCTGGTTTCTCCAGACCGTCGTCAAGCTCGACGACGGCGTCGCCACCACCACGAAGGACATCGGCGCCTGGAAGAACGCGCAGGAGGAGCTGCTGCGGCTCCGCGACGCCGCGGCGCAGGACCGGCTGCGCCAGAGCGAAGAGCGGCTGCGCCAGTTCGGCGAGGCCTCGCACGACGTGCTGTGGATCCGCGACGCGGCGACGCTGCGCTGGGAATATCTCACCCCGGCGTTCGAGACCGTCTACGGGCTGAGCCCCGACCGCGCGATCGCGGGCGACGCGGCGCAGAGCTGGCTCGATCTCGTCCACCCCGAGGACCGCCCCCTGGCCGAGGCGGCGATGGCGCGCGTGCGCGGTGGCGAGCATGTCAGCTTCGATTACCGCCTCCACCGCCCGGTCGACGGCGCGACGCGCTGGATCCGCGACACGGCCTTCCCGATCCGCGACGGCGGCGCGGTGACGCTCATCGGCGGCATCGGCGAGGACATCACCGAGGTGCGGCAGGCCGCCGAGGCGGTGCGGCGCAGCGAGGAGCGGCTGCGCAGCGCGGTCGAGGTCGGTCGGCTCGGACTGTGGGACTGGGATGTCCGCACCGGCGAGGTGCACTGGTCCGACGAGCATTTCCGCATGCAGGGCTTCGCGGTCGGCGAGATCCAGCCGAGCTACGAGGCCTGGCGCGACCGGCTGCACCCGGAGGATCGCGCCGGCGTGGAGGCAGCGCTCCGCGCGGCGATGGAGGGGCATAGCGAGTATAGCCGCGAGTTCCGCATCGTCCGGCGCGACGGGACCGTGCGCTGGCACGACGCGCGCGGCCGCTTCTTCTACGACGCCGACGGCGCGATCCGCATGGTGGGCGCGATGGTCGACGTCACCGACCGGCGCGAGTGGGAGGAGCGCCAGGCGGTGCTGATCGCCGAGCTCCAGCATCGCACGCGCAACCTGATGGGCGTGGTGCGCTCGATCGCGGACAATATGGCGCGGACGAGCACCGACCTCGCCGACTTCCGCACGCGCTTCACCGACCGGCTCGACGCTTTGGCGCGCGTGCAGGCGTTGCTGTCGCGGCTCAACGACGTCGACCGGGTCACCTTCGACGACCTGCTGCGAAGCGAGCTGACCGCGATGGGCGGGATCGAGCGGTCGACGCTCGACGGCCCCGCCGGAGTCCGGCTGCGCTCCTCGACGGTGCAGACCTTGGCGATGGCGCTGCACGAGCTCGCCACCAACGCGGTGAAATATGGCGCGCTCGGGCAGCCCGGCGGGCAACTGACGGTGACGTGGCGGCTGGAGCCGGCCGGGCCGGGCCTGCGGCCGTGGCTCCACATCGACTGGCGCGAGCGCGGCGTGGCGATGCCCGCGGCGGGGGGCGCCACGAGCGGCGGCGGGCAGGGGCGCGAGCTGATCGAGCAGGCACTGCCCTATCAGCTCGGCGCCCGCACCGCGCTGACGCTGGAGCGCGACGGTGCGCATTGCACGATCGCCCTGCCGGTCTCGGCGCATTCGGCCGAGGGATGAGCCGTCGCGCGTCGCGGCTGGTCTAAGCCGCGCGCGCGCGCTAACCGCCGGCGCCGTGGCCACGCCCCGATTCCTCCTGCCGCCCGAGGGCAAGATCGCACCCCGGCTCACCGCGCTGCTGGTGCCCGGCTTCCTCGCGCTGCTCGCCGCGGGCGGCGGCGCTGCCTGGGTGACGCGGCAGAACCAGGTGCACACCCGCGCCGTGGTCCATACCTACGAGGTCGAGAAGGCGGTGCTGGAAGTGCGCCGCGTGATCGAGGAGGCCGAGGCGACGCGGCGCGGAGCACTGCTCGCCCCCGCCACCGCGGCCTACCGCGAGGGCTATCACCGCGCCACCGCCGAGCTGCCGCAGCGGCTGGTGACGCTGGCGCGACTCACCGCCGACAATCCGCGCCAGCGCGACAATCTCGCCGGGCTCCAGCTTCAGCTCGGCGCGCTGGCGCAGCGTCGCGCCGAGACGATGGCGCTGGTCGAGCGCGGCGACCAGCGCGCCGCCCTCGCTGCCTTTCGCGCCGACACCGAGGCGAGCAGCATGCGCGCGGTGCGCTTTCTGATGAACCGCATGGCGCGTGAGGAACGTCGCCTGCTCGCCATCCGCGACCGGGAGCTGCGCGTCACCGAGCGCGCTTTCTACGCGGTGCTGGTGCTCGCCGCGGTGCTGCTCGCCGCGCTGGCGGTGGTCGCGCTGCTCACCGTGCTGGCCTATACGCGCGACCTGGCGCGCTCGCGCGACGCCACCCAGTCGTTGGCGGACAGCCTTGAGGAGATGGTAGCGGAGCGTACCGAGGATCTCACCCGCGCCAACGAGGAGATCCAGCGTTTCGCCTATATCGTCAGCCACGACCTGCGCTCGCCGCTGGTCAACGTGATGGGCTTCACCGCCGAGCTGGAAGCGGCGACGGGCCAGCTCGGCGCGCTGGTCGATACGGTCGAGGCCGAGGCGCCGCAGCTGCTCAGCGAGGAGGCGCGGCTGTCGGCGCGTGAGGACCTGCCCGAGGCGATCGGCTTCATCCGCGCCTCGACGCAGAAGATGGACCGTCTGATCAACGCCATCCTCCAGCTCTCGCGGCAGGGCCGGCGCCAGCTCGCGGCCGAGCGGATCGACGTGGCGCAGCTGGTCGGCCAGATCCGCGACACGCTCGCGCACCGGCTCGCCGACGTCGAGGCCACGCTGGACGTGGCGGGGACGCTGCCCGAGGTGATCAGCGACCGCTTCTCGCTCGACCAGGTGTTCTCCAACCTGATCGAGAATGCGGTCAAGTACCTGCGCCCGGGCGTGCCCGGGCGGATCACGGTGAGTGGGCGCCGCGAGGCGCAGCGGGTGATCTATGCCATCGCCGACAACGGCCGCGGCATCGATCCGCGCGACCATGCGCGCGTGTTCGACCTGTTCCGTCGCTCGGGCGCGCAGGACAGACCGGGCGAGGGGATCGGGCTCGCCACGGTGCGCGCGCTGGTGTTTCGACTGGGCGGCACGATCAGCGTCGAGTCCAACCTGGGACAGGGCGCGACCTTCACGCTATCACTACCACTGACGCTGGAGTCGCAACGTCCTGAAGGGCAGGGTAAAAACGAATGAACGCGCATCAGTCGGTCGGCATCGTCATGATCGAGGACGACGAGGGCCACGCGCGCCTCATCGAGAAGAACATCCGGCGCGCCGGCATTCTCAACGAGATCCGTCACTTCACCGACGGTACCAGCGCGCTCGACTATATCTTCAACGATCCGGTCGGCCCTGCGCTGAGCGGTCCGGCGCTGATCCTGCTCGATCTCAACCTGCCCGACATGAGCGGCACCGACATCCTGACACGGATCAAGAACAGCGACGGCCCGGTCAAGCGCACCCCCGTGGTGGTGCTGACCACCACCGACGATTCGCGCGAGATCCAGCGCTGCTACGATCTCGGCGCCAACGTCTACATCACGAAGCCGGTGAACTACGAGAGCTTCGCCCAGGCGATCCGCCAGCTCGGGCTGTTCCTCTCGGTGATCCAGGTGCCCGACCTCGACGGGGCGAACTGAGCGGCCTGTGACCATCGCCGCCGGCACCCGCATCCTCTACATCGACGACGACGCCGGCATCCGCCGGCTGGTGAGTCGCGCGCTCGAGCGGCGCGGCTATCAGGTCGCCACCGCCGACGGCGGCGAGGCGGGGGTGGCGGCGGCCGCGGCCGAGCATTTCGACCTGGTCGCCGTCGATCACTATATGCCGGGGATCGACGGGCTGGAGACGCTCGAGCGGCTCCACGCGCTGCCCACGCCCCCGGCGGTGGTCTACGTCAGCGGGTCGGAGGAGACGCGGGTCGCGGTGGCGGCCTTGCGCGCGGGCGCGGCCGATTATGTGGTGAAGACGCCGGGCGACGACTTCTTCGACCTGCTCGACGCCACTTTCCGCCAGGTGCTAGCGCGCACCGAGGTCGAGGCGCTCAAGACCCGCGCCGAAGCCGAGCTGCGCGCCAGCAACGCGCGGCTGGAGGCGCTGCTGGCTGAGGTGAACCACCGCGTCGCCAACTCGCTCCAGCTCGTGTCGGCGATGGTGCGGATGCAGTCGAGCGCGCTGGAGGATCCGGGCGCGCGCGCCGCGCTGGAAGACACGCAGCGGCGCATCAGCGCGATCGCGCAGGTCCACCGCCGGCTCTACACCGGCGACGACGTCGAGCATGTCGAGATGCGCGACTATCTCGCGCAGCTGATCGAGGAGCTGGGCGCGACCTGGTCCACCAGCGAGGCGCCGCGACGGCTGAGCCTCGCCGCCGAGCCGCTGCGGCTGCCGACCGACCGGGCGGTGTCGCTCGGCGTGATCGTCACCGAGCTGGTGAGCAACGCCTGCAAATACGCCTATCCCGGCGGCGACGGCGAGGTGCGCATCGCGCTGGCGCGCGACGGCGAGCTGCGCTTCCGCCTGGTGGTGGAGGACGACGGGATCGGCATCGGCGACGATGGACCCAAGGGCACCGGCGTGGGGTCGCGGCTGATCCGCGCCATGGCGCAGAGCCTCGACGCCGCGCTCGACTATGACGCCGCGCACCCCGGCACACGCGCGGTGCTGGCAGCAGCGATCCGGTAAAGGGCAGGCGCTACCCGACGAGCGGGGAGGACGTTGCCCGTCCCACCCGCCGCAATTGTCAAATGACTGCAACAACAGCCTGTTCTAGGAAGTCCCACGCGCCGCGCGCAGAGGTGGCGCCGTCAGGGAGATCACCGAATGTCGCGTCTCATCAACTTGGTCGCGGGTGTCGCCGCGATGCTCGCGCTGCCCGCCGCCGCGGTCGCCGCGCCCGCCG
Source organism: Sphingomonas sp. BK069 (assembly GCF_014193405.1). Taxonomy (NCBI): domain Bacteria; kingdom Pseudomonadati; phylum Pseudomonadota; class Alphaproteobacteria; order Sphingomonadales; family Sphingomonadaceae; genus Sphingomonas; species Sphingomonas sp. BK069. The sequence continues at coordinate 149,291 of NZ_JACHZH010000002.1, read as the reverse complement.
CCAACCCGGCCTCCTCGCTCTCGGTCGCGCGCTCGGCACGCGCCGCCAGCGGCAGCGCCAATGCCAGCAAGATCGGCGCCGAGGTGCCGACCACCACGCTGATCAGCATCGGCATCCTCGCCGCGCTGACCGGTATCGTGCTGCTCGTCGCCGACAATGGTGACGATAACAACGACAATAGCGACAGCAACTGATCGAAGGTCGGTCGGCGCGGTGCCCCCCCGGGAACCGCGCCGACCCATCTACGGCGCGGCTCAGCGCGCCAACTGCAACACCATCTCAGCCGCCACCGCGACCGTGGCCCAGCTCGCTGCGGTCAGCACCGCGAGCACCGAGTAACGCCGACGCGTCGACATCATGCCGTTCATCATCATCCCCTCCCGATGTTGTCCGGGCAGATTACGCAAACGGTCGCGCCGCTAAAAGCGAGTCGCACTGACGCATTTTTCATATTTTCCCGCTTTGGTTCAGCGGCTTCGTCATCGGTCAGCGAAGCAGCGTGAGTGCCAGCGCGATCGCGCCGGCGAGCAGCACCCAGCTCGCCGCGACCAGCACGATCAGCAGCGCGGCGCGCTGTCGCCGCGGCCATTTTTTGTTCGGCATCGCCCGTCCCTCGCTCGCCCGTCCACTGCCTCTTCTCGTAGCGGGGGCAAGCCGATCGGCGCGGCGAAGGCGCGGAAAAATTGGGCGAACAGCTTTCGCCTTCGCCCCACCGCGGCGCGGGTGATTGCCGTCGTGGCGCGAGGTGATTAGGGCAGGGCATGACCGACACGCTCGCTCCCGCCGCCGCTCCCGCCACCGACGCCGCGAGCGGCGCCGCGCGCCTCGCCCGCCGCATGGCGCGCGGCGCCGCTTTCCTCGGCAGCGAGGTGGCGATCATGGCGGGGGCGATGTCGTGGGTGAGCGAGCGCCACCTCGTCGCCGCCATGTCCAACGCCGGCGGCTTCGGCGTGATCGCCTGCGGCGCGATGACGCCCGAGCTGCTCGACGCCGAGATCGCCGGCACCAAGTCGCTCACCGACAAGCCGTTCGGCGTCAATCTCATCACCATGCACCCCGCGCTGGAGGAGCTGATCGCGGTGTGCGCGCGCCACGGCGTCGGCCATGTCGTGCTCGCCGGCGGCCTGCCGCCCAAGGGCTCGCTCGAGGCGATCAAGGCCGGCGGCGCCAAGGTGATCTGCTTCGCGCCGACGCTCGCGCTGGCCAAGAAGCTGATCCGCTCGGGCGTCGACGCGCTGGTGATCGAGGGGATGGAGGCGGGCGGCCATATCGGCCCGGTCTCGACCAGCGTGCTCGCGCAAGAGATGCTGCCCGAGATCGCGGGCCAGGTGCCGGTGTTCGTCGCCGGCGGGATCGGGCGCGGCGAGGCGATCGCGGGCTATCTCGACATGGGCGCGGCCGGCGTCCAGCTCGGCACGCGGTTCGTCTGCGCCACCGAGTCGATCGCGCATCCGAAATTCAAGCAGGCGTTCATCCGCGCCAGCGCGCGCGACGCGGTCGCCAGCGTCCAGATCGACCCGCGCTTGCCGGTGATCCCGGTGCGCGCGCTCAAGAATGCGGGCGGCGAGCTGTTCACCGCCAAGCAGCGCGAGGTAGCCTCGTCGCTCGACGAGGGGCGCGTCGCGATGGCCGAGGCGCAACTGCAGATCGAACATTATTGGGCGGGTGCGCTCCGCCGCGCGGTGATCGACGGCGACGTCGAGCACGGCAGCGTGATGGCGGGCCAGTCGGTCGGCATGGTCACCAAGGAGGAGCCGATCGCCGACATCATCGCCGCGCTGATGGCCGAGGCGGCGCACGCGCTGGAGCGCCGCGCCGGCTGACATGTCCGCGGCTTGACGCGTGATGCAACGTCGGCGCGCGTCGCTGGTTGGGGCGGGCGAGGAGACCCACGATCTTCCATCTAATCTTCGCGACGCCCTGCCTCTACGTCGTCGTTCGCACGCTCTGGCCGCTCGCGCTGCCGCTCTGGGCCAAGGGCGGGGTCGCGGTGCTGCTGCTCGCCGCGTCGCAGTTTCATTATTGGAGCAAACTGTCGTCCGGCTCGGTGTTCGCGCCCGAGTTCCCCCGCGCGATCATCGTGCTGTTCAACTGGGCGTTCGGCGCCATCGTGCTGCTGTTCGCCCTCCAGCTGCTGCTCGATCTCGGGCTGCTGGTGGCGCAGCTGGTCCGCCGCGGCACGACCCTGCCCGACCGTGCGCGCTACGCCGCCGCGGCGTCGGCGGCGGTACTCGCGGCGATCGGCGTCGCCAACGCGCTGCGCCAGCCGCCGGTGCGCGACGTGACCGTCGCCATCGCCGGGTTGCCGCCGCGCTTCGACGGCTATCGGCTGCTCCAGCTCAGCGACCTGCACCTCAGCAGGCTGTTCCCGGCGCGCTGGGGCGAGGCGATGGTGGCGCGCGCCAATGCCGCGGGCGCCGACCTTGTCGTCGTCACCGGCGACTTCATCGACGGCTCGGTCGCGATGCGCCGCGACGATGTCACTCCGCTCGCCGCGCTGCGCGCGCCCGACGGCATCTGGGCGGTGCCGGGCAACCATGAATATTTCTTCGATTACGACGCCTGGATGCGGCACCTCGCCGGCCTGGGTGTGCGGCTGCTGCCGAACGCGCACGCCGTGCTGGAGCGCGGCGGCGAGCGGCTGGTGCTCGCCGGCGTGACCGATGCCTCGGCGGCGGCAACCGGACACGCTGCGCCTGACCTTGCCGCCGCGCTGGCGGGCACGCCCGCGGGCGTGCCGGTGGTGCTGCTCGACCACCAGCCGCGCAACGCCCGCGCCGCGGCGGCGCGCGGCGTGGCGCTCCAGCTCTCGGGGCACACGCACGGCGGGATGATCGTCGGGCTCGACCGATTGGTGGCGCGCGGCAACGACGGCTTCGTGTCGCGCCGCTACCAGGTCGGCGCGATGACGCTGTACGTCAGCAACGGCACTGCGCTGTGGCCCGGCTTCGCGCTGCGGCTGGGACGCCCGTCCGAGATGACGCGGATCACGCTGCGGCGCGCGGGTTAGGCGGACCGTGTCGGTTGGCCGACCTGCGCCGCGGCACGGTTCGACTGCCCGGATCAGGCCCTAGCCCTCGGAATCTAGCCCCGTCAGCCGCTTGTGCACTGCGGCGGGGAGGACGATAGGGCAGGCATGACGTCCCTTTCCGCCCCGCACCCGCACCCCGCGCCGCAGGGCATGCACCCGCGCGAATTCGTCGCCTTCATCGCGGCGCTGATGGGGGTGAACGCGCTCGGCGTCGATCTCATGCTGCCCGCGCTCGCAGACATCGGCCACGACCTGGCGGTGAGCGCGGCCAACCACCGGCAGTGGATCGTCACCGTCTATATGATGGGCTTCGGCCTGGGGCAGCTGCTCTACGGCCCGCTCGCCGACCGCTACGGCCGCCGCCCGGTGCTGATCGTGACGCTCGTGGGCTTCGTCGCCGCCAGCGTCTTCGCGGCGAGCGCCGCCACCTTCCCCGCCTTGCTCGGCGCGCGCCTGCTGCAGGGACTGATGTCGGCCTCGACCCGCGTGCTGGCGGTGGCGATCGTGCGCGACACCGCCTCCGGTCGGCAGATGGCGCGGACCATGTCGATCGCGCAGATGATCTTCTTCATCGTGCCGATCATGGCGCCGACGCTGGGGCAGGGCCTGCTCGCCTTCGGGCCGTGGCGCTTCATCTTCTACGCGCTCGGCGGGTTCGCCGCCTTCGTGCTGAGCTGGACGCTGCTGCGCGTGCCCGAGACGCTGGCGGCCGAGCGGCGCGTCGCCATCTCGACCGCCAACCTGCGCGCCAACTATCGCCAGACGCTGACCAACCGCTATTCCGCCGGCTATGCCGTGGCGGCGTCGCTGACGTTCGGCGGGATCATCGCCTTCGTGTCCTCGGCGCAGCAGATCTTCGTCGACGAGTTCCGCGCGGGCGACCGCTTCACCCTGCTGTTCGCGCTGTGCGCGGGTGCGATGGGCTGCGCCTCGTTCGCCAATAGCCGGCTGGTCGAGCGGCTCGGCACCCGGCTGATCTCGCAGACGGCGGTGCTGGCGCTGATCGCGCTGTCGGTGCTGCACCTGCTGGTGATCACCGCGGGATGGGAGACGCTGGTAAGTTACATCGTCTTCCAGGCGCTTAGCATGACCTGCATCGGCCTGTGTGGCTCGAACTTCGGCGCGATGGCGATGGAGCCGGTCGGGCATATCGCGGGCACCGCCTCCTCGGTGCAGGGCTTCATCACCAGCATCGGCGCGGTGCTGGTGGGCAGCGCGATCGGCCAGTCTTACGCGGGGACGACGCTGCCGCTGGCGCTGGGATATCTCGCGATCGGGGTCGCGGTGCTGGCGCTGGTGTGGGTGATCGAGGGCGGTCAGCTGTTCCGCGCGCGGATGGGGTGAGGGACCGACAATCCTCCCCGGCACGGGGAGGAGTTCGTCGTCAGAACCCCGACCAGTCGTCGGTCACCGCGGTCGCACGTGCGCCGGCGAGGCGGCGTACCCCGGCCGCGGCGCGCTGCTGCAACTGGTGGACCGGGCTCGCCGCGCGCGGTGCGGCACCGACGCGGAAGCGGGACACCTGCTGCGCCAGCGAGTCGGCCTCCACCGCCAGGCTGCGCGCCGCGGCGGTCGCCTCCTCCACCATCGCGGCGTTCTGCTGGGTGACGTTGTCCATCTCGGCCACCGCGGTGTTGACCTGCTGGAGCCCGGTCGCCTGCTGCTCGGCGGCGGTGGCGATGGTGCGCACCAGCCCGCTGAGCTCGCCGACGCGCGCGCTGATGCGCGCTAGCGCGTCGCCCGCGGCGTTGACGAGCGTGACGCCGGCGTCGACCTGACCGGTCGCGGCGGTGATCTTGCCCTTCACGTCGCGCGCCGCCTCGGCGGAGCGTTGCGCCAGCGCCCGCACCTCGGAGGCGACCACCGCGAAGCCCTTGCCCGCGTCGCCCGCTCGTGCCGCCTCGACCCCTGCGTTGAGCGCGAGCAGGTTGGTCTGGAAGGCGATCGCGTCGATCACGCCGATGATCTCACCGATCTCGCTCGAGGCGCGCTCGATCCCGCCCATCGCCGCCACCGCGCGCTCGACCACCTCGGCGGACTGCTCGGCCTCGACCCGCGCCGCCTCGACCGTCTTGTTGGCCTGCGCCGCGCTCGCCGCCGTCTCCTTCACGGTGGAGGTGATCTCCTCCATCGCCGCGGCGGTCTCCTCCAGGCTCGCGGCCTGCTGCTCGGTGCGCTGCGAGAGATCGTCGGAGGCGGCGCGAATGTCGGCAGCACCGTCGTTGATGCCGTTGGTGGCGCTGGTCACCGCGCCCATCACCTGCGCCATCGCGTCCATCGCGGCGTTGAAGTCCTGCTCCAGCTTCGCATAGGCGGGCGGGAAGCCGCTGAAGCGCGCGGCGAGATCGGCGTCGGCGAGCCGCGCGAGGCCGTCGCCCACCTCGGCGAACACCGCCTGGCGCTCCTGCTCGTCGCGCGCCTTCTCCACCGCGGCGTCGCGGAACACCGCCACCGCGCGCGCCATCGTGCCGATCTCGTCGCGGCGGTCGGCGCTGGGCAGCGCCACCTGATGGCGGCCCGCGGCCAGCTCCTCCATCACCGAAGCGATCGCCACCACCGGCCGCGCGATCGAACGCGACAGCAGCATGCCCATCGTGCCCGCCAGCGCCACCGCGATCGCGCCGCCGAGCGCGAGCGCCAGCGTCACCATCGTCTCGGCGTGGCGCTGTGCGGCGTCCTGCTGGTCGACCCAGGCCTGCTGCGCCGCCTGGATCTCCTTGATCGAGTCGCGCATCGCGCCGAGCTGCTTGGAGCCGGCGAGCTCGCGCGCCTGCTCGCGCGTCGCCGGCTCGGCGAAGGCGGCGAGCGTCGGCTCCACCTTGGTGCGCTGCCATGTCTCTACCGCGGCGAGGAAGCGGCGCACGCGCTCGGCCTGATCGTGCCGCGCGGCGTGGCGATTGAACTCGGCCGCGGCGGCGGTGATCGCCGCCGCATTCTCCTTGTAGGTGTCCAGGAAGGCCGGCTTGCCGAGAAGCACATAGCCGCGCACCGCGCTCTGCCCCTCGACCACGCCATTGAGCATGTCGTCGGCATGGTCGGAGGCGAGCTTCGCCTCGTCGCGCGTCGCCGCCACCTGGTGGAGCGTGCGGACGTTGGCGAAGACCACGAGGCTGACGATCGAGAAGGTCGCGATCAACACCGCGAAGGCGAGCGCGAGCTTGCGGGGGATAGCGATATTACGAATGGTCACGAAGCTCTCCTGGCGATCGTGACGTGGTAGCCGCGCGGAGTTAAGGGCCGACTAACTTTGCGACCAAAGACTTATTATCCCGCATATTTCACGCTATCCGCTCCGTGCTCCGTGTTAACTACATCGCAAGCCGGCGCGCTTACTGACGGGGCATGGTTCACCTGTCACCGCTGACCCGCCGCCTCGCCGCGGCCACCCTCGCGGCGCCTTCCGCGCTGTCGCTCGAAGCCGCTCCCGCGCTCGCCGACCCGATCAAACTCACCCCGACCGAGGACGTGCGCCTGCGCTACGAGCGGGTCGAGCAGGACGGTATCGCGCGCGCCGCGGACGCGGTGACGATCCGCGTGCGCAGCGGCGTGGCGGCGAGCAGCGGGCCGTGGTCGGCGCTGGTCGAGGCGCAGGGCAATCTAGCGATCGTCGACCATTATGACGACACCGTCGGCAACGGTGCTGGCTATCCCACGGTCGGCGATCCGGAGAATATCGCGCTGTACCGCGCGCAGTTGCAGTACAAGTCGGCGCCGCTCACGCTCACCGGCGGGCGCCAGAAGATCGGGCTGGAGGACGAGCGCTTCGTCGGCGCCGCCGCGATCCGGCAGAATTCGCGCTCGTTCGACGCGGTGCGCGGCCAACTCAGCCTGACCAAGCACCTGCGTGCCGACCTCACTTATGCATGGAGCGTGCGAACGCCCAGCGGGATCAACGGCCGCGGCGCCAAGCCGACCGCGATCGACGGCGACAACGTCTTCGCGCTGCTGGCGCAGGACACGCCGCTCGGCACGCTGACCGGCTTCGCTTATCTGATCGATCAGGACGAGGCCGCGGTGCAGGGCTATCGCCTGTCGAGCCAGAGCTACGGCGCGCGACTGGTGGGGTCGCGCGCGCTCGCGCCCAAGGTGAAGGGCTCGTGGCAGCTGAGCTATGCCACCCAGTCGGACTATCACCGCAACCCCAACGATTATCGCGCCGATTACTACCTCGTCGACGGTGCGCTGGACGTGCACGCGCTGCACGTCGGCGCGGGCTATGAGGTGCTCGGCGCGGGCAACGGCACCGCGCTCACCTCGTTCCAGACGCCGCTCGCCTCGATCTTCAAGTTCCAGGGCTGGGCGGACAGGCTCACCACCACCCCGCCCGACGGCGTGCGCGACCTGTACGGCAGCCTGGGCTGGGGCTGGCCCAAGCTGGGTGCGTTCAAGGCGGTGGGCGTGCAGGCGGTGTACCACCGCTTCGACGCCGAGCGCGTCGACCGCCGCTACGGCGACGAGGTCGACCTGCTCGCCTCGGCCAAGCTGGCGCGCTACGGCGTTTCGGCGCGCTACGCCACGTACCGGGCGGACGGCTTCGCCACCGACACGCAGAAACTGTGGCTGGAGCTCACCTGGGCATTGTGACGCGAGACGGGCCGGTGTCGCCGGGAAGAAGCAGAGCGCCGCGCTCAGATCGGCTTTCCCCGACCCGGCCCCTCCCGATACGGCAACAGCAACCGGTCCTTCACGGATGAGCGCGGCCCCGAGAATATCGGCTAAGTGATTGAAGGACGCCAGTTTCATTTTGTTTCGGTGTCGCGTTCCGACTGGATCCGGAAACGTTGCCGCAACATCCACCCCGGCATGACTGGGTCGCTCCGTGTAGGCGTCTCTGCTTGGCGGACGCGCCGACGCGACGCTTGCCGTTCATCGCGTCATCGACACCGAGCGGTCGACCCCTCGACATGACGTCGTACTAACCCAGCAGCCACCGCATCAGCATCGTCATCGCACAGCAGTTCGCGACATAGACCGCGAACGTGCTCCAGCCGCAGGCTGGCGAGCGGAAGAGCTTGCCGGCGCGAGCCAGGCGCGGCCTTACACGCATACGGCGCTGTCCGACAGCGAGTGCGCTGCCGCAGCCGAGCTCCTTACCGCCTCACCGATCAGCAGCATCACTGGTTCGCGCGCGCCGACGGCCTCGACCAGAAAGGCGAGGGCGTCGAGCCGGCCATGAACCACACGTTCCTGCGGCAGCGAGGCGTTCACTACGACGAGCACCGGCGTATCGGCGCGGCGCCCCGCGGCGATCAGCTGCCGCGCGACCGAGCCGGCCGCGGCGCGCCCCATGTACACCGCGAGCGTCGCGCCCGCATCCGCCAGCACCGCTGCGTCGAGTTGGCCCGGCGCGCCCGTGTCGAGGTGTGCGGTGACGAACACCAGCCGGCGGGCGAGGCGGCGCGACGTCAGCGCGCTTCCGCCCGCCGCGGCCGCGGCGCTGGCGGCGGTCACGCCGGGACAGATCCGTACCGGCACGCCCGCCGTCCGGCACGCTGCCATCTCCTCCGCGGTGCGGCCGAAGATGGCGGGATCGCCGCCCTTCAGCCTGACGACCCGCGCTCCCTCCCGCGCGGCGGCGACGATCAATCCGTCGATCGTCTCCTGCGCGACCGAGTGACGCCCCGACCGCTTGCCGACGCTGACACAACGCGCGTCCGGCGCGACGAGATCGAGCACGCCCGCGCCCACCAGCGCATCGTGAAACACCACGTCCGCCGCGCCGATCAGCCGCGCGGCCTTGCGCGTGAGCAATTCCGGGTCGCCCGGGCCGGCGCCGACCAGCCACACCATGCCCGGCGGAAAATCGTCATGCGGCATCGTTCGTCTCCGTGGCGAGAAGGCGCGCCAGCGCCGGGCGGCACGAGCCGCAGTTGGTGCCCGCGCCGAGCGCAGCACCGATCGCGGCGACATTGGCGAGCGACTGGTCGCGGATCGCGGCAGTGATCGTGCGCAGCGCGACGTCGAAGCAGGCGCAGACGATCGGCCCGCGATCCGCCGCGCCGCCGGGCGGGCGTCCGGCGAGCAAGGTCGGCGCGGCGGGTGCGTTCAGCTGGGCGATCAGCCAGTCGCGCGGCGGCAACTCGCCGGTCGCGGTGACGAACAGCGCGGCACGGAGCCGGCCCTCTGCCAACACCGCCACGCGCCGGGTCCCGCGCGCGCGGTCGGCGGCCTCGATCCGCTCGCCCGCCGGGAGGCAGGCCTCTAACGGGGCGAGCGCACTGTCGCCGGCGAGTTCCCACAGGCTGCCGGTGGCGAGGGTCACCCGCGTGGCCCACAGGCAATCGGGGCGACGCGCCGGCTCGCCGGAGACGAGCAGGAACCCGCGCCAGGCGGTGATGACCGCGCTCACCGCCGCAGGGCAGGACTTGAAGCCGGGCTGGCCGCTGAAGGGGTCGACCTGCGCGCGTGTCAGCCGGCCGGTGCGACCGCCGCTCGCATTCCGGTCGGTCCAGTGGATCGGCACGAACAACTCGCCCCGCCGCTGCGCGTCGGTGACCCGAGCGCGGTACAGCGTCTCTCCCTGCGGCGTCGTCACGCGGGCGAGTTCACCGTCGGTCACGCCAGCGGTCGCGGCATCGTCGGGGTGCAGCTCGACCAGCGGCTCCTCCCGATGACGCGCGAGCCTCGGTGCCAGGCCGGTGCGGGTCATGCTGTGCCACTGGTCGCGATAGCGCCCGGTGTTGAGCAGCAGCGGCCAGTCGCGCAGCGGCGCGGCGAGCGGCTTCTGCGCGACGGTGACGAGCCGCGCGCGCCCGTCAGCGGTGGGGAAGCGCTTGTCCGCGAACGGCGTGCCGCCCCAACGGGACGGCTTCATCGCGTCATAGCCGGCGTTGCCGCCGGCCGCGTGGCCGGGGAGGGAGAACAGCCGCTCGCCCTTGTTGCCATAGGTCGAGAGGCGGACGTGCTCGCGCCAGATCTCCGCCGGCCGGTCATAGGCGAAGGCGGTGCGAAAGCCCATCCGACGCGCCACCTGCGCGACGATCCACCAGTCCGGCCGCGCCTCGCCGGGGAGCGGGAAGATCGCGCGCTGGCGGCTGACGGTCCGGTCCGAGTTGGTGACGGTGCCGTCCTTCTCGCCCCAGGCCGCGGCGGGCAGACGGACATGCGCGAGGCGACCGGTGTCGGTCTCCTCCACCACGTCGCTCACGACGACGAAGGGGCAGCGTGCCAGCGCGTCGCGCACCCGCCCCGCGTCGGGCATCGACACCGCGGGGTTGGTGGCCATCACCCACAGCGCCTTGATCCTTCCTTCCTCGACCGCACGGAACAGGTCGACCGCCTTGAGCCCGGGCTTGGCCGCGATCGTGGGTGAACCCCAGAAGCGCTGCACCAGCGCGCGCGACGGTGGGGAGAAATCGAGATGCGCCGCCAGCGTCGTAGCGAGACCGCCGACCTCGCGACCGCCCATCGCATTGGGCTGACCGGTGACCGAGAAGGGCTGCGCGCCGGGCTTGCCGATCCGCCCGGTGGCGAGGTGGACGTTCAGGATCGCGTTCACCTGGTCAGTGCCGGTCACCGACTGGTTCACGCCCTGACTGAACAGCGTGACGGTACGCGGGGTGGCGGCGAACAGCTCGTAGAAACGGCGCAGCTCGGCGGGCGCGAGGTCGCACGCGCGCGCCACCGACCAGAGATCGCTGCGGTCGCTCAGCTGCGCCCAGAAGCCGTCCGGCACGGCGACATGGTCGCGCAGGAAGTCGCGGTCGAGCGCATCATGGTCGCGGCACCAGGCGAGCAGCCCGTTCATCAGCGCGACGTCGCTGCCCGGCCGCAGGCGCAGGTGAAGGTCGGCCTCCTCGGCGGTCTCGGTCCGGCGCGGGTCGATCACCACCATCCGCGCGCCGGCGGCGCAGCGTGCGCGCATCCGCTGGTACAGCACCGGATGGCACCAGGCGGTGTTCGAGCCGACCAGCACGATGAGGTCGGCGACGTCCATGTCCTCGTAGCTGGCGGGCACGACGTCCTCGCCGAAGGCGCGCAGATGCCCGGCCACAGCGCTCGACATGCACAACCGCGAGTTGGTGTCGATGTTGGCCGAGCCGATGAAACCCTTCATCAGCTTGTTGGCGACGTAATAATCCTCGGTCAGCAGCTGGCCCGAAACGTAGAAGGCGACGCTGTCGGGGCCGTGCTCGGCGGCCGCGGCGCGGAAGCGACGTGCGACGAGATCGAGCGCCTTGTCCCAGCCAACGCGCCGCTGGCCGATCATCGGGTGGAGCAGGCGACCGTCGAGCCCGACCGTCTCGCCCAGATGCGTGCCCTTGGAGCAGAGCCGGCCGCGATTGGCGGGATGGTCGGCGTCCCCCTCGATCCGCACCGCCCGCTCGCCGGTGCGGGTGGCGACGATGCCGCAGCCGACACCGCAATAGGCGCAGGTCGTGCGGACGCTCACGCCGCTGCCCGCAGCGTGCTCGCGCGGCACAGCAGCACGCGCCCGCCGCTCAGCCTGACCGGCACCGTCGGCGTGCAGCCGCGATCCTCGCCCTGCGCCTCGCCGCTCGCCAGCGCGATCCGCCAATTGTGCAGCGGGCAGGTCACCGTCGCGCCATGAACGATGCCTTGGCTCAGCCGGCCGTGCTGGTGCGGGCAGCGGTCGCGCAGCGCGAACACCCGCCCATCGCCGGTGCGGAACAGCGCGATGTCGTCCCCGCCGTCGACCTGGACGACGCGGCTGCCGCGCAGCGGGATCTCGTCGATCCAGCCGATGTCGAGCCACTCACCCGTCATGCCCATTCCTCCTGCGGCTGCGGACGCGGCTGGAAGCGCGCCATCGGCGCGTGATGCTCGCGCTCGGCCCCGGCGGCGCGCGCCGCCCAGGGATCGTCCTGCGTGAACTGCTGCGAGAACCAGAAGCGCCCGGCGAGTTCCGCGCGCGCCGCCGCCTCGGGCAGCAGCCGCGACTGGACGTAGGCGAGGCCGACGCGCTCGATCCACGGCGCGGTGCGTTCCAGGTAGCGCGCCTCCTCCCGGTACAGCTGGATGAAGGCGGCGCACATCTCGATCGCCTCGCGCTCGGTGGCGACCTTGCACAGGAAGTCGGTGGCGCGCACCTTGATCCCGCCGTTGCCGCCGACGTGGAGCTCGTAGCCGGAATCGACGCACACCACGCCGAAGTCCTTGATCGTCGCCTCGGCGCAGTTGCGTGGGCAGCCGCTGACCGCGATCTTGAACTTGTGCGGCATCCAGCTGCCCCAGGTGGCGCGCTCGATCGTCACGCCAAGCCCGGTCGAGTCCTGCGTGCCGAAACGGCACCACTCGCTGCCGACACAGGTCTTCACCGTGCGCAGCGCCTTGCCATAGGCATGGCCCGAGACCATGCCCGCGGCGTTGAGATCGGCCCAGACCGCGGGCAGGTCCTCCTTGCGGATGCCGAAGATGTCGAGCCGCTGCCCGCCGGTCACCTTGACCATCGGCGCGTCATATTTCTCCACCACGTCGGCGATCGCGCGCAGCTCGCGCGGGCTGGTGATCCCGCCCCACATCCGCGGCACCACCGAATAGGTGCCGTCCTTCTGGATGTTGGCGTGGAGCCGCTCGTTGACGAAACGGCTCTGCTGATCGTCGACATACTCCCCCGGCAGCGCGCACAGCAGGTAATAGTTGAGCGCGGGCCGGCACGAGGCGCAGCCGTCCGGGGTCGACCAGTGCAGTCGCTGCATCACCTCGGGGATCGAGCGCATGCCTTGCGCGACGATCTCGCGCCGCACGTCGTCGTGGCCGAAGCTGGTGCAGCGGCACAGCGTCTTCGGCCCGGTCTCGACCGCGCCGTCGAGCCGCCACGCGAGCAGCGCCTCGACCGTGCCGGTGCACGCGCCGCAGCTCGCCGAGGCCTTGCACCCGGCGCGCACCGCGTCGAGCCCGTGCGCGCCGCCGTCGATGCAGGCCAGCACCTTGCCCTTGCTGACGCCGTTGCAGCCGCAGATCTCCGCCGCGTCGGAGAGCGCCGCAACGGCCGCTTTAGGGTCCGCCGGGGCGCCCTCCGCGGCGAACGCCTGGCCGAAGATCAATGCGTCGCGGAACGGCGCCACGCTCTCGCCGCGCTTGAGCAGGTCGAAATACCAGTTGCCGTCCGCCGTGTCGCCGTACAGCACCGCGCCGACCAGGCGATCGTCGCGGACGACGACGCGCTTGTAGATGCCGCGGCTGGCGTCGCGCAGCACGATGTCCTCGGCGCCGTCGCCGCCCGCGAAATCGCCGGCGGAGAAGACGTCGAGCCCGGCGACCTTGAGCTTGGTCGCGGTCGGTGCGGGGCGGTAGCCGCTCGGCGTGCCGACCAGGCCGTCGGCGAGCGCGCGGCACATGTCCCACAGCGGCGCCACCAGCCCGTAGACCTGCCCGTCATGCTCGACGCATTCGCCGACCGCGAGCACCGCGGGATCGCTCGTCACCATATGGTCGTCGACCCGAATGCCGCGGCCGACGTCGAGCCCGGCGGCACGCGCCAGCCCGACCGCGGGGCGGATGCCGACCGCCATCACCACCAGATCCGCCGCGATCTCGGTGCCGTCCTTGAGCCGCACCGACTCGACTCGGCCGTCACCGATGATCGCGGCGGTGTCGGCGCCGGTCAGCACCGTCTGGCCGCGCGCCTCGAGCGCCGACTTGAGCAGCCATGCCGCCGCCTCGTCGAGCTGGCGCTCCATCAGCGTCGGCATCAGGTGGAGCACCGTCACGCGCATGCCGCGCAGGCTGAGCCCGTGCGCCGCCTCCAGCCCGAGCAGCCCGCCGCCGATCACCACCGCGCTGCCGCCGCGCGCCGCCGCGGCGAGCATCGCCTCGACGTCGCGCATGTCGCGGAAGCTTACCACACCAGGCAGGTCATGGCCCGGCACCGGGATGACGAACGGGTCCGAGCCGGTGGCGATCAGCAGCCGGTCATAGCCGAGCGTCAGCCCCGAGCGCGTGGTGACGGTGCACGCGGCGCGATCGATCGCCGCGACGGGATCGCCGCTCAGCAGCGTGATGCCGTTGTCGGCGTACCAGTCGGCATCGTTGATCACGATGTCGTCGAACGTCTTCTCGCCCGCCAGCACGGGGGAGAGCATGATCCGGTTGTAGTTCACCAGCGGCTCGGCGCCGATGATCGTGACGCGGTAGCGATCGGGGTCGCGCGCCAGCAGCTCCTCCACCGCGCGGCAGCCTGCCATGCCGTTGCCGATCACGACCAGATGGTCGCGCAAGTCGCCCGCGGGCGGTTCGATGAGGTCGTGTTTCACGGTAGCTCCCGTCTCAAGCGAGGGTGTCGGGTGAGGTCAGATTCGGACGTCGGCGCCGGCGCCCCAGCATCGCCGCCAGTCCGCCTTGACGAGGGTAAGGCCGAGCAGCGCCAGTCCGGCGAGCGCGGCGAAGACGAGGAAGCCGGGCGCGAAGCTGCCGGTCCATTGCTTGGCGACGCCGAGCGACGAGGCGAGGTAGAAGCCGCCCACGCCACCCGCCATGCCGACCAGCCCGGTCATCACGCCGATCTCCGCGGCGAAGCGCTGCGGCACGAGCTGGAACACCGCGCCGTTGCCGACGCCCAGCGCCAGCATGGCGAGCGCGAACAAGGCCAGCGCGCTCACCATCGTGCTCGCCGCGCTCACCCCCACCAGCGCCAGCGCGGCGAGCGTCAGGGCGACGGACAGCGCGCTGCTACCGCCGATCCGGTCCGCCAACGCACCGCCGATCGGGCGCACCAGCGAGCCGGCGAAGACGCAGAGCGCGGTGGCATAGCCCGCTGTCACGGTGCTCAGCCCGAAGCGGTCGGTAAAGTAGATCGGCAGGCTCGCCGCCAGTCCGACGAAACCGCCGAACGTCACCGCATAGAAGCCCATCAGCGACCAGGCGTCACGCTGCCGCAGCGGACGAAAATAAGCGCCCAGCGTGCGCGGCGCCGGCGGGTTGGGCGCATCCTTGGCGAGCGCGAGATAGACCAGCAGCACCGCGCTGAGCGGCAGGCAGGCGAGCCCCAGCACCGCGTTCCAGCCGAACGCCTTGGCCAGCGCCGGCGCGAACAGCGCGGCCAGCACCGTACCCGAATTGCCCATGCCGGCGAGCCCCATGGCCTTGCCCTGGTGCTCGGGCGGGTACCAGCGGCTCGCCAGCGGCAGCGCGATCGCGAAGGAGGCGCCCGCGAAGCCGAGGATCACCCCGAGCGCGAGCGTGCCGGCGAGACTGTTCACGCCGAGCAGCCAGGCGCTGGCGAGCCCGGCGATGACGACGATCTGGCTGATCGCGCCCGCGCGCTTGGGCCCGATCCGGTCGACGACGAGGCCGTTGACGACGCGCAGCACCGCGCCGGCGAGCGTCGGCGTCGCCACCATCAGGCCCTTCTCGGCCGGGGTCAGGCCGAGCGTCAGCGCGATCTCGGGCGCGAGCGGGCCGAGCAGCACCCACACCATGAACGCCAAGTCGAAATAGAGGAAGGCCGCGATCAGCGTCGGCGTATGGCCGCTGCGCCAGAAGCCGCCCGTCTTTTCCGCCGTCCGATCCCAATATGCCGTCGCCATCGCTGCTCCTTCGCGGAAGCCAGAACGAAAAAAAGCCGCCAGGACGGCGGCCCATGGCGGGCGCATCCTGGCGGCTTCGTTGCCTCGTCGGACGGGGCGCGGGGGCCCTTGGTCCGTCAGCATCTTCACCCCGGCGTTGGAGCGGAAGACGCTGCTATCTCGTGCCCGACGCCATTGCCGGGCAGCCCTGAAGCTGCCTGATTCGGCGCCGGCACACAAGCCCCTTCTCGCAGGTGCAGCACCGCGCGGCGGTCAGGGCAGGCCGGCGAGATAGCCCGGTATGTCGTCGGGATCGAAGGCGCGGCCGTCGAAGAAGCGATCGGTGCCGAGCACCAGTCGCCCCTGCGTCGATCCCGCGCCGATCGGCTCGCCGAGCGCGCCTTCCAGCTTCGAGCTGGCGCCGGGCAGCGGCGCGCCCGTGCCGGCAAGCGCGGCGCGGTACAGGTCCGGGCGGAACGTCGCGGTCGCGACCTCCGCCTCGGCGGCGTCGAAGGCGCGCCCGTCCCAGCGCGTCATCTGCGCGTACAGCCAGGCGGCCTGGCTGCGCCACGGGAAGTTGGCGGCCTCGCGGTACTGGAACATGAAGTCGGGATAATGGACCGGGGTGCCGCCGGCGACGAGCCGCACCCGGTCGGTGATCGCGCGCCGGATCGCCTCGGCGGGCGCGTCGAGATAGGGCGGGCGCGCGAGGATCGCCGCGCTCTCCTCGGCGCTCTCGGGCAGGACGAAATGCGCCGCGGCGGCGTGGAGCGCGCGGATCAGCCGTGCGGTCGCGTCGGCGCGCTCGGCCGCCACCTCGGCGCGCATCGCCAGTACCTTCTCCACCCCGCGCCGCCAGATCTGCGCGGTCGCCAGCGCGATCCGCCCGACGCCGCGATCGACCGCGATCGAGTTCCACGGTTCACCGACGCAGAGCCCGTCGACTTCCCCCGCGGCGAGCGCGTCCGCCGCGAAGGTCGGGCTGGTGACGACGATCTCGACGTCGTGGTCGGGCCGGATGCCCACCCCCGCGAGCCAGTAGCGCAGCATGTAATTGTGGCTGGAGTAGCGGTGCACCACGCCGAAGCGCAGGCGGTGCCCGTCGGCACGGCGCGCCGTCGCCACCCCCCGCAGCGCCGCGCCGACCTGCATTGGGTCACCGAGCGAGTCACCGAGCCCGCAGGCGGTACCCAGCGCGGTGGAGAAGGTGATCGCATTGCCGTTCAGCCCGAGCACGAACGGCACCGCGATCGGCACCGCCGGCCGGTCGCGCCCCAGCGCCGTGGCGATCGCCAGCGGCGCGACCATGTGCGCCGCGTCGCTATGGCCATACAGCAGCCGATCGCGCACCGTCGCCCAGGTGACGTCGCGGACCAGCTCGAGCGTCAGCCCCTGTTCCTCCGCGAACCCCAGCTCGCGCGCGAGGATCGGCAGCGCGGCGTCGACCAGCGGCAGGAAACCGATCCGCAGCGTCTCGTTGCTCACGGCAGGTCTCCCATCAGCGCGTCGCTGGTGACGATCGCTTCCGCCACTTCGGCGATGCGCCGGTTCGACCGCATCGCATGGCCGCGCAGCAGCGCATAAGCGGCAGGTTCGTCGATGCCGCGGCGGCGCATCAGGATCGCCTTGGCGCGATCGATGGTGTGGCGGTCCGCCAGCGCGGTGCGCGCTTCTGCGAGCTCGACCTGGAGCCGGGAGAAGGCCTGGAAGCGCCGGATCGCGACGTCGAGGACCGGCTTGATGCGCTGCTTGGCGAGCCCGTCGACGACATAGGCGGAGACGCCGGCGTCTACCGCGGCGAGCGTCGCCTCCGCGTCCGACTGGTCGACGAACATCGCGATCGGCCGGTCGAGCGCGCGCGACATGGCGAAGAAGTCCTCGAGCAGGTCGCGGCTGGGGTTCTCGAGGTTGATCAGCACCACCTCGGGCGCGCACGCCTCGATCTGCGCTACCAGCGGCCCGGCCGGATCGATCACCACCTGATCGTCGAGCCCGGCCTCACGCAGCCCGTCGGCGATGATCGCCGCGCGCGTGGTGCTGGTGTCGATGATCGCGATCCTCACGCTCTCTCCCTAGCCGAGCGGGCGATCGTGCCGCCAGTCTGCCGTTGCGCTCGATGCCGGTGGAGGTCGCGGCAGTGTGACATGCCGGCTGGAAGCGCGATGGCGGGCGTCGTCTTGAGCGTCAGTGGGGCCGGAAACAATCCGTCACACCACGTGAACGTGGCCCAGGCTGGCGGTGACGCGGACCAAGGAGATCGGGTTTTGGTGGAAGGGGCTGGATTCGAACCAGCGTACACTTGCGTGGGCAGATTTACAGTCTGCTGCCTTTAACCACTCGGCCACCCTTCCACGAGCGGCGCTGTCGAAAGCGAGGGCGCCCAATGCCCGCGCCGCGCCGCGCTGTCAACGCCTTCCATCCCGCCTTCTCGTCAGCGCCGGGGCGGTTGCGTCGCGGCGCGTGCGCGCATAGCGTCCGCCGCACTCCCCGCCACCTACGGAAAGCTCCCACGTCATGCCGCGTCGTCCGCTCGCTCTTCTCACCATGCTCCGGAGCCGCGGCTGATGGCGCGGCGCGGGCATCGGCCGAGCCAGCAGCAGGGCAACCGCACGCGGCTGTGGGGGCGCCATCCCGTGCTCGCCGCGCTCGCCAATCCGCAGCGGACGGTGCGCAAGGTCTGGGGCACGCGCGAGGCGCTGGCGCCGCTCGATCTGCCGCCGGTGCTGCCGATCGTCTTCGCCGAGGCGCCCGATCTCGGCCGGCTCGTCCCCGCCGACGCGCCCCACCAGGGGCTGGTCGCGGAGGTCGATCCGCTCGAGGACGTGTGGCTCGGCGACCTGCTCGAGGAAGGCCGCGAGGACCAGCGGCCGCTGGTCGTGCTCGATCAGGTGACTGACCCGCACAATGTCGGGGCGATCCTGCGCTCCGCCGCCGCCTTCGACGCGCTCGGCATCGTCACGCAGGACCGGCACGCGCCGCCCGAATCAGGCGCGCTGGCCCGTGCCGCCTCGGGCGCGCTCGAGACGGTGCCGTGGGTGCGCGTCGTCAATCTCTCGCGCGCGCTCGACGAGATCGGCGAGGCCGGCTTCTGGCGCATCGGGCTGACCGGCCACGCGACGCAGACGCTGGCGCAGGCGATGGGCGCGCAGCGGGTCGCGATCGTGCTCGGCGCCGAGGGCGAGGGCATGCGCCACAACACCGAAGTGCATTGCGACGAGCTGGCGCGGCTGCCGATCTCGGCCAAGGTGGAGAGCCTCAACGTCTCCAACGCCGCCGCGATCGCGCTATACGCCGCGGCAGCGCGAATCGGCTGAGGGTCGTTCGCACGGAGGCGCGATGACGCGAGGAAGAAGGCTGCTTCACGCGGAGGCGCGGAGGCGCAGAGAGGGAGCGTGCGGCAGCAGTGGCGCCCTCCGATCGTGAGCGTAGGCGACGAGCGGCGGTTCGCGGTTCAGCTCCGCGTCTCCGCGCCTCCGCGTGATCATTATCCCGGCGCTACGTGCCCTCCCTCGGCACCGCCCTATTCGCGTCATCGCGTCTTCGCGCGAGCCCCTTCAACCGATCGCAGGACAGCCTCAGTCGTCGGCGCCGACGCGCACGCGCAGGCCGTCGAGCGCCGGGCCGAACTCGATCTGGCACGACAGTCGCGAGGTCGAGTCGCGGTCGCTCGTGGCGTCGAGCAGGTCGTCCTCGTCCTGGCCCATCGGCGGCAGCAGCGCGACGAAGGCGGGGTCGACGTGGACATGGCAGGTGGCGCAGCTGCAGCAGCCGCCGCACAGCGCCAGGATCTCGTCGATCCCGGCCTCGCGGATCACCTCCATCACCGACAGGCCGGCGGCGCCGTCGATCTCGCGTTCTTCCCCCGCGCGCGTCTCGACGATAAGCTTGGGCATGCTGGTCTCCACCAAAAATCGCCCGATCCATGCCGCTTGCGTGCGGGCCGCGCAATGGGGCTGAGCGCCGCGGCACTCACCGCCGGGCTCGACGCGGTGGCCGCGATCGAGCCCGCCTTCGCCGCCGCGATCGAGCGGGTCGGCTATCCCGCGCCGCGCATCCGCGCCACCGGCTATGCCACGCTGCTGCGCACGATCGTCGGCCAGCAGGTGAGCGTGCGCGCGGCCGACTCGGTGTGGCGCAAGCTGGCCGAGCGCGGCGATCCCGGCGACCCGGCGCTGGTCACCGCGCTCAGCGACGAGGAACTGCGCGCCTGCGGCTTCTCGCGGCAGAAGACGGGCTATGCGCGCAGCCTCGCCGGGCTCGTGACGAGTGGCGCGCTCGATCTCGCCGCGCTGCCCGCCGACGACGAGGAAGCGATCGCCCAGCTCGTCGCGGTGAAGGGCATCGGGCGCTGGTCGGCCGAGGTGTACCTGCTGTTCGCCGAGGGGCGCCCCGACATCTGGCCCGCGGGCGACCTGGCAGTGCAGATCGAGACCGGCCGCATCCTCGGCCATGCCGAGCGGCCGAGCGAGAAGCTCACCCGCGCGCTGGCCGAGCCGTGGCGCCCGCACCGGGGCGCGGCGGCGATCTTCACCTGGCACCATTATGGCGGGGGGGCCGACGCCGCGCCGGTGTGAGGCGGCTAGGCCAGGCCGAGCCGCGGCCGCGCGCGCGGCGGGACGCGCAGCCAGCCCTCGGCGAGCGCGCCCGCCGCGGCCAGCGCGCCGAGCGTGAATAGCAGCGCCGCGGGCACCGCGAGCAGGGCGCGCGCCGCACTCTCCCACGCCGCGCCCGCGCCGACCGTGTCGAACGCCACCGCCTGGAGCGCGAGCGAGCCCGCCGTCGCGAGGAACGCGCCGCCGCCGCGCCGTCCACGCCACAGCGCCAGCGCACCGCCGATCGACGCCAGCATCGCCATCTGGAACGACAGCGCGAAGCCGCTGTGCCCCGCCACGTCCCAGTCGAAGAAGCCGGGGATGGCGGGGAACAGCCGCCCCAGGATGGGCGGTAGCACCTGCAGCGCGGTCGCCAGCATCGCCGCGGCATGGGCGTGCACCTCCCGTCGTGCGAGCAGCGCCTGACGTACCAGCGCGACGAAGGTGATGAGGGCGATCAGGTCGACCAGCGCGAGCCGCGCGCCGAAGCTGGAATGAAAGGGGTCGCTGCGCGCCGCGAAGAGCGCGATGCCGCCCTGCATCGCGGCCAGGCTGGCACCCGCGAACAGCGGCACCAGCGCGAACAGCGCTAGGCCGGCGGCGCGGTGGAGCGCGACGCGGCGGTCGTGGATCGACCAGAGCTGGAGCGCAAGCAGCACCAGCCAGGCGGTGGCGCTCAGTCCGTGCAAGTGGAGCGCGAGCGGCGCGGCGCGCAGCGCGCCGAAATAGCCGGGCCAGAACGCCAACAGGATCAGCGGCAACAGCAGCAGCACTGCCCGATAGCCATGACGATAGGGCATCACCGTCCCTTTCCCTCCCGCGCCGCTGATCCTGCCGATCGCGCACTCGCCGTTCTCCCCCGGCACGGCCTTGATACCGTCTTCCGCGAACGTTCGATTGGACGGACTCAGCCGCGATCGCGGCGATCCTTACAAGCGGCCGGGGTGAGGCCTCGCCCGCTACGCCGCCGCTCGCTCGGCGTGACCGCCATCGCCGACCCATCCCGGCGCGCTGCCGCCGAACTGCAACCAAAGCTCAGCGTCGCTGACACGCGCGCCTGCCAAGGCGGCGCGGGGACGCGGCGGCGGGGGCATAGATGGGGCGGCAGGCGATCGGGCGGCGGCTGGGGCGGGCGGCGGTCACCGCGGCGCTGCTGCTGCTGTCCGGGCTGTCGGTGGCGGGCGCGTCGGAGCGGTTCGACGGCGCGGTCGAGGACGCGCGGCTGCTCGGCGCGCTGCCGCTCGACGGCGAGCTGTACCACGTCCAGGGCGTCGAGGTCGGCGCGCAGCGAATTTGGGTCACCTCCGTCGACGGCGCCGCGCAACGTGGTTACCTCCACGAGTTCGATCGCGCCACCGGCCGCTTCGTGCGCCGCGTCGAGCTCACCGACGGTGTGCGCTATCATCCCGGTGGACTCTCCTTCCACGACGGGAATTTGTGGGTGCCGGTCGCCGAGATGCGCCCCGACAGCTCGGCGGTGCTGATCGAGCTCGATGCCGCGACGCTGCGGGTGCGCCGGCGCCTGCGCGTCGCCGATCATCTCGGCTGCGTCGCGGTCGCGCCCGGCGGGTGGCTGGTCGCGGGCAATTGGGACAGCCGGCTGCTCTACGTGATCGATCCCGCCGACGGCGCGACGGTGCGCACCGCGCCGAACCCCTCGGCGACGCACTATCAGGACTTGAAGTTCGTCGACGGCACGCTGGTCGGCGGGGGCAACCTCGACCTGTGGAGCGGGACGGTCGATTTCCTCGATTGGCCCTCGCTCGCGCTGCGTCGCACGCTGCGCGCCGGGGCGATCGGTCCGGTGCGACCGTTCGGGCGCGGCGGCCCGTACACAGGCGAGGGCATGGCGATCCAGGGGCGCGACCTGTACCTGCTGCCCGAGGATGGGCCGAGCCGGCTGTTCCACTTCCGCCTCGCCGCCTGAGCGCGGCTTGCCAAGCGCTCGGCGCGGCGCGACGATCGCCGCGAGAGGGGAGGCGGCGCATGGCGACGGTCGCGGCGGAGGCGGGGCAGGGAAGGGCGACGTGGTCGCCGCGCGCGCTGCGCTGGAGCGCGCGGCTGCTGGGGCGTGCTGCTGGTGCAGCGGCGCGATTTTCGGCGCCTATATCATCGCCTTCTTCGGTGGCGCGGCGCTGCGCGGCGAGACGGCGCGCTGGAACGAGTCGCTCGCCAACCTGCACGATCCCGCCACGCCGCTGGCGACGCTGGCGATGGGCGTGCATTTCGCCACCGGCGGCGTGCTGCTGCTGCTCGGCCCGCTCCAGCTGATCGGCGCGCTCCGGCGGCGTCATCCCGCGCTTCACCGGTGGCTGGGACGGCTGTACGTGCTGTGCGCGTGTGTGGCGGGGCTGGGTGGGCTCGGCTTCATCCTGTCGCGCGGCACGATCGGCGGCGCGGTGATGAGCACCGGCTTCGCGCTGTACGGCGCGCTGATGGCGGTGGCCGCGACGCTGACCTATGCCGCGGCGCGTGCCGGGCGTACCGAGGCGCACCGCGCCTGGGCGATCCGGCTGTTCGCGCTCACCGTCGGCTCGTGGCTGTACCGGATGGAATATGGCGCCTGGTTCCTGGCGATCGGGCGCGACGGCCACACCGCCGACTTCCGCGGCGGGTTCGACCAGGCGTTGGTCTTCCTCTTCTACCTGCCCAACCTTGCGGTGGCGGAGCTGTTCGTCCGGGTGCGCCGTCGCACGACCCGTGCTGCGACCACCCTCGGCGCGACGGCAGTGCTGCTCGCCGCCACCGCCTTCGTGGCGGCGGCGACCTGGTTCTTCACGTTGCGATCGTGGGGACCGGGAATCGCCGCCGGGCTGCTTGGCTGAAGGGACGCGGTCAGCCTAGAACGAGCGGTTGCCGTTGATGCGGCGGACCCGCTTGCGAATGTACGCGACCTGCTTGTCGGTGAGCTCGCCGTCGTTCGCGGCCAGCATGTCGCGCACCTCGGCGCGCAGCTGGTCGGCGAGATGCACCCGCTGGCGCCACATCGTCGGCGTGTCGCGCCCGCCGCCGAGCAGGAAATTGCCCGACACGATCGGTGCGGTGATCGGCGGCGACATATCGACGAAGCCGGCCCATTGCGCCGACGCCGGCGTGGCGCCGAACGGCAGGATCAGCGCGACGGTGGCGATGAGGATGGAACGCATGTCTCTCTCCTTGCGACCCCCAAAGCGCAGCCTAGGCCGGACAGGTGCCGCTAAGCACGCGAAATCGCGTTCATTTTGCCGGCTTCCACACCTGCGTCTGGCAGAAGAAGGCGATGCAGCCCTTGACGTTGAGCGTGCCGTCCGCGTTGCGCGCGACGATCGACTTGTAGGTCTTGCCGTTGCGCGGGTCGTAGATCTTGCCGCGCCAGTCCTTGCCCTCGTCGGTGAAGCCCGACAGGATCGGCAGGCCCAGGATCGGGCGCGAGCGCAGCGCCGCGTCGGAGTTGTTGACGTCGGTGTCAGGCGCACCGGGACGCTTCTTGAGGATGGTGGTGAGCCGGCCGCAGACGCTGCCGTCGCACGGCCCGACCGTGACCACGCCCGCGCCGTCCTGGGTGAGGTAGCGTCCCGCGATCGGGGTCGCGGCGTCGGCGGGGGCGGCCACAGCGACCGGGGCGAGCAGCGCGAGCGCGGCGGGGAGGGGGAAACGCATGGCCAGGACTATCAGGGAGCAATGATGAACGCGCAATGGACGATCGGGATCATCGGCGGCTCCGGCCTGTACGGGATCGACGGGCTGGAGGAAGCCGAGTGGCGCGACGTCGCGACGCCCTGGGGCGCGCCGAGCGACGAGATCCTGTTCGGCCGGCTCGGCGGCGTCCCGGTGCGCTTCCTGCCGCGGCACGGACGCGGCCACCGGCTCGCACCCGGCGACATCCCCGCGCGCGCCAACATCGACGCGCTCAAGCGCGCCGGCTGCACCGACGTGATCGCGCTCTCCTCGGTCGGGTCGCTGCGCGACGAGCTGGCGCCAGGTAGTTTCGTGCTGGTCGACCAGTTCGTCGACCGCACCGTCGCGCGCGCCGCCTCCTTCTTCGGCAGCGGGCTGGTGGCGCATGTCAGCTTCGCCGACCCGGTGTGCCAGCGGCTCTCCGCGCTGGTCGCGGCGGCGGTCACCGCGGCGGGCGGGCGCGTGGCCGAGCGCGCGACCTATCTGGCGATGGAAGGGCCGATGTTCTCGACCCGTGCCGAGAGCCGGCTGTACCGCGACTGGGGCTGCGACGTGATCGGCATGACCGCGCTGCCCGAGGCGCGGCTCGCGCGCGAGGCCGAGCTGCCGTACGCCCTGGTCGGCATGGTCACCGACTATGACTCGTGGCGCGACGAGGGGCCCGCGGTCGATCTCGCGACTGTGGTGGCGCAGGCGGCGGCGAACGGGCGGGTGGCGCGCGCCGCGGTGGCGGCGCTGGCGTCGCTGCTGCCCCCCGATCGATCCGCCGTGCCCGCCGACAGCGCGCTCGACGGCGCGATCTTCACCGCGGCGACGGCGCGCGACCCGGCGCTGCTCGAACGCAACGCCGCGATCCTGGCGCGTGTGCTCGGTTGAGGTCGCCGCCAGCGCGGCTCAGAACAGCTTGCGCACGCCCAGCCGGACCGAGCGGCCGACCGGGTCGATCAGTCCCGGCTGGAAGCGCAGCGGCGTCGCGCCGAGCCCGTCGCGCACCGCGATCCGGTCGTCGAACAGGTTCTCGACCGTGAACGACAGCGACAGCCGCTTCGCCCAGGGCCGCCCCACCACCTTCTCGGCGTCGAGGTTGCCGTACAGCACCAGCCAGTCGCGCCCGGAGAAGCGCAGGTCGGCCGCGGGCAGCAGGTCGCGCACCCGCGTCGCCCCCTGCAGCCGCGCGTAGACACCCAGCGACGCGGGCCCGTAGCTGATCCCCGTGTTGCCCTCGACCTCCCAGCGCGGCCGGCCGCCGTTGCCGTCGAGCGTGGCGCCGTCGAGCAGGTCGAGCGCGGGCTGGCCCGGCAGCAGGGTCAGCCGATCCGAGAGCCGCCATGTCGCGCTGCCCATCACGTAGACGCTCGGCCGCGGCTTGGGCGGCGCGGGTGGCGGCGCTTTGGGGTCGGGCGTGGCGGGCGGCGCGACCGGCTTGGGCCCGAGTTCGGTGAAGAGGTTGAGCGTGAAGCGCAGCCGGCGCTCGTCCTCCGCCGCCACCGCGGCCGGGCGCAGGTCGAGCCGCACCAGCCGTCCCGCGGCATCGCGCACGAAGCGGTCGGGAAAGGCCGCCTCGAACGCCGACGAGCCGCTCACCGGAGTAATGGTGCGGTCCCGTGCCCGCGTGACGAGATAGTCGAGCCGCAGGTCGAAGCTGCGTTCGGCGAACGGCCGCAGCGCGACCCCCAGCGTGGTGAGGCGGGTGCGCTCGGGCGGCAGTGCGGGATTGCCGCCGTAGACGGCGTCGACGAAAGCGCTGGTGCCGGTGGCATAGTCGAAGACGGGAAGGTTGGGCACCGCCACCAGCGTGCCGGTCAGCGACGTGATCGGCGGCGCGGTCTGGGCAAGGTTGACCGTGGCGGTCAGCTCCACCGCGCGCGCCGGCTGCCAGGTCGCGCCATAGCTGAGGCTGGTCAGCCGCTCGAAGCCGGTCACCCGGTTGACCCCCAGCGTGGCGGTGGCGGCGAGTCGTCCGAGCGGCGCCAGCACACCCTCGCTCACCGCCGCGATCGGCAGCACCGCGCCCAGGCTCGCGCCCGCGCTGGTGCGCCGCAGCCGCGGCACCGGCGTCGCGAGCAGCGGGACGTCCGCGAAGGCGCTGCCGTCGCTGGTGGCGCGCGCGACGTCGGCGCTGGTGGTGACCTGCAGCTCGCCCGCGGGCAGGCGCAGCAGCGGCCCGCTCGCGGTCAGTCGGGTGCTGACGGTGCCGGTGAGCGAGCGCCCGCGCGTCGACAGCGCGCGCGCGGGATCGTCGAGCACGCGCGCCTGCTCGGCGGTGACGCCGCCGCGGATCCGCTCGTACCCGCCCGTGGCGTCCCAGATCCACCGCCCCGCGCTGCCGTGCAGGCCGGCGTTGCCGCGCAGCGTGAAGGCGGTATCGCGCTGGAACAGCGACGTGCCGGGGAGATAGCGGCCGGGCATCGTCTCGTCCTCGCCCAGCAGCGGGGCGAGGCCGTTCCGGCGCAGGTTGCGGGTCGCCTCCATCGTCAGGTTGAGGTCGGCATCGAGCTTGGCCGCGATCGGCCGCGCGGCGGTGGCGTCGACCTTGATCGTGTCGGTCAGCGGCTGGAGATAGCGCCCGGCGCCGACGTCGCCGCTGCCGCCGCCGAGCAGGGGCACCGGCTCGGGCGCGATCGCACGCTGCGACTGGCGCACCGGCAGCTGGCGGAAGTGCGAGACCTGCAGCGTCGCGCGGCGCGACTGGTCGATCCGCGTCGCGGTCGCCTCGGCATATTGCGTCGCGCCGCCGCCGCGCGTGGTGGGGCCGGCGAGCTGCTGCGCCACCGTGGAGCGGAAGTGTTTGGCGGTGATCAGGTTGAGCACGCGGACGGTGGGCGGGTAGCCGAAGCGCGCGGCGTCCTGCTCGGGCAGGATCTCGGCCTTCTCGATCGCCTCGGGCGGGATCGACTGGATCTGCGCGACGCCGTTGATTCGCCGACCGTTGAGCAGGATCACCGGCTCGGTGCCGCCGATCCCCGCGGTGAGCGGACGAAGCCGGTCGAGCACCTCCTTCAGCCCGGTGACGCCGAGCGAGCGCAGCGCGCGCTGGTCGAGCACCGCGATGGGCTCGTTGCTGCCGATCGCCGAGCCGGGGGGGCGCCGTGCCGCGACGATGACGTCGGGCTCGTCGCCGGCGGGCGGCGCGTCCGCGCGCTCCTGCGCAATCGCGGGGTTGGCGAGCGCGGCGGCGCCCAGCATCAGCATCGTCACCCGCTCGCCCGGCATCCGCACCGCTCCCTTCGCCCGCGCGCAGCCAAGCCGCCAAAGCGCGCCGGATCACAGCCGGACCGTGGCGGAAACAAGGCTGTCGCCAGAATGGGGGAGATTGGGCGACGCGAGGTCAGATCCTCGCCGAAACTGAGAGGATCTCACGCCCGATCTCGGGTGCGCCGCCGATCGCCGCATTGTGCGCGGGAAGCTAAGAGGTGACCTCAGAGGAGTCGGCTAGGATCGAGCGGTCAACGCTAGCCCGCATACAGCGCCGGTTCAGTGGCATGCGGGTAGGATGAGTACTATGACTGACCCAGACCGTATCGCTGGCCGCGACGTGGCCGAGGACATGGCCGCGTTGTTCGGGTCGGGCGTCCGACCCGCCCCCGCGATCCCACCGCGGCCATTGCCCGTGCGATCGGCGCGGCGGGGGCGCTCGCTCGCGCTCGGCGCGGCCGGGCTGGCTGTGGCGGTGACCGCGGGCGTGCTTGCCGGGACCAGCGCAGTCGGGCCCGTGGTGCCGCCGCACGGCGTCACCGCGCCGGTGCGCGCCGGCGCGCGCGCCGCTCCGACGGCGGAGGCGCCGGCCGCGACGCTGCCGGTTGCCGCGCCCGCGAGCGCGCTCGCCGCCGCACCCGAGCCCGCGGCATCGGCGGTAGATCCCGCGCGCATCGCTGAGCCGGCTCCCACGGCTTATGCCGCCGCTCCGACCGCTGCGCGCGCCAGCGCCGCGCCCGTTGCATCGCGCGACACCGCACCGCCGCGTAGCGCCGCGCCGACGCGCTTCGCCGCGGCGCCGCGCGTGCCCGCCGCGCCGAGCGCGCGACCCGTGGCGCTGCGCGGCGAGCGCTGCCTCGACGATCCCTATTGCGCGGCCGAGCGGCTCTACGACGCCGACGGCGACGTCGCCGGCGCTTATGCCGAGGCGACCCAGGCGGGGGTGAGCGCGCGGCTGCTGCGCGACTATCGCGGCGAGTGGCTGCGCGCGCGTCGCGTCGGGCGCCACCGGCCGCGCGAGGCGCTGCGCGTCTATGGCATGATCGCCGCCGACCTCCACATGCTCGCCACCGACCCGGGCGAGGATCCGCGCGGGGACGAGCGGAGCACGTGGCGCTGATCACGCTCCGCCACGAGCGCCACGCTGCCCCAGCGGGCGCGCGTGCCGGCGACCGGCCGCTCTACGCGATCGGCGACGTCCACGGCTGCTACGACCATCTCCACGCCCTGCTCGCCTGGGTCGCGCGCGACGCCGCCGAGCGCTCCCCCGGCGTCGCTCCGGTGCTGGTGCTGCTGGGCGACTATGTCGACCGCGGTCCCGACTCGGCCAAGGTGCTTGCCGCGCTGGCGTGGCTGGCGCGCTCCGCGGCGATCACCGCACGACTGCTCGAGGGCAACCACGAGGCGATGTTCCGCCTGTTCATGGAGCGGCCCGCGGCGCACGGCCAGTGGCTGCGCTACGGCGGCTCGGAGACGCTCCGCTCCTACGGCGTCGAGCCCCCGGCGGAGGAGGCGCCCGACGCCGCCGCGCTCACCGCGCTGCGCGATCGCCTGTTCGACGTCATGCCCGTGGCGCACTTTCGCCTGCTCGAGCGGCTCGAGTCGATGGTGTGCGTCGGCGACTATACCTTCGTCCACGCCGGGGTGCGGCCGGGCGTGTCGCTGCGCGCGCAGCAGCGCGACGACCTGCTGTGGATCCGCGACGATTTCCTCGAGCATCCGCGCCCCGCCGAGACGATCGTGGTGCACGGCCATACCTGGGCGAGCGAGCGGCCGGTGCTGCTGCCGCACCGGATCGGGCTCGACACCGGCGCCTATGAGACCGGCGTGCTCACCGCGCTGCGGATCGACCGCGACGGGCTGGCAATCGTCCAAGCGGTCGTCGGTGGCTGAACGATGGTCGGGCCGGCGGTATCGTGCTCCGTCGCACGCCGAAGCCCAGGGTCGCGAGGTAAGCGCTGGCGGCCCTGGGCTCCTGCTGGCGCAGGAGCACGTCGGCGATGCACCGCGCTCGACCTCTAAGCCGCTGGCGCGCGCGGACGCTTTGCCTTGACGCGCCGCAACCCCGCGGGGCATCAGCCGGCATGGATTCCGCCACTCCCGCCGACCCGCACCATATGAAGCGCCGCGGCGTGCTGTTCGTCCTCTCCTCGCCCTCGGGCGCGGGCAAGTCGACGATCGCGCGGATGCTGCTGGCGAGCGAGCCCGAGCTGTCGCTGTCGGTCTCCGCGACCACGCGCGCGATGCGGCGCGGCGAGGAGGACGGGCGCGACTATCACTTCGTCTCGCTCGACCGATTCCGCGAGATGGCGTCCAATCACGAGTTCCTGGAATGGGCGCACGTGTTCGACCAGCGCTACGGCACGCCGCGCGCGCCGGTGGAGGCGATGCTGGCGGCGGGCAAGGACGTGCTGTTCGACATCGACTGGCAGGGCGCGCAGCAGCTCCACCAGATCGCGGGCGGCGACGTGGTGCGCGTGTTCATCCTGCCGCCGTCGATGGAGGAACTGCGCCGCCGGCTCGAGGGCCGCGCCACCGACGCGCAGGAGATCATCGACCGTCGCATGGCGCGCGCCGACGCCGAGATCAGCCACTGGGACGGCTACGACTATGTCCTGGTCAACGACGAGGTGGAGAGCTGCTTCGCCAAGGTGAAGACGATCCTGGCGGCGGAGCGGCTCAAGCGCTCGCGCCAGACCGGGCTGATCGGCTTCATCCGCAAGCTGCGCACGCCGGCGGGGTGAGAGGCGCGGGCGGGCGCGCCGTAGCGTGTTTTCCGTCTAAGCGGAGCACGATCTGACATCGACCGACGGCGTCTACAGCGCCGCCAGGAACGCCACCCCCGCGTCATAGTCGCGCCGACGCGCCTCGGTCGCCGCGGCGGCGAGCGGGTCCTCGCCCCAATGCTCCGCCTGCCAGCGCTCGTCGAGCGTGGCGGCGTCCCACAGCGTCTCCGCGCTGGCCGCGGCCTCGGCGAGCGCGAGCGCGCCGACCAACGTGCCCGTCACCGTCACCACCGGTGACAGCGCGGCGAGCGCGAAGGCGTCGCGGCTCGCCACCGCCTCGCTCAGCCGGGCCACCGTCGCCGCGGGCTGCGCCCGGTGCATCACGCCGGTAACCAGTTCGAAATGCACGTCATAGCGCTCGCGCGCCCAGGCGAGCAGCGGGTCCCAGGCAGCGGCCTGGCGCTCGACCAGCGGGGCGGGGGCGTCGGCGCGGTAGCAGAGCAGGTCGGTCTCGGCGTAGCGCGCCAGGCCGGCGGCGAAGTCGGCGCGCGCGGGCGCGATCCGGTCGATCGCGGCGTTGGCGAGCCCAGTCAGCGGCATCGCACGCGGGTCGAGCGTCTCCCCCACCGCACGCCACTCTTGCGCGACCAGCGCGGCAAGCGCGGCGCTCGGCAGCGCCAGCGGCACGCGGCCCGGCGTGCGCACCGGGCGATCGTCGAGCCGGACGACACGCTCGGCGTCGACCGCCACCTCGCTCCAGAAGCGCCTCATCGCTCGCTCCGCCACCGCGCCGCGAGCGCGCGCGGTACCGTCGCCATCACCCACAGCGCCGAGGCCACGATCGCGACGCCGAGCAGCCGCGTCGGCAGCGTCTCCGCGCGGCCGAGCAGCACCACCCCGAGGATCGCGCCGAAGCTCGTCGCCAGCCGCACGCCCGCGATCGCGAACCAGCGCGCGAAGGCGGGGTCGCTCGGCGCGCTCACGCGCAGCACCCGGCGAGCTCGTCGCAGCGCCGCGCCACTGTGTCGGCGCCCGCCGTCCACAGCGCTTCCTCGCGGTGATAACCCCAGGTTACGCCCACCGCGCGCACGCCCGCGGCGCGGGCCATGGCCATGTCGAAGCTGGTGTCGCCGATCATCACCGTCATATGGGGCGCCGCCCCCGCCTGCGCCATCGCTGCGTGGAGCATCGACGGGTGCGGCTTGGACGGGTGGCGGTCGGCGGTCTGCAGCGTGACGAACCGCTCGGTCAGCCCGTGATGCGCGAGCAGCAGCGCGAGCCCGCGATCGGACTTGCCGGTGGCGACGCCGAGCCGCCAGCCCGCGTCCGCGAACGTGTCGAGCGCGTCGACCAGACCCTCGTACAGCGGCTCGGGGTCGAGCGCCGCCTCGGCGCGCATGCGCTGGAAGGCGGCCTTATAGTCGGCGGCGAGGGCGGCATGCTGTTCCGCGCCGGCGGCGGGCGCGAGCACCGCCATCGCCTCGACCAGGCTGAGCCCGACGATGCCGCGGATCGACTCGCGCGCGGGCGCAGGGAGGCCATTGCCGGCGAAGGCGGCCTCCATCGCGCGGCAGATATTGACCTGACTGTCGACGAGCGTGCCGTCGCAGTCGAACACGGCGAGACGTGGCGACATGAGCGCGCGCTTAGGACGATGGCACGGCACGCGCCAGCCTCGTTCATGCTGCGGCGCAGCGGCGAGGCGTGCGGCGGCCGCGGCAGAGTGCGTGTTAACCCCTTCGTAGGAGGGAACGGATATGGTTAAGCCGTGGCGGGCGTCGGGGGGCGGCCGCGTGGATGAGCGATCACGAGGGTGTGGGGAATGCTGGAAGCCGTTGCACTGACCTATGGCATGCTGCTGAGCTTCGTGCTCTCGGGCGCGTCGCACAATCGCCGGCTGGCGCGGCCGAACCCGGCGGTGCTGAACTACGTGGGCTATGTCCTGTTCGGCGCGACCTGCGCGCTGACCGCCGCGCTGTCGCTCTATGCCGCCTGGGGGCTGGCGACCGGGCAGACGCTCTTGGTGTGACGGAGCGCGCGAGCCGCGCTTCGGCGCGCGGGCGCGGGGTTGGAGTCCGGATAGGGCGTTTATCGCACACGTGTCTGGAAAGAAGTTCCGCTCGTTGAGGCCGGGCGGCGGCTCCCCTCCCGTTCAGGGGAGGGCGGGAGTGAGGGGCGTCCGCGAGCGCGCCGCTCCCGGTTACGTCCCGGCCCCTCCCGTGAAGAAAAGGGGCTCTGTCCTCGCGCGCTAGCAAGCCTTCTGTTGCGACGCGTAGCATAGATGACCCGAAACGGTGAAGGGGTGGCCGTGCTGGCCAGTAAACCTAAGTAGTCACCGGCTTTCTCTAAGTTCTCGCGAGCGTCACAGAAATTCTATCTTCGATCATCCCGCGCGATCCTTATCATCGGCGCGGGAGAGGGCGTTTCAGTCCCTGTCGGCGATCCTCGTCGCGCGCGAGCGATCGTCCGCGAGATCGAGGAGTCGCAGCGATGTCTTTCTCTCCTTCTCTCGGTATCGCCCGGTCCGCGTCGCGGCGACGCTGGTGGGCGCTGCTGCTCGCCGGCGTGGCGCTGCTGCCCGCCCCCGTCCCCGCGCAAGATGCCGAGGCGCTGCGCCAGCGCCACGCGGCGCTCCAGGACGAAGTGGCGCAGCTGCGTGCGACGCTCGCGCGCGCCGGCGCCGCTGTACCGGGCGAACCCGCGCCCGTCGCCGCCGCCAGTATCGCACCCGCCGCCACGATGGGCGACGACCGCGGCGACCGCGGGCTTGACGACGCGATCACCGTCACCGCGGTGCGGCTCAAGGACGCGCCGCGCTCTACCTCGGCGGTCACCGGAGAGGAGCTGGAGAAGTTCCAGATCAACAACTTCCGCGACATCGTCAATCGCATCGGCAACGTGCGCACGTCGTGGAACAACCCCAACACCGCGTCGATCTTCGTCCGCGGGGTCGGCTGGGCGGCGGGCGCGGGCGTGCTCGAACCCAGCGTCGGCGTCGCGGTGGACGACGTCAGCCATGGGATCAGCGCGATCTCGGCGCTGAGCAACTATCTCGACGTCGAGACGGTCGAGGTGGTGCGCGGGCCGACGGGCAGCGACGGGCTGCGCGCGACCGATGCGGGGCGGGTGGTGATCCGCACGCGCAAGCCGAGCTTCACGCCCGAGGCGGAGGCCGCGGTCACCGTCGGCCAGCGCAACACCCTGGTCGCCACCGCCGTGCTGGGCGGTCCGATCGTGGACGACTTGCTGGCCTATCGCGTCTCGATCAACCGCGAGCAGGCGGACGGCCCGTATAAGAACCGCAACGACACGCATTTCACGTGGCGCAACACCGATCGCACCAGCGTGCGCGCGCAGCTGCTGGTGACGCCCTCGCCCGCGATCGAGGCGCGGCTGATCGCGGACGTCACCCCCACCAACCGCGAGATCTGCGAGAATTGCTTCGCCTTCAACCTGGTGTCGCCGCCGACCTATGACTGGATCGATCCCGCCACGGGCCGACCGGCGGCGGTGAACTACGCCAACGAGGACACCGGCCATCTCGAGCGGCGCTGGTTCCGCCAGCGCAGCGACTATTCGGTGCGCGACTTCACCGCCAAGGCGATCAACACGATCGGCGAGTATCCCAACACTTATGCCACCAAGGGTGCCTCCGGCGACATCCGGCTGACGCTCGCGCCCGACACGGTGCTGCGCTCGATCACGGCGTGGCGCGACTATGCCTTCTCGCAGGGCGCCGGCTCGCACACGCAGTTCGAGTGGCTGCGCGCGCCGCGCGGCACGCAGACCACGTTCGAACAATGGAGCCAGGAGCTGCGGCTCGACGCGCGGCCGCTCAAGGAGCTGAGCTACCGCGGCGGCCTGTTCGCCTATCGCGGGCTGTTCCCCAACTACAGCCAGACTGAACGCTACGGCTCCGACGCCGGCGCCTGGTACGCCAGCCCCGCGCAATATGCGCTGCTCGACCCGGTCGACCCGGCGCTACCCGACGCGGTCGACCCGGCCGGACGCGGCCTGCTGCTCAACGCCGCCGACGCGCTGATCACCAAGCGGCAGGAGCGCTACCTCAACCGCACGCTCGCGGCCTACTCGCACCTCAGCTGGGACGCGTCGGCGCGGCTCACGCTCGACGCCGGTGCGCGGGTGTCGCGCGAGACGCGGCACAGCCAGGCGCGCAGCTTCATCCAGTCCGAGGGGTTCGCCGCCGAGCTCGATCCCGCGCGCGTCAACGACGTGGTGCTCGGCGGCTTCGACAGCGACGAGCAGGGCGTGCTGACCGCCGACAACGGCGCCGCGCAGCGCGCGCTGGCCGATCGCACCGCGCAGAAATACTTCCATGTCGCCAACTATGCCGATCTGACCGACGCGCAGCGCGCGCAGCTCGGTGCCGCCAAGGGGGTGCGCGCCGCGCGGCTGGGCGCGTTGTACCGGCGGAGCGAGGCCGAGCCGTATCGCGGCACGCTCGTCACCGGCGATCTCGCGGCGAGCTACAAGCTGACGTCCGAGCACACGATCGTGGCCTCCTATCGCCACGGCGAGAAGCCGGGCGTGGCGCAGATCGTCGGAGCGAGCGCGGCGGGCGGCACCTCGCTGCCGGTCGCGGCCGAGCGGGTGGACGCCTATGAGCTGGGCGTGCGCACGATCGCGCTGGCGCACAAGCTCCAGGCGAGCGCCACCGGCTTCCGCGAAAACTTCGCCGACTATATTCAACCGACCTTCGTCTTTGACCCGGTGCAGAGCGCGCTCAACGGCGACGGCCACCCGGCCTACCGCGCCGCGCTGGGCAACGTGCCGCGCGTGCGCAGCCAGGGGGTCGAGCTGGACGTGGCGCTGTTCGCCATTCCCTACACGACGCTGCGGTTCGCCGGCGCCTATACCGACGCGCACTACCGCTCGTTCCCGCGCGCGCCTGTCCCCGGCGAGCTGGGCGGGGACAATCCCGCCGGCCCCTATCACGACGCCAGCGGCAGCACGCTGCCGGGCGCGCCGCGGTGGAGCGGCAACCTGTTCGGCGACTGGTCCTATCCGATCGCGCCCGGGCGGGTGCTCCACGTCGACGTGAACCATAACTTCCAGAGCGGGTATCTCGCCGACACGACCCTGTCGCGCTACACCAGGACGCACGCCTGGGGGATCACCGACATCTCCGCCGGGCTGGGCCTGGGCGACGGGCGCTTCGACGTCGCGCTGCTAGTGCGCAACCTGCTCGACGTCGACAACAGCCTGCAACCGTCGTGGAACCAGTATAAGCCCGGCATCCCGCGCTGGGTCGGCGTGCAGCTGCGCGGATCGCTGTGAGCGGGCGCCGCCCCGATCCCCTGTTGACACCGGTCGCCGCGCGGCTGTTCCTCACGCGGTGAGGCAAGGTGGGCGAGCGGAGGCGGGATGGACGAGCGGGTGACGATCGCGCTGGAGGACGGCGTCGCCGACGTGCGGCTCGCCCGCGCCGACAAGATGAACGCGCTCGACCCGGCGATGTTCGCCGCGCTGGCGGCGGCGATCGA
Organism: Sphingomonas sp. BK069; assembly: GCF_014193405.1. Lineage (NCBI taxonomy): Bacteria > Pseudomonadati > Pseudomonadota > Alphaproteobacteria > Sphingomonadales > Sphingomonadaceae > Sphingomonas > Sphingomonas sp. BK069. Next base: position 114,119 of record NZ_JACHZH010000002.1, on the reverse strand, counting down.
GCGGCTCGCGGGCGAACCCCGGTTGCGCGCCGTGGTGCTGTCGGGTGAGGGGCGCGGCTTCTGCGCCGGGCTCGACATGGCGGCGATGGCCGCGGGCGGGTCGGGGCTCGCGCTCGGCGAGCGCACGCGCGGCGCGAGCAACGACGTGCAATATGTCTGCACCGGCTGGCGCGCGCTGCCGGTGCCGGTGATCGCCGCCGCGCACGGCGTCGCCTTCGGCGGCGGCTGCCAGCTGCTCGCCGGCGCCGACGTGCGGGTCGCGCATCCCGACACGCGGCTGGCGATCCGCGAGGTGCATTGGGGGCTGGTGCCCGACATGGGCGGCTATGCCCTGTGGCGCGGCAGCGTGCGCGAGGACGTGCTGCGCGAGCTGGTCTATACCGCGCGCGAGCTCGACGCCGCCGAGGCGCAGGCGTGCGGGCTGGTCACCTATCTCGACCCGGAACCGCGCGAGCGTGCGCTGGCGATCGCGCGCGCCATCGCGGCGCGCAGCCCCGACGCGGTGCGCGCCGCCAAGCGGCTGTTCGCGCTCGCCGCCGACGCCGACGCACCCGCCATCCTCGCCGCCGAGAGCGCGGCGCAGCTGGCGCTGCTGCGCTCGCCCAACCAGGCGGAGGCGGTGCGCGCCAACCTGGAGAAACGGGCGCCGCGGTTCAGCGATGAGGTTGGGGGCGGCCCGCGACCTTCTCCCCAGTCGTCATCCTGAGCTCGTCTCAGGAACCACGGGCCCGCAGGTTCGGCGGCGTGTGGGTACGCGGCACCCTGGATCCTCAAACGGAGCCAGGATGACGCGAGGGAGAGGGAAGGTAGGTCCAGCTCTCGCGCGTCGCCCTCCGCCGCCCCGCCACGGGACGCGTGCAACACCATGAACGCCTCGTTGTTCCCGGTTCATGCAACCGCGCTAGAAGCGACACGTTACGTCGCCAACATGAAGTTCGAACGGGAGAATGAAGTCATGCGTAAGCTGATGCTGGCCTTCGGTGCCGCTGCGATGGTCGCGCCGACGCTCGTCGCCACCACCGTCGATGCCGACGCGCAGCGCCGGTACAAGTATCGCGAGTGGCGCGGCAACGACGGTCGCCTGCGCTGCCGCAAGCCGGACGGCACCACCGGCCTGGTGGTCGGTGCGGTGGCGGGCGGTCTGCTCGGTCGCACCATCGACTCGCGCGGCGACCGTACGCTCGGCACCGTGCTGGGCGGCGTCGGCGGCGCGCTCGCGGGGCGCGAGATCGAGCGCAGCGGCAAGCGCCAGTGCCGCTGATGCCATGCCACGGTTGAGCCTTTCGGCCTGACCGACGTTGGAGGAGGCGCGGTCCGCGAGTGCGGGCCGCGCCTTTTCTCTTTTAGGTCTCAACGGGAGAGTGACTCATGCCCACGCGCGGTGGTTCGGCACGCTACGAAGGTCTCGGCAAGGAGGGGAAGGGCTGGACCTCGACCCAGTCCAAGGCACTCGACGAGCATCCCTATGGCTTCGGCACGCGCTTCGGCGACGAGCCCGGCACCAATCCCGAGGAGCTGATCGCGGCGGCGCACGCCAGCTGCTTCACCATGGCGCTGAGCTTCGCGCTCGCCGGCGCTGGCTATAATGACGGGACGCTCGAGACCAGCGCGCGAGTCACGGTCGACAAGGACGGCGACGGCTTCACCATCACCTCGTCCAAGCTCGACCTCACCGCCAAGATCCCCGGCATCGCGCCCGACGAGTTCGAGCGGATCGCCCAGGACGCCAAAGCGAACTGCCCGGTTTCCAAAGTGTTGAACGCGGAAGTGACGCTCACGCACAAGTTAGAGTCATAAGTGTCTCTGAAGTGAACAAGAGGTAGTTTGTAGTTCACGCAACCGGGGGCGCGGCGGCGCCGTTGATACGGCATCACTCTGTAGGGAGATCAGTGATGCGTATCATCCTCGCCGCCGCGCTCGCCGCGACTACCTTGGCCAGCGTCCCCGCCGCGGCCGCGCCGCAGGACCCGCGCCGCGCCAACCGCGAGTATCGCGACGACGTCCGCGACGCGCGCCAGGAATATCGCGAAGACCTGCGCGACGCCGACTCGCGTCGCGACGTGCGCGACGCGCGCCGCGAGTATCGCGACAGTGTCCGCGACGCGCGGCGCGACCGCAACGACCGGGTGCGCGACTGGCGTCGCTCGGCGCGGTACGACTATAATCGGTACGAGCCGGGGCAGCGCGCCTATTACGCCGACCGCTATTATCGCGACGGCCGTTACTATCGCGCCCGCGCGCTCGGCCGCAACGACCGCATCTATCGCGGCTCGGACAACCGTTATTACTGCCGCCGCAACGACGGCACGACCGGCCTGATCGTCGGCGGTCTCGCCGGCGGCGCGCTCGGCAATATCATCGCGGGCGGCGGCTCGCGCCTGCTCGGCACCGTGATCGGCGCGGGCGGCGGCGCGCTGCTCGGCCAGCAGGTCGACCGCGGCCAGGTGGTCTGCCGCTGAGGCGTCTCGCGTTCAGTGATGCGTACGGGCGAGCCCCGGCAGCGATGCCGGGGCCCGTCTCGCGTCAGATGATCCCGCCGCCGAGCATCAGCCGCAACCCGAAGATCAGGATCAGCACGAGATTGAGGTTGCGCCCGGTGTTGCGCGACGACAGCGCGCCGACCGTGGCGCCCACCACCGCGATCGGTATGACGAACCAATAGCCCCAGGCGAGGAACGGCAGGAACGGCACGATGCCGAGCAGCAGCGCGACGAGGCCGATCAGGATCGAGAACAGGTTGAGCATGGGGGCAAGATGGCGCGAGGCGAGGTGTATTGCAAGGGTGAGACGGTGGTGGGCGGACCCGAGCTGGCGCGGGGCGCACGGCCGAGCGGCTGTCGCACGTGCCTTGCGAGGACTCGCGTCACGTCCCCAAGCACACGGTCACCCCTGCGATGCCAGGGATCCAGACGCGCGGACGTCACGACTCCATCGCTGCCGTTAGCGCGTCTGGATTCCCGCCTGCGCGGGAATGACGGCGTGGTCGGACGCGCGGGCGACCTCATCCTCCAGCCGCGGCCGTGAGAAAGGCTGCCTCGTGCCCGCTCCCCGTCGCTGTCACCGCCTGATCACCACCACTATCCTCCACCCACGCCCGCCGATTTCCTTCGGCGCCGAAAGCGACTAGGGCGGCGCGATGAACTCCCTCTTTCTCGTCATGGCGGGCGGCGCGGTCGGTACGGCCGGGCGCTACCTGACCGGGCGCGCGATGACCGCGGTGCTCGGACCCGACTGGCCCTGGGGCACGCTGACCGTCAACCTGGTCGGCGGGCTGCTGATGGGGCTGCTCGTCGGCGCGCTCGCGCGCACCGGCGGCGGCGAGAACTGGCGGCTGCTGCTCGGCGTCGGATTGCTCGGCGGCTTCACCACCTTCTCCGCCTTCGCGCTCGACGCCGCGACGATGATCGAGCGCGGCGCCGCGCTCGGCGCGCTCGGCTACGCGCTCGTCTCGGTGGTCGGCGCGATCGCGGCGGTCTTCGCCGGGCTCGCGCTGGCGCGGGTGGCGGCATGAGCGGCGAGGGCGTCCGCCAGTTCACCGTCGCGCTCGACGACGACGGGATCCGCGTCGACCGTTGGTGCAAGCGCCACCTCGACGGCACCAGCTTCACCACCGTCGCCAAATGGGCGCGCACCGGGCAGCTCCGTCTCGACGGCGCGCGCGTCGGACCCGGCGACCGCGTCCAGGCCGGTCAGGTGCTGCGCGTGCCCCCGCCCGAGCCCGTCCGCGTCGATGCCAGGCCCGAGCGCCAGCGCGCCCCGCTCAGCGACGACGAGATCGCCTTCGCGCGCGAGCTGGTGATCCACCGCGACGCGCAGGCGCTGGTGCTCAACAAGCCCCCCGGCCTCGCCACGCAGGGCGGCACCAAGACGACCGCGCATGTCGACGGGCTGCTCGACGCGCTACAGGACGAGTCGCAGGGCCGGCCCAAACTCGTCCACCGGCTCGACAAGGACACGTCGGGCGCGCTGCTGGTGGCGCGGACCGCGCGCGCCGCTGGTTTCTTCGCCAAGGCCTTCTCGGGCCGCACCGCGAAGAAGGTCTATTGGGCGCTGATCGTCGGCGTGCCCTCGATCGACGACGGCACGATCGAGCTGCCGATCGCCAAACAGCCCGGCACCGGCGGCGAGAAGATGCACGTCGACGAGGCCGAGGGCCAGCCGGCGCGGACTCGCTACCGCGTGATCGAGCGCGCGGGTAACCGCACCGCCTGGGTCGAGCTGCAACCCTTCACCGGGCGCACGCACCAGCTGCGCGTCCATATGGCGGCGATCGGTCACCCGATCGTCGGCGACGGCAAATACGGCGGCCCGGCGGCGTTCCTCACCGGCGGGATCAGCCGCAAGATGCACCTTCACGCGCGCCGCATCCGCGTCGACCATCCCGACGGCGGCGAGATCGACGTCACCGCCGAGCTGCCGTCGCACTTCGCCGAGAGCCTCGCCTCGCTCGGCTTCGAGGCGATGGCGGGCGACATGATGCCGCTCGACGAGCGCGCGCCGCCGACACGCGAGGAGAAGAAGGCGCGCGCGCGGGCGCATGCCAAGACGGTGCGCAAGGAGCGCCGCGGCGAGCGGCGGTCGCGCGCGGGCGGAGAGGGCAAGGGCGGCGAAGGCAGGGGCGGCGGCCGGCGCGGGTGAGGGGCGGGGCGGGCTTCACCGCGCGCCTGCGCGGCTCCTGTCCGGGCCCGCCGCCGCCAGCAGCCTCTTCGGTTTGAACCCGGACCGATGGTGTCGCGAGATGCCCGATCGAGTGCGCGCCTCGCGACATCTCGGATCGCGTTGGCGATGATGGGAGTTCGGATCCCCGCTGCTCGTGGGGTCGGGAAGGGTCAGATCCCGCCGGCCACTACCTCATGCCCCGCCGCCGTCAGCGCGGCGCCCAGGTCGGCGAGGCAGCGCTCCACCAGCGCCGCGTCGGGCGAGCGCACCACGAAATTGGCGCCGGTGCGCCCCTCGCGGAAGAAGGGATAGCTGCCGATCGAGACGCCCTCGTGCGCCTTCTCGGCGTCGCGCAGCAGGTCGGCGACCTCGCTCTCCGCCACCCAGCAGCCGATCGTGCCGCTCACCACCGGGCGCCCGCCCTCGAGCGTGCCGGTGAGCGAGTCGAGCATCCCCGCGGTGATGTGCGGCACCCCCGCCATGATAAAGATGTTGCCGACGCGGATCCCCGGCGCGCCCGAGACTCGATTTTCGATCAGCGTCGCGCCCTCCGGCACGCGCGCCATCCGCAGCCGCGCTGCGGTGATACCGCCGCGCGAGGCGTAATAATGCTCCAGCACCGCCACCGCCTCGGGATGGTGGACCACGCCGACGCCGAGCGCCGCCGCGATCGAATCGACCGTAATGTCGTCGTGCGTCGGCCCGATGCCGCCGGTGGTGAAGAGATAGTCGTTGCGCGCGCGCAACTGGTTGACCGCCTCGACGATCGCGTTCTCATTGTCCGGGACCACGCGCACCTCGGCGAGGCGGATGCCCTGGACGTTGAGCCAGCTCGCCAGCTGGGCGATGTTCTTGTCCTGCGTGCGGCCGGAGAGGATCTCGTCGCCGATGACGACGAGCGCCGCGGTCCAGATGCGTTCGGTCTCCATAGCGGGCGGGCATAGCCTCGCATTCGCCCCCTCGCCACGCTATATCGCCGCGATGACCGATTATGTCACCGTCACCAGCGACGCGCCGCACGGGCGCACCGGCGCGATCAAGCTGCACGGGCGCGATGCCTTCGACGGCATGCACAAAGCGGGCCGGCTCGCCGCGGAGACGCTCGACATGCTGGTGCCGCACATGGTGCCCGGCGTCACCACCGCGGCGCTCGACCGGCTGATCTACGACTTCATCCTGGCCGGCGGCGGCGTGCCCGCGACGCTCGGCTATCGAGGCTATGCACACAGCACCTGCATCTCGATCAACCATGTCGTTTGCCACGGCATCCCCGCGGACAAGCCGCTCAAGTCGGGCGACATCGTCAACGTCGACGTGACCCCGATCGTCGACGGCTGGCACGGCGACTCGAGCCGCATGTACCTGATCGGCGACGTGCCGCTGAAGGCCAAAAGGCTGGTCGAGGTGACCTACGAGTGCCTCATGCTGGGCATCGAGCAGGCGCGGCCGGGCAATCACATGGGCGACGTGGCGCACGCGATCCAGCGCCATGCCGAGTCGAACCGCTACGGCGTGGTGCGTGACTTCTGCGGCCACGGCCTCGGCCGGCTGTTCCACGACGCGCCCGAGGTGGTGCATGTGGGGCGGCCGGGCACAGGGGTGGAGCTGCGCCCCGGCATGATCTTCACGATCGAGCCGATGATCAACATCGGCCGACCCGACGTGAAGCTGCTGGAGGACGGCTGGACCGCGGTGACGCGCGACCGCTCGCTCTCGGCGCAGTTCGAGCACTCGATCGGCATCACCGAGGACGGCTGCGAGATCTTCACCTGCTCGCCCGCGGGGCTGGACAAGCCGCCGTACTGACGGGCCATCGCGGCGCGCCATCGGCTGAGGTTCGATCACGCGAGATAGCGTGAGAAGCGGAGGGCCGCAGGAGCGCGGCACTACCGGTCGGTGTCGCTGTCGGTGCCTTTGATGTGGCGCTGTCCTCCACGGCTGAGCGCGGCCGATCTCGCGTGATACCGCCCCGCCTGCGCTGAAGGCTCAGCTACCGCATCTAAGGCGGCAGCGTGCTCCGGCGAACGCCGGAGCCCAGGGTCACCGACGCCTCCGCCTGTGGCTCTGGGTTCCCGCGTGCGCGGGAGCACGGGCGGCTTCGATGGATCGAACGCCGGGGCGAGGTCGCGTCCGGTGCACACGATCTCGCCCGCATGCGTCAAAAGGGGGGGGGCGGGGCGGATGCCCTCCACCCTCGCGCTCAGGACGGCCTAGCCCGTCACCGCCCCTTCGCCTTGCCCCATTCGCGCGCCACGGTGTAGCCGAGATAGCCCGTGGCGAAGAGCGTGTAGAGCGGCTCGGGCAGCCCGGCGAGATAGGCGTTCATGCCGCGCGCGATCGCGCTTGCCATCTCGGGCCGGGTCGCCGCGATCAGCCCCATCGGGATGCTCCACAGCAGCAGCGCATACATGACGTACAGGAAGCTCGGACGCGCGCGGCTGGTCCAGGGATCGGCCGACTGCGCCTCGGCCACCACCGCGGCGAGCTGCGCCTTGACCTGCTCCAGCTCCTGCGAGCCCTGGAGCCGCAGCAGCTCCAGCTTCGCCGCCTCGCGCGCGCGCGGGTCGGGGATGAGTTTGTCGAGCAGGCCAGCGACCGGCGCGACCAGTCCGTCGAGAAGTGCCATCTCCGCCTCCCCTCAGCCGACGCGCTGGGCGAGCCAGCCGTACAGGAACGCCTCGTCGGCGGGGCGCTTCTCGGCGAGCGACAGGTAGCGCTCGCCCTGGAGCGAGTCGATCGCCTTGACCAGCACCGCCTGCGCCGCCGCGCCGCGCGTGGCGAGGAAGCGATCGAGCGCGGCGAGCGTCGCCGGGCCGACGCGCCCGTCGAGCGGCACGTCGGGATAGTCGCTGGCGCCGCGGTTGAGCGCGTTGAGCGCGCGCTGGAGGAAGGTCACCGCGGTCGTCGGCCCCATGTTGACGCCGGTATCGAACAGCTCGGCAGCGAGCTGGGGCGCGCGCGTCGCGACCCGGTCGAGACCGGGCTGCTGCCAGTAGGCGCGGCGGTAGATCGCCACCGCGGCCGGGCGCGCGAACTGGCGCATGTCGCCGACATAGCCGTTGGCACGCGCCACCGCCTCGGTGATGCCGTAGCGGGTCGCGCCGCCGCGGTCGGCGGGGTGGCGGACATAGCCGCCCTCGCGGTCGATCACCGCGTCGATGAGCTCGTCGATCATGGGTCCTCCTGGCTTGGTGGAGGATGGAACATAGCGGGAACGTTGCTATGTAGGACAGGGCTTCCTTGATTCTCCCCCGGCACGGGAAGGATTTGTCGCTTAACCCGCTGAATACAAACCTAAATCAGCCACTTTGCCCGTCTCGGACCGCAACGCCTCCCGGTTCCCGCCGTTGATCTCCCACCCTTCCGCAGCAACGAGCGAGACGATGGCGCCACCCCTCACCACCACCCGCTGGAGCGCCGCCGCTGTGCTGGCGCTGGCCGGCGGTGCGTTCCTCACCGCGCGCGCCTGGCGGATCGCGCGGCCCGCGATCGACGAGCGCACCCGCAGCCGCCTCGCGCCGCACGCGCGCGCGGTCGCGCACCCGGGCGCGGCCGAGATCGAGGTCGCCTGATGCGGATCCATCACCTCAACTGCGGCACCTGCTGCCCCGCCGGCGGCGCGCTGTTCGACGGCAGCAGCGCGGGCGCGCGCGCGCATCTCGTCTGCCACTGCCTGCTGATCGAGAGCGAGGCGGGGCTGGTGCTGGTCGACACCGGCTATGGCACGCGCGACGTCGCGCGGCCGCGACAGCGCCTCGCCGAGTTCTTCATCCAATTGTGCAATCCGCAGCTGCGCGGCGAGGAGACCGCGCGCGCGCAGGTGATCGCGCGCGGCTTCGATCCCGCCGACGTGCGGCATATCGTGCTGACCCATCTCGACTTTGACCATGCCGGCGGGATCGAGGACTTTCCCAACGCCACGATCCACCTGCTGTCGCGCGAGCGCGAGGTGGCGGACGCGCGCGCCGGCGGCGCCTTCGTAGGGCGGCGGCGCTATCGCCCGCAACAATGGGACGAGGCGGAGAACTGGCGCCTCTATGCCGCCGGTGGCGGCGAGCGCTGGTTCGGCTTCGACGCGGTGCGTCAACTCGAGGGGCTGCCGCCCGAGCTGCTGCTGGTGCCGCTGGCGGGCCATAGCTGGGGCCATGCCGGCGTCGCGATCCAGGAGGACGACGGGCAATGGCTGCTCCACGCCGGCGACGCTTATTTCTACCGCGGCGAGGTCGGCAGCGAGGACTATCACTGCCCGCCAGGGTTGCGCGGCTACCAGAAGCTGATGGAGGTCGACCGTGTCGCGCGGCTCGCCAACCAGCGCCGGCTGCGGCGGCTGTCGCTCGATCACGCCGGTGAGGTGCGCATGTTCTGCGCGCACGACGCGGTCGAGTTCGAGCTGCTGGCTGGGCAGGAGAGTCCCGTCTTCTAAGAGAGACTGTTCCTCCTACGAGTTCCCCGTTATCCCGGCCTTGAGCCAGGATCCGACGTCCCGCACCCGCCCGAGCCGTTGCTCTCGCGGCTGCAGGAATTCACGCTTTAGGCCGGGGTAACAATGCGGGCGCGCCGCCGACCGTCCGCGCCCCAGCCGCTCAGCGCCCGCGGACGATCTCGCAGCCGACGCGCGCGTCCGGGTAGACGTCGGCCTTGACCGAGCGCACCCGCACCTGCCGCACGCGCGCGTCCGCCAGACACAGCGCGGCGACCCGCTCGACCAGCGTCTCCTGCAGCGCGAATCCCTCGTCGGCGAGCGCGCGTATGCCGTCGTGGACGCGATCATAGTCGAGCACCGCCTCGATCGTGTCGGCGGGTAGGCCGGGGTAATCGACCGTCAGCCACACCGACAGCAGCACGCGCTGCGGCGCCGCCTCGTGCGGGTGGATGCCGAGCCGCATCGCCACCGCCATGTCCTCGATCAGCGTGGTGAACTCAGCCATGCTGGTGCCGGCTCCCCTCGCCCCCCGTGAACATGACGTCGCGGTCGCTGCGGCAGAAACGCTGGCCCGCGTCGACGTAGAGCGTCTGTCCGGTGACGCTCTCCGCCTCGAGCAGATAGACCACCGCGGCGGCGACGTTCTCCGCGCCGACCGGGCGGCACAGCAGGTTGGCGCGCGCCACCGAGTGGAAGGCGGCGTCGCTCTGGTCGCCGCTCGGCAGCGTTAGCCCCGGCGCCACCGCATTGACCCGGACGCGCGGCGCGAACGCCTGGGCCATCAGCTCGGTCGCGCTCGCCAGCGCCGCCTTGGACAGCGTGTAGCTGAAGAAATCGGGGTTGGGGTTGGCGAGCTTCTGGTCGAGCAGGTTGACCACCGCGCGCGCGCCGTCGCGCTCGGCCAGCGCAGCGGCGAGCACCGCGGGCGCGACCGCGTTGATCGCGTGGAGCCGCGCCGCCAGCGCCGGGTCGATCGCCGCGGGCGAGTCATAGTCGAACTGCGACGCGCTGTTGACCAGCGAGTCGACGTCGCCGGCGCGGTCGAGCAGGTCGCGCAGCGCCTCGGTGTCGGCGAGGTCGCCCTGCACTGTGGCGCCGCCCAGCTCGATGGCGAGCGCCTCGGCCTCGTCGCGCGAGCGGCGGTAGTGGATCACCGGCACGTGCCCCGCCGCGGCGACCGCGCGCGCGATCGCGGCACCCAGCCGCCTGGCGCCGCCGGTCACCAGCACGCGCCGCGCGCTCACGACAGGCCCATCAGCGCCAGCACTTCCTTGCGGCTGCGGTCGTCGTCGCGGAACACGCCCATCATCCGGCTCGTCACCATCGCCACGCCGGGGGTACGCACGCCGCGCGCGGTCATGCAGGCGTGGCTCGCCTCGATCACCACCGCCACGCCCTGCGGGCGCAGATTGTGCCAGATACAGTCCGCCACCTCGGCGGTGAGCCGCTCCTGTACCTGGAGCCGCCGTGCGAAGCCGTGCAGCACGCGCGCCAGCTTGGAGATGCCGACGACATGGTCGCGCGGCAGATAGGCGATGTGCGCCTTGCCGATGATCGGCGCCATGTGATGCTCGCAGTGCGACTGGAACGGGATGTCCTTGAGCAGCACGATCTCGTCATAGCCGCCCACCTCCTCGAACACGCGCGCGAGATGCACCTCGGGATGCTCGGCATAGCCGGCGCAATATTCCTTCCAGGCGCGCGCGACGCGCTGCGGCGTGTCGCGCAGCCCCTCGCGCGTCGGGTCGTCGCCCGCCCAGCGCAGCAAGGTGCGGACTGCCTCGGCCACCTCCTCGGGAACGGGGATCTTGCCCGTCGCCGCCACCAGGTCGCCGTCGTCGGGCGTGTGTCGCGTATCGTCGCTCATGCTTTTTCCCCTAGACGGCGCGGCGACGGCGATCCAGTGCGCGGCGTACCGTTACGCTCGCGCATCGTCGGTGTGAGAGACTCGGCGCGGGCCGGCGCACCAGCGCCGCCGCGTCGTGACGGCGACATCTCCGCAGGACCGGCCCGCTCGGCCGGCACGAACAGGAAGGAAGAACATGGCGACCACCACCACCACCGGCAAGACCGGCGGCATCCACGCGCCCGTCCAGCCCTCGGCCGAGCTCGGCGCGATCGTCGGCAACGAGAAGCTGCCGCGCAGCCAGGTGATCAGCAAGGTGTGGGACTATATCAAGTCGAACAACCTGCAGAACCCGGAGAACAAGCGCGAGATCGTCGCCGACGAGAAGCTCAAGAAGGTGTTCGGCCGCGACAAGGTGACGATGTTCGAGATGAACAAGTACATCTCGCAGCACGTCAAGGCCTGAGCGGGCGCCGCGCCGGCCCGTGGTGGCCGGCGCGCACGCGGCGCGACCCGATCAGGCGAGCGCGCGCCGCCGCCGATCCGCTGCGCGGCTAAGATGGAGGATGATGCTCCACCCCGCCGCGCCGCCCTCCGACCACGAGCCAGCGCTGGTACCGCTCGTCCCGGGCGAGCGCGCCGACGGGCGGCCGCGCCAGTGCCGCGCCTATGCCGCCGTGGCGGCCGCGGCGTCGCTGCTGGCGCTGTGGCGCGGCGTCGCGCTCGCCGCGGCCATCCTGGCGGCGTTCGCCGGGGCATGTCTCTATCTCGCGCGTCGGCTTGACCGACATCGGGCGCACGTGCTGGCCGAACGGCTCGCTGCGATCAGCGGGACGGCGCTCACGCATCGATGGTGCTTCGCTGGACCCGGCGCGGTCGCGGTCGCGGAGGGGCCGCTCGTATGGCTGATCGATCGCTCCACCGCCTATCAGACGGTGCAGCTTGACCCCGAACAGATCGCGGGCGTGCTGCCGCGGCACGGTTGGCGGGCGTGGCGCGTGACGCTGCGCTACCGTCTCGACCCGCACGAAGTGGCGCGGCGATCGCTGATCTGCTTCGGCCGCGACCAGGCCGCCGCCGAGGCCTTCGTCGCGCATCTCACGCGCCGGTAGCGAACCGGCGGTCGGCAACTTCCCCGGTGCGGCGCGGCGCGGTACAGCGCGGCGATGGCGCAGCGACGCTCCCGTTCTCCCGCGCGGCGGCGGCCGGCGCGTCGGCGCGGCCGGCGCGGCGCGCGGACGTGGCTGACGTGGCCGCTGATCGTCGCCGCCTTCGCGCTGGCGGCGGTGACGCTCGGTTGGCTCGACAGCTGGTCCCCGCGCGCGCCGCGCCCCGCGACGGCGCGGATGAGCGCTGAGGCCGCGCGCGCCTCCAACCAGGCCTTCCCGCTCCACGCCGAGCGTCGCCGCACCGCGTCGCGCTACCGCTTCCGCGGCGGCGAGGCGGAGCGCGCGCAGGCGGTCGAATGTCTCGCCACCGCGGCGCTATACGAGGCGGGCGACGACCGACGCGGTCAGCGCGCGGTGATGCAGGTCGTGCTCAACCGCGTGCGCGCGCCCGGCTATCCCAAGACGGTGTGCGGCGTCGTCTACCAGGGCGCCACGCGCGACACCGGCTGCCAATTCTCCTTCACCTGCGACGGATCGGTCGGGCGGCGCCCCGTGCGCACGGGCTGGATCGGCGCGCGGCGGATGGCGCGGCGCGCGCTGGCGGGCGAGGTCGACGCCGAGGTGGGGCGCGCGACGCATTACCATACCGACTGGATGGTGCCGTACTGGCGCAACTCGCTGGTGAAGGTAGCGCGGGTGGGGACGCACCTGTTCTACGTGCGGGCGTGAGCCGGAGTAGCGTGCGGAGTCGACGGGTCGGCGACGGCCCGGCTCCGGGGCAAGTCACATCCGCGATAAATCTCGCGGGCGGATGAGGTCACCATCACTGCGCTGCGCGTCGTCACCTCACAGCCGCCAGCATCTTATGCTGAGATCGACGGCGACGTTTCAGATCCTCCCCGCGAGCGGGGAGGATCGAGAGCAGCTCAGCCGTGGCGCGCCATCCGCTGCGGGTCGGGCGGCAGGCGCATGTGCGCGCCGTGCGCCGCCTCGAGGTATTGGGTCGCCATCTCATAATGCGCCTGGCACACCGCGTGATCCTTCGCTTCGGCAGCCAGCTTGAGTTCGGCTTCGGCGCGGCTCTGAAAATACAGCCGGTCCCTGTCGGTTATCATCGCTACTCACTCTCCGGCACCCGCTATGCCGCGGTCCGGGCTGTCTCGCCACAGCGTCGATCAAGGATCTCGTCCTTTCCGGGTACACTTGCCGAGACCCCGCCGCACTCCCCATATCGCGCGGCATGAGCGGGAACGATCCACACGCCGCGCCGGTCTGGCACGGCACCACCATCCTATCGGTTCGACGCGGCGGCAAGGTCGTCGTGGTCGGCGACGGCCAGGTCTCGATGGGCCAGACCGTGATGAAGCCCAACGCGCGCAAGGTCCGCACGCTAGGGGACGGCAAGGTGATCGGCGGCTTCGCCGGCGCCACTGCGGACGCCTTCACCCTGTTCGAGCGGCTCGAGGCCAAGCTGGAGCGCCACGGCGGCCACCTCATGCGTGCCGCGGTCGAGCTCGCCAAGGACTGGCGCACCGACAAATACCTCCGCAACCTGGAGGCGATGATGATCGTCGCCGACAAGGAGGTGACGCTGATCCTCACCGGCAACGGCGACGTGCTCGAGCCCGAGGCCGGGATCGCCGCGATCGGCTCGGGCGGCAATTACGCGCTCGCCGCGGCGCGCGCTTTGGTCGACTATGAGCAGGACGCCGAGACGATCTGCCGCCGCGCGATGGCGATCGCCGCGGAGGTCTGCGTCTACACCAACGACCGGCTGACGATCGAGACGCTCGACAGCGCGAGCTGAGGCGCGCGCGACACCGGCCAGCGACACAACTTACTCAACATTCGCCGACGAAGGCTTTGATTCTGCATGAACGATAATCTGACTCCAAAGGCGATCGTCGCCGCGCTCGACGCGCACATCATCGGCCAGAAGGAGGCCAAGCGCGCGGTCGCGGTGGCGCTGCGCAACCGCTGGCGCCGGCAGAAGCTAGCGCCCGACCTGCGCGACGAGGTGACGCCCAAGAACATCCTGATGATCGGGCCGACCGGCTGCGGCAAGACCGAGATCAGCCGCCGCCTCGCCAAGCTTGCCGACGCACCCTTCGTCAAGGTGGAGGCGACCAAGTTCACCGAGGTCGGCTATGTCGGCCGCGACGTCGAGCAGATCGCGCGCGACCTGGTCGAGGAAGCGGTGCGGCTCGAGAAGGAGCGCCGCCGGCTGGCGGTGAAGGACAAGGCCGAGGCCGCGGCGATGGACCGGCTGCTCGACGCGCTGGTCGGCAAGGACTCGAGCCAGGCCACACGAGAGAGCTTCAAGCAGCGCTTCCGCGACGGGCATCTGTCCGAGACCGAGATCGAGCTGGAGCTCCAGCAGGCGCCGCAGATGCCGTTCGAGCTGCCCGGCGGGCAGGGCTCGGTGGGCATGATCAACCTGTCCGAGATGATGGGCAAGGCGTTCGGCGGCGGGCCGAAGCAGCGGCGCAAACTGCTGGTGCCCGCGGCGTGGGAGAAACTCGTCGAGGAGGAGGCGGACAAGCGCCTCGACCAGGACGAGGTCAGCCGCGTCGCACTGGCGGACGCCGAGGCCAACGGCATCGTCTTCCTCGACGAGATCGACAAGATCGCGGTGAGCGACGTGCGCGGCGGCTCGGTCAGCCGCGAGGGCGTGCAGCGCGACCTGCTCCCGCTGATCGAGGGCACGACCGTCTCAACGAAATACGGCCCGATGAAGACCGACCATATCCTCTTCATCGCCTCGGGCGCGTTCCATGTCGCCAAGCCGAGCGACCTGCTGCCCGAGCTGCAGGGCCGCCTGCCGATCCGCGTCGAGCTCAAGGGGCTGACCGAGGACGATTTCGTCGCGATCCTGTCGGACACCAAGGCGTCGCTGCCGGCGCAGTACCGCGCGCTGATCGCGACCGAGGGGGTCGACGTGAGCTTCACCGAGGACGGTATTCGCGCGGTGGCGCGGATCGCGGCCGAGGTGAACGGCGAGATCGAGAATATCGGCGCGCGCCGGCTCCAGACCGTGATGGAGAAACTGCTCGAGGAGGTGAGCTTCGACGCGGAGGACCGCTCGGGCGAGGCGCTGGTGGTCGACGCGGCCTATGTCGACAAGCAGCTGGCGAGCGTGGCGCGCAACTCGGACCTCAGCCGCTTCGTGCTGTGAGGGGTGGCGGGGACGGGTAAGGTCCTTCCCCTCACGCCCCCACTTCGGCAAACGCGACCTTTGTCAGTGCCCATCCCGTCATCCCGGACTTGTTCCGGGATCCACCCTATCGCGAGAGCAACGCGCACTGAGTTCGCGGGACGGTGGATCCCGGAACGAGTCCGGGATGATGGAAAAAAGGGGCGCGCCGCGGCTTTCGCAACGGTCTCGCGTTCGCCGGGGTAGTGCTCGTTGAGTCTCGCAGCCGCCAGCGCCTAACCCGCCGCGATGATCGCGATCTGGCGGCCGTAGCCCGGCTCGCCGCGATGCGTCGAGCGGCGGTAGCTGAAGAAGCGTCGCTCGTCGGCATAGGTGTCGAGCCCCAGCGTCTCGACCCGCACCACCCCCGCCGCGGCGAGCCGGTGAGCGACATAACCCTCGAGGTCGAAGCGCGCGTGCCCCGCGCGCCCGTCGGCGAAGAAGCGCTCGTTGGCCACGTCGTCGTCGAGGAAGCGGGTGCGGAAGCCACCGTCCACCTCGTAGCTGGCGCGCGCGATGCACGGCCCGACCGCGGCGACGATCCGCTCGCGCGACGCACCCAGCGCCTCCATCGCCGCGACGGTGGCGTCGGTCACCCCCGCCAGCGCTCCCTTCCACCCCGCGTGCGCGGCCCCGGCCACGCCCGCCACTGGGTCGGCGAGCAGCACCGGGGCGCAGTCGGCGGTGACCACGCCGAGCGCGAGCCCCGGCGTGGCGGTGGCGAGCGCGTCGGCGCGCGGCCGCTCGGCGAAGGGCGCGTCGACCGTGGCGCAGTCGGCGGAGTGCACCTGATAGGGCGTCAGCAGGCACGCCCCCGGCGCCACCGCCGCCAGCGCCGCCTCCCGGTTGGCGGCGACCGCGGCGGGATCGTCGTCCGACCCGATCCCGCAGTTGAGCCCGGCGTACAGCCCTTCCGAGCCGCCGCCCACGCGGCCGAGGAAGCCGTGCGGCACCGCGCCGAGCAGCCGCGCGCGGAAGGGCTCGGGCGCGGTCACAGCGCGCGGCGCATCACGACGTCCTCGTCGGCGTGATCGCCCACCATGAACTGGTACGGGCCGACGTCCTCGAAGCCGTATTTGGCGTAGAAGCGGCGCGCGCGGTGATTGTCGGTGAACACCGAGAGGTAGATCGCCTGGTGCCCGCGCGCGCGCGCCTCGGCCAGCGCCCATTCCATCATCTCGGGCCCGAGCCCCGAGCCCTGCCACGGCTGGAGCAGGTAGAATTGCCGGAGCTCGATCGCGCCCTCGGGCGGGGTGAAGGGCAGCTTGGGCGGCCCGAGCTTGATGTAGCCGACCGCGACATGCCCCATCTCGACGATCTGCACCGCATAGGCCGGGTCGGCGACCTCGCGCGCCCAGTCCTCGGGCGTGTGCTGCTCGAGGAAGGTGGCGAGGTCGGCGGCGGAGTAGAGCGTGCCGAACGTCTCGGTGAAGGTGGCGCGCGCCACGCCGGCGAGGCTGGCGGCATCGTCGACCGTCGCGGGACGGAGCGTCGGGCGCGGCATCATGCGAAGCCCGCCGGGCGCGGCCATTGGTCGTGAGTCACGGCGATCACCTTGAACAACTCCCCCATCTGCTCGACCAACCGGTCGCGATCCTGTGTCACTCGTTCGCCGAGCGCCGCGGCGCGCTGGTCGATCCCGAGCGCGCGCAGGAACGCGCCCTGACCGACCGGCCCGTCGCACCGGGCGCCCGAGGCGGTGGCGACCAGCCCCAGCGTCGCCAGGTCGACGTGCGCGGTGAGGTCCTGCTCGCCCGGCGCCTCGAACGGGTTGGCGAAGGCATGCGCGCGCACTGCCTGGAGCGTGTCGCCGATCGCCGGCCCTTCGTAGCCATAGTCGATCACCAGCGCCGCGCCGCCCTGCGCGACGATCCGCGCGGCGAGGTCGGCCATCACCGCGACGCTGGCGGGCGAGGTCTCGATCACCGCACCCGGCGCGGCGTCGCGCAGCGCCGGCGGCACGATTGTGTCGGGTACCGTGGCACCCGCGATCGGCACGAACAGCGTGTCCTGGCATGCCACCAGCCGCTCGTGCCACGCGTCGGCGCGGCGCACGAGCTGGCGGATCGGCAGCGCGTCGAAGAACTCGTTCGCGACGACGATGAGCGGCACGTCCTCCGGCAGCGTGTTGAGCGAGTCGTGCCAGGTCGCGCCGGGCAGCCGCTCGGCCTGAGCGGCGCGCAGCGTCGCGCTGGTCTCGACCAGGTGGACCGACGGCGTCAGCCCGGCACGCGCCATCACGCGCAGCGCGTCGGCACTGAGCGTGCCGCGACCGGGGCCGAGCTCGACCCAGGCGACCGCGGGATGACCGGCGCGGTCCCACAGGTCGGCGGCCCAGGCGCCGATCAGCTCGCCGAACATCTGGCTGATCTCGGGCGCGGTGGTGAAGTCGCCCGCGACGCCGAGCGGGTCGCGCGTCGCATAATAATGCGCGTTGGCGGCGGCCATGAACTGGCTGACCGGGATCGGCCCACCCAACGTGATCGCGCGCGCCAGCCGCTCGGCGAGCAGCGGCTCGCTCACGCCACGCTGTCCAGCCCGACGGTGGGCTCGACGCGCCGGCGGCGGCGCGGCGCGGTGACGATCAGCGCGACGCCCGCCAGGATCATCGGCACGCACAGCCACTGGCCCATGTGCAGCCCGGTGTGCTCGGCGAAGGCGCGCAGCTGCGCGTCGGGCTCGCGGAAGAACTCGACGGTGAAGCGCGCCAGGCCGTAGCCGGCGAGGAAGAGACCGACCAACTTGCCCGGCTGGTAGCGCGCGTCGGTTCGCCAGAAGAAGAACCAGAGCAGCAGGAACAAGGCGATGCCCTCCAGCCCCGCCTCGTAGAGCTGGCTCGGGTGACGCGCCGGCTCCGGCACGCCGTACGGCACCGTGCGCTCGAAAACGATCGCCCAGGGCACGCTCGCGGGCTTGCCCCACAGCTCGCCGTTGACGAAGTTGGCGAGCCTACCGAAGAACAGGCCGAAGGGCACGGCGCAGGCGACATAATCGTGGACGCGCAGCCAGTTGAGCCCGTTCTTCCGAGCGAACCAGATGAGCCCGAGCGAGGTGCCGATCACGCCCCCGTGGAACGACATGCCGCCGTCCCACAGCCGCAGGATCGACAGCGGCCGGGTCAGCATCTCGGGCGCGTAGAACAGCACATAGCCGATCCGCCCGCCGAGGATGATGCCGAGCGTGGCGTAGAAGACGAGGTCGTCGGCGTGGCGCCGCGCCATCGGGGCGCCGGGCTGGGCCAGCAATTTAAGCAGGTACCACCAGCCGACGACGATGCCCGCGATATAAGCCAGACTGTACCAGCGCAGCGTGAAGACGCCGATCGAGAAGACGTCGGGGTGGAGCCCGAGGTCGGCGAAACGGACGTGGCCGGTGGCGGCGCCGGCACCCGGAACGGCGGCGGCGAGGGCGGACAGGATCAAGGCTTTCCCCTTCTCAATGGCGCCTGCATAAGGGGAGGAAAGCACAAACCCAAGCGGAGAGAGTGATGGCTTCCGAGCTCGACCGGCGGATGGACGCGGTGATGGCGGCGCTGACCGGCGACGGTGGCCAGCTACCCCTCGGACGGGTCGAGCGTTTCGGTCGGACGCTGCCGATGATCGCGGCCGCTCCACCGACGCTTCCCGCCTATTTCGCGCATTTCTGCCAGCAGCACCGCGACGTCGAGTTCCTGGTCGCCGGCGACGAGCGGCTGCGCTTCGGCAGCGTCCACGACCTCGCGACTCGCGCCGCGCGCGCGCTGGTGACGGGTTATGGCGTGCGCCGCGGTGACCGGGTGGCGATCGCCGCGCGCAACTCGCCCTCGTGGATCGTGCTCTACATGGCGATCATCATGGCCGGCGGCGTGGCGACGCTGCTCAACGGCTGGTGGCAGGCCGAGGAGATGGCCGCCGCGCTCGACGAGGTCGAGGTCGCGCTGGTCTTCGCCGACGCGCCGCGCGCGCGCCGGCTCGCGGCTATCCCGGGCGGGGCGGCGGTGCGGGTCGAGATCTTCGACGATCTCCAGCCGATCGAGACCGCGCTCGCCGAGGTGCTGGCGCACGCCGAGGACGATCTCGGCAACGGCGCCGGCGCGGTGCTGCCCGCCCTGACCGGGGACGATCATGCCACCATCCTCTTCACCTCGGGCTCGACCGGGCGCTCGAAGGGGGCGCTGTCGACCCACCGTCAGGTGCTGCAAGGGACGTTCAATTTCCTCGCCTCCGCGCTGATGATGATGGGTATCGCGGCGCAGGACGGGGCGCTGACGGGGCTGCAACCAGCGACGCTGCTCAACCTGCCGCTGTTCCACGTCACCGCGATGGTGCCGACGTTGCTCCAGAGCTTCGCGATGGGGCGCAAGCTGGTGCTGATGCCCAAATGGGACGCCGAAGAGGCGATGCGGCTGATCGAGCGCGAGAAGGTGACCTATTTCGTCGGCGTGCCGCTGATGAGCTACGAGATGGTCAACCACCCCGAGCGGGCGCGCTACGACCTGTCGACCGTCACCGACTTCGCCGCGGGCGGCGCGCCGCGCCCGGTCGAGCATGTCCGCCGGCTCGACGCCGAGCTGACCGGCGCGCCGCTGATCGGCTACGGCCTCACCGAGACCAATGCGATCGGCACGGGCAATTGGCGCAGCAACTACATCGCCAAGCCCGACAGCGCCGGGCGCGCCTCGGCGCCGCTGGTCGAGCTGGCGATCCTGGCCGACGACGGCACCGCGCTGCCGCTAAGGGCGACCGGCGAGATCGGCATCCGCTCCGCGGCCAATTTCCAGGAATATTGGGGCCGGCCCGACGACACCGCGGCGGCCTTCACCGCCGATGGCTTCTTCCGTACCGGCGACCTCGGCTATCTCGACGAAGACGGCTATCTCTTCATCGTCGACCGCAAGAAGGACATCATCATCCGCGGCGGCGAGAACATCAGCTGCCAGGAGGTCGAGGCGGCGCTCTACGCGCATCCGCTGGTGGCCGAGGCGGCGGTGTTCGGGCTGGCGGACGCGCGCTATGGCGAGGTGCCGGGGGCGGTGGTGCATCTGAGCGAGCCGGGCGGGGTGACGTGCGAGGACCTGCTCGCTTTCCTCGCGCAGCATGTCGCCGCCTTCAAGGTGCCCGCGCGGCTCTGGATCGAGGACGCGCCGCTGCCGCGGCTGGGGACGGAGAAGATCGACAAGATCACGCTGCGCCGCCGCTACCGCGCCGTCGCCGAGACGGAGGCGGCCGCGGCGGCGTGAGAGACTACGATCCTCCCCGCTTGCGGGGAGCGGGACCGCTCGCGAAGCGAGTGGTGGAGGGGGCTCTCCGCTCACGAACCGGCCCGTTTGCGGAAGCCCCCCTCCACCATGCTGCGCATGGTACCCCTCCCCGCGAGCGGGGAGGATTTTACAAATCTCACGCCCCCAGCGCGCGCTCGGTATCCAGCCCGGCC
Source organism: Sphingomonas sp. BK069 (assembly GCF_014193405.1). NCBI lineage: Bacteria > Pseudomonadati > Pseudomonadota > Alphaproteobacteria > Sphingomonadales > Sphingomonadaceae > Sphingomonas > Sphingomonas sp. BK069. The sequence continues at coordinate 93,477 of NZ_JACHZH010000002.1, read as the reverse complement.
TGCGCGATCAGCCGCTCGGTCACGCCGCGCGCCGCGCCCGCGTCGCCGTTGGCGATCGCCTCGAACAATTCGCGGTGCAGCGGGATCGGGTCGCGATACTGGAGCGGCACGCGATATTTGAAGAAGGTGGTCCAGCGCACCGCCGCAGCGATGCTGCTCGACAGGCTCACCAACAGCTCGTTGCCCGTCGCCTCCAGGATCGCTGCGTGGAAACGCTGGTCGGCGGTCTGCCCGTCCTGCGTGCGCAGCCCCTGCTGCGCCATCACCTCGACGGCGTGGCCCATGCGCGACAGCTGCGCCGCGCTGCGCTGGACTGCGGCGAGCTCGGCCGCGGCGGGCTCGACGATCATGCGCAGCTGAAACAGGCTGCGCACGAAGCCGAGCGACGGCGCGCCCTCGAACATCCAGGCGAGCAGCTCGGGGTCCAGCAGGTTCCACTGCGCGCGCTCCCGCACGCGCGTGCCGGCCTTGGGGCGGCTCTCGACCAGCCCCTTGGCGCTGAGCATGCGCAGGGATTCGCGGATGACGCTGCGCGATACGCCGAACTGGCCGGCCAGCTCGAGCTCGCCCGGCAAGACCGTGCCGCTGGGGTAGTCGCCGGTGACGATCGCGACTCCGAGCGTGCGCGCGAGCGTGACATGCGCGGGTCCTCGACGTTCTCCGTTCGCCACTGCTCGTCTCCCTCCCGGAGCAGCAGTCTAGGCGGTCGCGACGGTGCGGCAAGTTAATTGTCTAACAATTTCCGCATCGCCGCGGGCGAGGAGCCGCCATTCTTCACCCTCATCCGCGCCTTGTCCCGGGTCCGACCGTTGTGCTCACGACGGCGTGCATCGGCAGATTTCTCAGCAAGTCCGGGATGGACGGCGAGCGCTGGTAAATCGCGACATTTCACGCCGCCACGAGCGCTGCCTCCGTCCCGGCGATCCAGCCGCCACCCAGCACGCGGTCGCCGTCGTACAGCACCGCCGCCTGGCCCGGCGCGACGCCGTACTCGGGCGAGTCGAACACCAGCCGGTCCCGCTCGAGCCGTGCCGGCACAGGCTTTGCCATCGAGCGCACCTTGGCGGTGAGCGCGCCCTCCAATGGGCCGAGCACGTTCATCCGCTCGAGCCGCGCCGCTGCGACGGCGAGCGCCGCGCGCGGACCGACCACGACGCGCTGCGCCGTCGGCTCCAGCCGCACGACGTAGAGCGGCTCGGCGCTGCCGCCGATCTCGAGCCCGCGGCGCTGACCGACGGTGTAATGCACCAGCCCGCGATGTTCACCCAGCTTGCGCCCGGCGAGGTCGACGATGTCGCCGCCGGTCGCCGCCGCGGGGCGCAACTTCTTGACCAGGCCGGCATAGTCGCCGTCGGGGACGAAGCAGATGTCTTGGCTGTCGGGCTTGTCAGCGACGAGCAGCCCCATCTCGGCGGCGATCGCGCGCACCCGGGCCTTCGGAAGAGCGCCGAGCGGGAAGCGCAGGTAGTCGAGCTGCGCCTGCGTCGTGGCGAACAGGAAATAGCTCTGGTCGCGCGCAGGGTCCGCGGCACGGTGCAGCTCCGCGCCGCCCGCGCCGACGACGCGGCGGACATAATGACCGGTGGCGAGGCAGTCGGCACCGAGATCACGCGCGAGCGCGAGCAGGTCGGTGAACTTCGGGCCCATGTTGCACTGGACGCACGGGATCGGCGTGCGGCCGGCGAGATAATCGTCGGCGAACTGCTCGATCACCCCGGTGCGAAAGCTGCTCTCGTGATCGAAGACGTAATGCGCGATGCCGAGCCGGTCGGCGACCGCACGCGCGTCGCGGATGTCGCGCCCGGCGCAGCAGGCGCCCGCGCGCTTCGTCGCCTCGCCATGGTCGTAGAGCTGGAGCGTCACGCCGATCACCTCGGCGCCGCTGCGCGCGGCGAGCGCGGCGACGACCGAGCTGTCGACCCCGCCCGACATCGCCACGACGATGCGTCGCGCGCCGGGCGCGAGCTGGAAATCCACGCTGTCCATGATGCGGCAGCGGATACTCCTTCCGGGCGCGTCGCGTAAACCGAAATGAACGAAGCGTTGCGGTGCACTTTACGCGACCTTCAGACCATCGGCGCTACAGCAGCCGGCATGTCACTCGAACCGACCCACAACGACCCGCCGCTGCTCACCGCACTGCGCCAGCGCCAGCTCGCCTCGCGCACCGCCCAGGTCGCGCGCGCGCTCGACACGGCGCAGGGCGAGCGCGGCGCGAGCGGCACGTTCAACGCCACCGCGGCAGCCGTTTTGAGTGATTGGAGCAGGCGTGAATAGCTCGTTTACCGGTCCACTTTAGAGCGTGTTCAACCAGCGTCCGTTACGGAAGAGACACAACAAGGGTCCAACGTGGCGAGGGGGAATACCCCCGGAACCGAGGTAAGGAATGATCGAGAACCAAAAAATCCGTCCGGCCAAGGTGATCGGCCCGCTCGGCGAGCCGCTCACGCTCGATTCGCTGCCGCCGGCGGACACCACCCGCTGGGTGGTGCGGCGCAAGGCGGAGGTGGTCGCCGCGGTCAACGGGGGGCTGCTGTCCGTCGACGAGGTTTGCCAACGCTACGGCCTGACCGTGGAGGAGTTCGCCGGGTGGCAGCGCGCGATCGATCGATCGGGCATGCCGGGGCTGCGGGTGACGCGGATCCAGCACTACAAGACGCTTTACGAGCGGCAGCAGAACTTCTAACCCCGACGTCCCATTTTCAGAATTACGGGGCCGGAACAATGCGCCGGCCTCGTGAGTATTCCCCGGCAGAGCCCGTCACCGTGTGGGCGTATCGCAGGGGAGTAACATCATGGGTATCATCATCTGGCTCGTCATCGGCGGTGTCATCGGCTGGCTCGCCAGCATCATCATGCGCACGGACGCGCAGCAGGGCATCTTCCTGAACATCGTGGTCGGGGTGGTCGGTGCGTTCCTCGGCGGCCTGCTGTTCACCGGCGGCTCGATCAACAACGCCCCGCTCACGATCTACTCGTTCCTGGTCTCGCTGGTCGGCGCGATCGTGCTGCTCGCGATCGTCAACCTGGTCCGTCGCGGCCGGGTGCGCTGAGCGCCTGAGCGCTGAGCCGGCGTCGCACCTGCGGCGCGCGCTGAGCTGACCGAGGCGGTCGCCCTTCGCGGGGCGGCCGCCTTTCTCGTTTTCGGGAGCAAGTGCTAGAAATCCTCCCCGTTACGGGGAGGGGGACCGCCAGCCGAAGGCTGGTGGTGGAGGGGGCTATCCACGCAGCGCAGCGTCTGTGGAGGCCCCCCCACCACCGCTTCGCGGCGGTCCCCCTCCCCGCGAGCGGGGAGGATCTATGGCTTCCGCAGCTCGCCCCACCCTCTCACTTCAGCAGGAAGCGCACGTTGAGCGTCGCGCTCAACTCGCTCTCGCCCGGCAGGACCGCGCTGTCCGCGGCCGCGGGCGCCGCCGCCATGCGCATCTGGGCGAACGGGCGCGGCGGTTCCCCGTCGCTCTCGCCGGCCTCGCCGATCGACACGATCCGCGCCACCGTCAGTCCCGCCGCCTTGGCGTAGAGCGTCGCCCGCGCCCGCGCGCGCGCCACCGCGTCCGCGCGCGCCTCGTCGAGCGCGCCCGCGGCGTCGGCGAGCGACAGCGTCGGTCCGTCGATCTGGTTGGCACCCGCGCGTACCAGCGCGTCAAGCACCGGCCCCGCCTTGGCGACGTCGCGGAAACGCACCGTCACCGCGTTGCTCGCCTGATAGCCCGTGATCGCGGGCGGCTGGTTCTCGGCGTAGCGATACTGCGGCGAGAGCGCGACGCGGCTGGTGGCGATGTCGCGCGGCGCGATCCCGGCCTTCTTCAGCGCGGCGACCACGGCGGCCATGCGATCGGCGTTCTGCTGCATGGCGGTCGCGGCCACCGCGTCCTGCGTCACCACGCCCGCGCGCACGGTGGCGAGATCGGGCACGCGCGACACTTTGCCGACCGCGGTGACGTCGAGGATCGTGCCCTCGGGCACCACGGTCGCCATCGGCAGCGGCGCCTGCGCGCTCGCCATCACGGGTAGCGTAGCGAGCGATAGCGCCAAGCCAACCAATGCCCGATTCATCGTCTTAGTCTCCCGTGGTTCAACAACTTGCGCTGTGTTGGACCGCGATGAAACGCAAGCTGAACGCGATAACTTACGTTGTCGCTTGCACAAAATGTCGCGCTCGGGCAGCGCCGGACTTGTACGCGGTGATGTATGCGGGTAATACACGCCGGCCGGAGGGGGATGGATGACGTACGAGGCTGGTACTCTGCAGGGCGAGCAGCTGATGATCGAGGACGGCACGCCGCGGCGTCGGCGTCGCTGGATCCTGATCGCCGGCATCGCGCTGCTCGTCGCCGCGCTCGCCGGCTATTTCCTCACCCGTCACAAGGACGCGCCGCACGCCGCGCCGGCCGACCAGGCCCCGACTGTCACCGTGCTGGTGCCCGGCGCGGCGGCGGTGGCGCGCCAGGTCAGCGCGACCGGCTCGCTCGCCGCCAAGCGCGAAATGCCGGTCGGCGTCGCGGGCGAGGGCGGGATGGTCAGCCGCGTGCTGGTCGAGCCCGGCCAGTGGGTCCGCGCCGGCCAGGTGCTCGCCACGATCGACCGATCGGTGCAGGTGCAGACTGCCGAGTCACTCGCCTCGCAGATCGCGGTGGCGCGATCCGACCTGGTGCTGGCCCAGGCCGAGCTGGAGCGCGCGCAGAGCCTGGTCGACCGCGGGTTCATCTCCAAGGCCGACGTGCAGCGCCGTATCGCCACGCGCGACGCCGCCGCGGCGCGGCTCAAGGTGGCGGGGGCGACCTATTCGGAGCAGCGCGCGCGCAACGCCCGGCTCGACATCCGCGCTCCCGCGGCGGGGCTGATCCTCACCCGCGGGGTCGAGCCGGGGCAGATCGTCAGCTCGGCCTCTGGCACCTTGTTCCGCATGGCGCGTGACGGTGAGATGGAGATGCGCGCGCAACTCGCCGAGAACGACCTCCAGGGCGTGCGCGTCGGCTCGGCGGCCAAGGTGACGCCGGTCGGCGACACGCGCTCCTTCGCTGGGCGGGTGTGGCAGATCGCGCCGGTGATCGACACGCAGACGCGCCAGGGCATCGCGCGCATCCAGCTCAGCTACGACCCGGCGCTGCGCCCGGGCGGCTTCGCCTCGGCGACGATCACCGCCGGGGCGGAGAGCGAGCCCTCGCTGCCGCAGTCCGCTTTGTTGAGCGACGACCGCGGCAATTACGTGTACATCGTCGACGCCGAGGATCGCGCGCAGCGTCGCGACGTGAAGCTCGGCACGGTGACCGAGGATCGGGTCGCGATCGCCAGCGGGCTGAAGGGTGACGAGCGCGTGGTGCAGTCGGCGGGCGCGTTCCTCAACCCCGGCCAGAAGGTCAAACCGGTGCGGGCGCGAGTCGCGGGCCAGTAGAGCGGGATCAGTACCATGGGCTTTCGCAACATCTCCGCCTGGTCGATCCGCAACCCGGTGCCGGCGATCGTCCTGTTCGTGATGCTGACGGTCGCGGGGATCGTCAGCTTCATCCGCATGGACATCAACGACTCGCCGGACATCGACTTTCCGGCGGTGATGATCACGATCACCCAGCCGGGCGCCGCGCCTAGCGAGCTCGAGACCCAGGTGACGCAGCGGATCGAGGCCGCGGTGCGCACGCTCGAAGGGGTGGACGAGATCCAGTCGTTCGTGTCCGAGGGCAATTCGACGACGATGGTGCAGATGGCGATCGGCCAGTCGGTCGATCGCGCCGTCAACGAGGCGCGCGACGCGGTCACGCAGATCCGCGGTAACCTGCCCGAGGGAATCCTCGAGCCCCAGGTCAGCCGCGTGAAGATCAACGACAATGATCTCGGCAGCTACAGCGCGATCGCCACCGACATGACGATCGAGCAGCTCAGCTGGTACATCGACAATACGGTGACCAAGGAGCTGCTCTCCGTCCCGGGCATGGGCGGGGTGGAGCGCAACGGGGGCGTCAGCCGCGAGATCCGCGTGATCCTCGATCCCGCGCGGCTGGCGGCGCAGGGGTTGACCGCGAGCCAGATCAACAACCAGCTGCGCCAGGTGAACCTCGACGCGCCGGGCGGTCGCGCCGAGATCGCGGGGGCCGAACAGTCGGTCCGCGTGCTCGGCAACGCGCGCACCGCCTACGATCTCGGCCAGACGCAGATCAACGTCGGGGACGGCCGCACCATCCGCCTCGCCGACGTCGCCACGGTGCGCGACCTTTACGCCGAGCAGCGCTCCGCCGCGGCGGTGGACGGCAAGCCGGTGCTCAGCTTCGACTTCAAGCGCGCCAAGGGCTCGTCCGACGTCACCGTCTTCCGCGAGGGCAAGAAGAAGCTCGAGGAGCTCGAGAAGCGCAATCCGAAGGTCAAGTTCCGGCTCCGCGTCGACGGCTCGAAGTACCCGCTGGAGCAGTATAAGTCGGCGATCCACGCGATGCTGGAGGGCGCCATCCTCGCGGTGGTCGTCGTGTTCCTGTTCCTGCGCGACTGGCGCGCCACGGTGATCTCGGCGCTGGCGATCCCGCTCTCGGCGATCCCGACCTTCTGGTTTATGGAGCTGATGGGCTTTACGCTCAACGAGATGACGATGCTCGCGCTGAGCCTGGTGGCGGGCGTGCTGGTCGACGACGCGATCGTCGAGATCGAGAACATCGTCCGCCACATGCGCATGGGCAAGACGGCCTATCAGGCGGCGATCGACGCCGCCGACGAGATCGGTCTCGCGGTGCTGGCGACGACCATGGCAATCGTCGCGGTGTTCCTGCCGGTCGGCCTCATGCCGGGCATCTCGGGGCAGTTCTTTAAGAATTTCGGGCTCACCGTGGTGGTGGCGGTGCTGATGAGCCTCGCCGTGGCGCGGCTGATCACGCCGATGATCGCGGCCTATTTCCTGCGCGCCGGCGGCCATGTCGAGCACGGCGGCGGGCCAGTGATGAACTTCTACCAGCGCGTGCTCGCCTGGACGCTCGACGAGGGCGGTGCGCCCGCGGCGCGTGCCAGGGGCGGGATGCATCGCGTGCTCGGCTATTGGCGCGACCATCGCCTGTGGGTGGTGATGATGGGAGTGGGCGCGTTCCTCTTCACGCTCTTCCTGTTCACGCAGATCCCGATGTCGTTCCAGCCCGCGTCGGACCAGCCGCGCAGCACGGTGACGATCACCATGCCGCCGGGCAGCACGCTGGAGACGACGCAGGGCGTGGTCGACCAGGTCTATGAGCTGATCCGCAAGCAGCCCGAGGTGGAGAGCGTCTACACCCGCACCTTGGTGGGCTCGGGTCGCGTCACCGCGCAGCTGCGCGAGAAGCGCGACAAGACCTCGACCGAGTTCGAGCGCGGTCTGGCGCCGCAGCTCGCCAAGATTGCCGACGCGCGCGTCAACTTCCAGTCGCAGTTCGGCTTCGGCGACAACAACCGCGACATCTCGGTGACGCTCGGCGGCGACGACCCCGTCGTGCTGCGCCAGGCCGCCGACCGCGTCGTGCAGGACATGGCGAAGATGCCGGGGCTGATCGCGCCGCGCATCGCGGGCGATCTCAACCGGCCCGAGATCATCATCAAGCCGCGCTCCGACCTCGCCGCCAACCTGGGCGTGACCACCGCGGCTTTGTCCAACGCGATCCGCATCGCCACGATCGGCGACATCGACCAGAACAGCGCGCGCTTCTCGCTCAGCGACCGGCAGATCCCGATCCGTGTCGCGCTCGAGCAGAGCTCGCGCTCGCGGCTGGCGACGATCCAGAACCTGCCGGTGCAGACGCAGAGCGGCGGCTCGGTGCCGCTGAGCCTCGTCGCCGACATCGGCTTCGGCTCGGGCCCGACGCGCATCCAGCGGATCAACCAGCAGCGCCAGCTCACCATCGGCGCCGATCTCCAGCCCGGCGTGGCGACCAGCGTCGCGCTGCCCAAGATCAAGCAGCTGCCGGCGATGAAGTCGCTGCCGGTGGGCGTGCAGGAGCTCAACGTCGGCCAGGCCAAGTGGCAGCTCGAGATGCTGATGAACTTCGTCACCGCGGTGGTGTCGGGCGTGTTCCTCGTCTTCTCGGTGCTGGTGCTGCTGTACCGCCGGCTGCTGCCGCCGCTGGTCAACATGGGCTCGCTGCTGCTGGCGCCGCTGGGCGGATTGCTCGCGCTGCTGATCTCGGGCGACGCTCTGTCGATGCCGGTCTTCATCGGGCTGCTGATGCTGCTCGGCATCGTCGCCAAGAACTCGATCCTGCTGATCGACTTCGCACTGGAGGAGATGACCGCGGGCGTGGCGCCCTATGCGGCGATCGTCGACGCCGGGCGCAAGCGCGCGCAGCCGATCGTGATGACGACCGTGGCGATGGTCGCGGGCATGGTGCCGACCGCGCTGTCGCTGTCGGGCGACGGCGCGTGGCGCGCGCCGATGGGGATCGTCGTGATCGGCGGGCTGACCGTCTCGACCATGCTCACGTTGCTGATCGTGCCGGCCGCCTTCTCGCTGGCGATCGGGATCGAGCGCCGCGTCGGCCCGTGGCTCGGCCGGCGCCTGCTCACCTATCGCCCTGGCGACGAGGGGACGCTGATCGAGCATGCGCCGCACCCGGCGATACCGGCGCCGCCGGGGCGGATCGGCTTCCACGAGGACGGTACCAGCCCGGCGGAGTGAGGGTTGCGAGGCTGATCGTTGTCCGTGCCTCTCCGTTCCCCGGCGGAGGCCGGGGCCCAGTTGGGGGACGCTGGTGGCTCCAACATCGGCCTTCCCACTTGGGCCCCGGCCTTCGCCGGGGAACGGAAGGGGCGAGCAAACGAGACAATGGCGGCCCGGCACGGCAGCATGGGTGGCATGAGCGCCGGCGTGTCGCATGGGGACGCCACCGGTGACCAAGCCACTCGCCGCTTGAACATTCGCGCTATTCACGAATTGTCCCGCTGATGCCAGCGCTCGCCCGATCCACCGCGCCGCCGCCCGCTCTGGTGCGGATGCGGCTGGTCGCGACCGGGCTGCTGGTGCTGATGGCGGGCGTCTTCCTCGCCTCGCGCGCGCTCGAGCCGCAGCACGCCGCCTGGGGCTTCGTCCGCGCCTTCGCCGAGGCGGCGATGGTCGGCGGGCTCGCCGACTGGTTCGCGGTGACCGCGCTGTTCCGCCACCCGCTCGCGCTGCCGATCCCGCACACCGCGATCATCCCGCGCAACAAGGACCGGATCGGCGACCAGCTCGCCCAGTTCCTTCGCGAGTATTTCCTCGTGCCCGCGGTGGTCGCGCGGCGGATGGGGCGGGTCGACGTCGCCGGGGCGGCGGGGCGCTGGCTCGCCAATCCGCCGGGCGCGGGCAGCCGGCTGACGCGCGGCGTGTCGCGCCTGTCGGTCGAGGTGCTCCAGTCGCTCGACCAGGAGCGGCTCGGCGGCATGGTGCGTGCGATGCTGGTGGCGCGGGTGCGCGAGGCGCGGCTCGCGCCGATGCTGGGCCGCGCGCTCGCCGCCGCGCTGGCGGAGGGGCGCCATCTGGCGGTGATCGACAACCTGATCCTCTGGGCGCGCGACGCGCTGGCCAGCAACGAGCACCTCGTCCGCGCGATGGTGCATGACCGTGCCGGATCGATCCTGCGTTGGACCGGACTGGACGAGACGCTCGCGAACAAGATCATCGACGGGCTCGACAAGATGGTCGCGGAGATGGCGGAGAATCGCGAGCACCCGCTGCGGCGCAAGGCCGAGGAGGGGCTGGCCCAGCTCGCCGAGCGGCTCCAGCACGATCCGGCGATGCACGCGCGCGTCGAGACGCTCAAGCTCGAGCTGCTCGAGAACCCCGCGATGCAGGACTGGATCAACGGTCTGTGGGAGCAGGCGCGCGCGGCGATGCTGCGTGCTGCGCGCAATCCGGAGGCGATCCTGCGCGGCGGGCTCGGCGACGCGCTGCGCCAGCTCGGCGCGACGCTGCGCGACGAGCCGCGTTTGGGGCGGACGATCAACCGTTTCGTACGTCGCGCCGCAGTGGGGGCGGCGGCGGACTATGGCGACTCGATCGTGCGGCTGGTGTCCGAGACGGTGCGCGGCTGGGACTCGCGCACGATCACCGCGCGGCTGGAGCATGCGGTGGGCAAGGACCTGCAGTTCATCCGGGTGAACGGCACGCTGGTAGGCGGGCTGGTGGGCGTGCTGATCCACGCGGTCGACGTGGTGCTGTGAGGGGAGCGGCAACGAGCGCCCCCTTTCTCCTCCTTGCCACCTAGGCGGACGCCGTTGTTGAGGTCGGAAGGCCGTGGTGGGGCTCAGTAGCGTCCCCCACAGGGCCCCGGCGTTCGCCGGGGCGGTAGCAGCGGAGCGCTCCTCCGCCGGCACCAAGAGATACGCCCGCGGAACGAACTGCGTGTCGGAACGCTTGTGGCGACATGAGCTTTGCCGCATGGGATAACAGATGACGGCGGCAGCTGATTTCAGCGAGGAGAGAGACGGCCAGGCGCCGGTGCTGCGCTTCACCGGCGACCTGTCGCTGGCGCGGCTCGGCAACCTGCCCGATCGGCTCGGCAAGGTGCAGGGCGAGGTCGCCACCGTCGACCTCTCCGAGGTCGACCGGATCGACACGATCGGCGCCTGGGTGATCCACCGCTTCGCGCGCCAGCACGACGCCCGGATCGAGGGGCTGGACGAGGACGCGCGCCACCTGTTCGAGCAGGTCGAGGCCGCCGACCAGCCGGTGCAGATGCGGCCGCAGTCGGGCTCGTCATTCCGGCGCGTTCTCGGCGAGATCGGCGAGGCGACCAGCAACGCTGCGCGCACCTCGATCGGATTGCTCGGCTTCATGGGCGCGACGATCGCGGCGTTCGGCGGCGTGATCCGCCATCCCAGCCGCTTCCGCTTCAACGCCACCGTGCAGCGCTTCGAGGTGGTGGGCGTCTCGGCGCTCGGCATCGTCGGGTTGATGAGCTTCCTCATCGGCATCGTCATCGCGCAGCAGGGCGCGGTGCAGCTGCGACAGTTCGGGGCCGAGGCGTTCACGATCAATCTCGTCGGCCGCATTACGCTGCGCGAGCTCGGCGTGCTGATGACCGCGATCATGGTCGCGGGTCGCTCGGGCTCGGCGTTCGCGGCGCAGCTCGGCACGATGCAGCTGACCGAGGAGATCGACGCGATGCGCACGATCGGCGTCTCGCCGATGGAGGCGCTGGTGCTGCCGCGCACGCTCGCCGCGATCGTGCTGATGCCGCTGCTCGGCTTCTATTCCTCGGTGATCGCGATCATCGGCGGCGGGCTGCTGTGCTGGTTCGCGCTCGATATCCCGCCAGTCGCGTATGTCGCGCGGATCCGCGAGGTGGTGCCGATCACGGACCTCTTCGTCGGCCTGATCAAGGCGCCGGTGTTCGGTGCGATCATCGCCATCGCGGGCTGTTTCCAGGGGATGCAGGTGAAGGGTGACGCCGAGCAGGTCGGCCTCAAGACCACCTCCGCGGTGGTGCAGGCGATCTTCATGGTGATCGTGGTGGACGCCTTCTTCGCGGTCTTCTTCGAACAGATCGGCTGGATCTGATGGCGCGGCGCGATACCCGCCGGCGCGACGAGCCGATCATCCGCGTGAAGGGGCTGCGCAACAGCTTCGGCGACGCGGTGATCCACGACAACCTCGACCTCGAAGTGCGCCGCGGCGAGATCCTCGGCGTGGTCGGCGGGTCGGGCACGGGCAAGTCGGTGCTGATGCGCTCGATCATTGGGCTGCAATCGCCCGATCACGGCGAGGTCGAGGTGTTCGGCGAGCCGACGCTCGGCCGCTCCGAGCATGAGACGGTGGAGATCCGCAAGCGCTGGGGCGTGCTGTTCCAGGGCGGCGCGCTCTTCTCGACCCTGACGGTCGCCGAAAACGTGCAGGTGCCGCTCCGCGAATTCTACCCCGAGCTCGACCTTGCGTTGCTCGACGAGATCGCCTCGTACAAGGTGGTGATGACGGGCCTGCCCGCCGATGCCGGGCCGAAATATCCGGCCGAGCTGTCGGGCGGGATGAAGAAGCGCGCCGGTCTCGCGCGCGCGCTCGCGCTCGACCCCGAGCTGCTGTTCCTCGACGAGCCCACCGCCGGACTCGATCCGATCGGCGCCGCGGCGTTCGACGAGCTCACCCGCGCGCTGCAGAAGACGCTGGGGCTCACCGTCTTCCTGATCACCCACGACCTCGACACCTTGTACGCGATCTGCGACCGCGTCGCGGTTCTCGCCGACAAGCGAGTGATCGCGGTCGGCACGATCGACGAGCTGCTCGCGCTCGATCACCCCTGGATCCAGGAATATTTCAACGGGCCGCGCGGGCGCGCCGCGGTCGCCTCCCAGAGCGCGGCGGCGGAGCGGGTCGACGCCGCCGCTGTCGACGCGCGCGCGCACCCGACCGACGTGAGCGAGCGGGTCACCGGGCAGCACAGCCAGGGCGGCCTCGCCGACAACAGGGCCCGCGGGGCCGCAGGGGCAGAGTGATGGAAACGCGATCGAACCACGTCCTCGTCGGCGCCGTCGTGCTGATCCTGCTGGCGATGGTCGCCATCTTCACGGTGTGGATCGCGCGCATCGGCGGCACTGAGGAGCGCGAATATGACATCTTCTTCCGCCAGGCGGTCGACGGGCTCGCCAAGGGTTCGTCGGTCACCTTCTCGGGCGTGCCCTCGGGCCAGGTGAAGTCGATCTCGCTGTGGCAGCCGGACCCGCAGTTCGTCCGCGTCCGCATCAGCGTCAACGGCGACACGCCGATCCTGCGCGGCACCACCGCGACGATCCAGGGAAGCTTCACCGGCACCAGCACGGTCAGCCTCGACGGCGCCGTCAAGGGTGCGCCGCCGATCACCTGCCCGGAGAACGATGCCGGCAACGTCTGCCCGCTCGGCAAGCCGGTGATCCCGACCAAGACCGGCGGCATCGGCGCGATCCTCAACTCCGCGCCGCAGCTGCTGGAGCGGCTCTCGACGCTGACCGAGCGGCTCACCGGCATGCTGAGCGACCGCAACCAGGCCTCGATCGCGGGCATCCTCGACAACACCAACCGGCTGACCGACGCGCTCGCCGACCGCGGCCCCGAGATTGCCGCGACCCTGGCGCAGACCCGCGTCGCGATCGCACAGGCGGGCAATGCGGCGCAGCAGATCGGCGAGCTCGCGCAGACCACCAACGGCGTGCTCGCCAACGACGTGCAGCCGGCGATGGCGAACCTGAACAAGGCGATCACCTCGGCGCAGGCGAGCGCAGACACGCTCAACTCCGCCATCGGCGACGCGCGACCGGGGCTGACCACTTTCAGCAAGCAGACGATCCCGCAGATCAACCAGCTGGTGCGCGACCTGCGCGTCACCACCGCGTCGCTGTCGGCGATCTCCGAACGAGTCGAGCAGGGCGGCGCCGGCTCCCTGATCGGGCAACAGAAGCTGCCGGACTACAAGGGGAAATGATCGTGCGATCGGTGGCCAAGACTCTCCTCGTGGCGGCGGTGCCGGCACTGCTGGCGGGCTGCGTGCGGTTCGGCGCCGAGCCGCCGCCCTCGCTGCTGACGATCGCGGCACAGTCGCAGCCCCAGCCCGGCGCGGCGCAGAACTCCGCCACCGCGCGCTCGATCGTGGTGCAGGTGCCCGCGGTGCCGACCGCGATCGCGACGACGCGCGTGCCGGTGCAGGAGACCGACACGACGATCGCCTACGTCAAGGACGCGCAATGGGCCGAGCCGCCCGCGCGCCTCTTCGCGCGGCTGCTCGCCGATACGGTGACCGCGCGCGCCAACATGGTGGTGCTGTCGCCGGCGCAGTCATTCAGCGATCCCAGCGCCAATCTGGCGGGCGAGCTGCGCTGGTTCGGGCTCGACGCGACGCAACGCCAGGCGCTGGTGGTGTATGACGCCGCGCTGACCCCGGCGGGCGCGACCAACGTGGAGAAGCGGCGCTTCGAGGCGCGTGTCCCGGTGGCGGCGATCGACGCGCCTTCGGCCGGCGCGGCGCTGAGCCAAGCGGCCAACCAGGTGGCGCAGCAGGTCGCCGACTGGGTGGCGGGGCAGCGCTGACATGCGCGCCCACGCGCGAGGCGGCTTGCGCGGGAGCGCGTGAGTGTCTAGGCGGGCGGGCTTCCGGGTATGCGGAGCGGTGGCCGAGTGGTCGAAGGCGCTCGCCTGGAAAGTGAGTATACGCCAAAAGCGTATCGAGGGTTCGAATCCCTCCCGCTCCGCCAATACGCCATTTCAACCATCCCCAATCAGTACCGAAAGCCGCTGAAAAGCGCGCGTTTTCGGGTTATGGTCCTCCCGACTGATCCCGACTGATCCCGTCCAAGCGCGGGGTATCGGGGGGGCATCAGTCGGGGTATCGATCTGGTGGAGTGGGGTACGATGGCGCTGACCGACGCAGCGGTGCGGAAAGCGGAGCCGAGGGACAAGCCGTACAAGATGGCCGACTCAGGCGGCCTCTACCTGTACGTGGCGCCGTCCGGGCTCAAGTCCTGGCGCATGAAGTTCAAGGTCAGCGGCTCGGAGAAGCTGCTGACGTTCGGCGCCTACCCGGGCGTGAAGCTGACGGAGGCGCGCGACAAGCGCGACGACGCCCGGCGCCAGCTGCGCGACGGCTCGGACCCGTCCGGCGTGCGCCGGAAGGCCGAGGAGGCGCGCGAGGCCGAGCGCGCGGCGGCGGCGCAGCTGCTGACGTTCGAGCAGGCGGCGCGGCGCTGGTGGGAGCTACAGCGCGGCCGCTGGGCGCCGGTCCACGCCGCGGACGTGATCACCAGCCTTGAGCGGGACGTTTTCCCGACGCTCGGCAAGCGCGCGCTGGTGTCGATCAAGGCGCCGGACGTGCTGACGACGTTACGCCTGGTCGAGGACCGCGGCTCGATCGAGACGGCCAAGCGCCTGCGTCAGCGCATCGCGGCCGTCTATGACATGCACAAGAGCGAGGGCGTCACCGAGACGAACCCGGCGGCGGGCATCGGCAAGGCGCTCAAGCCGCTGCCGACCAAGGGCCGGCAACCGGCGCTCACCGACCCGGACGAGGCGCGGCAGGTGCTGATCGCGGCCGAGGCGTCCGGCGCGTCGCCGATCACGAAGTTGGCCTCGCGCTTCCTCGCGCTGACGCAGAGCCGGCCGGGCATGGTCCGCGGCGTCACCTGGGACGAGATCGAGGGCATCGACTGGACGGGCGAGCGCTACGGTCCCGACCTGCCGATCTGGCGCGTGCCGGCGGCGCGCATGAAGCTGGTCATGGACCTGAAGGGGGAGGAGACGTTCGAGCACGTCATCCCGCTCTGCTGGCAGGCGGTGGACGTGCTGCGCACGATGCACCGGCTCACCGGGCGCAACCGACTGATCTTCCCGGGCCAGCGCCACAGCCACCGCCCGCTCAGCGAGAACGCGATCGGATACCTCTACAATCGCGTGGGGTATCACGGCCGGCACGTACCCCACGGCTGGCGCTCGTCCTTCTCGACGACGATGAACGGACTAGCCGTGCGGCAGAAGCGCCTCGGCGACGAGGCGGTTATCGAGCTGATGCTGGCGCACGTGCCCGAGAACAAGGTCAAGGCAGCCTACGACCGCTCAGGCCATATGGAGCGCCGGCGCGAGCTGTCGCAGGAGTGGGCGGATCTGCTGCTCAAGGACATGGCGCCGGCCGCCACGCTCATGTCAGGGCGGAGGCGATAGGCCATTGCCAAGCGGCGGCGGCGCGCCGAGGTTCACCGCTCGCTCGGAGGGGTACGAATGGCGCGCAAGTGGGTGGTGGCGGCGATCGCGATGGTGGCGCTGTTCGTCGGGGCATATTTCGGGTCGCCCTACTGGGCGGCGCGCCAGCTCTACGCGGCGGCGCGGAGCGGCGACGTTGATCGCATGGAAGCCGCAGTCGACTTCCAGGCCGTGCGCGAGAGCCTGAAGGGCCAGCTCACGGTCGCGCTTACCGAGAAGTTCGACGAGGACCAGAGCGACAATCCGTTCAAGGGCATCGGCACGCTGCTGATGCCGACGATCGTGCAGCGGGCCGTCGACGCCTTCGTGACCCCTGACGGCATCGCCTCCATTGTGGCCGTAGGCCAGCTCGACAAACCCAAGGCCGGCGAGAAAGAGAAGCCGAAGCTAGACCTCGCCTACGACTACGATTGGCGAAGCCTGGACCGGTTCGGGATCACGATACACGCCAAGGACGTGCCGGCCGAGCGCGCCCCGATGATTGTGCTGGAGCGACGCGGCCTGTTCACGTGGAAGATGATCCGCCTCCAGGTACCGAAGGACATGATCAAGAACGGCTGACCGGCGACGTTACTCGCGATCGCCGAGAGCCTCGGCGATCCGCTCGGCGCCGTCCTTCAGCTCCTTTGCGATCAACTCGACCGCGCCTGGCGCTGAGTTCGTGCCCGCGCCCAGCCGGTCGAGCGAGCGCACCAGGTCCTGCTGTTGGCTGGCGAGTTCGAGGAGGGCGTAGGCGATCGCGAAATGGCCGTTGCCCTTGCGTGCCTCGTCCTCGCAGAAGTCCTGAATATGCTGTGCCATGTTGTGCTCTCGGCTCCTGCTATGCGGCGGCGGCGCGCCAGCCCATCGGGTTCGCGACCCAGGCGTCGATATCAGCCTGATACCAGGCGACCAAGCCGTCGCTGATCGGCACCGACGCCGGGAAGGTGCCGGCGGCGATCCGGCGGTAGATCGTGGTGCGCGACAGCGCCGTGCGCGCCCGGACCTCGGTCAGGCGCAGCAGGCTGTCGCGGCTGCGGTCGACGGTCGTCATTCGCGTTTCCCTCTAATGGCCTCGGATATCCGGCCGATTGACGTGTGGAAGCGGTCGGCGAGCTCGCGCACGCCCAGGTGAGGGTTGCTGACGAACGCTTCGCGCACCGCGGCCTTCTGGTGCTCGGTTAGGCGCGGCCAGCGCGCCTGCACGATGCGCAGCGGCGCGCGGCGGCGCGTATGCTCGGCGAGCTCGTGCAGCTCGGCGATGCCATACTCGTCCGCCAGCTCATGCATGCGGTCGCGGATTTCCGGGATCCTCACGGCTGATCCTCAAGTTCCCGGGCCGCTTCGATGGCCGCATTGGCTACGGCCTCAAGAGCCGCCGCTACGATGCCGGCTAACGGCGCGTCGACTTGGTCGATCTGCCGGATGGCGTCGGCCCGAAGGTTGAGCCGCTCGGCCAGCTTGTCCGCGTCAACCAGTCTCATCGGCGTTCTCCCAAGGCAGCGTCTCGCCGCCAGCACGACCCAGCCTTCAGGCACCACTCAGGCTCGGCCATGTTGCAGTCGGGGCAGTCCCGCAGCTCAGGCGCGACCTTGGTGCGGGCGCGGCGCTGATCGAGAGCACGCCCCAAGGCTGCGAAGAGACCGAGCCTTTCTGCCGTCGCTGGTGCAGCGGGGCTGGCACCGGCCTTTTTCCGAACACTGTCGAGCCGGGCGGCCACGTCTGTATAGAGCCGGATCCTACGACGCTGCAGATGCGGCTTGTTGGTGACACGGGCCGCGATTGCCTGCTCTTCCTGATAGCGCAGGAGTAGGACGAGGCTGATCGCCTGCTGCAAGCCGGCGTTGACGCCGGCGTGCCGACCGCGTTCAAAAGCGTCTCTAAGTGCCGCAGCATCTGCGACATGCGTCGTCGGCTTCACTGGCGGTTCCTTTCTGCGATCGCGCGGAGCGCCTCGAGCGCGTCCGCGATGCGGCCAACACGGGCCGAGAGGTTGGCGAGCGTCCAGATCGCCCAGGCACCGAGCAGGAGCGTCAGAACGCTCGCGTCACTCACGGCCGAGCCACTCCACGACCTCGTCGATTGAGGCGATCGGCCGGCCGTCAGGGCCGAAGCCCATCACCACACTGTTCGTGTCGCGATCCTTGAGCGCGAAGTGATCGCCGCGGCGGAGGACCTTCATCCCCGCTGCGGTGGCCTGCCGCCGGGCGGCGCGGATCAGATCCTGCTTCACGCCTTCGCCCTCATCGGCTCGGCATCGCTCCACGTCTCACCGTGATCGTCGGACGTCCGCGAGAAGAAGGCGCCGTCGAAGTAGCGGTCGCTCCAGCAGGTCTCGCCGTCCGCCGACCATTGCATGATCGTCAGCTGCGGGCGCATCAGCTTCGCGACCTCGGCGGCGATCGCTGCGGGATCGATCGGCTTGCTGGTCGAGATATAGTAACGCCCGACCTGCGTGGCGCCCTCGTCGGCGCCAAGGCAGATCAGCGCGCAGAGCGACACGCACTCGTTGCAGATGAAGACGCTGTGAGGACCGGCGACGATGCGCTTCACCTCGGTGTCGCTCTTTGCGCAGAACGAGCATCGGATCGAGCTGATCATTCTACGTCTCCGTTCTTACGATCGTCCGCCTTCTTGCTTTCGCTCGCGGCGTACTCATCGAGGGTGTCGTAGAATGGGTTCTCTGCGTGCTCGTTCGTGCACTGCACAGATTTGTTCGGCATCAGCACGTAGAAGTCGCGGTCGGGGTCCGTGTCACCGTCGTTGACGCCCTGCGCGGTCACAGGGCGCATGCGCCCGTCGACGCAGAGCGCCCAGGCAATGACCGGGTTCTTGCCGACACTGATCCCGAGCTCCGCCGTCCAGCACCAGAGAAGGTAGGTGTCGGGCTGAGCCGGGATCAGCTGCGTGGGCGTCGTGAGGATGCGATCAACGTCGTAGTGCGCGACTTGCAGCGGCACGTCGCGCCCGCGCAGCTTCACCTGGTGCACCTTGCACCCATCGCGCACGATCGTTTCCTCGCCGATGCTCTCGATATGGGCGATCGGACAGCGAAGGCCGCGCCAGTTCATCTCTGCCAGAATTGTCATTGCTGTTCGCCTTTGCTTGCGCGGTGGCTCCCGACACGGGCGACCTCGCGGGTGATGATGAAGGTCTCGCCAGGGTTGGCCTCGACCAGGTGGAGAGCGGCCGCTTCAGCGTCAGCGAAGCGGCTGTGCGCGACGCCGCGGCGGCGCCCGTCCTTCTGCACGCGGTAAGGACCGGCGCCGGCGATCACGTCGAAGTCGCCGCGGCTCACTGAAGCGCCTCGCGGACGATCCGGTAGAATAGGACATTGCGGCCATAGATTGTGGCCTCGCCGCGCCACCACTCCGCCGGGACCTCCTGCGCGTACTTCGGGCCGTATGAGCCGTAATCGTCGACCACCTCGATCACCGTGTAAGGCGGCACCGGGCACGGCCCGCCCTGATTGCGGATCCAGCCGCTGGTGAGGATGCGAAAGCGTGGCCGCGCCGGCGCGGCTGGCGCGCGCCACTGCCACTGCGGCGCCCATGTTCCGATCGTGAAGCCGACGATGCCGCTTGTGACCCCGATCAGGGCAATGTCTCCTATCGTCGTCACTGCGGCCTCCGATCGTCGAGGTTGATCACGTTGGCGTCGGCGCGCGCGGGTTCGTCGCCGCCTATCCAGTCGGCATCGAGCCAGTCGGCGCAGCCGCGGTTCGCCCGCGTCTCGGCCTGAAGGGACACCGGCAACCCGGCGATCGCGTGCACCACCGGCGCGCGGAAGGTGCAGGTGCCGAGGTCAGGGTCGGAGCCGTGCGGCCGGCGCCAGCCGGTCGTCACCGCCGGTAGCTCCTGGCACCAGTAGGCGCACTTAGCGCAGCAGCCGCCCGGCGTGCTCATGCCGCCTGCTCCGCGCTGACCGTGGCGCGCGTCTCGAGCACCACCGCCCGCAGGCTGACCTCCAACTCCTCAAGCTGTTCGAGGATCGGGGGCAGCATGGCCTCTGCGCAGATGATCGCGTGCTGGCACGGGTCAAACTCGTTGGTGCGCACCGCCAGGCTGAGCATGCCAAGGAGCGCGCCTAGCTCGAGAGCGAAATTGCTGGCTTGGTTCGACGCTTTGTCGACCGCGGTGTGATGATTGAGGTTCATGCCGCTTCTCCGAGCGTCGGGGTCTGGTGCGGCACACTCATCGCTTCCGCGATGGCCGGGCACACAGACGCGAGCTGACGATTGAGCCGATCCACGAACGCTGGCTCGTAGTTGTTCAACGACGACATGCTGAGCAGCAGCGGCGGCTCACCGCGCTTCGGTTCGAATTCGCGGACCAAGATGGGGTAGACCTGCAACAGCATGTCGTCCGCGTTCGCAGGGGTGAGGGCTTGAAGCCGCTCAAACAGGACACCAGCGCGATCGGTGAGCTGGTCCATGATCACGTCGGGGCACGGGCACGCATAGTGCACGGCGACCTCGGCCAGCTTCCAATCCTGGAAGGCCGCCGCCACAGCAGGCGAGGCGCTCATGCTGCCTCTCCCGCCGCGAGGCGGCGAATGTCCGCCATGAGCGGCACGATCAGGGAGGCGTCGTCGAGTTCGCGACCTGACGCCTTCGTGGCATCGATCTTGAGCACCATGTCGGCGAGCGTTTCGGCCGGCTCGAACATGGCGCGATCCCACAGCGCGAAGTCGCGGTCGCACAGCTGATCATAGCGGTTGTTGATGCCGAATATGTTGAGGCGTGCGAGCTCGCCGTCCTCGTACTCCTTCTGCCGCCGCTGCTGCTCGGCAATGATGGCGTCGCGCTCGTCTGCAAGGTTGGCCAGCTCAATGTGCGTCGCGCGCCACTCCGGATCGTCCTCGCCCATATCGGCCCACTCAGGGTCGTCGCGGACACGGCGCGCCGTGCTGCACATGAACCCTTCCGTGCTGAAGGTGTGACGCTCGTCATTGAGGTTGATGAAGGAAGACTTGGTCGTCCGGTGTGGCGGCTCAGGCTCGCCCACGTAGGCGGCCTTAGCCGCGTTGAACGCCTGATGAGCAGGATGCCCGACCTCGTCCCAATATTGCTCGCTGATCTCGTAGGCGCGCTGCTGGAGCGCGATCAGGCGGCGAAGGCGAACGCTGCCGGCCGCCGCGGCGGAACCGGCGTGGGCGGGTGCCGCGCACTGAGCGACGCCAGCAACGGCGAGGAGTCCGGCGCCGCCGATCAAGGCGCGGCGCGTGGTGGAGCGGGTCATGCCTGGTTCTCCTGATAGGGGGCGCCGGCGCTGAGCGAGCGCCAGCCGCTCGGGTGCTTGCTGCCGAGGATCCGGACAGCGCGGGCGACGTGCTCGTCGGCGTCGTAGGTGGTGCGGGCGACCCAGAGGGCGCGCCCAGCGGTCAGAAAGCCGTGCCAGTCAGCATCGGAGCCGGCGAGGCGTCCGCCTGCCTCCTCGATCTGGCCGGTCGGGCTGATGAGGATGCGGCCGCCCGCGTGCAGGAAGCTGCGGATCGCCTGCGTCACTGCGCCGGGGTTGCGCGGCCGCGGCGCGGTCACTGCTCGCCCCGCTTCGGGCCGTACAGCGCGAGGTCGCGCGCCAGATCGGAGAGGGCGAGCAGATGGAAGGCGGCGTCGAGCGCGCCGGCGATGTGCACGCCGCGCGCGCCGTGATCGCTGTTCGAGTCCTCGTTGATAAGGATCGCGCTGGTCGCCAGCAGCAACACCGAGCCGGCCATGTTGGCGGCCGAGGCCGCCAAGTCTTCCGGGTTACCGTCGAACGGGGTGACATCGACGAATTGTCGGGTGCTCAGCGTGTCGAGCGCGCGAGCCATGCCGGTCATCGGGTTCGCGGCGGACTCGGCGAGGCTGCCGGCGGGGGCGGGGAAGCGCGGCGCCGACTTCGGCGCGTCGCTCGCGGCGGCGGCGGGAGCAGCGCGGCCCATCAGCGGCGCTCCTTCGGCGTGCGGCCGATCGTGAGAAAGAGCGAAATGCCGAAGCCTTCGAACGAAACGGCCGTCGCTCGCCCCTCGCCGGTTGCTGACCAGTTCTCGATGAAGTTGTTGCGGTCGACGTCGATGCCCGGCTCGATGTAGCGCCAGAAGGCGCGAAGTCGTGCGGCAAAGCTCGTCTGTTCGCGCGAACGGGTCGCGCGCTGTGCTTCGGCGGCCATGAGCCAACCTCCCTGCTAAGTGTGGCGCAGGTGGATCGGCGGAGGCTGGCCCCTATCGCTGGCGGCCGAGCGCGTCTTTCCAACCCTGCTCGTCAGGGTCGGCTGGCCTTGCGGCTGCACTCACCTGACGAAGCGCATATTGCTTCACAGGCAACGTCGGGTCAAACGGAAAATGCTTAACAGGCAATTTAGGCAAGTAGCTCCTGCCACGGCACGACGCGATCGATGCGCAGAACGTCCGCGGCGTCGATGCGAAATTGCTTCGCAGGCTGGAATTGCTCGAGCTCGATATAGCCCGAGGATCGCCGCAGCAGGCGCTTCACCAGCACGGCGCGCGCCTCCTGCCCGTTGTCCAGCTCCGGGTTCTCCGGGCGCAGGTAGACGACGACGTCATCCATGATGCGCACGCGCGCCTTCGGATCGACGATCAGCATCTCGCCGTCCATGTGCCGGGGCTCCATCGAGTGCCCGGTGACGTACAGCGCGTACGCCGAGCCATGCCCGTTGAGGATGACCGGCCGCTTCACGTAGGCGATCGTCTCGGCCGTGTTGAGCGTCACCTGCTCGATCGCCTCTCCGTCGACCTGTCGCGCCGCTCCTAAAGCGGTGCCGTAGATAGGAAGATCCTCCAGCATACGCTCTTGAGACGCGCCCTCGAGCTTGACCACCGAGGCGTTCGGCTTTGGTCGATCTTCAGCCGCCCGCTGCCGGGCTGGTGGCGCGTTGTCGAAGGCGGGCTCGCCGAGCGACGGCATAGGTCCGCGCCAATCCTCGGGACCGCGAACAATGCCAACGGATCCAGATCCCGGCGCGATATAGTTCGGGTTCGTCAGCGTGTCCTCGCGGACGCTCAAGGCGGCGGCGATCTGGACCAGGCGCGACATGGGAATGTCGACCATGCCGGTCTCCCATTTCGAAACCTGCGAAACCCCCACGCCCGTCAGGGCGGCCAGGTCCGCCTGGGTCATGCCGCGCGCGTTGCGGAGTGCCTTGATGTTGTTTTTCATAGCCCGCTCTCTTTGCCCCACGGACAAGACTCTGGCTATACCACCTCAGAGGCAAAGAATGGTTTACGGCGGGTTGCCTGTGAGGCATATTGCCTCGTTATGAGACTTTCCGCGTTCCTCGAGCTGCCAGGGCAGCGAGCCACCGATATCGCGCGCAAGTGTGGTGTCGCCGTATCCACGATCACGAGGGTCGCCAAGGGCGAGAAGCGCCCCTCGATGGACCTCGCCGAGAAGATCCGCGCCGCGACGAATGGCGCCGTTTCGGCTGACGACTTCCTGCCGCCGTTCGAGCCGGCAGCCCGGCTTGACCTGTCGCGAGGCTCCATCCCCGCGACCGCGGAGTAAGCCGCTATGTCAGGGGCGCGCCGCCAAGGGCGGGGGAGCGCGACCAGGTCTCATCTTGATGAGGCCCGGTTCCGCGCGTTGATCGACGATGCGAAGGCAGGCGCGAACCTGTCGGACGTGCTCGGCCGCCATACGACGCTGAAGCGCCGCGGCGCACGCGAGCTGGTCGGGCTCTGTCCCTTCCATAAGGAGAAGTCCCCCAGCTTCGAGGTCAACGACGCGAAGGGGACCTACTACTGTCACGGATGCGGCTCCGCCGGCGACCACTTCACCGCGTTGAAGCTGCTCGACGGGATGACCTTCCGCGAGTCTTATCAGGCGCTCACCAACGAGACCTTCCCGACCGTCGACCCCGAGCAGCGCGTCAAGGCCGCCGCTGAGGAGGCGGCGAGCCGCGCCGCGGCGATCGCCGACGCCCGCTTCATGTGGGACCAGTGCCATGATCCCGCTGGCACCCAAGCCGAACGCTATCTGCGCGAGGTCCGCGGCATCACCATGCCTCTGCCGCCGACCGTGCGCTTTGGCCTGGTGCCGACGTCGCGCGATGAGGATGGGCGATGGAAGCGGCCATACCCGGCGGCGGTCTTCTGCTGCACTGATGGCGCGGGCGCGATCGTCGGGTTGCAGCGCGTGTTCCTGCTCGACGACGGCAGCGGCAAGCGCTGGGGCAAGCGGTCGAAGTTCAGCCTCGGCCGGCCGCGCGGCTCGGCCGTGCGGATTTCAGAGACGCCGTCCATGTCCGAGGTCATCGTCTGCGAAGGTCCCGAGGATGGGCTGACGCTCGCGCAGGAGATGCCGGCGGCGGCGGTCTGGGTGACGCTCGGCACGTCGATGATGCCCGAGCTCCACTATCCGCCGACCGTGCGCTCGGTGGTGGTCGCCGGGCAGAATGACGACGCCGGCCGCGCCGCGGCGGAGGCCACGCGCGCGCCGCTGCTCGAGCGCGGGTTCGCCGTGCGCGTGATCTACCCCGATCCGGCCTTCAAGGACTGGAACGATCAGCTGCGCGGGGTGCGAGCGTGACCGGCATGTTCGACGATCGCTATGGCGAAGCTGACGTCGTCGTGCCGCAGCCGCTCGACATCAAGGCGCAGCTGGGCGACGCCGCCGACTATCCGCTCGACGCTCTGCCGCCACCGCTGCGCAAGGCGATCGAGGCGATCGTCGCGATCGCGCAGGTGCCGGTGTCGCTCGCCGCGCAGTCGGTGATGGGCGCGGCCTCGCTGGCGGCGCAGGGGCACATCAACGTCGAGACGATCACGGGGCAGGGCTGCCCGGTCTCGCTCTTCCTCTTCACGATCGCGGCGTCGGGCGACCGCAAGTCGACCTCGGACCGCTTCGCCATCCTGCCCGTGAAGGAGCGGGAGGAGTATCTGGCGCAGTGGTACGCCTCGGCGCAGAACACGTACACGGTCGACGACGCGGCCTATAAGGCGTCGATCCAGAAGGCGAAGACCGGCTCCAAGGGGCGCGAGGAGATCCGCACCGCCATGGAGGCGGTCGGCGCGCCACCACGCCCGCCGATGCAGCCGCTGCTCACCGCCGACGAGCCGACCGGCCCGGGACTGCAACGGCTGTTCGCCGAAGCCATGCCGGCGCTCGGCCTGTTCTCCGACGAGGGCGCAACCTTCCTCGGTGGCTGGTCGATGCAGGAGGAGCAGCAGGCCTCGACCGGCGGCATGCTGTCGAAGCTGTGGGACGGCTCACCGATCAAGCGCATCCGTGCCGACAAGGAGAACGGGACGCAGATCCTGTACGGGCGGCGGCTCTGCCTCCACCTGATGGTGCAGCCCGATATCGCGGGCAAGCTGCTCGGCAATCAGGCAGTGCGCAACCAGGGGCTGCTCAGCCGCATCCTCGTCGCCGCGCCGCGCAGCCTCAAGGGCTCGCGCTTCTGGAAGGAGCCGAGCGAGGAGGACCGGGAGAACCTGCGCCAATATCATGCGCGGCTCGGCCGGCTGCTCGAGTTCGAGTTCCGGTATAGGGACGAGACTTCGCGCGCGCTCGACCTCGATCTGGTCCGCCTAACCGCCGACGCGCGCGCGCGGTTGATCGCCTTCAGCGACCACTGCGAACGCCAGCTCGGCCCAGGCGGGAAATATGAGCAGATCGCCGACTTCGCGTCGAAGATGACGGAGAACGCTACCCGGCTCGCCGCCGTGGTGGCCTATTTTGCGGCCGGGCAGGGGCTCAAGCGGGACGGGCTCAGCCTGACCGCGGTCAACGCCGGGATCGCGCTGGTGGAGTTCTATGCCGGCGAGGCGGCGCGCCTCTATGGCGCGGCGGCGGTCGACGACGACACGCACAACGCCGCGCTGCTGATCGACTGGATCCGGAAGAAGGGCCACACCGCGGTCGGCGTCCGCTACCTCAACCGGCGGGGGCCGACGCAGGTGCGCGCCGCCACCGCCCTGAAGCGCGCGATCGAGGTTCTCGTCGAGCACCAGCACCTGGTCAAGATCAAGGGGCCAGCGGTCCTCGACCTTGAGGGCGAGCCCAAGAGCTACGCCGAGGCCTACACCGTGGTGGAGGTTGACGCGGCATGACCGACGACCTCTTCAGCGCTGGCTTCGCCTGGGACGAGCCGGACGTGTCGCAATCCGCTGCGACACCGGTTGCGACGCCCGCGCCGGCGGCGGCGCCCTCGGTTAAGGTGACCGCATCTCACCTTTCCGACGATGGTGTCGCAGGTGTCGCAGGTGTCGCAGAAACCGAGGGGCAGCGCCTCGAACGCCTCCTGTCGCAGCCATATGTCGCGGTGACTGCGACACCCGTTGCGACACCGAAAACGGCGGATTTCTGCGGGGTAGAGGCTGGTGACGAGCCGATTGTCGCAGGCGTCGCAAGTGTCGCAAATTGGCAGCGCGGGATCGACCTGCTCCGCGGGCAGCGCTGTCCGGCCGGCGCCAACCCGAAGGAGTGGCGCGACACTGTCGCAGCGGCGTCGCACCTGTTCCGACTGTGGGGATCGGACCTGTTCGAGGCCGGCTGGTCGACGCTGGACGTCTGGGGATCGGAGCCGGACCCCGCGCACCGCCGTGTAGACCGTCTGGGGCTCGTCCACTTCGTGATCGGCGCGCAGGTCGAGGCGATCGACAGCGAGAGCGCGACCATTCTCCACAGCGGCAAAGATCGGCTGACCTACACGCGCCGACAGAAGGTTCCAGGGGCTGTTCCGCTCTGGTCCGTAGCCGTGGGGGAAAGCCGGGTGGAGGGGGCTAAGGGGTGCGCGCTGACGCGCTTACCCCTTAACTCCCCCGACTGTCAACCGGCATCGGGGGAAAGCGACGGGGTCGAAATGAGGGAAAGAACGTGAGCGCAGTGTTCGTGACGACGCCGGAAATTGGCACCCGGCTGTGGATCAACGACCAACGGTACGAGCTGGTGAGCGTGGCGCCTTACGTCCGCAAGACGGACGGTGTCGCAACCTTCCTGCTCGAGTGGGAGGGGCGCTGCTGCACTGACGGATGCGGCGCGCCGTTCCGGACCTCTTCAACGATGACGGTCACCCGCCTCAAGCGGCGGTGCGACGAGCACAAGGACCAGCGTTCGCCGGCCAGCCGGAAGAAGCGGGTCGCCAAGGTGAGGGTGGAGCTGGCGTGATGGAAATGGGGACTGGATCGAAGCTGTGGTGCATCCTGCGCACGGCCGGCCCGTGCACGACCAAGCTGGCAGCGTCGCTGTCGGCTGCCGGCATCGCCGCCTGGACGCCATCGCTGGTGGCGAAGCGCCGCCTGCCGCGTCGCAAGGCCACGATCGAGCGGACGGCTCCGATCATGCCGACCTTCGTGTTCGTGCCGGCCGACCGGCTGCCGGACCTGATCGCCATCCTGGCGCGCCCGTCGAACCCGCACCCGCAGTTCTCGATCTTCCCCAACGCCTGCCGCACCGGGCCGGCACGGATCGGGGCGGGGCAGATGGCGAGCTTGCGCCAAGTCGAGGAGCAGGCGGCCGAGGCTTACCGCCGGGAGAAGGAACGGCAGCGCAACAAGGCGCTGCGCGCCTCCGCCCAGGCGATCCCCCTCGGCACTCAGGTGCGCGTGCCGCAGACGGCGTTCGCCGGCCTGATGGGCGTGGTCGAGGGGCACGAGGGCCGCAACATGCGGGTCAACATGGGCGGCGGTTTCATCGTGAAGATAGAGGCTTGGCTGCTGAAGGCTGATCAGGTAGAGATGGGCTCGCTCTGATGGGCGCCGCCGTACACCGGCCCGCGGCACGTAGGACTGGAGGTCACCCGACCCGCCGCCACCGTGCCCCCAACGCAGGTTGCCCGATGGGGCGCCGGGCGAGCACTGGCGAAGCCATGACCGGCTCGCCCCTCAACCGTTTCTCAGTTCGCCATCGTCATTCCCGTGTAGATCAGCTGGCAGATCGCACTCGGTCGCGCCTCGGCGCACTGGATGAGGCCGCGGGTTCAAGTCCCGCCCCGGGCTTGGCGATGGCGATCCTCTCTCATGCCGAGTAAGCCGCCCAGCCTGAGGCCGCGCAAGGTCTCCGCCGCTCGCAAGCTGTCCAACTGGACGACCACCCGTGCGAGCAGGCAGGCTCGTGGCTATGGCCGCGAGCATGAGCTGATGCGGGCTCAGGTGCTGAGGGAAGAGCCGCTCTGCCGCATCTGTACCGCCGAGCACCGCATCTCGCCGACTGAGATCGCCGACCACATCGTGCCGAAGGCTGAAGGTGGAAGCGACGAGCGCGACAACTACCAAGGCCTTTGCCGTCCCTGCCACAAGGCGAAGACGGCGCGCGAGAGCGCACGGGCACGGAGGAAGTGATGATCTCCATTATCGAGCTCGTGTCCGAAGAGGGCGCCGTGATCTACCTCAACCCGCTTCACGTCGTGTCGGTCTCTACTGTGCCCGACCTGGACGCGCCGCTCTCTGACGTGACCCTCGTCGGCGACGCCTGCTGGCGCGTGAAGGGCGGCTGCCGCGACGTGGCAGCGCATATCTTCGGCGAGGTCATGGGCGAGAACGGGCGCCGATATGCTCGCGTTGTCCGAGTGGGCGAAGCGGTCGCCTACGAAGAGGCGCTGGCCGAGCCGCAGAAGGGCGAGACCGTCATCAAGTATCGGTCCGCCTTCGGCGGCGTCGAGCGTGAGTATCGCGTCTGATCGCAAGTGCCCGAGGGGGTAGGGGCGGGTCGAAAGTCAGGCGGCATCTGGCCTAGGACCGTAACCCGGGGTCTTTTTTCACGCGCCCGAATTAAACTTTCCGGCCAAATTAGATTTTGAGGCGGCGATGAAGCCCGGACCCAAGCGGAAAACTCCCACGGAGAAGGCGGCGACCGGCACGCTTCGGCCATTCCGCGACGCTGGTGTGACCGAGATCGTCGTCCCAGGCAACCCGCCGCTCGCGCCGGACTATCTCACGCCCGAGGCGATCATCGTCTGGCAGGAAACGCTGGGCCGGGTCATGTCGGCTGGGGTGACCGAGCTCGATAGCGCGCTGCTCGCGCGCTACTGCTCGCTCGAGGCTCTGGTGCGCAAGGCATTCGCCGCCGGCAACGAGCCTCCGCCCGCCGCCTACCTGACGGTGCTCCGCCAACACGAAGAGCTGCTCCGCATAGCCGGACCGAAGAGCCGCGTCGGTGGCGGGAGTGCTGCGGATGGCGCGAAGTCGAGCAACCCCTTCGCCCGCAACGGCAGGAACGCACGCTAGGGATTACGCCGCGATCGCGCTGGCCTATGCCAAGGCGGCGGCGGCGGACAAGCGGCAGCGGAAGCACTGCAAGTGGGTCCGCCTGGCGGCGCAGCGCCACCTTGACGACTTGAAGCGCCAGCGCACCGCGGCGTGGGGCTATCGGTTCGACCCCTGGCACGCGAACGATATCTGCGACTTCGCCGAGAAGCTGCCACACGTCGAGGGCGTGTGGGAGACCCCGACCATCACGCTCGAGCCGTTTCAGATCTTCATCTTGGCGATGGTGTTCGGCTGGCGGCGACGCGACACTGGCGGGCGCCGGTTCACCTCGGTCTACGAGGAGGTCGCGCGCAAGAACGCGAAGTCGACCAAGACGGCGATCGTCTCGCTCTATTGCCTCGCATGCGAGGACGAGCCGGGGCCGCAGGTGCTGACCGCGGCGACAACGTTCGACCAGGCGAAGAAGGTCTTCCACCCGGCGAAGCGCATGGTCGAGAAGACGCCCGCGTTGCAGGAGGCCTTCGCGCTGATCCCGTGGGCGAAGTCGATCACCTGCGGCGATAACGGCGGCTACCTCCAGCCGATGCACTCCAAGGCGAAGAGCCAGGACGGTCACAACCCGCACCTGGTCACGATGGACGAGCTGCACGCGCACTCCGATCGCGGCCTCTTCGACGTCATGAATTCGGCGTTCGGCGCC
Organism: Sphingomonas sp. BK069; assembly: GCF_014193405.1. Taxonomy (NCBI): domain Bacteria; kingdom Pseudomonadati; phylum Pseudomonadota; class Alphaproteobacteria; order Sphingomonadales; family Sphingomonadaceae; genus Sphingomonas; species Sphingomonas sp. BK069. Next base: position 64,018 of record NZ_JACHZH010000002.1, on the reverse strand, counting down.
CGGCGCAATCCGCTGATGTGGATCATCACCACCGCCGGGTTCAACCTTCACGGGGTCTGCTACGAGCAGCGTACGCTCGCGACCAAGGTGCTCGAGCGCACCGTCGTCGCCGAGCATATCTTCGCGATCATCTTCACGCTCGATCGCGCCGAGGATTACGGCGACGATCGGAAGCTGGGTGATGATCCCTACGATGCGTCGAAGTGGATCAAGGCCAACCCGCTGATCGAGGCATCCCGGCCGCTGCGCGACGAGGTCGCGAAGCGTGCGGTGGAAGCGCAGGCCAGCCCGGCGGCCGAGGGCGAGTTCAAGACCAAGCACCTCAATCAGTGGCTCGGCGCGGCTTCGGCCTGGCTCAACGTGACGCAGTGGGCGCTCTGCGCGGATCCGGCGCTCACCCTCGACGACTTCGTCGGGCTCGACTGCTACCTCGGCGGCGACCTCTCGAACGTCGACGACCTTTCCGCGCTGGTCCTGGCCGCGGAGGACAGCACCGGACGGCTGCTCATCAAGCCGTGGTTCTACGTCCCCGAGGCGCGGCTGGAGAACCAGAACACGTCGCTGAAGCAAATCACCGATCTCTATCGCAGCTGGGTCGCCGAAGGTGCGCTGACTGCGACGCAGGGCGACTTCATTGATCACAACACGATTGAGGCACAAATCCGCGAGCTGAAGTCGCGATTGGCGATCCGGCGCGTCACCTTCGACCAGTGGAACAGCGCGCTGGCGATGGCGTCGCGGCTCAATCAGGACTTCGACGACGGCGGCGACGCCTTCGCGGTGCAGCTGGCGAAGAACGCCAACAACATCACCGACCCCGCCAAGGAGCTCGAGGCGCGGGTCAAGTCTGGGCCGGCTCGGCTGCGGCACGACGCGAACCCGGTGCTGACCTGGATGGTCGGCAACGCGGTGGTCGAGCGCCGCGTCAACGGGAGCATCCTTCCGAAGAAGGAGACCCCCAACTCGCCCCAGAAGATCGACGGAGTAGATGCCGTGCTCAACGCTACTGCCCCGATGATCGTGCCTGAGGCCGACGACAACCTCGACGACGTGATCGCCGGGCTGAAGGCGCACGTGAAGGCGGGCTTCTGATGGCTGGCGGCTGGGTAGGCTCCGTCCTCAGCTGGGCGGGCATCGGCAATCAGAGCGGCAAGCTCTCGGGAGCGCCTGAGGATCAGCCGACCGACAAGGCCATCAAGTACGGTTCGGCGATCGACAGCGTCGGGCAGGTGGTCAATCAGAAGACCACGCTCGGCCTCTCGACCGCGTGGGCGTGCATCGGCCTGAAGTCCGAGCTGGTCGCCTCGATGGGGTGCGGGGTCTACAGCAAGAGCCCGGCCGGCGGTCGTAAGTCGGAGTCGGGCCACTGGCTCTACGACCTGCTCCACGAAGAGCCGAACGCAGATCAGACCCCGTTCGAGTTCTGGGCCGGCCAGGTCGCCGCCATGGATCTGTGGGGCAATGCTTTCGCCGAGAAGGAGACGCTCGGCAGCCGGGTCACCGCGCTGACGCCGCTTCCGCCGCAGCTGGTGACCGTCACCCGCGATCGCAACAATCAGCGGGTCTACCTGTTCTCCGACCGCGGCAAGGAAGAGCGGCTGCCGGCCGAGAAGGTCTTCCACCTGCGCGGCATCACGCTCGGCGGTGACGTGGGTCTCTCCGCCATCGAGTACGGCCGGCGCACGCTGGGCGGCGCGATGGCGGCGAACAAGGTGGCCGGCGACACGTTCCGCGGCGGGCTCCAGCTAGCCGGCTTCATCGAGACCGCATCGCAGAAGCTGTCGCCGGAGCAGCGCGCCGATCTGCTGGAGATCTTCGACGCCTGGGTCGGGCAGGCGATGCGCGGGCGCGTTGTCCCGCTCGAGAAAGACTTCAAGTTCCAGCCGCTCAAGATGAGCCCGGTTGACGTGCAGCTGCTCGAGTCCCGGGGCTGGGACGTCGAGGAGATTTGCCGGTGGTTCGGCATGCTGCCGATCCTCATCGGTCATGCCGCCAAGGGGCAGACGATGTGGGGCAGCGGCATCGAGCAGCTGCTGCTCGGCTGGCAGACGCTCCGGCTCAACCCGCTGCTGCGGCGGATCGAACAGGCCGCGAAGCAGCAGCTGCTGCCGCGCGCGGAGCGGAAGCTGGTCTACCCCGAGTTCAACCGCGAGGCGGTGATGGCGACGGACAGCGCCGGCCGCGCCGCGCTCTACTCGGCCTTTGGCCAGAACGGCGTGATGGATCGCAACGAGATGCGGTCGCGCGAGAACCTCGATCACCGCGAGGGCGGTCAGTATCTGACGGTGCAGTCCAACCTCGTTCGGCTCGACCAGCTCGGCACGGACGGCGCCGCATCGTCCGAGCAGCAGCTGCGCTCGGCGCTGCTCGGCATGCTGGGCGTCCAGGGCGGCGACATCGAGGCGCTGATCGCCAGCAAGGTGCAGAGCATGATGGGCCACAACGGCGGCCCGAGCTTGGAGGCATGACGATGAACATGGGTCGCGTCTTCGGGCGCAAGCACACCGGCGCCCTTAAGGTGCGCGACTTTGACTTCGAAGTGAAGGCGGTCGGCGATGACGGCTCCTTCAGCGGCTACGGCTCCGTCTGGGACGTGGTCGACAGCTACCAGGAGATCGTCGCGCGCGGCGCCTTCACCGAGAGCTTGGTCGAGATCCAGGCCAAGGGCCGCCCGGTTCCGATCCTTTGGCAGCACCGGTCGAGCGAGCCGATCGGTGCCTGGTCCAACCTGAAGGAGGACGAGCGCGGCCTGTACGGCGACGGCGAGCTGCTGATCGCTGACGTCGCGCAGGCGCGCGAGGCGCACGCGCTGGCCAAGCGCCGCATCGTGACCGGCTTGTCGATCGGCTACTGGGTGCGCGAGTCCAGCTTCGACGAGAAAACGGGCATTCGTACGCTGACCAAGCTCGACCTGGTCGAGATCAGCCTGGTGACCTTCCCCGCCAATGACGACGCTCGCGTCGAGGCGGTCAAGTTCAAGCTCGCGCACGGCGAATTGCCGACCGAGCGGGAGTTCGAGAAGTACCTGCGGGAGGTAGGCTTCTCCAAGACGCGGGCCGCTGGCGTCGTCGCCCACGGCCTGACGGAAATGCGGCGGAGGGAGTCCGACTGCGACACGACGACGAACCCGGCTTTAAAGAGCCTTTCGGACACCCTGAGCGGCTTCAAGCTGTAAGCCGCCCGCACGAGGAAACAGCCATGAATATGATGACCTCCGCCGCGGCGCTCGCCGCCGGCTCGACCCGTCTCGTCGCCGCTCAGCCGCGCGAGTTCGGCCGCAAGGACGGCGCCGCCGACGCGCCGTCGCTCGATCAGCTCCAGCGCAACCTCGACAGCGCCCTCACCGAGGTGAAGGGCTTCGCGCAGGAGTTCCGCGCGAAGAACGCCGAGGGCACCAAGGTCAGCGATGAGGCCAAGGAGAAGGCCGACAAGGCGCTGGTCGACCTCGAGGCAATCCGCGGCGACATGAAGGAGCTGTCGCAGAAGCTGGCGCAGGGCCGGCGCGGCGGCGAGGACGATCCCGAGATCAAGAGCCTCGGCCATGAGGTCGCCAACCACGCGGACGTCAAGTCCTATGCTGAGGGCGGCTGCAAGGGCACGATCGGCTTCACCGTCAAGGCGGTGACCAGCGCGACCGGCTCGGCCGGTGGCCTGATCCGTCCCGAGCGCCAGCCCGAGATCGTCGGCATCCCGCGCCAGCAGCTGCGCGTGCGCGATCTGCTCACGCCCGGCCAGACCGAGAGCAACTCGATCGAGTATGCGTACCAGACGGTGCGCACCAACAACGCCGCCGCGGTGGCCGAGGGCGCGCAGAAGCCTGAGTCCAACTACGGCTGGGACGTGGCGAACGCGCCGGTGCGCACGATCGCGCATTGGGTGCCCGCGTCGCGTCAGGCGATGGACGACGTGCCGCAGCTCGAGAGCCTGATCGACGGCGAGCTGCGCTATGGCCTCGACGACGCCGAGGACGCGCAGCTGCTGCTCGGCGACGGCACCGGCCAGAACATTCTGGGCCTCTACACCCAGGCGCCGGCCTATGCGCAGCCGGCCGGCGTCAGCATCACGGGCGAGACCCGGATCGATCGCCTTCGTCTGGCGATCCTCATGGTCGAGCTCGCCGACTATGCGCCCGATGGCCTGGTGCTGCACCCGACGCAGTGGACCAACATCGAGCTGACCAAGGACAGCGCCGGCGGCTACGTGTTCGCCAACCCGCAGGGGCTGGCGTCCAACACCCTCTGGGGCCGCCCGGTCGTCTCGACCAAGCGGATCGGCACCGGCAACTTCCTGGTCGGCGCGTTCAAGACCGCCGCCCAGATCTTTGACCGCATGGACACCGAGGTGCGCATCTCGGACCAGGATCGCGACAACTTCATCAAGAACATGCTGACGATCCGCGCGGAGAAGCGCTTGGCGCTCGTCGTGCGCCGCCTCGCCGCGATGGCGAAGGGCAACTTCACCGGCCTCTGAGGCTCGGCCCGAAGGGGAGGGCGGTTCGCGCCGCCCTCCTTTCTCAACCGCCGCACCGGGCGACGGTTCAGAAAGGAGACGACCCATGAAGAACGCATACGTGACCAGCGATCACCACGGCGACAGCGGCACCGTCCGCGAGGGCATGATCCTGGGCGACATGACGCAGAAGCGCTTCGACGAGCTCGAGAAGCTCGGCTTGGTGCGCGAGGCAACCGCTGCCGAGGTCGAGAAGGGCTACGAGCCCCAGATCGAGAACGATCCGACCAAGGACGAGGGCGAGGGCCAGAAGCAGGCCGCTGCGCCGGCGAACAAGAAGGCGGCCAACCCCGCCAACAAGGCCGCCTGACCATGGCGCGCGGGCAGCGCCTTCGGGCGTTCGCATGCTCGCCGACCTTCGGCGCCGTCCCGGCCATCACCGGGACGGCGAAGGTCGGCTCTGTGCTCACCGCCTCGGACGGCGCCCCGCGCGCCGGCACCGTGGCCCGTCAGTGGAAGCGGAACGGCGCTGCGATCTCTGGCGCAACCGGCGCGACCTACACGCCCGTCACCGCCGATATCGGCGGCACGATCACCGTCACCGTCACGCTGACGAGCACCCTGCGCGCCAGCAACACGAAGGCGGCAACGTCGGCGCCCACGGCGGCGGTGGTCGCCTGAGCGTGCGCGTCGTCGTCATCACACCGCCTGAGCCGGTCGTCTCACTGAAGGAGGCGAAGGATCATCTGCGTGTTCGGCATAGCGCCGAGGACGCACTGATCACCGGCATGGTGGCGGCGGCGACGCAGCTGCTCGACGGGCCGGGCGGCGACTTCGGGCGCGCGCTGGGCGTGCAGACGCTGGAAGCGCGTTTCGGCGTGTCGGCGTTTGGCAGCTCGCTGCGGCTTCCCTATCCTCCGCTGATCGAGATCCTCTCGATCAGCTACCTCGATCGCAGCGACCAGACGGTCACCGCTGACCTAGTCGACTTCATTGTCGACGGCGCCGAGCTGGCCCCTGCGGGCTCCACCTTCGCCTGGGAAGGCGGATCGCTGCGGAGCGATGCGGTGCGGATCCGCTACCGTGCCGGCTATCCTGACAACACCAGCGGCGCCGAGCCGGTATCGACCCTCCCGGCGGCCGTGCGCGCGGCCATCCTGCTGATGGTCGGCGACCTCTACCGCAATCGCGACACGGTCACCCCCGTGCAGGCGATCTCCATCCCCATGTCGACGACCGTCGACCGGCTGCTCGAGCCGCTCCGGGTCTACGCTCGATGATCGGCCTGGACCGCGGCGCGATGGATCGTCTGCTGCGCATCGAGAAGCCGGTCGCCAAGGCCACCTTCACCGGCGCGGGCAAGGGCACCTGGCAGGAGGTCGCGACCGTCTGGGCGAACGTCCAGGATGCGCTGCCGAGCCGCGGCGAGCGGTTAGCGGAAGGGCTCAACGTCGCCACGCGCCCGGCGCGCGTGCGCATGGACTGGAGCGACGCTGTCACGTCCGCCATGCGCCTCGTCGACGTCACGGACGGCGTAGACGGCCGCATCATGCAGATCGTCAGCGCGCCGGCGCGGCTCGGCCGCGACGGGCTCGAGGTGATGGTCGAGGATTACAGCGAAGCCGGCAGCGCCGCCTGACGATGACCATCACGGTCCGCGGGCTCGATGACGTCCACCGCTACATTCAGAATGCCCCCTCCCGGATCAAGCGGGTGCTTCAGGGCGCCGGCCGCGCCGGCGGCAACGTGGTGGCGGACGAGGCCAAGGACCGCGCCTGGTCGGACGATATCCGCAAGGACGTGATCGTGAAGGTCGAGGTGGTCGACGACCGCATCCGCGTGCGCGTCGATGTGAAGCCGGGCTGGGGTCGGTCGCTGGCGATCTGGGCCGAGTATGGCACGGTCGGGCACTACATCAGCGTTGATCGCGAGCAGAGCGGCGGCCGCACCACGCGCCGCGTCAACAAGCTGGCGAAGGGCGGCACGCTGGTGATCAACGGCAAGCCGGTCGGCAAGACCGTCTGGCACAAGGGCGCGCGACAGGTGCCCTTCATGCGTCCAGCGATCGACCTGCGCCGTGCCGACGCGATCAAGGCCGCGCAGGCCTACATCGACCAGCAGGTGCGCAACGGCGCGATCGCTGGCGGCCCGATCGACGAGGTGGCCTGATGACCAGCGCGGAGATCCTGGGCGCGATCCTGTGGGCGCACGAGCCGCTCACCGCCGTCGTACCGCAGGAGCGGATCAGGGGCGGGCGCCTGCCGGACGAAACGCCGATGCCTTGGCTGCTCGTTCGCGAGATTAGCCTGCTCGACCGCTACCCGCTGAAGAACCCCGGCTGGTATCGCTCCACAGCGCGCGTCTCGGTGATGGTCCGGGCGGCCTCTTACGACGACCAAATCGCGGTGATGAAGCTCGTGCGCAGCATTCCGCGCGGCGCGATCGGTGCGGTCGGCGACGCGACCAGCGTGGTCGTTCACACCTTCGGCGGAGGCCCGGACGTGATCGGCCCGGGCGACACCTTCGAAAAGACGCAGGATTTCAGGGTCGCATTCGACACCTTGGACTGACGTTCCGCTCGGCGCCGAGCGCCTGCGGCTGACCCCAGGAGACACCCATGAGCAAGAAGCACTACGCCACGCGCGACTTCCGCGACGCGGGCACCGAGCGCCATTTCGCCGCTGGCGAGCACGTCGACGTGAGCGCGTCGGCGCTGACCAACTATCGCGCCGCCGGTCTGGTGAGCACGGACGGCCCCCAGGACGCGCCTTCCGAGGATGGCGAGGGCGCGTCCGACGCGCCCGCCAGCGCCGCTGCGGCGCCGACGCCCGCGCCGGCGAAGCCGAAGCGCGCGCGCCGGTCGACCAAGGCCAGCAGCTAACCCGCTTTCCCCGCACTCGCGGTGAATGACCGCCGGCAGTGCCGGCTCGCCCAACAGGAGAAACACCATGGTTGCTACGACCGCGGCGGGCACGGCGCTCGCCATTTCCGCCGGCACTCCCGCCGCGCAGACTGGCGCGGCCTTTGCCGCGCTGACGTTCACCGAAATCGGCGGCATCGACAAGATCGGCACGATCGGTCCCAGCTTCGGCAAGACCGAGTTCCAGCCGCTCAAGGGTCCGAAGGACAAGCTGAAGGGCTCGGCCGATTACGGCAACCTCAACCCGTCCGCGGCCTATGACGAGGCCGACGCCGGTCAGACCCTGCTGCGCACCGCCGCCGAGGACGAGACCAACAAGCTCTATGCCTTCAAGGTCACGTACGCGACGGGTGCGATCCGGTACTGCCAGGGCCGCGTCTTCTCCGTCACGGAGAACGTCGACGGCGCCGACTCGGTGCTGATGATCAACGCCGACATCGGCATCACCACGAAGCCCATCAAGGCCTGACCTCAACCCCATTCCGGCGCTCAGCCGGATCATAGGCATCGGCCCGCCCTGCGCTTTCGCGGGACGGGGCGGGTCGGTGCATCCCGCGAAGGAAGACCACATGAAGATCGCAACGCTCGCCGTCGCTGCCACGGCGTTCCTCCACCTCAAGGGTCCGGATGGCGTCCCCCTCTTCGAAGACGGCGCGCCTGTCGGCATCGACCTCTTCGGCCCGGGTTCGCCCGAGCACGGCCAGATCGAGGAGCGCCAGTCCGCGCGCGTCGTGAAGCGCATGGCAGAAAACGACAACAAGATCGCTCACGTGCCGCTGGCGACGCGCCGCGTCGAGGCCGCCGAGGATCTCGCCTCGCTGACCGCCGGCTTCCGCCACATCGAGCACGACGCGCCGGACGGCACGCCGCTCGCCGGCACCGCGCTCTACCACGCGGTCTACTCCGACCCGGCTCTCGGCTGGATCAAGGAGCAGGTCATCAAGTTCGTGGGTGACTGGGGAAAGTTCACGCCCGGCTCGCTGACGAGCTGATCCTATGGGTGCGGCAGATGGCGTGGCTCAATGCCACGCCTAAGCCGCCGGCCGGGTCGAAGCGCGCCGCGGAAGATCGGCAGGTAAGCCGGCTCTCGCGCATCGACCAAATGAAGAAGGACAAGGTGCCGATCCGGATGCCGCCGAACCCGGCACCGCATATCACCGGCTGGCTGATCGCCATGGGGATCGTCCAGCCGACCGGCATGAGCATCGCAGCCCTTGGCTGGGCGGAGATCAACGGCTGGCAGCAGTCGATGGGGATCCGCCTCGCGCCGTGGGAAGCGAACCTGCTCCGCAACCTGTCCTCCGCCTACGTGACCGAGACGCGCCGCGCCGAGAGTGAGCATTGCTCCGCACCTTGGCAGGTGAAGGCCACACAGAGCGAGATCGACGCTGAAGTGGCTCGGCTTGAGCTGCTGCTGGGGGGAGGCGACGACGATGGATGACGGCTCCACCGGCCTCGGCGTCGGTTTCGATATCGACTTCGGCAACAGCTTCGGCGGGCTGAAGACGCTCGACGACCTGATCGGCGCCACGGCTGCCAACGCGGTGCGCGAGTTCCAGCGCATCCAGGGCGCGGTGATGAGTGGCACCGATCTGAAGCGCGCGGCGGACGAGTTCCGCGCGCTCGGGCGCGAGACGCGCAGCGCGGCGCAGGACTTCGCCCGCGTCGAGCGCGAGGTCGAGGGACTGACGCGCGGGCTGGAGCGGCAGAATGCCACCTTCGGCATGTCCCGCCAAGAGATCCAGGCGACGAAGGTCGCCGCCGCGGCGCTGAAGGCCGAGCAGCTCGGCATGACGGAGGCGGCGGGTCGGCTGCGTGCCGAGGAAGCGCTGCTCAACGACCAGCGCGCCAAGGCGGCGGCGGCGAGTGCGGCAGAGGCTCAGGCCACGCGCGAGGCTGCGCAGGCCTTCCACCTGTTCGAGGCGGCGGCGCGCAAGGGCGCCGAGGCGATGCGTGAAGCCGCAGCGGCCGAGAAGGCGCTGGAGACCGAGCGCCAGGCGCAGGAGCTGCGCTCGGCTGCGCTCGCGTTCCAGCTGTTCGAGGCGCGAGCCCGGGACGGCGCGCGCGCGCTGCGCGAGGCAGAAGCCGCCGCGCGTGCGCTGGCGATGGAGAAGACCGCCCAGGAGGCGCGCAGCGCTGCGCTTGGCTTCGCCATGTTCGAGGCGCGCGCACGTGAGATGGCGCAGGCGGCCCGGGAGGCGGCGGCGGCCGAGGCGACGATCGCGCGCGAGGCGGCCACCGTGCGCGCGGCGCTCGACCCGATGTTCGCCGCTCAGCGCCGCTTCGACGACGAGATGGAGCGCGCCGATCGGCTGCTCGCCGCCGGCGCGCTGAGCCAGCGCGAATATGCCGCGGAGACGACCCGCGCGCGCGAGGCGCTGGCGGCGCACGCCCGGCAGGTTGCTGGCACTGGCGACGTCATCGCCTCCGGCTCCAAGCGCTTCGCCGATGGGGTCAACGAGATCGAGAAGTCGGTCCGGCGGCAGGGCTTCGCCGTGCAGCAGGTCGCGATCCAGTCGCCCGATATCATCCAGGGACTGCTCACCGGCCAGAAGCCGATGACCGTGCTGATCCAGCAGGGCGGCCAGCTCGTGCAGATCGCCATGATGGCGCAGGGCGGCATCCGCGGCTTCGCGGCCGAGATCGGCATGTTCGCGCTGCGCTTCGCGCCGCTGATCGGCTTGATCGGCGCCGCCACGGCCGGCTTCGCGCTCTTCAACCGCTGGATCAATCAGGGCGTCACGAACGACCAGCTGACCCGCGACCTCGGCAAGATCACCGGCGGCGCGAACGCGACGAAGGCCGAGCTCTTCAAGCTGAAGGACGAGACGATCACTTGGGCGGACACGTCCAAGGCGCTGTTCGAGACGGTCGGCAAGGATATGGCCGAGGCGTTCGTCGGCGATATGAAGCAGATGGGTAAGGACGTGAAGGAGATCCTCGATGATCTTACGTCCTACGGTAAGACCGCGCTCGCTGGGCTCTACGCCGGCGTCGCCGGCACGAAAGCCTATCTCGGCGAGGTCGAGAAGGGCGGCGTCATCGGCCTCGGCAAGATGGCGATCGGGCAGGGCGACCCGAAGCTGCTCGAGAAGACCTACGGCGCCGCATACGACGCTGCGGACGCGTACCTTACGAAGCTCGGCACCCGAGTCCGCAAGGCTGCCGTCGAGAACGCTCGCGACCGGCTCGCCGACAAGATCGGCTACAATGCGCCGAAGCCGCCGAAGGTCGACCGTCACGCCGAGCAGTTGGCGCGCCAGGCAGAGGCGGAAGAGGCGCAGATCGCCGGCCAATACAAGATCGCTGCCGCCTACCGCGTGTCGGGCGGGCAGGCGATCCTCGCTGAGGCGCAGGTGAAGGCCGAAACGAGCGCCATCCTGAAGCGCGGCGACGCCGAGGAGTTCGTGTCGCGCCAGATCCGCCTCGCGGTCGCGCAGCGGATCTCCGATGCCTCGCGCACCGCCGCCGGGATGCGCGAGCAGGCCGCCGCGCAGCGCGCCGTAAATGACGACGTGGCAAACGGCGTCATCCCGGCCGAGCGCGCCGCAGAGCTGCTGAAGGATCGCATCGCCGACCTGCCCTTGCTCAACGCGCTGGAGGCCGCCCGCACAATCAAGGGGCAGGAGGGCACCAAGGCAGTCGAAGAAGCGAAGAAGGCCATGGAGGACGCGCGCCAGGCGCGCGACGACCTCACCGACGCGGAGCGCCGCGCCTCGCTGCTGGCGGCGCAGGGCGGCGCCGATGACCGCTTGGCGCAGCTCCAGGAAGAGATCCGCTTGATCGGCGCCACCGACGTCGCCCGCGCTCGTTCGCTGGCGATCCTCACGGCGACGCAGGAGGCCGCGCGCCGTCAGTGGACCGGTTCGGAGGCGGCGACCTACATCGAGACGCAGGCGAAGATCGCTGAGGGCGAGGTCCAGCGCCAGGTGCTTACCGACGCGCTCAACGGCAGCCTGACGCACCAGTCCGAGCTGCTCGACGCGATCGCCACCAATGTGTCGAACGCCGCTCGCGGCATGGCCGATGCGTTTGGCGACACGGGGCGCGCAATCGGCGACACGGCCGCGATCTTCACGCAGTTTCGGGCCGAGCAGCAGCGCCTCACCGAGGTCTATCGTCAGCAGGTCCGCCTCTACAGTCAGCTGCCGGAAGGCGAGGCCAAGACCGCAGCGCTGCGCCGTACCAACGCTCAGTATGAGGTGCGCGCCGCGACCGCACAAATCGGCCTCTTCGGCGACATGACCTCTGCGGCGAAGGGCTTCTTCAACGAGAAGAGCCGCGGCTATGCGGCGCTCCAGGCGGCAGAGAAGGTCTACCGAGCCTTCGAGTTTGCCATGTCGGTGCGCGCGATGGTGCAGGACGTCTCTGAGACGATCTCGTCGGTGGCGAACAGCGGCGCGCGCGCGGCGGCGAACGGCGCCGAGGGCGTCTCGGCGCAGTCGAAACTGCCATTCCCGTTCAATCTGGCCGCGATGGCAGCCACCGCGGCTGCGCTGGTGGCCGCAGGCGTGACGATCTTCGCCGGCCGCAGCGGCGGGAGCAGCGCGCCGGTGACGAACACCGGCACCGGCACTGTCCTGGGTGACCCGACTGCCAAGTCGGAGAGCCTGAAGCGCTCGATCGACAACCTGGCGGGCATTGAGTCGGCGACGAGCATCTACACGCGCGAAATGCTGGCTACTCTGCGCTCGATCGAAGGCGCGATCGGCGGCGTTGCGGCTCAGATCGTCCGCGCTGGCGACGTGAACGCCTCCGCAGGCGTCACGGAGGGCTTCCAGAAGAACCTGATCGGCTCGGTGCTGAGCAAGATCCCGCTGATCGGCGGCATTCTGGGCGGATTGTTCGGCAGCAAGACCGAAGTGACGGGCTCTGGCCTGTTCGCGAAGGGTCAGACGCTCGATAGCATCCTAAACCGAGGCTTCGACGCGCAGTATTACAGCGATATCAAAAAGACTAGCTCATTCCTCGGCATCAAGACCGGGTCGAAGACGTCGACGCAATACTCTGCGGCGAGCGGAGAGCTTGAGGGGCAATTTACCCTCATTCTGCGGCAGTTCAACGACGCGATCGCGTCCGCGGCGGGTCCGCTGGGGCAGTCGACGGACGAGATCCAGCGTCGCCTCAACGGCTTCGTCGTGAACCTCGGCAAAGTGGACCTGAAGGGGCTCACCGGCGAGCAGATCGAGGAGAAGTTGAACGCTATCTTCGGCGCAGCGGCCGACAACATGGCCGCGGCGGCGTTCCCAGGCCTCTCGCGCTTCCAGAAGGCCGGCGAGGGCGCGTTCGAGACGCTCACCCGCGTCGCGTCGACCGTCGAGGCGGTCACCATGGCGCTCGACCTGCTCGGCGGCAGCAGCCGCAACCTTGGGATCGACGTAAAGGTCGCCCTGGCCGACCAATTCGAGAGCGTCAGCGCCTTCTCGAGCGCCGTCGAGGCATATGCCGACGCCTATTACACGGCGGAGGAGAAGCAGGCGGCGCAGGCGGCTCAGATGAACCGCGTCTTCGCCAGCCTGGGGCTGACGGTGCCCGGATCGCTCGCTGCGTTCCGCCAGCTGGTCGAGGCGCAGGATTTGACGACCGCTGCGGGCCGCTCGACCTACGCCGCGCTCCTCAACCTGGCGCCCGCGTTCGCCGACCTGCAAAAGGCCATGGAAGGCGCCAAGTCGGCGGCCGACGTGCTGGCCGAGCGGCAGGATCTGGAGCGGCAGCTGCTCGAGCTGCGCGGCGACACCGCCGCGCTGCGCGCGCTCGACCTCGCCAAGCTCGACGCCAGCAACCGCGCGCTCCAGCAGGAGATCTGGGCGATCCAGGACGCGCAGGAGGCCGCCAAGGCGGCGGAGCAGCTGCGCGAGGCGTGGAAGTCGGTCGGCGACAGCATCATGGACGAGGTCAAGCGCATCCGCGGGCTGTCGCAGGCGGATACCGCCGGCGGGTTCGCGGCGATCATGAGCGACTTCAACGTCGCCACGGCGGCGGCGCGTGGAGGCGATCAGGACGCTGCCAAGTCGCTGCCGGGCCTGTCCCAGGCGCTGCTCTCGGCCGCGGCCGATGCTGCGACCAGCCGGCAGGAGCTCGACCGCATCCAGGCGGAGACCGCGGCGTCGCTCGAGGCGACCTATGCGGCGATCAGCCTGTTCGCGGCGACGGCCGGCGGACCGGGCACGCGGGTTGCCGACCAGCTCAGCGCCTCCAGCGCCGCCAGCGAGGCGGCGAGCGCGTCGCAGATGCCGGAGGAGACGATGGCGGATGCGCTCGATCGACTGCTCGAGGAAATGACCGCGATGCGCGGCGAGAACGCCAGTCGTCTGTCGGACGTGGTCGGCGGAGTGCGGAAGATCGCGACCAAGCTCGATGACGTCACGTCGGAGAGCGGCGGCAACGCGATCAGCACGATCGCGAGCGCCGCGTGAAGGTCAAGCTCGACAATGGGTCGGTGATCGACCTCGGCGCGACCGAGACGACGCCGACGATCAGCATCACCGATTACAGCCGGCGCGTGACCGACGACTTCGGCGTCACGACGGTGGTGCGGCGCAACTTCTCGCGTAAGCTGTCGGTCCGCATGTGGCTGTCGACCAGCGCGGTCGATGCGACCCGCCGTCAGCTTGAGGATCTGCGCGCCACCCCGGTCAGCTGGATCGCCGCCGACGCTCTGGCGTGGCTCCAGGTCCGCGGCTTCTACCGCGAGTTCGAGTTCGACCTAGCGTCGGAGAACGTCAGCTTCTGCACCCTCTCGTTTGAGGGGCTGGCGGAGAGCGAGACGGTTGCGGACGCCGGTGGCGATCCGGCGATCGCGGGCCGCACGTCCGCTCTTCGCCTGCTCCAGCCGCTCGACGTGACCGACAGCGTGCTGGCGTCGAGCAGCGTCGCGGAGAACGATGCGGCGAGCTGGGGCGCCGGCACCACGTACGCGAAGGGCGCGCGCGTCACCCGCGCGCACCGGATCTACGAGAGCCTCGTAGCCGGCAATGTCGGCAAGGAGCCGAGCGCTTCGCCGGCCGCATGGCTCGACACCGGGCCGACGAACCGCTGGGCGATGTTCGATCAGGCGCTCGGGACCGCGACCCGCTCTGGCGGCTCGATCACTGTCGCCTTGAACGCCGGCGGAGCGCGCGCGATCGCGCTGCTCGACGTGGTGGCTACCTCGGTGCGGGTGCAGGCGACCGGTTACGATCGCACGCTCGCCCCGACCGCGGGCTCGACGCTGTTCCTCGACCTGCCGGCCAATGCCGGCACGATCACCGTCACCGCCACCGCGACCAATCAGGTCGCGATCGGCACGCTGCTGCTCGGCTCCGTGGTCGGGCTAGGCACCACCGAGGCCTCTGCGACCGCCGGCATCACGGATTATAGCCGCAAGGAGGCGGACGACTTCGGCGCGATCAACGTCGTGCCGCGCGCCTTCGCCAAGCGGATGAGCGTGCGATCGCTGATCCGCACCGACGCGGTCGACCAGGTCGCCAACCGGATCGCCTCCGTGCGCGCGCGGCCGTGCCTCTGGATCGCTGACGGCACGCTCGACAGCGTCACCATCTACGGCTTCTTCAAGGACTTTTCGATCGAGGTTGGCGCCGACACGAGCAAGCTGTCGCTGACGGTGGAAGGGCTGAGCAAGGCGCAGCCGCTGCCGAAGCCGCCGCCTGAGGGGCCGAACGTCGTCGCGCAGGGCTCGGTCGACGCCGTCAACTGGCACGATGGCCTTCAGACCGGCGACGTCTACATGCGCCTGTCGACCGACTATGGCGCGACCTTCGGCACGCCGGTTCGGATCGCAGGCGAGGACGCGATGCCGGGCGAGGACGGCAGCTATCAGCAGCAGGTCTTCAAGCGCTCGCCGACTCGGCCGGCGACGCCAACGGGCGGCGGCGTCCCGGCTGGCTGGTCCGATGGCGTGCCGGATGGCACCGACCTGATCTGGTTGAGCGTCGCTTACCAGCGCAACGGCATCCTGCTCGGGCCATGGTCGCTGCCGGCGCAGATCAAGGGCGATCCGGGCGCTGACACCGAGGTCTACAGCCTCGTCGCAGCTGGCGCCAACTTCGGCCAGCCGCCGAACCTCGGCCTTCTGGGCGCCAAGGGGCAGACCTTCATCGACCCGGATTACTATGCGGATCCGAACCACACCGGGCGAGCAGCGCGCAGCTATACGGTGTGCTGGCGGGATAGCCCGACCGTGTGGCACTCGCGTCACTTCGACCTGTATGACGGCTCGCTCAACTATGCCGGCAATCCCACTCCCCCGGGCAGCGGGATCCAGGGCTTTTACGATTGCATCAATGCCATCCCGCTCGGGAAGGTGGTGGCGATCTACACCTGGGACGAGCCGAGCACGAACCACCTGCACCCGCTCGTCAACAGCGCGCTCAGCATGGTCGGTGCGCAGATGGACGTGGTGAGCAAGGCTTGGGCGGTGCGCTCTGCCTTCGTCCACGTCGGCGTGAAGGGCTGGCTCGCCGGCCGCGGCATCTCGATCCAGAGCGACAGCGGCATCGTCCAGACGGTGTTCTCGGTGGTTAACGGCATCCCCTCGGCGGGCAAGGCCGGCACGGACGGCCTGCCCGGCGAGGACGGCAAGGACGGCAAGACCTGGTATCCTTACTTCGCCTATGCCGACAGCCCGGACGGCACGGTCAACTTCACGACCACCGAACCCGGCACGCGCACCTATGTCGGCACCGCGACGGGCACTGCGGTGAACGAGCCGACGATCCCGAGCCTCTACACCTGGTCGCGCTACGTCGGGCCGCCGTTCGGCATGGACACGCGGGGCACGGCCTCGGTGGCCGGTCGGACGATCCGCAAGGCCGCGAACGCGCCGGACAATTGGGGCGACGCTGACGCCTACTCGACCAATGGTTACACCGGCGGCGCGATCGCCACCGCGCGCGCGGACCTCGGCAATGCCACCATGATGTTCGGGTTGAACAGCGATCCGCGCACCGACTCCAGTTACAGCAGTCTCGACTTTGCTTGGTATCTCCGCTCTGACAATCGCGCCTGCATCTACGAGGACGGGCAGTCGCGACCGACGCCCGGCATCGAGACTGTCTTTGTCGACGGTTATGGCGCGGGCAAGTTCGACGTCCGGTATAACGGCCGCTTTGTCGAGTACGTCTATAACGACGCCGTGTATCGTCGCGTCGACGTTGGGCTGAACCGCACATTCTACTTCGACTGCGCACTCGCCTCGCCCGGCGCTGCCCTGTATGATGTGGACTTCGCCTCTTACTCGTCAAACTTACCGAGCATCAGCCTCCAGGCGACCTTCAACACGCAACGGTACGACGCGAACAATGCGCCGGTGAACGTCGACATGACGTTCCAGGCGACCCGCTTCAACTCGCCGACCGACCCCTTCTTCAGCGTGATCGGCAGCGACGGCTCGACTCAGCTCGGCTGGGGCACGGCAGCGCAGCACGTCGCCAACTATCCCAACCTGTTCGCCTCGAACGGTCCGGACAACTTCGTGATGAAGGCCAGCGGCTCTTGGAGCGCCGCGGTCTGCAATGCGATGATCGATCGCGGCGCGGCACCTTCCTACACCGTCCAGGCGGCGACGAGCCTGTCGGGCGGCGTCGTCGCGACCACTTCGGTGACCAAGGTGAAGGACGGCGCGAACGGAGTGGGGACGCCTGGCGCGAACGCGCTCAACCTGACGGCGTCGGTCAGCAGCCTGACCTTCCTGGCCGATTACGACGGCACGCTGAAGTCGGGCCAGCTCGCTCAGGTCATCGTGCTCACCTACACGGAAGGCCCGAACAACGTCTCGACCTCTGTCGATTGGACGATCCCGGAGTTTTCCGGTTGCTCCGGACAGATGACCTCGTCGGGGCTAGTGACCTTCAATAGCGTCTCGGCATCCGGCTACTTCCGAGTGTCGGGCACCTACAAGGGGCAGACCTTCACCATCAAGGTCCCGATCGTGCTGGTGAAGGACACGCCGCCGGCAAACAGCGATCAGCATGGCTCGGCGTACGTCGGCAAGACGGTCAGCTCAAGTACCTACCCGGGTCAGCCCGACAGCTCGCTGATCGTGACAGTGGTCTCCAACCAGGTACGGTGCACCTACGATCTGACATATAGCGCCGGCGGTCAGGGCAACGTCTACGTCGAAGCTATGATCGGCTTCCGCCGAGCTGGCACGAACGATGGGTGGACCACCTTCCCAGCTAAGCAGGGATCGCAGGCTCGCCTCAACAACAACAATCCTGCCGAACCAATCGACGAGCAGGGTAACGTCAACAGCGTTCACATCGGCACCGTGTCGCCTGGGCGGTGGGAGGTTGGCGTGTTCACCCGCCGCTTCCAGGGCGCGCAGACGGCGGTCCTGACCGGCCGCATCCTCGGGGACAGCAACTGATGGTGCAGGCTTGGACAATCACGTCGCTCGACGGCGTGACTGTACTCGCTACGGCATTTCACACGCCGAGCGAGGGTAGTCACCCGAAGGATAATGGCTGGGCTTGGGATGCCGCGACGCAGAAGGCGTGGCGGATCGAGCGCATGCCAGACGTCACCCGCGAGCGGTGGACCGGCACCGTCTGGGAACCGGATCTCGACGCCCTGCGCGCGCTGCGGTGGACTGAGGTCAAGCTGGCACGGGATGGCGCCGAGATCGGGGGCTGTGACACTCCGCTTGGCCGCATCGACACGACCGAGGCGAGCCAGGTCAAGATCGCCGGAGCGGTCCAGATGGCGATGCTCGCCCAAGTGGCCGGTCAGCCGTTCTCGATCGGCTGGACGATGCAGGACAACACCACCGTCGATCACGACGATGCGGCGATGATCGGAATGGGTCTAGCGGTCGGTGAGCATGTCCTCGCCTGCCACGAGGTCAGCCGCGCCAAGCGCGCGCAGCTCGAAGCGGCGATGGATGCCGCGGCGATCGCGGCGGTCGATCCCGCCAGCGGATGGCCTGCCTGAGTTCAACAAGGAGAACGAATATGAAGACGATCATGTTGGCGGCCGTGCTGGCCGCCGCAGCGATGCTGGCTGCCTGCGACGAAGACGCGAGCTCCCCCAGCCCGAACGCGACCGCGACGATTTACGTCGAGGCCGCGCCCTACGACGACGGCACGGCGAAGTAAGCCCGTGATGATCGCGCACGCCCTCGTGGTGGCGGCTGCGCAGGCGGCCGACGCGGCGAACAGCCTGTCGGCCGCCGTCGTCGAGCGCGTGCCCTCGCCGGCACCGCCTTCCTTCAACAACAATCCGAGCCTGTTCTTCTGGAATATCTTCCTGATGACGGTCGGCACGTTCCTCGGCGCGATGATGGTCGGGCGCCAGGCCATGCGCGTCTGGCAGCAACGCTTCTATGACCATCCCAAGGATCCGGTCAGCCTCTATCGCATCGTGACGCTGCTCGCCGGCGGCGCGCTGACGCTACGCTGCGGCGCCGAGGCCTTGAGCCTTTGGGGCTGGAACCCGAGCGATCCGACAATCACCGCCCGCGCTCTGATGGCGAAGCGGATCATAGACCCTGTCTCCCTCATGCTTGGGTTCGCGTGGATGAGCATCGTACTCCTGGGTGAGCCGGGTATTGAGCACCAGCTGCGCAAGGCGCCGCTGCCGGTTGATATGTGGTCGCGATGGCCGGTGCTCGCGCGCGCCGCTCTGGTCGTCGTCCTGTGCTTTGCCGCGGCGCTCGTTGCCGTAGTCTTTCGGTGATGCGCGCGGCCGCGGCAGGAGCGGCCGCTGCAACGCTCCCGGTCACCGCCAATGCCGTCACCTGGGATTTTCTAGGCTATGCCTACCATCCCGGCCCGGTGCTGGTCTCCGTCCTCGCGGTCGCGATCACCCGCGCGATCGTGTTCCTCCAGACCACCGGCCGCCGGCAGGTGATCCTCGACGTGCTGATCTCGATGCTCTGCGCGCTCGTCTCGGCGCTGTGGACGCAGGCGCATAGCCTCGACCTCCTCCAGGCCGGTGTTACGGGCATCGGCATCGCTGCGATCGGCATCGGCATCATCGGCATCGCGAAGGGGCAGGTCGGGGCGGCCTTCCGCACCGGCATGCAGGCCATGCTGATCGCGCTCGCCGGCGGCGATGCCGGGGCGATGAACCGCTCGATCACCAAGCTCGATCAGGTGCCCGGCACCGACGACGACACCACGGCGGGCTGACCGCCACCATCGGAGAGACCTGACATGGCAACCGAACCGGCGTGGCTCGCAGCCGCGCGGGCGAAGCTCGGCACGCGTGAAGCGCCGGGCGCCGCCAACTCGCCGACCATCATGGGCTGGGCGAAGCGCCTCGGCACGAAGGTGCTCGGCATGGTCTACAACGCCGACAGCGTGCCCTGGTGTGGGCTGTTCGTGGCGACCTGCATGCAGGAGGCCGGCATCACGCCGGCGCCGATCGCGGTGCGCGCCAAAGCGTGGGCGACCTGGGGGCGACCGCTGAAGGTCGGCGAGCTGGCGCCGGGCGCGGTGCTCGTGTTCGAGCGGCCAGGTGGCGGGCACGTCGGCTTCTACGACGGCGAGCGCTCCGATGCGTACCGCGTGCTCGGCGGCAATCAGGGCGACGCGGTCACGCTCACCTGGATCGAGAAGTCGCGCTGCGTCGCGCGGCGCTGGCCGGTCGGGCGCACGCTCACCGGCAAGCCGGTGCAGCTCGCGTCCAACGGCGAGCCGGTGTCGCGGAATGAGGCGTGACCAAAGCGCTCCTGCTCCTGCTGCGCCGCTTCTGGCCGGCGATCCCCATCGGGCTGCTCGCTGCCGCGCTGCTCCTTACCCGTGGTCAACTCACCGACGCGCGCCACGATCTCGCGCTCGAGCGGAGCCATCAGGAGACCGCGGACGAGCGCGCGAAGCGCGAGCGGGCCGAGCTCGAGGTGAGCTTCCTGACGAGGCAGGCGAAAGCGACCTCTGACTTCGCCGACCGTCTCGCCGCGCGCGAGCCGCTGATCGTCCACTCCACCAACACCGTGAGGGAATATGCGCAGACTGCTGCTGGCCGGGCTCTGTGCCTCGGCGCTGACCGGGTGCGCGGCATCGACGCGCTTGACGCCAGCCTCACCGGCACGGCTCCCGGACCCGCCCCCGGCAGCGAGGGAGCCGTGCTCATCGACTCCGATCCCGCGCCAGCCGGACGGTAGCGCCACCGCTGCCGACACCGAGAGCGGGATCCGCTCAGGTCGCTTCGACCTGAAGCGCTGCGACGACAAGCGGCAGCTGCTGCTCGACGCGTGGCCCCGCAACCCGATCACCGACCACTAACACAGGGGAACGCGCATGGTGGCCACCACCGCAGCGGGCACAGCGCTCGCGATCTCAGCCGGAACACTCGCCTCGTTCGACGCCGCGGGCTTCGCTGCGCTGACCTACACCGAGGTGGGCGGGGTCGATAAGATCGGCTCCATCGGCCCGACATTCGGCAAGGCGGAGTTCCAGCCCCTGAAAGGGCCGAAGGACAAGCTGAAGTCGACGCCGGACTATGGCTCGCTGGCGCCATCCATGGCGTACGACGAGAGCGATGCCGGTCAGGCGCTGCTGCGGACAGCCGCCGACGATCAGACGCAGCGCCTTTATCCGGTGCGGGTCAGCTTCCCCAACGGATCGATCCGATACCTGCGCGCCCGCGTGTTCGCCGCGACTGAGAATGTCGACGGTGCTGACTCGGTCCTCATGACCAACGCTGTCGTCGAGATCTGCTCCAAGCCGATCCGCGTCGCTGCCGGCGGCGGCACCAGCCCGTCGATCCCAGCCAACGCCATGACCCTCAACGGCGACTTCCTCACCCTGGGCGGCGACGTCCTCACACTCGGAGCTTGAACGACATGGCTTATAAGGACATCGCATCGCTCTCGGCGGCCGATAAGGCGGCTCTGGTCACGGCGCTGGTCGGCGCCGGTCTTGTCGGCGGGCTCAGCAGCGCCGCTGGCATCGAAACTCTGTCAGCACTGAAGCGGACCTTCGACTCGGCGGCGCGAAGCGGACCGCGCATTCTGGCTCCTCACCCAACCGCGGCGGTCGCGGTGGGATCCGCGACGGATACCACTCTCGGTCCGGTGATCAACGGCGCCGCGAGCAACGTGCTCAACTCCAATTTCGTCGACCGCTTCAACTTCTACGGCTGCAAGGGGCCGGTCGCGGTCGGCGGCAACTTCGTCGCCGGTCCGGTCGGTCGGATCCCGGCCCCGTACACCGGGACCTCGGGCTTCTCGACGATCGCCAGCACGTCAAACGGCAACGTCACGCAGCAGGATTTTCAGTGGACCTGGAGCGTCGAGACGCACGTCGAGGGCGGCACGATCGAGTTCCAGACGTGGGGCGCATCGTTCCGCTGGGCGTTCGTCCTGGTCGACGATCGCTATGTTGGCGACTTCACCACCGGCTTCGCGCCGGCGAGCGGCAGCAATCAGGCGGTCTACCTGAAGGTGACGGGCATCCCGGACGGGGCTCGCGTCCGGCTGGTGCTCAGCGGCGAGTCGGCGGCCGCCAACATGGCGTATCTTCTCTCGGCGCGCGTCGCTCCGCTCGGCAGCTTCTGGAAGCCGGCACCGGGCGCGCTGAAGATGGCCGTCCAGGGCGACAGCTTCTCGATCGGCTTCGGCCCTCAGTCGGCCTCGATCACCCAGAACGTCTCGGCTCGCGCGGTCGCGCCGTTCCCGATCGTCATGGCCGACTATCTGGGTATCAAGGACGTGCGTCAGATGGGCCTGGGCAGCACCGGCCTGGTCGCGAATGCGAATGGTGCCGCGGGCAACGCGCGCGAGCTGATCGCCATGTGGAAGGATCAGGCGCCGTTCGACCTGATCGTCGACACGCACGGGTTCAATGACCGCAACGAGCCGGCGACGAACGGCGACGTGGCCTACCAGGACGTCGTGCTCGACAACCTCGCCAAGCTGCGCGCCTTCCACGCTGGCCCGATCGTCGTCCTCGGGTCGCAGATCGGCGCTCGCGGCGCGACCGATGCGAACACGCTTCGCGTCGAAGAGGCGAAGCGCGTCGCTGTCCAGCGTGCCGCGGACAAGCTGATCGCCTTCGCGCCCGTCGCAAAGGCGGTGCCGCCCTATACGGATGGTAGCGGCCGGGAAGGGGCCACGACCGGCGCCGGCAACTCGGACGTGGCGATCGGCACGGACGGCACGCACCCGAACCTGCGCGGCGCGCGGCTGCTCGGCATGCGCGCGGCCAAGTCCGTCCGCGACGCGGTCAACGCAATGCTTGCTGCCTGATCAGCCGCCCCGTCCACCCTCCCTGCGCCCCGCCTCACTCCAGTGAGCGCGGGGCGCTTCTCTATGTGAGGCACGCCCATGACCCTCGTAGGCATCTGCCCGACGAACGACGTCGGCGACATCAAGCGGCAGTCGAGCTTCCTCGGCCGCACGCCCGACCTATTCAATCTGTTCTTCGACCAGCGGAAGGGCATGCTGCCCGGGTCCTGGCAGTGGCAGGTCGGGCGCAACATCGAGTTCTACCAGGCGGGCGCACCGCGGCTGCTCTGGTCCGTGCCGTGCCCGGGTCCGGGCCAGCTCGAGGCAATCATCCAGGGTTTGCACGACGGGCTCTACAGCGCGATCGCGGCGGCGATCGGCACCGCGGCGCGCCGGCATGGTGACTCGCGGGCTCGGGTTCGGCTTTTCTGGGAGCAGAATTTCGAGTGGCAGGAGAACGCCGCGCGCACGAAGGATGGCAAGTGGAGCCCGACGCTTCACGTCCAGGCATTCGAGCACGTCGCCGCGATCTTCAAGCGAGTGCTCGGCAAGGACCGCAAGGGCGGTGACTATGCCTATATCATCTGGTGCCCGAACGTCGGCGTCTACGGCTGCGATCCGGCGTCGATGGTGCCCGGCCGCGGCTTCTTCCACTGCGTCGCGCAGGACTTCTACCTTCAGCGCGCTTTCGACGGCCCGGGCTTCTTCGGCTATTTCCGCGACCGCCCGAGCGGGCTGGCGTGGGGCCGCGAGCTCGCGACGCGCCTCGGCAAGGATTACGGCTGGTCCGAGTGGGGCATGGACGACGATCGGTTCCTGCCGGACCTCCACGCCGCGGCCGACTGGATCGGAAAGAACAACCTGCATCACCACTGCTGGTGGGACCGCAACGACGGCCCGATCGGCGCCGCCATCACGAACGGGAACCGCGCGAAGATCGGCGCGGCCTTCAAGGAGGCCTTCGCATGATCCGCTCGCTCCTCGCCGCGGCGTTCGCGCTGCTGGCCGCCTCGCCCGCCTACGCCGCGGACACCTGCGCCACCCCCGCCGACGCCAAGGTCGCGACCAGCACGGACACGGCGGCGCTTAACAAGGGCGTGGCGTGCCGCACCGCGCGCATCAAGGGCCGGCAGGACACGATCATCGGGTTGCAGGCGGCCAACAAGGTCGACGCCGAGCAGGTCGCCGCGCGCGTCGCCAGGCTGGCGGCACTGGCCGCTCCGCCGAAGTCTCCGCTCACGCCTAAGCCGCCGGTGGTCACGTCGCCGCCCGCGCCGCCCGCTCCGACGCCTACCCCGAGCGCCAGCCAGGGCAACGCCACGCAGCCGATCCCCGGCGGCACCGTCGCGGTCGGCCTGCCGTCGATCGCCAGCAACTTTCCGACCGCGGGTCTGCTCGAGCCGGCCTACCAGACGGGCGTGCTGGGCGCAATCCCGCCGAGCGGCGTGCCCGATGTCGTCGGAGCCTTCCGCTTCATCTGCACCGCAGGGCAGATCGCGCGTGACGATCCGATCGTCTTTCCGGGTCAGCCCGGCCAAAGCCACCTGCACCAGTTCTTCGGCAACACCGGGGCCAACGCCTTCTCGACCTTCAACACGCTGCGGACGAGCGGCGACAGCACCTGCACGAACCGGCTTAACCGATCCGCCTATTGGGTGCCGGCGATGCTTAACGGCAAGGGCGGCGTCGTGCGACCGGACTTCGTGTCGATCTATTACAAGCGCCGCCCAGCGGCCGACCCTGAGTGCCAGCGCATGGGGAAGGCCTGCGTCGCGCTGCCCCGAGGCCTTCGCTTCGTCTTCGGCTACGACATGGTCAGCGGCAAGGCGCCGACCGGGCACGGCTACTTCAACTGCCAGGGCAACGGCGCGAAGGAGGGGCACTACGCCGACATCGTCGAGGCGGCCTCGCACTGCCAGATCGGTTCGCAGCTGGGGCTGATCATCAACGCGCCCAATTGCTGGAACGGCAAGGATCTCGACAGCCCGAACCACCGCGACCACGTCGCCTATTCGGAGTGGACCAACTTCCCGACCGGCACCTGGGAGGCCTGCCCGGCGACCCATCCCTACGTGATCCCGACCTTCACGCTCGGCGGCTGGTACACGGTCGACGCCGATCTCGACCGCAGCGGCACCTGGGATGCCAAGCGGCCGACGTGGAGCCTGTCGAGCGACGACATGAGCGCGATGGGCCACGGCATGATGCGGCCGGGCAGCACGCTGCATGCCGACTGGTGGGGCGCGTGGGACGACGACACCATGGCGCGCTGGACCGCCAACTGCATCGATAAGCTGCTCAACTGCAACGGCGGCAACCTCGGCGATGGCTGGCAGATGAAGCAGGAGGGGCCGCCTCTCACCTACAAGGCCGAGCCGCGCGTCGTGCCGGTGCCAACGATCTGAGGTTCACCCGCGGCGCCAAGGACAGGATGCAGAGCCGGCGCCGCGGGCTGGCGGCGCCGTCGCAGGACCGCGGCTAGGGATCAAGCCTTGACGGAGACCACATGGGTTCCGAAGTCGTTGCGTGGGCGCTTGGGCTTCAGCCCGTAGCGCTTCTCCAGATCCTCGAACCCCTTAGTCGCAAGTTCGCCTTGGCCGATGATCCCGGCCGCCACGACCCCGCCGAGGTAGGCGCGCGCCGCGTCGGCGATGAAAGCCGAACGGTTGCTGGCCGAGGCGTCGATCGCGCGCAGCAGGTTGCTGTCGATTGAGACCAGCACGCGCTCGACCTTCACCGGCACGTCCGCGCGGATCATGGCGATGACCTCGTCCTCGCCCAGATCCGCGCGGACCTGCTCGCAGTCGGACGGCTGCGGGATCGCGTCCTTGTCCTTGACCATGGCCTCAATATGCAGCGCCAGCGCCTTCTCGCCTTGGACGCACGCCTCGGACACGCTCTCGCCGTTGGCGATGCAGCCGGGGAAGTCGGGGAAGGTCACGCCGAAGCCGCTGGCGCTCCGGTCGATGATCGCGGGGTAGTAGGTGGCGGGCATGTCAGCTTCCTTGCTATACGCCGTATATAGGCTGCGCGCGGGCAGGAGTCGAGCGTCTGGGTTCCTTGCGGATGGCCCGGCCCCTCAGGGCCGGAGCCTGATCCCGGTGGCCTTCTCGATGCTGATGATGTTGCGGAGCGAGAGGTCTTTGACCGGGTGCTGGACGGTCACCTTGACCCCGTCCTTCTTAAATTGGTGGTGATCACCGCGGGTCGCGACCAGCTCCCATCCGTTCGCCTTGAGCACCTTCATCACTTCGCGGCTGCTTATCATCGTTCGTCCCTTTCGAATATACGCGGTATATACGAGTATGCGACGAGAACGCAAGCACTAAGTATATATTGGGTATATCGAACCGGCACGATTTGAAGCGGGCGACTCAGGGGTGAGAACCTGAGGATTTCTGCGGGTTTCGGTACGATTTGGAGCGCGAAAAACGCGAGACGACTCGCACCCTCTCAAACACGCCCGCGAGGCGATATGGGGATCCTCATATCGGCCAAGCGGGGGTCGCCCAGCTTGAGACTGGGAAACCGACGGGCATCTGCCAGGACCCCCGTCACGCGCGGCTGGCCAAGCCGCTAACGCCCCGCACCTGTGCACCAGGCGGGGCTCGTGTGAGCATCAGACACCATGGAGTCGAGTCTTTCCGGCGTGCTGCCGGTCAATCCCCCTGCGCCGTACCTCGGTGGCAAACGCAACCTGTCGCGGCGCCTCTGCGCGCTGATCGCCACCATTCCTCATCACACCTACGTCGAGCCGTTCGTCGGCATGGGCGGGGTGTTCCTGCGCCGAACGGTCAGGCCGCCGGTCGAGGTCATCAACGACATATCGGCCGACGTGACGAACCTCTTCCGGATCGCCCGGAAGCACTACGAGCCGCTGGTCGACGAGCTCGGCTGGATGCTCAGCAGCCGCGACGAGTTCGAGCGCCTGCGGCGCGTCGACCCGACGACGCTGACGGACATCGAGCGCGCGGCTCGGTTCCTCTGCCTCCAGCGGCTATCGTTCGGCGGCAAGGTCACCGGGCGGACCTTCGGTGTGGATCACCGCGCCCCCGGCCGGCTCAACGTCGCCAAGCTGCGCGGTGACCTGCGCGGCCTGCGCGATCGCCTCGAGCGGGTGACGATCGAGCGCCTGCCCTACGCCGATGTGATCCGGCGGTACGATAGCCCGGCGACGCTGTTCTATCTCGACCCGCCCTATTGGGACTGCGAGGCCGACTATGGCGAGGGCGTGTTCGCCCGCGCCGACTTCGAGCGGCTGTCGGACCAGCTGGCCGCGATCGCTGGCACGTTCGTCCTGTCGATCAACGCCACGCCAGGCGCGCGGGAGGTGTTCGCCCGCTTCGCCTTGGACGAGGTCGCAACCACCTACACGATCGGCACCGCCGCCGCCGGCAGCGGGAAGCGAGTGGGGGAGCTGATCGTTCGATCAGTCCCTGGCTGATCGCTTCGCGATCGAGGGTTTGGCGGAGCGCGGGGGAGTCGTGCGCGTGCCAAAAGGGGAGTGGGGTATCTAGTGGGGTATCGGCGGCGGCGGCGGCGGCGAAAGGCGCAGAAAGCCGTCACTTTCGCGCTATGTTGCGACGGGCTCCCGCTCCGCCACCCGTGCTGCCAAAATCGGCAGAAAGCTTAAGCTTTTTGTTCGGCTTGGCTCTGAGTTCCCACGATTGTTCCCACACTTCGTTGTGGTTGCGGGCGATCGGCCATGAACCGCTACGAACGCTGAACTGAGAGGGCGAGCCTCCGATGTCGCAAGCCCTCAGTGTGCAGCATGGACGCTTTGTATCCCATCTCGTCCACGTGCTTCGGTCATAGCTTCATCAACGACGCGCTACGCGCTTCACTGACAAGACTGTCAAAAGGCTACCCGTGGGGGCGGGGACGTGGTGAGGCGGAAGCCGCCGTCGCTCAGAGCGGTTCCATCCTGATGTAGTCACGCCCCCCCCCGGGTCCAATCTGAGAGTACCCGTCCCACAAAGGTTTGGGTGTCGTCTACGAAGGTGATCCGCGGTCATCGAGCTCGGCCCAGATCACGCCGGTACGCCGGTGTCCCGCGGAACGACCGCGCAAGCTGCCCGGCTGTTTCGGTCCGCGGCTCGGCCTTTATGGCCGCTTGTGGGGGGAGTCGCGGGAATTAGGCATGGGCCGCTGAGTTATCTCCTAATCGTTTCCGACTGGCGGCGGCGAAAATCTAATTTTTCCAAGGCGCAGGGCTAGTGTTGTATCGCGGGCTCGGCGTGGAGAGCTGCCCGCCTGCTTTAAGCAGACGGTAGTAGAAAGTCGGCCGTTCGTTCAGCGTGCAGCGAAGGGGGGGCTAATTGCCGTCGGAGGGTGGATAGCGGCCGGTCCGCTTTCGGGCGGAATGCCGGTAAAGCCGGCCGTTCGTTCAGCATCAAGGAAGGGGGCTCGAGCGGCTTTCGAGGGTGGATACCAGCCCGTCCGCTTCAGAGAATTCTGGCGTGAACAGCTCTTCGTTGATGAGATGGGATCCTAAGGACGCCGCCGAGGTGTAGGCACGTAAAGCCCTTAAGACGGGTGGTACCCTCACGTCGCCGATCTCGAGAACACGACCAACTTGCGTTGCGACGTCTGAACCCGGCGGTTCGCCTCGTCGTGCGGCCGTTCGAACCTAACTGAGGGATGTAAGCCGCCTCCAAGCTGCCACCCGGCGTGTAGTACTGGGCTGGCGCTGGAACAGCCGCAGCGGCGGCCAGAGCGGCGATAAGCAGACGGCGCACGTGCGATCCTCTCTTCTCGGCTGTTGGCGACAGGTAGCGCCACATCATGCTGGAGAGTCAACCGCTTAGCCGCAGGTGCGACCGGCGCGTCTTGAAATGATATTAGACCACAAAGGTAAGCAATAGAGCTGCTACTTCAGCGGCAGTGCCGACCGGCATTGGGTCTAGGCCACTGGAGATCAAATTTGCTATGGCTCTGTTAAAAATCGAAGGCGAGCGCTGCAACTAGCCGACCCTTGCTGTCATCCTCCGACGAGCGCCCGCGATAGCGGACGTCGACCCATGCCAAGGACCAGACAACGCTGCTCACCGTGATATCCGCGCCGAGTAACCAATCGATCTTGGGCGAGCCGCTAATGGTGTTGACTCCGGTTTCGCGACCGAGATGCGCGCGCAAGGTGATCGGGATCGACGGCAGCGGCTTTGCCGCTTCAGTGAAGAGGTACAAACCATCTCCTGCGCCCAGCGCGGCCTGATGCGGCGTGTAGCTGATGCCGGCCTTCACCTCGGCATCGCCTACCTCATGAGCGCCGCTGGCGTAAATCTCGGCGCTGCTGACACCATCGGCGCCGGGGTAGAAGTACGACATGATGCCGGCGTCGACGTTCCATCCATGAAGGGCCGTACGATAGCCGCCATAGGCGTCGACCTCCGAGTGTGCGCCTTCATAGGCGGCAACAGACGAGCTCCACAGGCCAGCGTAGAAGCCGGCTGGTGCGCTCGCTTCCACGGAGGCCTGGACAGCGGGACCGCCGTTCGTCTGGCTGACGCCGCGTAGCCGATAGTCGCTGACGGCAGCGAGATTGAACGCCAGCGTTGGTCGGCCCGCCGGGACCCGCTTGCCGTCAGGGATGGCGTCGGGATCGCGGTTGGGCCGCGGTCCGCTGGTCTGTTCGGGTGGTGCGACGGCTCCGACCGCGCCGGCAGGGGCGGCCAGGAGGATAGCCAAGGCGAGCGGAATCATGCTGCCCTCGACTGGCGAAGGAAGAGGGCGATGTCGTCGTTCAGTGAGCTCAGCGCGGTGGTCAGATCCGTCGCCACCTCGTCCATACGGTCGGCGGCGTGGAGACCGGCCGCTATCGCCGCTCGGGCGTTCGCCACCGCGGTGGTGGTGCCGCGGCTCTCGTCTGCGACGGCGTCGATACTCTGCCGGATCGAGGATGCTCCCTGGACCTGTTGTCGGACCACCGCAGTGATAACCTCTGCGGCGCGTTCGGTTCGGGCGAGCGCCGAGGCGACGGTCCTTGCCGCACCGGACGTGTCCGCGGTACGACGCAGCAGGTTGTGGAGCTGGTCGGTCACCTGTCGGGTGAGATCGGCGGTGTGATCGGCCAGCGCCTTCACCTCGCCGGCCACGACGGCAAAGCCGGCACCAGCGGCACCGCAACGCGCAGCCTCAATGCTCGCGTTAAGCGCGAGAAGGTTCGTCTGACGAGAAACCTGGTCGATGCCGCCGACGATCGAGCCGATCTCGTCGAGTGTCGAGGAAAGCGCGGCGATGCTGGTCTGCACCTCCTCGCCATCGTCGCTGGCGCGTTGCACTTCGATCAGCGCGGTGCGCGCCTCCGCCTCGATCTCGCGACCTGCGTCCGCGAAGGCTGCTGCCCTTGGCGTCAGCTCGCCCAGACATCGCTCCGTCTCGGTCGCGGCCTTGGTCGCAACCTCGACCAGCTGCTCCAGCCCGCGCCCTTGATCGCGGACCAGTTCAGAGGCGGCCGTCAACGTTCGTGCCTGCCCCTGCATCGCATCCAGCAGCGGCGACAGCTTCGCCTCGAGTTGCTCTTTCGCGTCGATCAGCGCGGCATCTCTAGTAGCGGCGAGACGCCGGTTCAGCTCGTTGTTTTCGTGCCTCACGTCTCGGACGATGACCTCGAGCTTTTCGCGTGCCGCCGCGTCCGCCATCGTCGCGTCGGCTCTGGCCCTTTTCAGATCCTCGAGGGCGAACCGCGCTTCCTGAGCATCGGCGGCGGACTGCCGCATCGCCGCGTCGGTCTGTTCGACAGCGAGACGGCAGCGGCGCAAGACGCGGCTTCCGATCAGCACCATCGCCAACAACAATATACCGAGCGGTAGGAGACACCTATCGCGCAAGGCGGTACCAGGGAGCTGCACGGCCCATCGCAGGTGACCAAGCGGTCGTCCATCTGCGCTCCGCAGCACGACGGAGCCGGGCACGTTCGGCTTCGTGACGGGATCTCCCGTGAAATGTAGGGTCGGCAGGCGCCGTTCTGTGCCCAAGCTGGCGAGCTGTTGCGGCGTGAGGATGTCCACCAACAGCAGGTAGGACGCGGGCCCGGGTGGCAACCGGACTTTGCCCGGGTCGGGGACGATGGCGGCGATGCTGAACGCGGCGAGTTGGTCGCCGACACGGAATAGACCGCTGCGGCGATGATCCTCACCGATCGGCTTTTGGCGTAACTCTGCCAGCGCGCGCGTTAACGTCGGTCCCATCAGTGCGAACGGATTGACGCGGGCTGCAACTCCACGATCGCTGGCGTAGATCGTCCGGTCGTGGCCGTCGATGACGAAGCTGTGCTCATAGCCCTGCGTGCGAAAAAGGTATGGGCCGATGTTGCCGCTCGCCCAATCCGGATCGATGGAAAGCACGAGCTTCGCTACGGAATCGTCCCAGGTGGCGTAGTCGCTTTGATTGCGCAGCATGAAGTCGAGCCGGCTGGAAACGACTAAGCGGGCGAGTTCGGCCTCGCGAGCGGCTTCCTGAGCATCGGCATTGACGGTCAGCCAGACCAGCAGGGCGACGATGATGATGCCTGCGACCGCCATGAGGGCGCATAGCGGGTACAGGAAATGACGCCGATAGCTGTTGAAAGACGCGTGATCACGTACACTGCCCAACATGGATCCACCCGCTTGCATCAGTCAGGCAATGCGCATTACTGATTAAGATCAGGCTACAGGCAGTAAGGCAGATGCGAGGTGGTCGCCCGTTGACAGCCAGAACGCACCTGCGTGAGTGGCTTGAGCATCCGCACCCCTCTCTCGCGTAGTATGCGCTTCGACGCCTCTGACAGGCGATAGACTGCGGAAAGGACCGCGTCCTGGCTAAACTGCCTCGCAGTCACGTAAGCTTGGTCGCTCCGCCAGCGGCCTACACGGCTGTGTGAGATCGAGAACCTGGTCGAACGCAGTGCCGGTCAGTGGTCGGCTGATGTGGTAGCCTTGGATCGTGTCGCAACCTTCGGCGACGGAGAAGGCGAGCTGTTCGCTTGTCTCCACTCCCTCGACCGTTGTGCCGATACTTAGGCAGGCGCTCATTGTTATGATCGCCCTGACAATGGCCGCGCTCTCCGGATCATCCGGTATCTGTCGCACGAAGGATTGATCAATCTTGATCTTGTCGAGCGGGAATTTGCGAAGGTAGCTCAGAGAGGAATAACGGGTGCCGAAATCATCCATGGAGATGCGGATGCCGGCGGCCTTGAGCTCCCTCAGGGTGGCTAGCGTGTTCGCCTCGTCGCTGAGCAGAACGCCCTCGGTGATCTCGAGCTCCAGCCGGCTGGCCGCCAAATCTGACGAATGGAGCGCGGCCAGCACGATCGAGGCGAGCGCGGGATCACGGAACTGGGCCGGCGACAGGTTGACAGCGACGCCAACATGGACTGGCCAAGTCGCCGCCTGAGCGCATGCGGTGCGCAGCACCCAGTCGCCGAGCGGCAGGATCAGCCCCGTCTCCTCGGCGAGTGGGATGAACTCGACCGGCGAGACGAGACCGCGGTCAGGGTGATTCCACCTGACCAGCGCTTCGGCCGCGGTGATCTCCCCTGTCTTGGCGTCAACCAGCGGCTGATAGTGGAGCTCGAGCTCTCCCTCGCTGATCGCGTGACGCAAGCCAATCTCGAGCCTGCGACGCTCCTGCGTCTCCTCATCGAACACCGGATCGTAACGGCGCCACGTAGCGCGGCCATCGGACTTGGCCGCATAGAGCGCGAGGTCGGCGTTGCGGAGCAACTCAGCAGGATCGTCACCGTCATCAGGCGCCCAGGCGAAGCCGACACTCGCGCCAAGGTGCACCGTCTGTCCGCGATACGGGAAAGGACGATCACCGATCGTCTTCACCAGGCGCTCGGCGAGGATGGCCACTGAGTCGAGGTGGTCCGCGGCACCCTGCAACACGGCGAATTCGTCGCCGCCCAGGCGCGCCAGCACATCATCTTCACGCAAGGCAGCTTGCAATCGCTCCGCCACCATCTGCAGGATGGCGTCTCCTGCCGCGTGGCCGAGAGTGTCGTTGACCGGCTTGAAACGGTCCAAGTCGAGCATAAGCACCGCAAAGGACCGGTCGCGATCGCGCCGCGAGGCGGTGTGCAGCGACAGCAGGTCGAAGAAGCGCGCCCGGTTCGCCACGCCGGTAAGAGAGTCGTTGAACGCCAGTGTGTGCATACGCGCCTCTGTGCGCAGGCGCTCACGCTGATCGCGCACGGCGATGACGGTCTGCAGCTTATGCCCGAGCGTGACCTGGGAACGAAGAACGCGAACCGGGATCGTCGTCCCGTCCGCGCTGACCAATTGTGCCTCCCGCTCCTCCCGCTCCGGCAGGCTGTCGAACTCGACACCGGGAAGCAGCGAGCTGAGTGGTCGGCTCACGAGACCGCCGACGACGTGACCCGAGAGCCGCTCGACGCTACGATTGGCCGTGACGATCGCGTCGTCGCGACAGATCAGTAGGCCCTCCAGCGCCACGTCGGCGAGTTCTCGGAGGCGGCGCTGGTCCTGACGAACTCGCGCCTTCGCCGCCACGTCGAAACACCACCCGATTACCGCCAGCGTAAGCAGCGCCAGTGAAACGCCGGCTACCCAAGGTGTTACCATCCCGGGCGACATCGCGGCATCGGGGAAGACCACGGTGGGATCGCTTCGCAGCGTCATGGCGGCCATGCCGCAGAAGTGCAGCACGGCGATGGCGAGCAGAAGCAGAGCCGGCGCCGCGCGCCGGACGCGGCTTCGGCGATGCGAGAGCGTCATCATTCCCGCTCCGGTGAGCGGCACGCCGAGAAGCAGCGATAAGAGGATGAGCGCAGGGTCCCAGCTGACGGAGCCGCGAACCAGGTAGGCCGACTGGCCGATGTAGTGGAGCCCGGCGATGCCCACACCGATGATTAGCCCGGCGACGAATTGTCGGGAGCTCCGGCGTGATCCCATCGACACCAGCATGCCGGCGCCGATTCCGATGATTGCGCATGCCAGCGACACGATTGTTGCCATCGGGTCGAAGGCGGCCTCAATGCCAGGTTGAAAAGCAAGCAGTACGATGAAGTGTGTCGCCCAGGCGGTGCAACCGCCCGCGACGATACTCGCTTCAGCCCATCGCCGTCGCGCGATCCCGCTTGCGCGCGCTGCGTGGCGCGCGATGGCGAAGGTCGCGTAGACACCAACCGCGCAGACCAGCGCCGCCATGCTCGCAAGCCGGTGATCGTGGTTGTGCACGACGCAGTGGGCGATGGTTTGAAGGGCGTCCATACGGCTGGGGCTACACCTGAGCTCTTAATGTATGATCAGCAGCTAGCGTGATCGCGCATGATCTAGAGCAAGCGGGCGGGGCGCTCGACCGGTCGATTAGAGGACAAGCCTCGTCCGTTCCCGGATGGCGTCTCGAGCCAAACTCGAAACGGTCCTATTCCGCTCGCCACGCCGGAAAAGTGGAATAACGTAAGGTCATATAAACACCCGAATCGCGCGACATTCGAGCGCCCATAATTAAAGATTGATAAACCATGTATGTTAAGGAGGGTGGCGCGCGTTCTCACGCGAGAATACAAGGACAATCACGTACCTATATGGTAAATGGATGCATGCAGAGGTTAATGCATTCTTGTTTCACTAAATCGATCACGGTGATGTGATTTGCTCGGTGCAGGTGTATCGGAGCTTTACTCCTGTCCGGCAGTTATGCCGGCCTCAGGAGTACGAAGATGATCAGCTGGTTTCGCAACAATGCCCCGATCCGCGTTAAATTCCGCGTGGTGGTCGCCTTTCAGATCGTGGTAGCCGCGCTGAGCCTCGGGCTGATCTATCTGGCAGCGGTGTCGCCGGCCACCGAGCTGTTGAGCATCATGCTGGGCGGCACGGCCCTCGCATCGCTGCCGGTGCTCCTCACCTGGTATAGCGGCAAGCTTATCAGCGATCCATACGTGACCACCGTGGTGCGCATGGAAGGGCTGGCAGCGGGCGATCTCGACAGCGCGATCCTCTACTTCGATCACCGCGACTGCGTGGGGCGCATGACCCGAGCGATGCAGGTCTTCCGCGACAACGCCGAGACGATCAGGCGAGCGAGCGCTGACTCGCAGATGATGGTCGAAGCTTTGGGAGCCGGCCTGGGTCGCATGGCGGCCGGCGATCTGACGTCACCGATCGACACACCGTTTGCCGAGCAGTTCGAGACGGTTCGACGCGACTTCAACGCTGCCAGGGAGTCGATGGCGTCGACGCTGAACAGGGTGTCGGTCGTGGCATCGGGCATCAACAGCGGCAGCAGCGACATCCGTGCGGCCTCGGATGACCTGTCGCGGCGCACCGAGCAGCAGGCGGCGGCGCTGGAGGAGACTGCGGCGGCGATGGAGGAGATCACGACGACGGTGCGCGAGACTGCTGACGGCGCGGCAAAGGCCAGTGAGCTCGTCTCGCAGGCGCGAGGCGAGGCGCAGACCTCCGGCGGCATCGTCGAGCGCGCGGTGAGCGCCATGGGCGGGATCGAGCGCACGTCCGCCGAGATCGCCGACATCATCGGCGTCATCGATGGCATCGCCTTCCAGACGAACCTGCTGGCGCTCAACGCCGGCGTCGAGGCGGCACGCGCGGGCGACGCGGGCAGAGGGTTCGCCGTGGTGGCCTCGGAGGTTCGCGCGCTCGCGCAGCGCTCCGCCGATGCCGCCAAGGACGTCAAGGCGCGGATCGCCGCCTCGACCGTCCAGGTCGAAGTGGGGGTCGAGTTGGTGAATGCCACTGGCCTGGCATTGCGCGGGATCAACGAGCGCGTCGAGGAGATCAGCGCGATCGTCACGACGATCGCCACGTCGGCCAAGGAGCAGGCGATTGGCCTGCAGCAGGTCAACACCGCCATTTCGGAGATGGATGGCGTGACGCAGCAGAATGCCGCCATGGTCGAGCAGGCTACGGCGGCGACGCGCAGCTTGGCGGCGGACGCCGAGAAGCTGGCCGAGGAGGTCGCGCTCTTCACGCTTCCGAAGGAGGGCGCTGGTCGAACGGATCGACAGCAGCCCGCGCGGCACCTGCGCGATAGCAGGCGGCTTGAGGTCGTGCGATCGGCGCCGCGGGTGGCCGCGTTGCGGCAAACCGCGCAAGAAGACTGGGCCGCCTTCTGATGCCCTTGCTAATCGAGCGGAGACCGAGCCACATCCTCGTTCAAGGCAGTGGCTTGGCGAGCCTTGCCGAAGCCCAGCAGCACTTTCGTGAACTCTCATCATTGCTGGTGATGGAGCGACGATCGACGAGGGGCGTGAGGCTGATGATTGATCTTCGTGCAGCCACGCCGCACCCTGCGGAGGTACGCGCTCATATCGCGCGGGTGCTACCGGTCCTGTACCGAGTCAACGATCGCGTCGCGGTCGTTGTTCGAGACTCGATCAGAAAGAGTGAGACAAAGGTCTCGCACGATCCAAGCTACACAGATGTCTTCTTGTCGCGCGACGCTGCTGAGGCGTACCTGAGCCAGGGTTAGCTTCGAGAAGGGATCGTAGCGAAGGACGGGACGGTAGCGCAGTGTGAGAGCGGTACGGGCAGCGTCGGTGCCCTGGGCGCGGCGGCGAAGGCGTCCACCTCCTGATCAAACCGCTGTCAGGCCTGCCAGAGTCAAACTCGTGATGAGGAAAACCCACGGAATCCCACGCAAGAAGCTGGTTTCAGGCTGTTTTAACGCTGCCTGAGTAGTTAAGCTCGCATGGAAATGGGTAGGATCTGCTCCGGCTGCCGGGACGGCGTGGACTTCGATATACCGTTTACGATGGCGTACCAGCCAATCGTCGACGTAGAGCTCGGACGACCGTTCGCCTATGAGGCACTGGTCCGCGGAGTTGACGGCTCGGGTGCTCTCTCGGTCCTGTCTTGTGTTAACGAGACGAACCGTTACGCCTTCGATCAGGCATGCAGGGTCATGGCTATCCAAGGTGCGCTCAGCGCGGGGCTGCTGAACACCGATGCACGTCTCTCCATCAACTTTCTTCCCAATGCCGTCTACTCGCCGCTGGCGTGTATCCAGCTGATGCTACGCACCGCTGGGCAGGCGGGCCTGCCGCGTGATCGGCTCATTTTCGAGTTCACCGAGAACGAGCAGATGGGCTCGCCCCAGCACGTCATGAGCATCATCGAAACATATAAGAAGATCGGTTTCGCAATTGCCATCGACGACTTCGGTGCCGGCCACTCCGGTCTAGACATGTTCGCGCGTTTTGCGCCGGACGAGGTCAAGCTCGACATGAGCCTGATTCGCGGCATCGACACGGACGTTCTTCGCCGTGCCATCGTACGGTCGGTCGTAAGCATGTGCGAGGAGTTGAACACCCTCCTTATCGCGGAAGGTATCGAGACAGAAGCAGAGGCCTACGCCTTGCGACAGCTGGGCATACGCTTCCATCAAGGCTTCTGGTACGCCAAGCCAGAAATTGGGCGACTGCCTGACATCATACAGCAGTAGGAAGGTGCTCTCGGCTTCTGCGAAGAAGCGAGGCAAAGGAACGCGCGGGTGACAGGCTGCTTCCGGGCCATCCTACCTCCAGGTGGTAAGCGCAAACGTCTGATTACCTGAATTATCATCCTGCTGCTGACGATCGACTCCCCTCTCGATGCTGTATCAGGCTGTTCTCGGATTTGCTCGAAAACGTCTGGAGGGAGGCGGGCAGGGTGCGTTCAAGACTTCTTCGGAAGTCGTTGGCGGGCACGTGTTCATCAGCAGAACGGGTTGAAGGGCATGCATGTACGTCGGCGGGGCTGGCGAGATCGTAGCCTCGGGGAGTCACAGGGTGATTGCTTAACCGTCGTTGTGGCAAGGGTCGCCGATGATGGACTCGGTAGGATTGGCAGGCCTGGACGAGGCGGAGCGGCTGACGAGCCTGCTGAGCCTCGGCATCCTCGACACGCCGCCGCAGCATGACTTTGACGAGGTGGGGCGCCTTGCGGCGCTGGCCTGCGGTACTGGCAGCGCGGGCGTCACACTGGTCGATGCCGACCGGGTCTGGTTCAAGTCGCGGCTGTGCGTCGACGTGTCCGAGGTGCCGCGTGAGCAGGCGTTGTGCAGCCTGGAAATTGACCGCGCCGAACTCCTGGTCATTCCCGACACATGGCTCGACGAGCGCTGCGCCGGCAACCCGCTGATCGAAGGCGAGGGCGCCATCCGCTTCTACGCGGGCGCTCCCCTCTTCTCGTCCTCCGGTCACTGTGTCGGGCGCCTATGCGTGTTTGATAGCGAGCCGCGCGAGGGGCTTACCGACGGTCAGCGCGAGGCACTCCGCGGTCTGGCGCGAATCGCTACTGAGCTCATGGACACCAGCCGGTTCCGCCAGATCGGGAGGGTGGCGGCGAAGGTCGCGGACGTCACCTCCGATGCGATCCTGTGCGCCGACGCCAGAGGCTGCATCACATACTGGAACGCGGCCGCCGAGACCATGTTCGGCCACACGGCGTCAGTCGCGATCGGCGCTCCGCTCGACATCATCATGCCGGGCGAGTTCCGAGGCGCGCATCGGAATGGCTTCGCCCGGGCAGCGGCTGGCGCACCCATGACGCTTGCCGGGCGTCCCGTCGAGCTCACCGCGACGAGGGCGGACGGATCGTCCTTTCCGATCGAGCTGACGCTCGGCCGCTGGCACGACGGTACGTCGTTCGCCTTCGCCGCGATCATCCGGGACGTGACGTCGCGCAAGATGCTGGAGCGCGAGCGCGAGCAAGCCCGCATGTTCCTCGACACTGTGATCGAGAACCTGCCGGCGATGCTGTTCGTCAAGGACGCGGAAAGCCGTCGCTACCTTCTCATGAACCGTGCTGGAGCGGAGATCGCGGGCAGGCCTCAGTCGGACTTCGCAGGGCAGACCGACGGCGAGCTCTTCCCGGGTCAGGGTGAGGTCTACGAGGCTAGGGATCGCGCCGCCGGAGCGGCGCCCGGCGTGCACGTCTTCGAGAGCGAGCACGTCCGAGCGGACGGGCAGCGCTTCAGCCTGCGCACCAAGCGGCTCGTGATCGACGCGCCCAACGGTGACGGACGCTACCTGCTCGGCATGACGGAGGACGTGACCGAGGCCCGGCGCGCACAGGCCGAGGTCCGCCGCATGGCGGAATACGACTCCCTGACCGGCCTACGCAGCCGGGGCGGCTTCGTCGACCGCGTGGAAGCGTTGGCGGGCGCCGGAACGCCCTTCACGCTGCTCAGCGTCGACCTGGACCGGTTCAAGGCGGTCAACGACCAGTTCGGCCATCTCGCCGGCGACGAGGTGCTCGCCCAGGTGGGCGCTCGCCTTGGCGAGCTCGCCAGTCGCGGTGATCTGGTGGCCAGGGTAGGCGGTGACGAGTTCGCGATGATCCTTGTCGGTGCCGAGGCAATCCGGCGCGCCGGCGAGCTGGCGCCACTGATCGTCGCCGCCATGAGCGAGCCCTTCCCAACCGGCCGTGCCCGGGCCTTCGTCGGTGCCAGCATCGGTGCTGCGTCTTGTCCGGGCGACGGCAGGACCGCCACCGAGGTGCGGCAGGCCGCCGATCTGGCGCTGTACCGGGCCAAAGAAACAGGGCGCGGCTCGGCGTGCTTCTACAGCGCGGCGCTCGACGCCTCGCTGCGCGACCGCCGTCAGCTCGAGCAGGCGCTTCGACATGCGCTCGACGATGACGGCATCGAAGTCGCCTATCAGCCGGTCTTCGAGGTACGGTCCGGCAGGGTCGCCAGCTTCGAGGCGCTGGCGCGCTGGCGGCACCCCTCTCGGGGTTTGGTGTCGCCCGCTGACTTCGTTGCCCTGGCGGAGGAGTGCGGCCTGATCGAGGCGCTCGGGACGCGTGTCCTCCACAAGGCCTGTCTGGAAGCCGCCGGATGGGACGCGGCCGTCCCCGTCGCCGTGAACCTCTCGCCACTCCAGTTTCAGACGGGCAGGCTCTGCGACACGGTGCGACAGGTCCTCGCCGAGACTGGGCTTCTGCCGGGAAGGCTGCAGCTCGAGGTCACCGAGGGGCTGCTCATCCGCGACGTCGAGCGCACGTTCGAGCAGCTCGAGGAGCTGCGCGGCTTCGGCATCAGGATCCTCATGGACGACTTCGGCGTAGGCTACTCGTCGCTCAGCTACTTCCAGCGCTTCCGCTTCGATAAGGTCAAGATCGACCGATCATTCGTCAGCGCCGCGCCCGCCGAGCTGGCGGCGCAGGCGATCATCCAGGCGGTGGCGCAGGTCGGCGCCAGGCTGGGGATGAGCGTCGTCGCGGAGGGCGTCGAAACTGAGGAGCAGCTCAGGATGCTTTCAGACCTCGGCTGCACTCATGTCCAGGGCTACCTGCTCGGTCGCCCGTTGCCCCGGGAAGCGGTTACGGCCTTCCTGAGCGCCGGGACAGCTCTCGCGGGCGGCAGGAGCGATGCTCACTCGTCAGAAGAGTTCCAGGTCGTTGCGGCCACCGGGTGTGCGTAAAGCGCTAGGCCTACGCGATGCCGGCGGACGGAGAGAACCGTCGGGACGATGTGCGGTGTTCGCGCGGTAACAGGCAGGACGGCACCTAATTAGAGCCAGGATGCCAGTGCTAAAACGACACATCTAGACGGATTGCAGTGCTCTCCAGCGGCTCGTTCGTCGGCCGATTGCCGGAAACGAACAAAGCTGACGTCGCGTCACCAGCCAGCGCGTTGCTGGCATCAGGGTCGGCCCGGGCGAAGATACCTCCCCCTCGTTGGTGTCAATGACCTCTGCGGACTTTCGCTCCGAACGTAGCCTCGCAACGTGCTGGAGCACCAAATCGCTTGCAATCGGTGGGGAGGAGCTCGACGCTCAGCTTCCACTTAAGTAAACTTAATATTCGCCACTCCATCGCAACCTCGAGCGCCATCAGGCCCGGGGCCTCGCCCGGTGCTCGCATCGCATTGCCTTCCGGCAAATCGAGCACTGCCAACCGCATCGACGTCAGGCGATTGGCACCGGCGTAGAGCAGGTTCGTCTGCAGAACGGCAGCCTCCGGGCTGCCAATGGGCTGGTCGCCCGAGCCGCTCTGGTGGGCGATCGCGGTAATCGTGCCATCCTTGGTCGTACCAATCCGGATACGCTGACGGGTAGCAGGACGGTGCGTCGTGTTGTTCGCCATAAAAGGCCGGCTCATGGCGACCTTGACCGGACGACCGGCTGCCTTTGCACCGAGTGCTGCCAGCACCGCATCGCTTCGCAGGAAGAGCTTCCCGCCAAAGCCACTGCCGATGTACGGCGACAGGAAGGTGACCTTCTCCTTGGGCATGTTGAGCGTCGTGGCAAGATCGGTGCGGCCCCAGTCGATCATCTGGTTCGACGTCCACACCGTCAGCGCATCGCCATCCCATGCCGCGATCGATGCGAACGGTTCCATCATCGCATGGCTGTGATCCGGCGTCGTATATTCGGCGTCGAGCTTCACCGCTGCCGATGCGAAAGCCGTTTCGAACTTGCCGACGCGGTCCTCACCCTTGCCGGGTTTGTCCGCATCGGTCAGGGGCGCCGTCTTCAGGGCCGCATCGAGATCGAACCGGCCGTTGGTGCGTGCATAGTCGACCCGCACCAGTGCGGCAGCGGCCCGTGCCTGCTCGAACGTCTCTGCGACGACGACGGCGACCGCCTGATGGTAATGATCGACATCCGGGCCGGCCAACAGCTTGACGGTGTTGTACTTACCCTTGCCGAGCTTGCCCACGTCGGCCGCGGTCACGACCGCGACCACACCGGGTGCTGCCTTGGCGCTCGCTGTATCGACCGCGTTTATGCGCCCCTTGGCGACCGCGGCGCCCACGACATAGCCATAGGCAACGTTCTCGATCTCACGATGATGCTCATAGGCATACGGCGCGGTGCCGGTGGTCTTGAGCGGGCCATCGATCCGGCTTCTGGCCTGCCCGACGACCTTCATGCGATCGATCGGGTTGGTTGTAGCGGGCGTTTCGAACTTCATGGGATTATGCCTTCGCTTCGGCGAGGACGGAGGCGAGCGCGCGTGTGGCGAGCGGCAGCTTGAATGCGTTGTCCTTTGTCGGCGTTGCGCCCTGGAACGCGCGCGCCGTCACCGCAGCGGCGCCGCGCGGTAGCAGGGCATCGGCCGCTTCGACACGCCAGGGGCGGGGGGCGACGCCACCAAAGGCGACGCGTCCGGTGCCGTCGGGCTGGATCACCGCGGCGACCGACACGAGTGCGTAGGCGTAGGACGCGCGATCGCGCACCTTCTCGTAGAATTGCTTCCCGCCCAGCGGCTTCGGCAACGTGACCGCGGTGATCAGTTCGCCCTGCTTCAGCACGGTGTCCTGTTCAGGCTTGTCACCCCACAGCCGATGGAAATCGGCAATCGGGATCGAACGGCGCTGACCGGTTGCATCGACGGTCTCGACGACCGCGTCCAGCACACGCATGGCAACGGCCATGTCGCCAGGGAACGTTGCGATGCAGCTGTCGCTGACGCCGATGACGCCGAGCTGGCGTGAATATCCGCCGATAGCGGCACAACCCGACCCCGGCTTGCGCTTGTTGCACGCCATGTTGGTGTCGTAAAAATACGGGCAGCGCGTCCGCTGGAGCAGGTTGCCCGCGGTCGACGCCTTGTTGCGCAGCTGGCCTGACGCGCCCGCGACGATCGCACGGTCAGCACGCCATAATCGCGGCGGACGCGCTCGTCGGCCGCCAGATTGGTATTGGTGACCAGCGCACCGATGCGCAGGCCGCCTTCCCGCGTTGCCTCGATCTTGTCGAAGCCGAGATCCTGTACGTCGACCAGATGGGTCGGCGTTTCCACCTCGATCTTCATGAGATCGAGCAGGTTCGTGCCGCCCGCGATGAACTTGGCGGCCAGATTCGCGGTGACGGCGCGTGCCGCTGCGCTCGCATCCTTGGCGCGCTCGTAGGTGAAAGCTCTCATGCCTTTGCTCCAGCGACTTCGGCCATGGCTTCAGCGATGTTCGAATAGGCACCGCAGCGGCAGATATTGCCGCTCATGCGCTCGCGCATTTCGACGTTGGTCGCGGTCGGCTTCGCGGTCAGGTCGACCTGGACGTGGCTGGGGACACCGCGCTTGATCTCGTCGAGCATCGCGACTGCGGAGCAGATCTGACCCGGCGTGCAATAGCCGCACTGATACCCGTCATGCTTCACGAACGCCGCCTGCATCGGATGCAGCTTGT
The DNA here is from genome assembly GCF_014193405.1 of Sphingomonas sp. BK069. Taxonomy (NCBI): domain Bacteria; kingdom Pseudomonadati; phylum Pseudomonadota; class Alphaproteobacteria; order Sphingomonadales; family Sphingomonadaceae; genus Sphingomonas; species Sphingomonas sp. BK069. Next base: position 21,401 of record NZ_JACHZH010000002.1, on the reverse strand, counting down.
CGGGCGTGCCCAGGCCCTCAATCGTCGTGATCTCGTCGCCCTCGTGCATCACCGCCAGGCTGAGGCACGAATTGATGCGAACACCGTCCACCAGGACGGTGCAGGCACCGCACTGGCCATGGTCGCACCCCTTCTTGGTGCCGGTGAGATGCAGATGCTCGCGTAGTGCATCCAGGAGTGTCGTGCGCGGATCCAGCGACAGCTCGCGCCGCTCGCCGTTCACCTTGAAACGAACCGGCATTGCGGGCGTGGGCGGGGAGGGGGCGATGGCCTTCGGCGCACCGGATACAGGAGCGGCGACAAGCGCTGCGGTGGCAGCGCCAGCAGTCAGCACGCCGCGGCGCGATAGCTCCAGTTCGGAGGTCTCCGGCATGGGTAAGTGTCCTTCCTGCCCGGTGCATCACCGGACGTTTATTCAGCCAGCGGCCGTCGTTCGACCAGCGGCAACGCCGCGCAGCTGTTATAACGCGCGCGGTTCGCAATCGCGCGCTGACTGATGCTCAATGAAACGGTGCACTCCACTCACTGACCACCCGACTTGCCGGGTTGCAGCGGCCTCTTCATAGGCTTGAACAACTTGCGCCATGACCGAGAGAGCAAGTGTGCGGGAATCAAGTGACGCTGCAAGAAGACCTACAGGGCCAACGATACGCTCGACGGCTGCTCTCTCTCTCCTCCGGCCGCCAGCAGACGCCGTTGACGCTCCTCATGGGTCTTTCGGCTTCCCATGGCGCCAATAAAGAAGGGTTCGCCGTCGATCGCCTGAAGTAGCAGTGCGGTCTCCCAATCATGGTCGTGAAACAGCGTCACGACTGCCGTCCAACGATCAATCGTCAAATGCTCGGAGCGGTCGAGAGTGCGCAGAAGGTGCGCTTCAATGCCACGGCTGCTCGCCTCGTCGACGAGACTGCTTTGTGGCGTCAGAATAAGGGTTTGTGCGCCATAGGCCGTCGCGGCGTCGTGGAGCGCCATCGGCTCGGCACCGTGCCCGAGAATGGCGACGCGCAGGTCCGGGTCATGCCGGACACGGAATTCACCATCGATCCATCCAGCTTCGTCCATTCGAGCTGCCGGCGCAGCGCCGAAGCCCCCGCTCTCCGTCAATCGAAGCGTCACAGGTCGGCGCGTCTCCAGCATCGCGATAGCCGCTGTTAGCTGGTCGATGGCGGGCAGCGGGGTGAACAGAAGGTCGATGCCGCCCCCGCAGGGCAGCCGGATGTCGATGTAGCGCGAACCGGCACCGAAGCGCACGAGCCGTCCCCGTCGGGCGGCGAGCACATCCAGCGCCTCAGCGATAACCGCTGCCTCGACGCACCCGCCTGAAAAGGAGCCGACCGCAGTGCCGTCTTCCGCAACTGCCATATGCTCACCGGGTGCCCGGGCGGCGCTACCGGTGACGTCGGTCAGCGTCACCAGCACGGTGCCTTCGCCGCGGGCGGCTCGATCCGCTAGAAAGCGAAGGATAGGCAGCGCCTGCTTCATGGGCTCAGATGATGCCCATGCGTTTGTCGAGCCGCGCGACCGCCAAGGCCGACAGGGTGGCAAGTACAAGGAGCCCAGCACTCGCCAGGAACTCAGGCGCGGGGCCCGCGGCATCGAACACGATGCCGCCCCCTGTCGCTCCAAGCGTGATCGCGAGCTGCACGATAGCGACCATCAGCCCGCCACCAGCTTCCGCGTCACCTGGGACGGTGCGGGCGAGCCAGGTCCACCAGGCCACCGGTGCCGCAGTACCCACGAAACCCCAGATGCCGAGTAGCAGGGCAACCGTAGCAGTCGAGCTGCCGAAGAGTGCCAACGAGACGGCAACCGCCGCCATGACCGCAGGGATAGCGATCAGCGTACGGTTGAGCCCGGTTTCGATGACGCGACCGATCACCAGGGTGCCAATGAAGCCAGCGACGCCGATTGCCAGCAGCAGCCCAGAAAGCATCGAGACGCTGACATGCGTCACCTGCTCGAGGAAGGGACGAAGATAGGTGAAGAGCGCGAACTGGCCGACGAAGAGCAAGGCCACGGTAATAAGCCCGAGAAGGACCGCAGGACGCTTCAGAAGCGCGAACATGCCGCGGGCGCTACCCTTGGTCGTCACCACAAGGGCGGGCAGGCTTATTGCCTGCCAGACGATCGCGGCAACGGCGACGGGCACGACGCAGAAGAAGGCGCCACGCCACCCGATCAGGCCCCCCATGAAACTGCCTAGCGGCGCCGCGATCACCGTCGCGAGAGCATTGCCGCCGTTCACGATCGCAAGCGCCTTGGCAACCGACTGCTCCGGAACCAGCCGCATGACCACCGACGTCGACATCGACCAGAAACCGCCGATCGCGACCCCGAGTAGCGCCCGCCCGCCCATCAGGATGGCGTAGTTCGGCGCGAAGGCCACGATCGCGCCGGAGACGACCAGCAACGCGGTCAATCCGAGAAGGGCCAGACGTCGATCCAGCGTGCCCAGAACAGTGGTGAGCGACAAGCTGGTAACGACCGCGAACACGCCCGAGATGGCGATGGCCTGACCGGCTTGCCCCTCGGTCAGCGCCAGGGTCCGGGCGATCGGGCTCAGCAGGCTGACGGGCATGAACTCGGACGCGATCAGCACGAACGTGCATAGCGCCATCGCGTAGACAGCACCCCAGCGTGCGGGTTTGTTGTCGTGGCCGGCTAGACCGGTCGATGCCGTGGCGGCGAGGCTCACCATGATCGTCTTTTCCTGTTGTCTCGGGGGCGCCCGAACCTGGCATGTGAGGGGGAACACAAGCGCAAGGTTCGGGCGCGCGCGGCCCGTGTCGGGGGAGGACGGGCCGCGTACACGGTGGATCTAGGTCGCGGTCGCTGCAGCAACAATCCGGTCGCAGGTCCATGCAGCAGTGAGCGTTGCTCAACACTGCAGCGTCACGTCAGCTTTCCGGGTAATGAACCCGGTAGCGCAGCCACACGATACCGCTGCTGAGAATTACCTGCTCTTCGAGCGTCAGACGGGTGAGGGGAAGGAGGTCTGCGCCAGGCCGCTCGGTACCATCGAAGACCGCCGCCGCGCCGGCGCTGCCGTCTATGGCCGGGACGATCATCAGGCTGATCGCATCGATCAGCCCGGCTTGTAGGAACGCACCATTGATATGTCCGCCGCCTTCAAGAAGAAGGTGGTCGATACCAAGCTGATCGCCGAGCGTCGCGATCGCCTGCTCGAACATCAACTCGTCGACCCCGGCGAAAAGATAGCCGACGCCATTGCCGCGCAGGCCCGCAAGGTGAGCGTCGGATACCTGCTCCGTCAGCAGAACGACGATCGGATCGCCACCTATATCGGCGCTACCCCAGGCGATCTTGCCGTGGGCGTCCGCGACAACGGCGTAGGCGGATGCGTCAGGTTGAGGCAGCCACGCCTCGCGCGGAAAACTCAGGTCCGTTTGCGGGGGATAGGCTTCGCCTTTGGCAAACTCCTGCCCCGTGACGCGCCCGACGATCCATGACCCGCCGCCAAGCCGGTCGTGAATTCGATCATAGGCTTCGTGGGAGTGGGCATCGCGAGGCGACCAGCGTTCGGGCAAGATACGGCCATCAAGGCTGCTCGCCATGTGGCAGGTAATCCGTGGTCGCATTGAAGATCCTCGCGTTCGCGCCGGATCTGATAACTCACCATCCGAGCTCTCGCGGCATGATGCATTCGCAACGCTACGTTGAGATCGGGTCATGGAAGCATGGCGAGAAGCAGTCGTTCTTTGCTCCTCTCGGCACCGCAACAGGCGGACGCCGGTCCATTCGTCCAAAGGACAACTCATGCCGAACGCTGCACGCTTCACTGATAAAGTTGCTTTCGTCACCGGCGCCGCGAGCGGCATTGGTCGCGCCGCGGCAGTCGCTTTTGCGGCGGAAGGTGCGAAGGTCGCGATTCTCGATTGCACCGTCGATGCTCTCCAGGAGGTCGAAGCTGCTGTGCGCAACGCCGGGAGCGGCGAGGTGCTGACGATCGCAGCCGACATCTCGACGCCGGAAGACGTCGAAGCGGCGGTCAAGAAGGTCGTCGACACATTCGGCCGCCTCGATGTGGCCTTCAATAACGCGGGTGTCGAGAACAAGGCGTTCCCGGTCGCGGAGATCCCGCTGGAGGAGTGGGATCGCATCCTCGACATCAACCTGCGCGGCACGTTCGTCTGCATGAAGCATGAGCTCGCGCAGATGGTGGCGCAGGGCAGCGGCGTGGTGGTCAACACGTCCTCAGGCGCCGGGATCAAGGGTGTTCCTGGTGGCGCCGCCTACGCGGCGTCCAAGCACGCGATCATCGGCCTCACGAAGTCGGCCGCGCTCGATTATGCCAAGCAGAACATCCGGGTGAATGCGGTCCTGCCGGGCAACATCGAGACACCAATGATGGACCGCTTCACCGATGGCGACATCCAGAAGGCGATCGATCTTGAGCCGGTCGGCCGGCTCGGCAAGCCCGAGGATGTCGCCGAGGCGGTCCTTTGGATGTCGTCGAATATGGGCGGCTTCGTCACCGGCTCGGCGATCGTCGTCGACGGCGGTTGGTCCCTCTGATCATGCGAGCGCGAGGAATGCCGGTCGGGATAATGGGGCGGTGCAGACCCATGGAGGCGGACCTTGTCGAAGGGCCCTAAAATCCTGTCGGGTCGCAACGCGACGCGATTCTGCCTGGCCAACGACGTCACCCACCCGACTGCGACAGGATGGAGCCCGGCCATGATGACTATCGGCGATCATGGTAAGCCATGGTGCTTCGGGGCATCGGTCACCTGATCTATTGCAGACGACCGATCGAAAGTGAGACGGACGCATAGGCCCTCTACGCTGTGAGGTATAGTGCAGTCCGCCTGATGCAGGGCGGCAATCGCAGCCACGAGTGCCAAGCCAAGCCCCGCGCCTTCTGTGTTGCGACTGGCATCCCGCCGGTAGAAGCGTCGAAACACCTTCTCACGTTCATCGAAAAGAATGCCGAGACCGTTATCGCATATTTCCGCCAATGCTTCGGCACCAACGATATGCAGGCGAGAGACGATATGGGCTCTGTCAAAGCTAATGCACCTGCGGAGCTGGCCGGGCTAGGAAAGTGGCATGCTCCGCCCGCGCAAGCCAGCCAGTCCGTTCCGCTACTTCAACTCGTCGCCGGAGGTGATCCGGCTGGTGGTGCTGATGTACGTGCGCTTCCCGCTGTCGCTGCGGAACGTCGAGGACCTGCTGTTCGAGCGTGGGATCGACATCTGCCACGAGACCGTGAGGCTGTGGTGGAACAGGTTCGGCCCGCTGTTCGCCGGCGAGGTGCGGCGGCAGTGCACGAGGCACATGCGCGGCTTTCGTCATTGGCGCTGGCACCTGGACGAGATGTACGTGAAGCTGAATGGTGAGATGGTCTACCTGTGGCGAGCGGTGGATCACGAGGGCGAGATCCTCGAGAGCTACGTCACCAAGACACGCGACAAGAAGGCTGCGCTCGCCTTCATGAAGAAGGCGCTCAAGCGGCACGGCTCGCCTGAGGCGATCACCACCGATGGTCTACGCTCCTACGGCGCTGCGCTGAGCGAACTCGGCACGCGCGAGAAGCAGGAGGTTGGCCGCTGGGCCAACAACCGGGTGGAGAACTCGCACCTGCCCTTCAGGCGTCGAGAGCGAGCGATGCTGCGCTTCCGGCAGATGCGCACCTTACAGAAGTTCGCCTCGGTTCATGCCAACGTCCACAACCACTTCGATCACGAACGCCACCTTGCCGACCGCCAGACCTACAAGCAGCGCCGCTCCGCGGCGCTAGCTCAGTGTCAGGCGCTCGCCAGCTGATCCGACGCGAGCCGAGGGCGAGATGCATCGTGTACAGACGAGTTCGCGTTAGACTCACAGCACCTACTGGCGTGCTCGCCCGGTAGGTTGAGCGGGCGCGTGGCTGCTTGTTCCCGCCGATGAACAAGCGTCCATTCTTGGCGGCGGCAGCGAACCGCGCAAACGGCGGATTGTGGGTCAAATTGGCTGTTGAGCGATGAGTTTTCGACATCAGCCAGTACCGCTCAAGTGACGGCTGATGTCGAGGCTCGTCGTTTAAGAAACGGGGACGCCGCCCGTGGCAGCTACGACGTTACCAGACATGTAGCTGCCCTCAGATGAGGCGAGCAGCACATATGCGGGAGCAAGCTCCGCTGGCTGCCCGGCACGCCCGATTGGCGTATCCTGCCCCAGCGTCTGCAATTTCTCCGGCGTTTTGGCAATTGGCTGAATGGGAGTCCAGATCGGGCCAGGCGCCACTGCGTTCACGCGGATCCCTTCACTGGAAAGAAGATTGGACAGGCCCACCGTCAGGCTCGATATCGCGCCCTTCGTAGCAGCGTACACGACCATGGTCTTGTTCGCGACCTTGGCCTGCTCGCTGGTCGTGTTGATGATGGCAGAGCCTGGCTTCATGTGCGGCGCGGCTGCCTTCGCGAGGCGGATCATGGCGAAGACGTTTGCAGCGAAGGCGCCTTGCATTTCATCGTCGTCGATGCTGTCCAAACCCTCGTTCATGGTCTGAGCCGCGGCATTGTTGACGAGTACGTCGACACCTCCGAGCTCGGCGACCGTTCGTTCGACAATGCTCGCGCAATGATCCCGGTCACGAATGTCTCCCGGAAGCAGAAGACAATGCCGCCCGGCTTTCTCGACCCAGGCCCGGGTCTCCTCCGCGTCCACCTGCTCGTCGGGAAGGTAGGATATCGCGACATCTGCACCTTCGCGAGCATAGGCGATCGCCACGGCCCGCCCGATGCCTGAGTCCCCGCCGGTGATCAGCGCAATCCGATCCTTGAGCAATCCCTTGCCGACATAGCTGTCCTCGCCGTGATCGGGCTTGGTCCGCATCTCTGCCGTTAGGCCGGGACGCGGCTGTTGCGGCTCGTCAGGAAAGCTGGTCGGATGGCTGATGCGCGGATCGTCGGTCATTTCAGTTCCTGCTGATGGAGTGAGCAGGGAACGGTCGACGAGCGGTTACGTGCCGAGGCAGGCAGCCCCGTTGATTAGCAAGGGCCTCAGGGCAGCGATGATGAAACGACGTCCCAACCTGGCGTAGCTGGAAAGGCCGCCCGGGTGTCTGCTGGAATGGGTCGACGAGCTGACCATCACTCCGCCGCAGCCCACACTCTGGCTTGATGCGCGCCAATGCCGGCCAAGACGCCGGCCGCGGACGCAAGCGTGGCATTATGCATGGGGGTGGCAGCGTCCCCGGCAGCCCATACGCCTTTGACGGAGGTGGCTCCCCACTGATCGACCTTGATGTAGGGGCCGGTTGGTCCGTCCTCATGATCGCATCCGAGAATAGCGGCCAGCGAAGTCGTGGGTGTCGTCTGGGGCGCTGTGAAGATTGCTGCGACGTTCAGTATTCGCCCGTCCGCCAGGCGAACACCATCGAGTCCGGGTGCTTCGCCGAGCAGCTCGACGATGGGCGTGCGCTCGATTGCCACGCCCCGCGCGGCGAACGCCTGGAGCTCGGCCGGCTCGGGCTCGAACTCTCCTTGCGTGAAGTAGGTGGTGGGTCCCCAGTCCGGGATCAGCAATGCCTGGTGCGGCGACATGGGATTCGCGGCCAGCACGGCGAGCGGCAGGTCGCGTACTTCGTAGCCGTGGCAGTAGGGGCAATGCAGCACGCTCTCACCCCAGCGCTCACGCAAGCCCGGGATCGAAGGCAACGTGTCCGTCACCCCTGTGGCGAGCACGAGACGTCGGGCGCGCTCGTCGGCGCCAGACGAGAGGCCCACGGCGAAGCCGTCATCGATCGGCTCGACCGCGCTGGCCTCGCCTGTCCGGATCTCCACCGTCGAATAGCGTAGAAGCTGAGATCGAGCGTCACGTAGGATCGCAGCGGGAGGCCGGCCATCCTGACCCAGGAAGCCGTGGGCTTCGTCGGCGAACCGGTTCCGCGGCAGCCCGGCATCGAGCACCAACACCTTCTGTCTCGCCCGGGCAAGCTGCAGGGCAGCGGACAGGCCGGCGAAGCTGCCGCCAACAACGATCACGTCGTACATATTGAGCCTTTCAGCGCACTACGGGTGTTACATGACGTACGCCGCAAGCTTTTGCAACAGCTAAAGTCACGTGATAGGGAGGGCTCAGGAGGATCGATGCTGTGGACGCCCGCCTGTCGAGAATGCTGCACCTGCTGATCCACATGGGCCGCATGGGCGGACCACTGACATCAGATGCAGCGGCCACGATGTTGGGAACGAACCCCGTCGTCGTCCGCCGAACAATGGCGGGGCTGCGCGACGCGGGCTACGTCCGCTCGGTGAAGGGCCATGGCGGCGGATGGTCGCTGATCAGGCGTTTGGACGATATCACCATGCTCGACGTCCACCGAGCGCTGGGAGAAAACCGCATCTTCGCGCTCGGTCCAGCTGACCCGACGGCGACCTGCCTGGTCGAGCAAGCGGTCAACGCATCACTCGAAGGTGCGCTGCGTGAGGCAGAAGCGCTGCTCCTGCGGCGTTTGGATGAGGTGTCCCTTGCGAGCATCGCTGCGGATTTCGACCACAGGCTCGCCGAGTTGCCGGACTTAGGCGAGACTGAAGCGAGCAGCCGTCGTACTTCGAGCGACTAAACGGCGGACAACCAATAGACCTTATTGGTGACCGCCCGGGGGTCACATGCGAGACCTCTAATCGGCAGGCTCTTAGGACCGCCCAAAAGCCTTGAGCACCGCTCTGTTTCGACGTTCGAACTCGGAAGGCGGGCAGGGAGCTACGAAAGACGGCTCTGTCAAGGCTAATGCACCTACGGAGCTGGCCGGGCTAGGAGGGTGGCATGTCCCGCCCCCGCAAGCCAGCCAGTCCGTTCCGCTACTTCAACTCGTCGCCTGAGGTGATCCGGCTGGTGGTGCTGATGTACGTGCGCTTCCCGTTGTCGCCGCGGAACGTGGAAGACCTGCTGTTCGAACGCGGGATCGACATCTGCCACGAGACGGTGAGGCTGTGGTGGAACAGGTTCGGTCCGCTGTTCGCCGGCGAGGTGCGGCGGCAGCGCACGAGCCGGATGCGCGGCTTCCGCCATTGGCGCTGGCACCTGGACGAGATGTACGTGAAGCTGAACGGCAAGATGGTTTATCTATGGCGAGCGGTGGATCACGAGGGTGAGGTTCTCGAGAGCTACGTTAACAAGACCCGCGACAAGAAAGCAGCGCTCGTGTTCATGAAGAAGGCGCTCAAGCGCCACGGTTCGCCCGAGGCGCTCACCACCGACGGTCTGCGCTCCTACGGCGCTGCTCTGAGCGAACTCGGCACGCGCGAGAAGCAGGAGGTGGGTCGCTGGGCCAACAACCGGGTGGAGAACTCTCACCTGCCGTTCAGGCGACGAGAGCGGGCGATGCAGCGGTTTCGCCAGATGCGCACGTTACAGAAGTTCGCCTCGGTTCACGCCAACGTCCACAACCACTTCAATCACGAACGCCACCGCGTCGACAGACAGAGCTACAAGCAGCGCCGCCCCGCGGCGCTGGCAGAGTGGCAGGCGCTCGCCAGCTGATCCGACGCGAGCCGAGGGCGAGGTGCATCGTGTAGAGACGAGTTCGCATTAGACTGACAGCACCCCCTAGCGGCATCACGCTTCGATGTTGGTGAGCACCGCATTCAGGAGGCCAGGGAAACGCCGCTCGAACTCGTCACGACGAAGGGTGTTGATCATCTCGCGCCCGACCTGGACCGTCTCGATCAGTCCAGCGGCGCGAAGCACCTTCAAGTGATTGGACAGGGTGCTCTTGGGAATGGCGTCACACGGAGCCGCACCCGTGCAGCTCAATCGCTCGGCTGCCGCCAGCCGCGCTATCATGCTCAAGCGGTTGGCATCAGCCAGCGCATGCATCGCCAGATCGAGCGGAACGTCCTCAAGCCGTGGGTGGGTGAAGCGAGGCATGAGGGGGATATAAGAACAATTCATAGTTTTCATATTTCGGAAATATTGAACTATCGCTATCGCAGCCCATCTACCCGCCAGCCGACAGCGCACGATGGTGTGATCGCGGGCAACGTTCTCGAAGGATTTCGCATGTCACTCCAGGGCAAAAAGGCGCTTGTCACCGGCGGGTCGCGCGGCATCGGCGCTGCAATTGCGAAGCGGCTGGCTGCCGACGGCGCGGCGGTCGCGATCACCTACGCCGGCAACAAGGCGGCGGCGGATGCCACCGTGGCTGCGATCGAAGGCGCTGGTGGGACGGCCTTTGCGTTCCAGGCGGACGCCGCCGATCCGGCGTCACAGCGCGCGGGCGTCGAGCAGGCTACCGCGGCGCTGGGCGCTCTCGACATCCTGGTCCACAATGCCGGCGTCGCCGAGTTCTCTGCTGTCGGCGACGATACCGACGAAGCCTTCGATCGTCAGTTCGGCGTCAACGTGAAGGGGTTGCACGTCGGTACCCGTGCAGCGCTACCTCACCTGAATGACGGCGGCCGCATCATCCTCATCGGCAGCGTCTCGGGCGAGCTCGCCTTCCCGGCGACCGCCGTCTACAGCGCGACAAAGGCGTCGGTCGCCGCGCTGGCGCGCGGCTGGGCCAAGGACCTCGCGTCGCGCAACATCCTGGTCAACACGGTGCAGCCGGGGCCGATCGACACCGACATGAATCCTGCCGACAGCGAGTTTGCTCAGCAGATGACCTCGTTCGTGCCACTCGGCCGCTATGGCAAGGTCGAGGAGATCGCTGGCGCGGTGTCGTTCCTCGCCGGACCGGACGCGAGCTACATTACGGGCACCACGCTTACCATCGACGGCGGTGCAGCGGCGTAATGCCGTGAGGTGGCTCTTCCGCTTGGCGGAAGAGCCACTTCCGAAAAAGGCGTGCATACGATTGAGTGTACACGCGCTTGTAGATGAGCAAGCAGCCGAGCGCCATGAGCCGGTCGACCCAAATGGGTGGATAGCGGCCGGTCCGGTTTAGGGCGGTGGGCCGGGAAACCGGCCGTTCGTTCAGCAGGCAGGGAGGGGGCTCGATCGCCGGCCGAGGGTGGAACACTGTCCGTCCGCTATCGGGGGTCGGCCGGGGAAACCGGCCGATCGTTCAGGAGGCAGGGGAGGAGACTTGGCTTCATTCTTGACGAAAAATGGCCCGACAGCTTGGGTCTGCCGGGCCAAGGTCAGTTCCTTGTGGCTGAGGATCTGTGGGTCGCTAGGCACCGGTACGGCACCTCTGGGCGTGCTTACACCAACCTTCCTTACATCAGGCTAATCGATCCTACTCACGGCCGTTGAGCTGACCGCTAAGTCAGCGGAGGCGATCAGCCGAGAGTAAAAGCCATGTCCAATCAATTATCGGTCGGGGATCGGTAACCGGACCTGAACCAGCTGGCGGGGTCGCGCCGACCTCTCCAACCATCAGAGACGGTGTAGCTCCCTCTGTCAGTTGCTTCGGCGCCGCAGTGCTTCATAACGCCTCGCCCGAAAGTTACGGTTAGTGTCCGATGGATCAGCGTACACTTCTACCCTGAGCTGCCGTCGGTTGAAACCTTGTATCCGTTTCCGCACCGATCGCTCCTACCCTGAGCATGGCTTGCTCATGCGTCATATCGGCGAAGGGCGCTGCGTCGTTAGCTTCCTCAATCGCATCGAAAAAGTGTTGATGCGCAGCCGGCGCGATGCTCAGGAGTCGAACGATGTCGGGGCCATCGTTGAAAAAGCTGTGAGACACCTCAGGCGAGGCAATCACGGTCTCGCCGGCGACGCAGCGATGCGTCTGCCCGGCGCCATCGACGAAGCTCAAGGTGCCGGCCAAGACGTAGAAGGCTTCGGTGTAGCTGTGCCGGTGCGATGGTACCTGCTCACCTGGGAACAGCGTCTGCTCGAAAAAGCAGAAGCTATGGCTGGTTTCCTCGGCCCTGGCCTTCCAGACGAGGTGTGCGCCAGCGACGTCGAACGTGCGCCCCTCACGGCGCACCAGCAGGCTATCGTCAGATCTCTCTGTCATGTCACTCTTTCTTTCAACTTGACGATCCACCACCGATTGGCTCAGCGCAATGGTCGGCCCTGCCGCATTGTCTGCCAGAACTTCGGATCGTGCCCGTAAAAGATGCGAACGCCGCCAGCGCGAAGGTCGGCAAGCCTACGCAGCGTGCGCAAACTCTGCTCACGGTCGGCGCTCAATGATGAGACGGTCATGCTGTCGAGTGATTCTTTGAGATAGCAGCAGTCTGCGGCTAGAATGGCATCGCCGTCCGGCAATTTGATCCTGGCGCTCTGATGTCCTGGAGTGTGACCAGGTGTCGGGAAGAGAACCACTGATCCATCGCCATACAGATCATGTTCGCCGTCGATCGCATGAATGGGATGACCGGTGTCCATATCTTGGGGATGGTAGAGCCGTTCGTCCTTCTGCTCCCGGGCATAGGTCAGCTCGCGCGATTGCACCAAGATCGTGGCGTTCGGAATGAAGGCGCTGCCACCAGCGTGGTCTGGATGCAGGTGCGAATTGATGATCCAGCGGATACTAGCCGGATCGACCTCGATCTGGCGAAGCCGCGCGGCGACGTCGGCGCTCTCATCGATCGCGAAGCCCACATCGAGCGGACCAAGGGCCTCATCCACTTGTCGGCGGAAGCGCAGGCCAAGTCCCGTGTCGAACAATGCCCGGCCCTTAGGATGATCGATCAGATAGGCCGTCACCGGCACATGTAGGAAGCTGGCGCCACCGCCCTCGAGAATGAAATCTCTTGGCGCTTGAAAGCTTCCGCACGTCAAAGCAAAGACCTTCAGAGACCAGCCTCCTCCTTCGCTCGCATCATTCCGATCGGCCATGGGCATCGCGCTCTCGTTCTTGGCCGGCACCTCTCGCGCCCCGTCGTTCGGTTGTTTCATAGGAGCCTCGTTGTAATGGTAAGCACGGTTGCGCTGGCGAGCGGTCCGGAGCGGGAAAGGTATTTGCGGAACAAGGATCCGCGAGCGGACATGAGGATTTTCGTGCAGCAGCTACCGATGAAGACGTGGCCGTCCCCGGCTTTATTCCGCCGCCCCGCTAATAATCCTTAGCTGGCGAGCGAAAGGAGGTGCCGCGGCGGAGCGGCGACTCCTTGGCACCACGGCAACCCTGTCGCTGCGGGTAGGCCACGGTCGGCGACCGGCGTGTTCTGCCGCTGGAGCAAAGCCCAGCGAGCGATCCCCTCTTTGCGCGCAAGTCTAACACTATCGTGGCCGCAGGCGCCGCCCAGACGATCGTTGGGCGACGAGTGTTGGATGCGTGCGGCTCAGATCTGCGTCACGCCGCCATCGACGAACAGCTCCGCGCCGTTGATGAAACTAGCCTCGTCGGACGCGAGGAACAGTGCGGCTGCGGCAATCTCGTCAGGCCTTCCGACGCGTCCGACCGGGATCTGGGTAGCCAGAGAGTTTTTGATGTTCTGAGCCTGCTCACCGCCGCCGAACACGTCGGTGAGGCCGACTGTCTCGGTTGGGCCCGGGCTGACGACGTTCACGCGGATGTGGCGGTCCCTGAGGTCCAGGATCCAGCTGCGTGCCAAGTTGCGCACCGCTGCCTTGCTGGCGCCATAGACGCTGAACGCGGGCGTACCCGACGAGCCGGCATTGGAGCTCATCAGCACGATCGAGGCGCCGTCCTTCAGCAGCGGCAGGGCCTTCTGCACGGTGAAGATCGTTCCCTTCACGTTCGTGTCGAACGTCTGCTGATACTGCTCTTCCGTAATCGCGCCGAGCGGAAGCATCGTTCCCCCGCCCGCGTTCGCAACGACCACGTCGATCTGCGCGTGCCGCTGCTGGACCGCGTCATAGACCCGGTCGATGTCGGCAAGCCTGGCCATGTCCGCGCGTACGCCCGTGACCCGGCCGCCGATCTCGCGAACTGCCGCGTCTAGCACGTCCTGGCGGCGCCCGGTGATGAACACCGCCGCGCCCTCGGCGACGAACGCTTTGGCGGCGGCCAGGCCGATCCCGCTGGTGCCGCCGGTGACGACGACCACCTTGTTGTTGAAGCGCTTTGTCATTGTACGTCTCCTTCGTGGTTGCGGCGGAGCGCCGCTGCTGCACGGAGATGCCTCCCGGACGATGTTGCGTGTAGCCGGTCGTTGCTGCACGCAGCGTTCCACGAGAGGAACGCTATGCGGGTGGACCTGAACGATCTGGCGTATTTCGCCGAAGTGGTGAGCCACGGTGGGTTTGCCGCAGCCGGTCGTGCGCTGCGTGAGCCGAAATCAAAGCTCAGTCGACGGGTCGCGGGGCTCGAAGACCGGTTGGGGCTGCGCCTGATTGAACGCTCCAGCCGGCGCTTCCGCGTGACCGAGACTGGCCAGGCCTTCTACGAGCGCTGCCGGGCGATGCTCGCCGAGGCCGAGCAAGCCGAAGCGCTGGTGGTCCAGGCACAGGCCGAGCCGCATGGCCGCATCCGCTTCAGCTGCCCGACGGGGATGATCGCGCCAATATCCGGTCCTATAGCGTCCTTTCTAGCGCGCTATCCGAGAGTTCGGCTGCAGCTCATCGCGACGGATCATGCCGTCGATCTCATCGACGAGCGCATCGATCTGGCGCTGCGCGTCCGCGTAGACCTCTCCACCGACGCCGAACTCACGGTGAGATCCCTGGGACAGTCCTTGCGGATCTTGGTCGCCTCGCCGCAGCTCGGAAGCCAGGTCTCATCACTAGACCAGCTCGCGTCCTTGCCGACCCTATCGACCAACGACGAACACGATCGGGTCGACTGGCATTTGGAAGCCGATGACGGACGGCGCCAGATGATCCGTGTGGAGCCTCGCCTAGGTTGCTCGGCGATGGATCAGCTATTGGCTGCCGCGATAGCGGGTATGGGCGTCGCGTTCTTGCCCGATCGCGTTTGTCGCCCGGCGCTGGAGGCCGGGCGGCTGATCCGTGTGCTGCCTGCCTGGCACGGCCAGATCGGGATCGTGCACTTGGTCTTTACCACGCGGCGGGGTCTGTCCCCGGCAGTTCGCGCCCTTATTGACCATCTTGCCATAGAGTTCGCACCTGCGATCACCGTTGAAGCCATGGCGTGATCCTCGTGGGATGCTCCAGTCCGATCCTCAGCATTAGATCGTCGTCATTCCGCCCTTCGTCTGTCTGCGTCCTCCATCTCATCCTGGATAGGAGGCGGCATCGAGGGGGCGGGCAGGGCGCCCGCAACGATCGCGGTTAGATACTGCGGCGGGTGCCACGACCGAGCAGATGGGAGGCTGCCAATCCCTACGTTGAAAACTCTTTCAGTTTTCACAAACGCGTGGGCCGATCGAGTTCGGCATCACAGAAAAAATGCGGCGGTGGAATAAAGTCGGGTGCATCGACGTCACAGGTCATAACCGCTCAATCGGAGACGACCCGTGCCCGTCCCTCGCTCATCAACGCGCGCATGTGCCGCGCTACTGCTGACCCTCTGCGCCGGTGCAGGGCTGGCGGCATCTACAGCGCCCGAAGGACCGTACCTCACAGAGGTGAACGCCGCCATGGATCGCATGATGAAGGCGATGATGGTGCCGCCCAGCGGCGACGTCGACGCCGACTTCGTGACCATGATGCTCCCGCACCACCAGGGCGCCATCGACATGGCGGTGGCCGAGCTGCGTCACGGCAAGAACGAACAGCTCAAGCGCATCGCGCAGGAGATCATCGTCGACCAGCAGCAGGAGATCGCGGCGATGCAGCTGGCGATGGGGCGGCCGCTGCCGCCATCGCGGCCCGTACCGACGCAGCCTCAGCCCGCCTCTTCGCCTTCCAGGGAGCACTGACATGAACCGCATCCTCCTCTCGGCCGCCCTGCTCGCCAGCTCGGCGGGCGCACAGTCGGCGCCCTGGGCGGCGCCGACCGCGATCGAGCTCCCGCTCGTCGATGACCGAGCAGCGGCACCGGCGACCGGCAGCGCCGCGAAGGTGCAGGCGCCATGGGATCACCGCGACGTTGCGGTCAGCGGCCGCGACCGGGTCTATGCTGCCGAGCAATTCTCGAACACGCTCTCGGTCACCGATCCGGCCACCAACACGCTTCTGGGCGTGATCAAGCTCGGTGACCCGCAGCCGGCCAATTTCAGCCCGCTCTACAAGGGCCAGGTGCTCGTCCACGGGCTCGGCTTCTCACCAGATGGTCGCACCCTAGCGGTGGTGTCGATCGGATCCAATTCGGTCACGTGGATCGACACGGCTACGAACGCCGTCAAACACACCACCTATGTCGGCCGCAGCCCGCACGAGGCCTTCTTCACGCCGGACGGCAAGGAAGTCTGGGTGACTGTGCGCGGCGAGGACTATATCGCTGTGCTCGACCCCAGAACCTACGAGGAGACCGGTCGCATCAAGACGCCTGGCGGACCGGGGATGACGATCTTCTCGCCGGACGGCCGCTACGGCTACGTCTGCTCCTCCTTCAACCCTGAGCTGGTCGTGTTCGACGTGGCGACGCACCGTGAGGCCGGGCGGGTTCAGCAACCCAGCCCCTTCTGCCCGAACATCGCGGCGAGCCCGGACGGCAAGCAGGTCTGGTTCACGCTGAAGGACGTGGGCAAGACGGTCGCCTTCGACGCGCATCCGCCATTTACGATCCGCCAGGTCATCGACACCGGTCCGATCACCAACCACGTCAACTTCGCCAGCTCCGGTAAGGGCCAGTTCGCCTATGTGACGGTCGGCGGCCTCAACCAAGTTAAGGTATTCCGCACCAGTGACTTCCGCCAGGTCGCGACCATTCCGGTCGGCAAGCTGCCGCACGGGGTGTGGCCTTCGGGCGACGGTTCGCGCATCTATGTCGGTCTCGAGAACGACGACAAGCTGGCCGTGATCGACACCGCGACGAACAAGGTCATTGCCATGGTGCCGATCGGGCAGGCGCCGCAGGCGATCGCCTATGTGCCCGGCGCTGTTCCGGACGGCGCGGGCACCGCGCACCTGCAACCGCTGGGTACCGCCGGCGACGCGACGCACCTCACCCTCGCGGCGCGCGGCGATACGGCCTCGGCCGCGACCAGCGTCACGCTGTTCGATCAAGGCGTCGTGCAGGTCCTGCAGGGATCAGTGACCGGTCTGGAGCCCAAGCGCGCCTACGTCATCGCCCTCGTCGGGCGTGCCGACGGTTCTGGCCCGCTGGAGCCGCTCGCCACCTTCATGACCAATCCTGCGGGATCCGCGATCGTCAACACCTCGGGCCCCATCCGCCAGATCGTGGCAGGCACGGCAACGTCGGGTCGGCGCTGGCTGGTCATCGCGGAGAAGAGCGGCACAGTTCCGGGTGCCGTCGTCCAGGTCCAGCGCGACTGAGATGGACGAGCGCGCCGCCCTGATCGAGCCGCTCATCCCCGGTCTGCGGCGCTATGCTCGCGGGTGGCTGCGCGACGCTGCGCTGGCCGACGACATCGTGCAGGACTGCTTGGAGCGCGCCGTCTCGTCTTGGCGCCAAAGGCGCGGTGATGCGGTACGCCCGTGGCTGTATGCGATCCTCCACAACCTGCTGGTCGATCATGGCCGGCGCGCGCCGCGGCGCGCCACGCTCGTCCCGATCGACATGGCGGACGAGGTGGCGCTCGCCGTCCGTGCGGAGCAGACCGACGCGATCGAGCACGGTGATCTGCTACGCAGCCTCGATGCCCTGCCGCCCGAGCAGAAGGCAGTTATCCTGCTCGTATCGGTCGAGGATCTGTCCTACGCGGAGGCGGCGACGGTGCTCGGTATCCCGGTGGGTACGCTGATGTCGCGCCTGTCGCGCGCGCGGGATAGGTTGGCCGAGCTGATCGGCGCTGGCGCGCGTGCCAGATTGCGGAGGGCGAAGTGACGGCTCCTGTCGGTGAGGACGATCTGACCGCCTGGGTCGATGACCGGCTCGCCGTCGAGCGCCGCCCTGTCGTGGAGCGTTACCTCGCTGATCATCCGCATATCGCGGCGCGTCTGCGGCAGCAGCAGAACCAGCGTAGCGCGCTCAGGAGCCTCTTCGCCCCGATCGCCGCGGAGCCGCTCCCTGCCACGATGCGGATCGAAGCGATCGCAGCGAGCCAACGTGGTACGCGGCCCGCATGGTTCCAGGCGGTGGCAGCGGCGCTCCTCCTCGCGGTAGGCTTCGGCGGTGGCTGGGGCGTGCGCACGCGAACGCTGCCGCCGCAGGCCGGGATTGGCGCGCTAGCTCGGGAGGCAGGCTATAGCTACCGGGTCTACGCCTCCGATGCGCAGCGCCCGGCCGAGATGGGTGCCGGTGAAAAGCAGCAGCTCGTCAGCTGGGCGTCACGGCGGATCGGAAGCAAGGTAGCGGTGCCTGATCTCGCGGCCGCCGGCTACCGCTTCGCCGGCGGGCGCCTCGTGGCGACGCCCCACGGGCCGGCGCTCCTGCTGCTCTACGATGGCGCCGCGCGTGCCCGCCTCGCCGTTCTCAGCCGACCGATGGACATCGACAAGGACGCCAGCATGGTCTCGACACGCGACGATGACGTGCAGCAGGTGAGTTGGGCGGACCGCGGCATCGGCTTCAGCGTGGTCGCGCCGAGCGCCACGACGGGGTTGCAGCCGATTGCCGCGGCTATACGAGTTCAAGCTGCGGCGATCTAATGGCAGTTCCAGAACGCAACCAGGAACGCGTCTGAACGAATGTCCGATGTTGATTAGCCGGCCAGGTGGCTTGAGTGACGGCTTGTGGATCGTTGCGGATTGCTCCCTTTCAAGTTGCCGCGGCATTGGATTGATGGCGATCTGAACTACGAGAAGTGGGGAACGCGATGATAGGTGCATTGCTGCTCGCGATTCAGGCTGCTCCTGCGAGCTTCGACGCGGTTGCCGCTGCGCCAAATAGTCACCGCGTCCTGCTTGAGGATGAGAGCATCCGCGTGTTGCGTGTCGAGGTGGCGCCCGGCGTGACCGAAGCCGTTCACGAACATCGTTGGCCAAGCGTGATGTATTTTGAACAACCAGGACCAATCACTTACATCACCTATAAGCTGATCAATGGAAAGCCCGTCGAAACGGAGCGCTTCAACGCGCCTGCGCTTGCTAAGTCGCAGACCGTAAGAGGCGAGCCGGAAGGATTGCACGCCATCACAAACCGTGGATCAGCGCCGTTCGTTGCAATTCGCACCGAGTTCAAGAGCGGTTTTCTGCCTAAGCGCAAATAAGGCACTTCCGTACTGGTGGCCCAAGCCCAGCAAAACCGAAAAGCTACTACAACTCGACCCTGCGATTGGTCGCTGCGCTGTCTTTAACTGCCGCGCCAGTCCGATGAACGAATGACCGAAGTTTGGCTGCGCTTCAAGGAGACTGAATGGCCGTGATCGGGTTCTACGTCAGACAAAGCTGGGGCATCTGATGCTCAGGCCGGGCGATGACCCATCGGTTCGCCGAGGCGCACTTTCCGCTCTGGCTCCCAATCTTCATCGAACGCGATGGTGCCCTGCTCGAACAACATGATCACGGTGGAGCCGAGAAGAAAGCGGCCCATCTCCTCGCCTTTTTCCAGCACGATGTCGTCGTTGGTGTAGTCCCATATTGAGGTTTCGTTGGTCCTCTTGGGATTGACCACTCCATGCCACACGGTCGCCATGCTTCCGACGATCGTCGCGCCGACCAGCACCATGACGAACAGGCCATGCTCCCCTGATGTGAAGGTGCAAACCACGCGCTCGTTGCGCGCGAACAGGTTGGGCACGCCGCGCGCTGTGACCGGATTCACGGAGAAGAGCTTTCCCGGCACGTAGATCATGCGCGTGAGCTTCCCCTCGCAAGGCATGTGCAGGCGGTGGTAATCCTTCGGCGAAAGGTACAGGTTGGCGAAGCTGCCGTGCCGGAACTGAGCAGCCAACGCGGCGTCGCCGCCGAGCAGCTGGGTTGTGGTGAACCGATGTCCCTTTGCCTGAAGGATATGATGATCGTCGATGAGACCGAATTGGCTAATCGCGCCGTCAACCGGACAGACGAAATCGACGTCCGCGATCGGGCGCGATCCCGCTTTGAGGGCGCGGGTGAAGAAGTCGTTGAAACTTCCGTAGCTGCGGACGTCTGCATCGGCAGCTTCGCTCATGTCGACGGCGTATCTGCCGACGAACCAGCGGATCAGCCGCGTGGTCACCATGCTTCCCCGAGCGCCAGCGATGCGCCCCGCAAACACGGTCAGGCGCTGCTTCGGCAGCACATATTGAAGCAGAACCTTCAGGCGATCGGACATTCGAACCTCAAAATCGCGGCACCAACTTTTTAGAGACATCAAACCGCAGGTCGACTCGGTTAAAGGGAAAGTCGCCAAGAGGGTGATCCACCCACATCACGACGGGTGACTGGTCATCGCCATCGATCCTGCTACCGGTTGCACATGCTCAGATTACAGATCAAGCGCCACGAAGCGAGGGTCGAACGCATGTTCGATCGCGTTGCAGCCATAGAAGCGTCGATAGCGGCTCTAGGCGACGAGGATCTGCTCGATCTCGCCGACATCTTTGTCGACAGAGACCCCAGCCCATTGCGCGAGATGACGCAGGACGAAATGCGTCGACGTCATATCAGTTTGTGATGCGACCTCCTTCGCGTTTTCGGCGCCTGGATGGCGCGCTTGCGGACCTTCCGGTCGAGCAGCCAATGCTACTGACTGAACTCGACGGCTTTCTGACCGGGCTGCTTGTGTCCCCGCAAACCGCGCCGGCGAACGAGTGGATGCAGATCATATGGGGACCGGAGACTGAAGGCGTGCCGCCCTTCGAGGATCCGCTCGACGTGCAGTGGTTTGCCTCGGCGGTATTGGCGCGCCAGTCAGAGATCGCCCGCGACCTTGCCCGCGGCAAATTCCAACCGATCCTCGACGTCGACGAGCGGGATCGAGAGCTGCTCTGGGAAGACTGGGTCGGTGGCTTTGCGGAAGCGGTGGCATTGCGGCCGGATGCGTGGAGCGCGCTGGCGAGCGATGGATCTTTGTCGCAGCCGTGGTCGCGCTTGGAGACGCTCATCAAGATTGCCCGCAACGAGAGCGACCTGGACAGCGTGGAGGTTAACGCACTCCAGGACCATGTCGTTAGGGACCTAACAGACGCGGTGCTCCGCCTGTACGCGGTGTCTGATCGTTCTCTGGAAGCGGCGCGCATAGCGCCGTCCACGATGATGGCGGCGAAGATCGGCCGGAACGATCCGTGCCCGTGTGGATCAGGCAAGAAGCACAAGCGCTGCTGCGCCTGAGAGCAGCCGGTGATCGTGCCATGCACACGCGTCGGCGACCGACGTGAGCTACCTCGAGGTCGTCGTGAGGCGGACCGCACCAGCGTGACGCCTCTCGCTCGGCTCACTCGACGGAAGATCGTCGCTGCTCCGGCGTCACGTGATCGATGAAACGTAGCTGCTCGGGTGTCAGATCGGGGAGGCCACAGTTTCGCGTCGACGCTAGGCGAGAAACTTTAGGGTCAGGACCCATTGATGTGAGCGTCGCGATCTGATTCAGGCTCTGCAAGGAGACCCGGATGAGCGACCTGTTTTGGCTGACGGACGATCAG